>RAPG01000019.1 GCA_005239165.1 Allopusillimonas ginsengisoli
TGTTGATCTGACATTTCTTGCTCCTTTGTTCCAATTTAACTGGAACTAAGGACTACGTCATTTAGGGGCAACCTCACTGCGAGATTGCCTAACGATAGATAAGTAAGCGTTGCCGCCACCGGTAACAGCACAATCAGTGTTATCGCTGCGTACTTGCTACCCTGACGTTGTAGCCCAGCAGCCTGAGCGGGTGTTGTCTCATCGAGGACACGCCGTTGCAGATCTTGTTTGGCTTCTGCAAAATTAGTCGAAGATAGCGTGCCGTTGGTACGGTCTTGTTCCAGTTCAACCAGTTGGTCGCGCAATACCGCCGCATTGACCATATGGTGATCGACAGTGCTATTTAGCTTGGGGCCACGCCACAGAACAAACCCGAGCCATAAAGTGACACCTGCAACGAGTAATGCGGCTATAAGAGTAAAAATCAAATTCATGATCATGTTCCAATGTCTGTGGTTTGCGCGAGCAGCGCCTCCGCCCTCTCGCGCTCATCGTCGCTTAGCGCTGCGTCAGCTACACTACTTTTTCGGCGACGCAAGCTTGTCGCCAGGACGAAAAACCCAAAGGCCAGCAACAACAGGGGTCCAAACCATAGCAATAGCGTGGTGGCTTTTAACGGCGTGCGATAGAGTACGAAATCACCGTAACGCTCAACCATGTAGGCTCTGATTTCGGTATCGCTTTTACCCGCTTGAATCTGCTCACGTATCTGTTGACGCAAATCCACGGCCAAGTCGGCGCGTGAGGCCGCGATCGATTCGTTCTGGCACACCAGACATCGCAGCTCGCCAGCGATATCCAACATACGTTTTTCCGCCGCGCCATTATTCGCCCACGATGGCAAGGCGATGAGAGCACATAGCAATGCCAGCCACCAATGTTTCATTTCTCAAGCTCCCGTATCAGAGGTAGCAGCGTGTCGCGCATCGCGCTGTCTGTCACTGCTCCAATGTGTTTGTAACGAATGAGCCCTGCCTTATCGATAACAAAGGTCTCAGGCACGCCATAAACGCCATAGTCGATGCCCACACGCCCCTGCGTATCAGATACAGAAAACACATACCCATTGCCATAGCGCTCTAACCATGAAATCGCTTCCCCCCGCACGTCCTTGTAGTTAAGGCCAACAATAGGCACCGCATGCGTTGTAGCTAGATCTGTAATCACAGGATGCTCTTCAAGACAGGCATAACACCAGGAAGCCCACACATTAAGCACCCACACCTTGCCTTTCATAGCTTCCGGCGAGAATGTGTCTTCTGGTGACATCAGCAGGGGTAAAGTAAAGCCCGGTGCCGGTTTGTTAATAAAAGGCGAAGGTACTTCACTGGGCCTGAGGGTCAAACCGAAAGCCAAAAAACCCACCAACACGATAAAGCCGACCAGCGGCCATACAAAACGACTCATGATGTGGCCTCTCTCGCAATCACGGTAGGCTTTTTTTCGCGGCGCTTAAGACGGTAGCGGCGATCACTGATGGCTAACAGCCCACCTAAAGCCATCAAAATGCAACCAACCCAGATCCAGTCAACGAATGGTTTAAAGTAAACACGTACGCTCCAGGCACCGTCGGCGAGCGGCTCGCCAAGGGCGACGTACACATGGCGCCAACCATTGGCATCAATCGCCGCTTCCGTCATGGGCATTTCTGAGGCGATGTAGCTGCGTTTTTCGGGGTGGAGCAAACGTAAGACCCGTCCATCACGTGACAGTTCGATATCACCGATTTCTGCGACATAATTAGGCCCCTGTGCCTTATTGACGCCAAGAAAGGTCAAGTCGTAACCCCCTGTGCTTACCGTACTGCCGGGCGTCATGCGCACGTCCTGTTCGGCTTCATAGCCCATGACGAGCGTCACGCCGGCTACGAATACGGCAATTCCCAAATGCGCCACATGCATGCCCAACCAACTACGCGGTTGGGCTAACAGCCCACTGTGCGTAGCACGCATACGGTCAAAGATACTCTTGATCACCGCTGTGGCAATCCAGGTGGCCAATGCCACACCTAAAGCCACCAGTAGAGACCAGCGTCCTAAAAGGAGCGGAACGCTGGCACCGATCACTAGCGCGACCAAAGCGGGGACATGCAGGTGTTTTATCAGAGTACTTATCTTGGCTGATTTCCAGTTAGCCACCGGGCCTACAGCCATGAGTAGCAGCGCCGGCACCATCAAGGGTATGAAGACGGCATTGAAATAAGGCGGCCCCACAGAAAGTTTGCCTAGCCCGAGCGCGTCAATGAAGAGCGGATATAGCGTTCCAAGAATCACGGCCCCAGCCGCAACCGCCAACAATACATTGTTCGCTAACAAGAGAGATTCGCGCGATATCAGTTCAAACCGCCCTCCCATGCCCACCTTGGGCGCGCGCAGCGCGAACAAAAACAGAGACGACCCCACCACCGTGGCAAATAACATCAAAATGAACACGCCTCGGCGCGGATCAGTGGCAAAAGCGTGTACTGATGTCAACACGCCTGATCTCACCAGAAAGGCCCCCAGTAGTGAAAGCGAGAATGTGCTAATAGCAAGTAGCACCGTCCAGTTCTTAAAGCTGGCACGCTTTTCAGTCACCGCCAGGGAGTGAATCAACGCGGTACCGACCAACCAAGGAATGAATGAGGAGTTCTCTACTGGGTCCCAAAACCACCAACCGCCCCAGCCCAGTTCGTAGTATGCCCACCAGCTTCCCAAAGCGATACCTAAAGTCAAGAACAACCACGCTGCCGTCGCCCAGGGCCTGGACCAACGAGCCCATGTTGAGTCGAGCTGCCCTGCCAGTAGCGCCGCAATGGCAAATGCAAATACTACGGAAAACCCGACATACCCCATGTAAAGCAGTGGAGGATGAAAAATCAGTCCAATATCTTGCAGTAACGGATTCAGGTCCATACCTTCTATCGGTGCAGGTATCAGACGCTCGAATGGGTTAGAGGTAAGCAGCACAAAGAGCAAGAATCCAGCTGTGACCAAGCCCAGCACACCCAATACGCGTGCCACCATGACATCGGGTAGTTGCTTTGAAAATACACTTACTGCGTACGCCCAGCCTGTCTGCATCAGCAGCCATAATAAAAGCGATCCTTCGTGGCCGCCCCAGACAGCGGCCATACGGTAAAGTAAGGGCAGTTGCGAATTAGAGTTCTGGGCGACATAAGCCACCGAAAAATCCTTAGCGATGAAAGACCAACTAAGCGCCGTGAAGCTGACAATAATCAGAAGAAACTGCACGCGCGCGGCAGGTCGAGCAAAGGCGATCCAGACGGTATTGCCACGTGCTGCACCAGCTAGGGCGAAACAACCCTGTGCTAGCGCCACGAATAGCGTCAAAATCAATGAGAAATGACCGAGTTCAGGAATCATGAGTGTTATGGCCTTGCAGTAGTCGTGTTCTTGGCTGCCTCATCCAGCGCATGTTGCGCTTCGGGGGGCATGTAGTTCTCATCGTGTTTGGCAAGCACCTCTTCGGCTCGGAAAAGCCCATCGACTCCTAGCTTGCCTTGGGCTACCACCCCTTTACCTTCACTAAACAGGTCGGGCAATATTCCCGTATAGCTGACCGGTATTATTTTGGCGGTATCGGTCACGACGAATTTCACCGTCAGCCCGTCGTTCTGGCGCTGGACGCTGCCGACTTGCACCATACCTCCGACGCGAAATGTCTGCCCCTTGGGAGCCTCACCGGCACTCACCTGCGTAGGGGTGAAAAAGAACACAAGATTGTTTTGAAAAGCATTGAGCACCAACGCCGTGGCAATGCCAAATACGGCTAAGCCACCAGTAATGAGCGCGAGGCGTTTATGGCGATTTTTCATCGAGATTCTTCCTTTCTCAGGATTAACTGGCGCTTTACCTGCGATAAAGCCGCTTTGCGACGCTGGCACAGCAGAAACCATTCAGCGTACAGAGCGACAATGGTCACGCCGACAGCCCCCCATACGTATTGACCATAGCCGCCCATGGCAAAAAAATCGGTGGGACTCGTCCAATTCATTGCTTTACCTCCTTCAATTCGTTTAACCACCCGGCATGCTGTTCGCGCTCCAGAATGATGCAGCGCACGCGCATCAGCACAATCGCCACCGTATACATCCATGACGCCCAGGCCATAAGCAGCATGCCCATCAGCATGAGTGCCGCCATTGAAGGGGCTTGTGTCAGCGAAACAGACGCTCCTTGATGCAGGGTGTTCCACCATTGCACTGAAAAGTAAATAATCGGAATATTGACCACGCCAACAAGAGCAAGGATGGCACCAGCCTTATCCGCGCGCCGTGGCTCATCGATCGTTGACTGCAGCGCCATAAAGCCCATGTACAGAAACAATAGAATCAGCTCAGAGGTCAGGCGCGCATCCCAGACCCACCAGGCTCCCCACATGGGTTTGCCCCACAAAGCACCCGTCCAGAGTGAAAGGAAAGTGAACATGGCGCCGGTGGGGGCCAAGGCCGAGGCCATCATGGCCGCCAAGCGGCTGTTAAATGCCAACCCTATCGCAGCCCAAATAGCCATGACCAAATAAATGAACATCGACATCCAGGAGACCGGCACATGCAGAAAGATAATGCGATAGCCCTCGCCTTGTTGGGCATCGGTGGGCGCCATGAAGAACCCCACATACATCCCTATAATCGCCAAAATTGCTGCGGCCGTTGCAAACCACGGAATCAGCTTGCCCGCAAGCGGGTAGAACATTTTGGGCGATGAGTATTTAAACCAATTAATCATTCACTTACTCATTATTCCAACGCAATCCGTAAAGCCAAGGTTGTAGCCCACGGTGCAAAAAAACCAGTTAAAACCAGCACGGCACCTAGAAGCGATAAATTCGCCGTAACACCTATGCCGGCAGCGGCAGCGTCTACCGAGCCCGCGCCAAAGATCAGCACCGGCACATAAAGCGGAAGAACAAGCAACGCGACAAGGGCACTGCCGCCTCGCAGGCCCAGCGTCAGACTTGCTCCGATCGCGCCAATAAAGCTAAGTACTGGCGTACCAATGGCCAGGGACGCAACCAGTATCAGTAACGAAGGGGTTGGCAAATCGAACTGCATTGCCAGGAGCGGAGCCAGCAATGTCAAGGGAAAACCGGTCAGCAACCAGTACGCTATGATCTTGCCCAGCACCGGAATTCCAAGCGGTGCGGGTGAAAGAGCCATCTGCTCCAGAGTTCCGTCGGCATAGTCCTGTTCGAACAGCCGGTTAAGCGACAACATGCTCGCCAGCAACGCTGACACCCAAAGAATGCCTGGAGCGATCTGCCGCAACGTGTCGCGCTCAGAACCGATACCCAACGGAAACAGACTGACGACGATGGCAAAGAAAAAAAGCGGTGTCAGCACATCAGTCTTGCGTCGCATGGCGAGCCTTAAGTCCCGATGTATTACGCCGCGAAGTACGGATAAGCCAATGTTGTCGCTCATACGCCTACCCGTATAGTGTGTGTCGCGCTGGCCAGGGTTAAATTCTGATGAGTGGTTAAGACGGTGATGCCGCCGTTACTCAGATGCTGGTCAACCATCCGCACTACCCATTGGCTAGCCTGCGTATCCAATGCAGTTAGGGGTTCGTCGAGTACCCACAAGACACGCTGTTGCAGCAGGAGTCTGGCCAGGTTTACGCGGCGCTTTTGACCCTGCGACAAGGCTCGCACCAATAAATGTTCCCTGCCTTGCAATCCAGCCTGGCATAACGCGTCGTACACGGCGTCACGGGTAACGAGTTCGTTAGTCAACGCTATGCTGGAAATCAAGTTTTCCGCAGCACTTAGATCATCCTTAAGGCCCAACGGATGACCACAATAAAGTAGCTCGCGACGGTATTCGTCGCCCAGTTTCCTTATCGAAGTGTCTTGCCAATGAACGGCACCGGAAGCTGGAGGCGTGAGTCCTACCAGCATGCGTAAAAGGCTGGTTTTACCACTGCCATTCTCGCCGTGTACCAACAGGCACCGGCCAGCCTTGAGCTGAAAGCTCAAATTATGAAATAAGCGACGCTCACCGCGCACGCACTCTAGATTGATGGCTTCAAGCACCGTCGACCTTAGCCCATAAAAATGTTAATTACTGGGTAGAATCGGATTCCGGCCAAGCGCCGATATGCAACGGACCGTTCGTTACATGCAGGGCTAAGCGCTACCGTCGCAAGTGGCTGGGCACGCGCTCAAAGTTAAATGAACGCGACGACGCTGAAGACGTAGGTGTGGAGCAGGAGGAAAGTTGAATCAGCGGCGTGCCAGCTTAGGCAGGAAAAAGCCACTGGGGCCGCTCGGGCCGCTCGGAAAAGATCGGCAAGCTCAAAGGCGCCTCATAAAACTGAAGGGCCAGGCTAGAAGATAAGGAAGGGATAGTTTGATGTGAGGACGAAACAATTGACGCAACCGGTGCATGGCACGACTGCTCGTGTTGTTCCGGGAACCCCGAGGTTGAACTGCTTTGATTTGACTCGTCGATCATATAGACGAGCTGCTCTTGATCGCCGCGATAACAGCTCTCAGTGCAAACTTCTCGCTCTTGCTGACAATACATACTCACAACGCCCCAGGAGGCCTGGAGCGGCAGCAGAATCAACATAAAAAGCAAGAGGCATTTTTTCATCACGGGCTGATTGTACTGGGTGTCAGTATCCCTCGCAAACGAACGTATAAAAGAGCGTAAACGTCGTATTTTGTGTAATCAATAATGCATTGGGCATTTTCTCAGGCGGCATGCTGACCTTCCGTCTCCATGACCGGCGGCATCGAGCAATGCCGCCAGGCCGCGACAGTCGCCATGGTTCGGACCATGCCGGGGCTTCGCATGGCCGATGTGCCGACCAGCACCACAACACTGACGTCTGCGCCCACGGTGGCAGCCATCCTCCAGTCTGTTTGTTCTCCTAATGTCGGTCGGCATCGATCGGGCCTGGGCGTTTAATCGCGTCGGCGTCATCGGGCTGCTTTTCCAGGAGTTCGCTGCCTTTTCTTTTGCCGTGACCGCCATGGCATCCGTGGCCGAATACGTGCATGGCGATGAACGCCCCACCAAACAGTACCCAAAGCCAGTTTTCTGTAAGCCAAGTCATACAAAAATCCTTGTGTTAAGAGGTGATAGATTCCTGTGGCGTGTTCTCCGGCCCCTCCCCGACCTGCGTTAGCAGGTGGCGAAGATCAGGTCCCACCATACAACTGCGTGAACAGCTGCTCCTGCGCGGCATCACGCTGAACGCGCCACTGTTCCAGCGCATCCGCGATCGCCTTACTTGCCGCCTGTTCGCTGGCGTGCCATGGGTTGTCAGTGGATACCGGCTGGCGCGCTTGCTTGGCCCATGCGGCCGCGAAAGGCACCCACGCCATCGCGGGCGTGATCTGCGGCGAGAACAGGTAGCGCTGCATGCGCATCGGGTGCCCCCATTTTTGCAGGAAGGACGATGCTGGGTTGGCGCTGGCCTTGATCCATGGACTGATCCAGGTGCGATAGATAGATTCGTTCCACTGAGACAGTGCATCTACCTTCTCGAACGCCTGGCGTGGATACTCGAAGTGCAAGTCCTCAACGCGGCGCTCTTCGAAGTGCACACTAAGCTTTGCAAGTGCGGCTTTGTGAGAGTGCGGCCTGGCGGTGTCGTCTGAGACGGTTTCATCGGCGAAGGTGTCAATCTTCATTTCATACAAACCCGGCGCCAGGTCCTTGTATGCTTCGATATTTTCCAGGATCGCTCGATGCTCATGCTGAGCTACGGTGGCAGACACGAAAATGCCTAGGTGCCCCACGTGCGTATTGAGCAGGTAAATGATGCGCTGGCCCGCCGCCTTCAGCGCTGCGGTGTCCGGGTAAATGGCTGGCACCCAGGCAAGGGCTTGGTGCGGCGGCGTAATATTGTCGCCACTCGAGGCAAACACGACGATGGGGTTGCGAATTTGCTTCAGGTCGATGACGCAGGCGGCATGATCTTCCATGTCGCAAATATCAAGACGCACCTGACCCTGTTCCAGGCGATTGCCTATGAACAGGTTCTCGACGGTGGCCAGTATCTCCTCACGGCTAAGGAAATAATAGCTCGACCACCAGCGTTCGAATTCAAGAAAGCGCTCGCGTTCGGTGTCGACGTTAGCGAAGAGGTTGTAATTCTTTTGCCACAGGGTATTGGCTGGATTAAGCTTCTCGAAGTTCTCGACCAGCCAGGCGCCATCGAGTCGGCCGCCGTTAAGATCGGCCATCAGATGGGTCAACCACGCGCCTCCCAGCAGTCCGGCGGCCAGCCGCATCGGATTGACGTCTTCGGCTCCTGCCCAATACGAGAGAGGCGAACCATTGAGCACCGCTGGCCCGTCGAGGCCCTCACAGTCGGCGGCTAGCAGTGCTACTGCCCAACCCCCTTGGCAATTGCCGTACAGAATGGGCGCGAAGCCATCATGGCGTCTGGCAACTTCCTCGGCAAATGCACGCAGCACATGAATCACGTCGGCCAGTGTCTGGCCCGGGCACGGTTCGGGATAGAAGATCGCAAAATAGGTCGGGTGGCCTTGGTGGAGTGCGACGCCAACTTCAGAGTCGTGCTTGAAGCCGCCAATGCCCGGCCCGTGTCCGGCGCGTGGATCGACTACCATCACTGGCCGTAGGTCTTGCCGTTCGAAGTTGCTCGCATGCGTCGGTCCGCAACGTGTGATGCGCAGCAGCGCATAGTTGGCCGGCCGCTCGAATGTTCGTGCGTCGAGAATCATCTCGTGATCAAAATCGAGCAGCGGCGGCTGCCCGGCACGCTCGTGCGCCAACATGTTGTCTCCGCGCTCGCGCAGCACGTCAAGGAACAGAACGCTACGCTGAACCATATCCACGTAGTAGTTAAACGCTTCTGTCCACGCCGACGGCGCTTCGGTCATCTCGCTGGGAGGCGCTACAGGCATGGCCGTGATGCTTGCCTTGGTCTTCTTGCTCGCCGACTTGATCGGGGTTCGTTGGCGTTTCGAAACGGTGGTCATGATTGGCTCGTCCTTTTAATAAATCGATGGTGGATGGGTTAGCAGACAGTGAGCTTTGCGTGACACGAGGTCGGCATCAGTAAACTGTCGGCAACCTGAGGAATCGCTGCAGCGTTGGCCTCGCCGGTATCGATGTGCAGTCCGAGTCGGTACTCTGCGGTGACACACACCGTCGCTTCGACGTCGAGTGCGAAGGCTTGCGTCGACGATACATTGGTCTGATTGGCGCGGCACCAGGATCCAGGCAGGCGCATCTGGGCTCCCTCGCGCTAGCTCCAGCAGCCGCCTTGAACTAGGTGGAACTCCTGGTCCACGGCCACGCCGCTGAAATCACTGCGTTGGAGCACCGCTGCGCGCAGCACGAGGGATGAAGAACGAATCATTGCAACTCCTGATGGCCGCAAATCTTGCAGCGGAATGATGTCGGAATCTAAGTAGATTAGCTGTCGCGTGCGCACAGGAAGATGACCCACGCATTACATTCATGTCATGTACATGTCATTTGCGTGGGCGATGGGCGTATCCGCATTGCGCGGCAGCCAGCATTGAGCCGCCACTTTGAGGAGGGAACCTCAGGGTCTTTCATGGAATTTCTGATGGTGGAGGACCAAGAGAAGACGGGCAAGTCATCAGGCATAATGCAAAAGTATCAGAGCACCCAGGCGAGTGACGGAGCTTGCCGGCGTTTGGGCTTATCTCCCATAAGACCATAGTGACGCCACGATTGATGTGGAAACAGGTCTTGAGATCGTTTGACGTTACCACACGTTCAACACTAACGAACTAGACATTGACTGCACTCATGCGTATCTACTCCCGCATGACACGAAAATAACGTTTTGATCACGAGATTTTAATTGGCCCATGTTAATTCGACAGCCGCACTTGGCGCCTTAGGATAAAAAGAATGGCTGGTGGTAGCACTAACCATTGCCCAAGCGGAGCTAATCCGGTGCCAAGAATAGGCAGAATAGGCATCGAATCTGCGTATGTCCAGCGATGAAGCAGTTCTGTTGCTATTGCCTCAAACGCGATAGTCATGATTATTCCAGGCAAAAGGAACAAGGCAAGTGATGATGCAGACGGATGAAGAAACCACGCTCTACTCTTTCGCAAATACGCAACGAACCAGAAAGCGATTACTACCATTGTGGCATCGCCCACGGAGGCCTGTATGCAGGCGAGATTGATCTGCGCCAAAGATGCATTCTCAGGATAGGAAAATAGCGGCATCTGCAGCATTTCCCAGATAAAGTTGATGGCAAGTGCGATGAAAAACAGATTAATTTCCACTGATTTTGTTATTTTCATATTGATTCTTTAGTGATCCATAAGATGTGTCTTTATGAGAGTTGTAGCTCTGGCACACAGACCGCCCGTCTTTTAACGATTTTCATTAGTGGACGAACCATGCAATTATGACTTATTGCTATCTTGGGGTGGTGCTCAATGCCGCAGGTTGATCTTCATGATTAAAAATCCACCTTCATACGATACTAACCTCTCCATATATTAATAATGTTGCCTACATTTTCAGGCAACGAGCTACTTGATTCTTAATATTTTTTCATCAATTTTGTGGATTGAGCAAGACCATACGAAGTGCCACCTCATTGCAGAATAGCGCTTGTACATAACAAACATGTAATGAAGTTGTAATCTAACTGACAGGTAGAGAACACTACACTGCCTAATATCGTGTTAATTCATGGCTATCTTGGATGTTCTGGTTGATTTACTGATCTTTAGGAAATAATAATGAAGTGCAATATGAAGATTATGATCAAGTATGCGCTCGGTCTGGGCGCCATCATTATCGTGGCGTACTCAGTTTTTCCCGCCGCCCGTGAATGGATTGCAGCCGCCTCCCCATTCTTGTTCTTCTTGATTTGCCCACTGATGATGCTGTTTATGATGAAAAGCATGCAGTCGTGCGACAAGGAGCAACAGACCAAAAATAGCCAAGTCGATACAACCGCTTCCAAACCATTGCTTGACCACGCCCCGATCAAGGACTAGCCAGACTAAGGCAGACAACAAAAACAGCCAACCAGGCAACGACGATGCAACTGATGGACATACATGGAATTGCCTATAGCGCGGATGGCGAACAGTTGCTTATCTCGAGCTTCATGCTGACGACATGATTTATCACTAAATTATCAACCAACCGCGCGTGACGCGCCAACGGTTGACGACAAGAAAGGATGCAAGATGAACGCGACAAGAGACCGGATCGGCAAGAACGCGGAGGCTGATCAAAGCTATGATACGGTCCCCGAAGGCTACTCTGGAGCAGTCTATACCTGTCCGATGCACCCTGAGGTGCGCAACACCGAGGAAGGCTCCTGTCCGAAATGCGGTATGTTCCTGGTGTCTGAGTCAGAAGTCTCAGATGAGACGCATCAGGGCCATAACCATGAAATGGATCATGGCCACACAACACATGCACACGGGCCGGTTCCTGGTGGCGTGAAGGGTGGACAATATGACACCGTGCCGCAAGGCTATTCGGGCACGGTCTATACCTGCCCAATGCACGCCGAGGTGCGACGTACGGAGCCGGGGTCATGTCCGATTTGCGGTATGGGGTTGGAACCAGAAACCGTGAGCCTCGAAGATGACGGCCCGAATCCCGAACTGGTAGATTTCACTAGACGGTTCTGGGTTGGTGCGGTGCTGACGATTCCGATATTAGTTCTGGCGATGGGCCCGTACGTTGGATTTACATATTTGATGCAAGCGTTCGGAGAACGCACTTCACTCTTGATCGAGTTAGTTCTTGCGACGCCGGTTGTACTCTGGTCGGGCTGGCCGTTTTTCGTGCGTGGCTACAATTCATTGCGCACACTGAATCTCAACATGTTCAGCCTGATCTCGATGGGGGTCGGCGCAGCCTATCTGTTTAGCATCGTGGCGGTGGTCGCACCCGAACTATTCCCTGAAGGGTTCCGTGACACAAACGGCAACGTTGGCGTCTATTTTGAAGCGGCCGCCGTGATTGTGGTTCTGGTCCTGCTGGGACAGATGATGGAGTTGCGGGCGCGCGAAGGTACTGGTAAAGCGATCCGGGCGCTGCTCGATATGGCTGCCAAGACCGCGCTCGTCATACGGCGTGACGGTACCGAAGAAGAAATCGATCTTGACCAAGTGCAACTTGGTGATCACCTGCGGGTGCGCCCCGGCGATAAGGTACCGGTGGATGGCGTGGTTGTCGAAGGTCGCTCGTCCGTGGATGAATCGATGCTCTCGGGCGAACCCGTTCCGGTCGAAAAGGTTGCGGGAGAGCCTGTCACTGGGGCCACGATCAACGGCACTGGCAGTCTTGTAATCGAGGCGACACGCGTGGGTGCCGACACCGTGCTCAGCCAGATTGTGCAGATGGTCTCAAACGCGCAGCGTAGCCGCGCACCTATTCAGAAATATGCCGACAAGGTGGCCGGGATGTTCGTGCCCGCCGTCATCGTCATCGCGATTCTATCGTTCATTTCCTGGGCGATCTGGGGACCGGAGCCCGCACTAGCCTATGGACTCGTCTCTGCGGTGGCTGTGCTCATCATCGCCTGCCCTTGCGCACTTGGGCTGGCCACACCGATGTCAATCATGACGGCGACCGGACGCGGTGCACAGATGGGCGTGCTGATCAAGAACGCCGAGGCACTGGAGCGCTTCGAGAAGATCGACATCCTCATCGTGGACAAGACTGGCACCCTGACCGAAGGCAAACCCAAGCTGGTCGCGGTTTTGCCTGAGGCGGGACATGATGAAGCCGAGGTGCTGCGCCTTGCGGCCTCGCTTGAGCGGGGATCTGAACACCCGCTGGCGGAGGCTATCGTGCGCGGGGCCGAGGAGCGTGGCGTCGAGTTTGCCAAGGCCGAGGACTTCGAGGCCGTAACCGGCAAGGGCGTCAAGGGTCGGGTAGACGGCAAAGCCGTGGCTCTCGGCAATGCAGCTCTGATTCGGGATCTGGGGCTCGATAGTGGCGCGCTGGTCGAAACCGCCAACGCGCGCAGGGACGACGGCGAGACGGTCATGTTCATCGTGCTGGATGGTGTCATTGCAGGGCTGGTGAGTGTTGCCGACCCGGTCAAGGAAACCACGCCTGCCGCGCTTAAGGCGCTGCATGAGCAAGGCTTTCGGATCATCATGGCGACCGGCGACAACGAACGCACGGCACAGGCAGTCGCGAGCCGGTTGGGCATCGATGAGATCCGGGCCGACGTCCTGCCCGAGGACAAGGTCAACATCATCAAAGAATTGCAAGCCAAAGGGAAAAAAGTGGCGATGGCTGGCGATGGGGTCAATGACGCGCCTGCTCTGGCACAGGCCGATGTCGGCATTGCCATGGGCACCGGCGCTGACGTGGCCATCGAAAGCGCTGGCATTACCTTGGTCAAGGGCAATCTCGACGGCATCGTTCGGGCCCGAAAACTGTCACACGCGACCATGCGCAACATCCGTCAGAATTTGTTTTTCGCGATGATCTACAACGCTGCAGGTGTCCCGATCGCGGCAGGCATACTTTATCCATTCCTCGGCATCTTGATCGGTCCGATCTTTGCCGCCTTCGCGATGAGCGCCTCGTCGCTGTCAGTCGTGCTAAACGCGCTAAGGCTGCGGCGGGTCAAAGTCTAGGCTCTGTCTGGCGGAGCAATCCGCCAGACATCGTCAATACCTGAGCCGCAAGAAGAGCTTAACTTCTGATCTTGCTAGTGACATATCAGACTCATCGTTGTAGGCGGTTCTGCTTACGATGTACTTAAGGACTTCGGATCCGTCACCTGCGATATCGGCTGAGTATCTGCATGTCGACAAAGAGATTGGGCTCCTTGCTTTAGCACAGGTTCTCGCGTCTTTCGTTGATGCTGATGATCACGCCTTATTCAATAATGAGCCACATTTTTTGAGCCGTCGCACATGAAGCAGCATTACGTAACTGTAATGATGGCGTCATCGCTTCGTCAGAGGTGGGTCGGTAACATGATCAATAAGCAGCACCGCTGTCACTTTTGATGCTAGTCCGTCTTGAACCGGAGATCCGATAATGCTTCAAGTACGCCCTATTTCCATTAGTGTCGTCCCAGATTAGAACGCGGGCGATATACACGCTCCAAACTGAGTTTCGCATCGTACACAGAGTGGTCCCACACAGTCATAACCATCTTTAGCTGACCAGGAGTTCAACATGACCTACGTTCGTACTTTTTTATCTATCGCCATTCTGACCAGCGCCGCTCTGGCAACCTCAGCCTGGGCCAGCACTGGTGATCAACATGACGGCCATCACGCGACGCTTGACACTGCCACCCAAGTCGGCCAAGCGCAATCAGAAGTCACGGGTGCTACTGCTCCCGACTACGCTGGGCAAATGAAGGATATGCAGCAAATGCACAGTAAGATGATCAGTGCAAAAACGTCAGACGAGCACAATGCGCTGATGGCTGAACACATGAAACTCATGCAGGGCGGAATGAACATGATGGGTAGCATGGACCACGCGAACATGATGGACGGTGGCATGGGCGGTGGCATGGGCGGTAGCATGGGCGGTAGCATGGGCGGTGGCATGGGCGCAGACGCTGCAACGGACAAACCGGCTGACATTGCCGCGCGCCAGGGCCTGATGGAACAGCGTATGGACATGATGCTGTCCATGATGCAGATGATGATAGACCGTATGCAGACGGTCCCAGCTACCAAATGAGGGATCAGCCATGCATGAGCCTCTTGCCCACCCGAGAATCAACAGCCGGACAGTCGCCTACGGCTTGCATTGCGCCCTAGACGACCAGGATTTCGCATGGACTGGAGAACGAGTGTTCGACGCACTCAAGACCGATGGGCTGAGTGTGCAGGCGCATATCGACGTCAAGGCGACGAAGAAGGTCACGCTCCTGGGCATGTGCAAACCGTGGCTGTTGCACCGTGCCTTAGACGCTGAACTTGACATTGGACTGCTGCTGCCCTGCGACGTGATCTGGCATGAGGTCGCGGTTGAGATACATAACATGATGTCTGCGGGCACTGCCCGAACCCCGTTGACATGCACTACAACAAGGGAAAAGGCGAACCGATGACAGTGACGCGACGCGCTTTTTTGGCCAGTGTCTGTGCAGCCGGCTTGGCCGCCGGACTGCCGCGACCGATCCGGGCTCAGCCTGAAGGCAGCGTGCTGCAGATGCCTCCTTTGCTCGATGCAACCTCTTCTGGCGCTTTTGACCTTGTTGCGCAGGATGCAGAGACGGCTTTCATCGGCCGCACGGCGTCGGCGACGTGGGGCTTCAATAATCAGACTTTTTTGGGACCGACACTCAGGCTTGCTGCTAACAGGGCTGTGGCGGCCTCTGTCACCAACCATTTAACCGAGCCATTCGCTCTGCATTGGCATGGCCTTCTCGTGCCCGGTTATGCGGATGGCGGTCCGCACATGCCGATCGAACCTAAAAAGAAATGGTCGATTGAGCTTGATATCAATCAGCCACCAGCGACAATTTGGTATCACTCACACACCCATTTGCACACAGCAAATCATGTTCAAAAAGGCCTCGCCGGTGTCATCCAATTGTCGGATGGACGGGACGACGAACGCGGTCTGCCAACCGAGTATGGAATCGATGATCTGACCCTGGTGATCCAGGACCGACGTTTCGACCGAAGAGGAAAGATGGTCTACGATCCCGGCATGCACGACGAGATGATGGGCTTTACCGGCGATGTGATCCTGGTTAACGGTCAGGTGGGAGCCAAGGCCGTAGTGCCACGTGGCATTGTGCGTTTGCGATTGCTCAACGGCTCGAACGCGCGTGTCTACGATCTGGCCTCTCGTGCGGGGCGCTTGCTGCATCTTGTCGCCACGGACGCGGGCTTTCTGGATCGGCCTACGACGATCGAAGTCCTGCGGCTGGCACCCGGAGAGCGGGCGGAAGTGCTAATCGATTTCACCGATGGCACTAACGATGTCCTGGTTAGCGGCCCGAACCCTAATGTCGGCATGATGGGAGGTGGAATGATGGGAGGTGGAATGATGGGCCGCACACAAAAAGCCGGCTTTGATATCCTACCAATCGAGGTGGGCAGCACACATGCCACTCGAATTGAGCGTCTACCTGAGAGCCTTGACGGTGTAATGCCTGATTTGGTCGCCCTGGGCGCGTTTCGGCGCGACATTACGCTTGATATGGGTATGGGCGGCATGATGCGACGACGCGACAAACGGCATTCCATCAATGGTCAGTCGTTTGACATGGACAAGCTGAACTTCAGCGTACAAAGGGGTGTCACCGAAATTTGGACCATCGAAGGCCAGATGATGGCGCATCCGCTGCACATCCATGGCGTGGTGTTTCAGGTTTTGAGCGAGAACGGCGGTCCCGTTTCGCCTCGCAATCGCGGCTGGAAAGACACCGTGCTGGTGGACGGACGTGTCGAGATCGCGGTGCAGTTCGATCAACCGGCGAGCGCAGACAAGCCGTTCATGTTTCATTGCCACATACTTGAACATGAGGATGGCGGCATGATGGGCCAGTTCGCGGTAGTCTGAGATGCGGCGTGTGAGACGGCCTTGTTCCTCGCGATGAATGATGAGACTCGCCATACCTCGCACCATCCAGACGCCGTAATAATAGACATCACAAAAAATGGACTGGTGCCTGACGTGGGAGCCCCACGTAGCTATGTAAGCGATACGCCAATCTACAATAAATTGTTGACTGGTTACGACATCGGAGCTGTGTTCGTTGATATCAAAAGTTCGCCCTTCAATCAATGCCGCGTAACTCCGGCCAGATTTGATGCCAGTCGTCTGGCCGCAACTGTTTTCGAGTGACAGCTCCACCCGTCAACTCCTCGATTTCCACACATCGGATTACGGGCACCGGTCGCTTACCTGCTGCCCAATTATGGATAACCTGAGGCGGGAGTCCCAATCGCTTGGCAAGCGCTGTAATCCCTCCCGCGAAATCGCAGGCCTCACGGACAGGTTGAAAATCTGACATAAAATCGAATACCCATGATATTAGTATGGATTATAAGGTTATTCACTGAAATCGGTATCATTGGCAAAATTAAGCATGTTCGGGCTATTTCTAGCGGTCGTAAAATATAATTGCTAAGAGTAACAGTCACTACTAGACGTAGCTGGTTAAGCCTGATATCTCTTGCTCGGGCAGCACACCCCTTCATCTGCAGCGCAAGCACGCCTGTGCATAGATATAGGCGTGACACAAGCAAACACAAATTATCCTGCAATCGACCGCGACTGCAAAGGATTTTGAGGTAGCCTTTGTCGCAACTCCAGCTGAATACGTTTTCGAGAGCATAAATTCTTATTGACATACATCACCAATTTGGTGATAATAATTATAAATATTGTCAGTACAGTTTGGCTCTTTAACAAAACGCGAACAATAAACACTGCGCCCTGACCCTCTTGGGTTAAGCGATTGCGCAGCAACTTGTAATGCATTGGGGTTGGAGTAAAACCGATGAAAACCGTTACGTGCAATCAGCCCTCTGAGTGGGGTGCAGGATGATAGCTCATAGCGGGGACTTCCCCTGAGGAAGCGCCCGGTATGCCTGCAAAGGCACCCAAAATCAAGGATGGCGACGTAATCCAAGACGACAAGCGGGAAAGACCGCAACCCAGCCTGCGCACCACAACGATCACGAATTGATACCTGTGGTTCCCGAAGCAGGCTTTATCAAAAAAACCCGACCTACCGGCGCAATGTGCCTGTGGGTCGGTTCCGTATTCGCTGCATGCAACACTGGCATGCTCTTAGCAAAAAAGGTGATTGAATGAGCGAGCAGAGCCGGACGGCCAACGACCCAGCAAAGAACACCCGTGAAAGCGGACACATGATGGAGACGTAGATTACCCTCCAACGGAATTGATAATAGCCGCATTCCAAATAACCTAACCACTTGATTGAACGTTGCCTTGCTCATACAGATGCCTGTGTCGTAGCGCTCTGGCAGAACCCATTGGGAGCCTCCTGCACAACGCATCCGCGCTCTTAAATCTGACTCAAAGGAAACACGATGACAGAGCGCCCTGTTTTATTTAATAGCGTCATGATGCGCACCATGCTCGGCCTCAGTAAGCATGCCCACCCAGCAGCCGACAGCCTGTGGACGCGAGCCGTAGAGTTTCGGAGGCCCAACCCATGAGCGGTGCTGTAAAAGTTAAGGTAGCCCCACTCTACGTCGACTTACCCACTGTGGCCGCGTTAGTTTCATTATCAGAAGCCAGCATTCAAAACCTTGTGCGTGAGGACGCATTCCCGAAGTCGCGACTGCTATCAGGTCGACGTGTCGGATGGCTACTGCGCGAAGTGAACGAATGGGCTGAAGCCCGGCCGTACTCCAGCCTGCCTCCGCCACCCAATACTGGTGCAAAAAAAAGCAACGTAGTATCAGCGGCGAACTGCCAGCTTCTCAAGGTAGGTCGATAGCCTCTTGATCCAGATCTGGCGCTCTTTGTCATACGTATGGCGATCATAAGTACCCTTATCCCCTTCCAGCATATGCCCAATGATGACCTCACCGACATCACCCGGACACCCCAGCGAGGCTAAAAACGTTCTGCTTGTCCGCCGAAGATCGTGCGGCGCCCAATGCGTGACTGTCAACCTGGGGCGCTCATACTCTGGCCGCGATTCGCAGTACGGCTGGTGGTTCCAAACGGCTACGCTCGCAATCTTTTGCTCTACGTGGCCCAGCTCACTATAAGAAGGAAACAAGTAACCATCGCCGTATGCTTCCTTTCGCCTTCGCACGATTACCGCCGCCCGACCAAGAAGAGGCACACGATGATCAGTAGCATCATCTCGTTTTGCATTCTTCGTCTTACGTTTTGGAATCGTCCACCACAAGCCTGATGACTCCTCGATAATTTCGCGCCCTTCCATGACGACGATTTCAGCCCCTCGGCTGGCAGTCCAAAGGTATAGAGTCAAAATATCCGCGACCACCGGAGAGAAATTGGGCAGCCATCGAATCAACTGCCCTGCCTCATCGGGCGAAAGAGTACGTTTCACGACACCAAGCTGTTTGCCCTTAATCGTCCTGCCTTTCGACTTGAGCTTGCCGCGCAATATAAGCCGCCACCAATTTGGCGCAGTCTCTGGCAACTTCCCGGCATCCAGACAGTAATCCCACGCAGCACCCAACTCCCGGCGAAGAATCCCCGCTTGCACGGGAATGTCAGCGTAGCTCTTGATAAGATCGAACGCCTGAGAGCGCGTAAGCTCAGCGGCCACCTCATTTCCAATTGCACCAATCATGGTATCGAAGGTCCGCTTAATTTCCTTTTGACCTTTGATATTTCGGTTTTGCTTAATGTGCCCCTCGTAATAGTAGGTGCATACTTGTCGCACCGTTCTAACGTCGCCCTTCAGCACGGTCTTTTTCTCTTCGGCCTTTTTGATGACTTCAGCCCGAGCAGTGCGCTTTTCTGACGCAACATCCACGCCAGAGTCCCGCTGCTTACGCAGCTCTTCCCAAGCCACAATAGCAGCGGGAAGAGACATACTCGGCCAATACCCAATTTTGACCTGACGCATACGATCATCAATCGGACTCCTGTAGCGATATGTCCATGTACGCCTGGTCATAGACGCCTCCAGCCGCAGCCCAGGGTGCCCATCAATGGTAATGTGTTGTTTTGGCAGAAGCAGTTTGGCTGCCCGAGCATCGAATTGCATTCCGATTCCAGCGTAGGTTTTTTGAGAATGTTAACTGATTCAGCGTAGGTTTCTAAAAACGCACAATAAAACCTACGCTAAAATCACAAGTGCAGGCAGATTTAGATAGGCGTAGATAACAAAGCAATGCAAACAACACACACACGAGAACAGGCGAAGAGTGAGCAAATACACGGCCAGACAGCCGAAACTCCTGTGTTTTCAGAGATTGACATATCCTCTCACACCCCGATGATGCAGCAATTCCTCAGGCTCAAGGCCGAGGCTGGCCCGCATCTGCTGTTTTATCGCATGGGTGACTTCTATGAAATGTTCTACGAAGACGCCGAGCGCGGTGCCAAACTGCTTAACCTCACGCTGACCAAGCGGGGTTCTTCCAACAGCGTGCCCATCCCTATGGCCGGGGTGCCCGTGCATTCCATGGAAGGCTATCTGGCCAAACTGGTTGCGCTGGGCGTGTCAGTGGCCATCTGTGAACAAATCGGTGACCCTGCCACCAGCAAAGGGCCGGTTGAGCGCAAAATTGTTCGCATTGTTACCCCCGGCACGCTCACCGACGATGCCCTGCTACCTGCCAAGGCCGACCGCATCATCGCGGCGCTGTGGGTTACCCGCATTAATCGCACCGAGCGCGCAGGGCTGGCCTGGATGAACCTGGCAAACGGTGAATTCCGCGTGTGTGAATGCACGCCCGACATGCTCGACACCGAACTGCATCGCATTGATCCGGCCGAGCTGGTGTGTGCCGAAAGCGCCCGGCCCGCGTCGCACGACGGCTTTGCCCTCAGCCCGGTGCCTGACTGGCACTTTGACACCGACGGTGCGCGCGACGTACTGCAAAACCACTTCTCAGTAGACACGCTGGGCAGTTTTGGCCTGACCGACCTGCCCGCAGCCATGTGTGCAGCGGGCGCCCTGCTGCGCTATGTCAGCCGCACGCAAACGCAATCACTGACGCATATTCATACGATACAGGTCGATCATGCCGGCGAATATGTGGTCATGGACCCTGTCACCCGCAAGAACCTGGAGCTCACCGAAACCATCAGTGGTGAGGCCAGCCCCACACTATTTTCTACACTTGACCACTGTAAAACCCCCATGGGCAGCCGGTTGCTGCGGCGCTGGCTGCATCACCCACTGCGCGACAACCAGCCTGCACGTGAACGCCAGCAGGTCATCGCCGCCCTGCTGTCTGCCCCGCCTGATCGCAATGCGCTGGACGCCGAGCCATCTCTCGACGTGCTTCGCCGCATGCTTGACCGCTGCCCCGACCTCGAACGCATTGCCACACGCATGGCCATGCGCACGGTACGACCTCGCGAGCTGGCAAGTCTGCGCGATGCTCTGGCCCAGTTGCCCGAGCTCAGCCGGCATCTGAAGCAGGCCTTTCCTTCTACTCCGCAATTGGCGGGGTTTATTGAACGCATCGATATTGATCCATCCATTGCAGCGTTACTGCACGCATCGATCGCCGAAGAACCCGCTTTGCTGTTACGCGATGGTGGTGTTGTAGCCACGGGCTACGATACAGAACTTGATGAGTTACGCCGCCTGGCAAGTGACAGCGGCGACTTCCTGGTCGAGCTCGAAGCCCGCGAGCGTGAACGCACCGGCATCGCTACACTGCGGGTCGAATACAACCGCGTGCATGGGTTTTTCATCGAGGTGTCGCGTGCCCAGGCCGAAAAAGTTCCGGCAGAATATCGCCGTCGCCAAACCCTGAAAAACGCCGAGCGTTTCATAACGCCTGAGCTAAAAACCTGGGAAGACAAGGTACTGTCTGCCAAAGACCGCAGCCTTAGTCGCGAAAAATGGCTGTTCGAGAACCTGCTTGAACAGTTTGCCGAGTATGCCCAGCCTCTGTCACTGTGTGCTTCGGCGCTGGCGTCCATTGATGCCCTGGCTGCACTCGCTGAACATGCGCGAAGCAATAATTGGGTAGCACCAGAACTGGTCGACAGCGCAGACATCTTGATCGAGGCTGGTCGCCACCCTGTGGTCGAACACAGCATTGAGCAGTTCACTCCCAACGATTGCGAACTGGGGCCACAGCGCCGCATGCTGCTGATTACCGGTCCTAATATGGGTGGTAAATCAACCTATATGCGTCAGATTGCGCTCATCGCACTGTTGGCCCGCATCGGCAGTTTTGTGCCGGCGCGCGCGGCACGAATCGGCCTTATAGATCGTATTTTCACGCGTATAGGCGCTGCTGACGACCTGGCAGGCGGGCGATCCACGTTCATGATGGAAATGACCGAAGCTGCCGCCATTCTTGCCGCCAGCACGCCACAAAGCCTGGTGCTAATGGATGAGATCGGACGCGGCACATCTACCTATGACGGGCTGGCGCTGGCATGGTCGATCGCCTACCGATTGCTTACACATAATCAGGCGCTGACGCTATTTGCCACCCACTACTTCGAGATCACCCGGCTGCCTGCCGAGTCGCCGGCGGCTGCCAACGTGCATCTGGCAGCGGCAGAGTCTTCGTCAGGCATCGTCTTTTTGCATGAGGTTAAACCCGGGCCTGCCAGCCGCAGCTACGGCATACAGGTTGCACAGCGCGCCGGCATACCACCCGCTGTCATACGCCACGCCAGCCGCGAACTGTCGCGCCTGGAGGCTCAGGGCGCATCCACACCTCAGCTTGATCTGTTTGCCGCCGCTGCGGCCGAAACATCTGGCGAACCAGAACCTGACGACACCCATATTGATGCGCTTGCCCTGCGCGATGCCCTGGGTCAGGTAGACCCCGACCAGCTCAGCCCCCGTGAGGCGCTTGACGTGCTTTATCGATTGCGCAATGAATTTCTATAACCCGCTGAACCATCCGCCCACCCGCACACTTCAGCCACAAGAAGAAGCGGTGCAGAACAAACATAAATAATCTGGATCCGCCCACGCCATGAATACAGATCAGCCCCTCACCCTCCTGGGTGGCATTACGCCATGCCAATTCATGCAACAGTACTGGCAGCGCAAACCACTGCTGATTCGTCAGGCCATCCCTGGCTTTAAGCACACTCTCTCTATTGCTGACATTCGCCAGCTGGTGCGGCGCGAAGAAGTTGAGTCACAGCTGATCTGGCGTGAGGCAGACAACTGGCACATGAAAACAGGCCCGTTTTCGCGTTTGCCCGCCGCAATCCGACCTGGCTGGACACTTCTTGCACAAAACGTAGGCCTGCACGATGACGCTACGGCCGCGCTGGTGCATCAGTTTCGCTTTATTTCAGACGCCAGGCTTGACGATGCCAAGATCAGCATTGCCAGCGACGGCGGTGGCGTAGGCCCGCATTTTGACGACAGCGATGTTTTTCTGCTGCAAGCGCATGGCACGCAGCGCTGGCGCGTCAGCCAGCAAAAAGACCTGTCGCTCAAGCCTGGCTTGCCGCTCAATATTCTGGCCGACTTTCAGCCCGAAGAAGAGTACGTACTCGAACCCGGCGACATGCTGTATCTGCCACCGCATGTCGCGAATGACGGCGTTGCGCTGGGCGACTGTATGACTATATCTGTCGGCTTTCGCGCACCCACTCAGGCCATCCTCGCCAGCGGCATGCTTGAAGCGGCCAACGACCAGATTATGGCCAACCTGGGGGCCACAGATGGCATGTATGGCTACCCCGTCATAAAGGGACCAGAATTGTCGGCAACCTATAAAGACCGAGGCACTCCGGCCACCGACACGCCTGCGTCAATACCGCAGTCCCTGATCGACACGACCTTAACGGCCATCAATAAAGTACGCTTCGACAACGCGCTGGCCTCGCGCTTTCTCGGCCTGTGGCTGACCAATTTGCCCGAGAACGCCTACTTTGAACCCGGCGACGACATCCCGGACGTGTCAGCAGGCTTACCCAAAACAGGCAAGATCACGCTAGACCGTTGTACCCGCATGATGTATCACGAGCGTGAGCTGTTTATTAACGGTGAAGTCGCCCCGGTGCGAGCCACCAAATCACTGCGTTACCTGGCAGATCATCGTGAATTGCCTTGCAATGCCCCCACTTCGCAACGACTGTCTGAAGCAGAGTTGCACACCCTGTTGGCGTGGCTGGATGATGGATGGGCACACTATCACGCAGACTGAAAAAGCATTCGTGGCTAATCAGTAATATTTATACCAATAATCAGAATTTATTATATATTCACTCTAAATATGCGGTCAGACGGTATATAGAAATAATAAAGCAGTCGTTCCGTCTGGCCTGCCTCGTCCCTAGAATGACTGGATACTTATTCTTCATGAGTGTCCGATGCTTGCTCCTTCTTATCTCCCCCAATCCAAGCACACGCTGATTACCCAGCTGACTGATGGCCTTGAGCCTGGCGCGCTCACCTGGCTATCGGGCTATTTTGCAGGCGCTGCACAGGCTCAGCAGGCTGAGCCATTCGCCCAGGAAGCCATCAACCTTGCGGCGGCACCCGAAGCCACCACAAGTCAACGCCTCACCATTTTGTATGGCAGTCAGACCGGCAATGCCAAACGTGTCGCCGAATCATTGTCAGAGCGCATTGCTGGTCAGGGCATTGAGGTGCGTCTGGTCAGGGCTGATCGTTATGCCACGCGCGAACTCAAAGACGAGCGCATGCTGTACATCGTCATGAGCACGCAAGGCGATGGCGACCCGCCCGATGACTCACTGGCCTTTGTCGAGTTTCTGAATGGCCGCCGTGCGCCCAAACTGCAGCAACTCAAATACGCCGTACTTGGTCTGGGTGACTCGAGCTACCCCTTTTTCTGCGGCATAGCGCAAAGCCTGGACCAGCGACTGTCTCAACTAGGTGCACAGCGACTGCATGAAACGGGGCTGGCCGATCTGGATATCGACACTGTGGCCCAGCCCTGGCGAGATGCTGCTGTTGCGCTGGCCGTTCAAACCCTGAACCAGACAGAACCTCACAAAGCCAGTATCACGCCATTGCGCCCCAAGGCCACCGTCGCTACACGCGAACACCCCTACCAGGCCGAGGTTTTACTGAACCAACGTATCACGGGGCGGGACAGTCAAAAAGATATTCGCCACATAGAGCTTTCACTCGAGGGCAGCCACATCACATACCAGCCTGGCGACGCGCTTGGCATATGGCCCACGCAGTCTCCGACACTCGTCAGCCGCGTTATCGAGGCGCTCGGTCTGGATGAGAACGAAACAATCACACTCACCGACGTCACACATCCACTTAGCGAGTGGCTGCAGCATCACCGTGAACTTACCGTGCTGACTCGACCGTTTCTGGTTGCCCATGCACAGCGTTCAGACAGCTCCGAATTAAGTGCCTTGCTGCAACAGGAGAATGCAGCTGCCTTGCGCGACCTGCTGGAAAACAGGCAGTTAATCGATGTACTGCACAAATGGCCAGCTGCCTGGACCGCCCCAGATCTTATTGCCGCCCTGCGCCCACTCACGCCCCGTATGTACTCCATTGCATCAAGTCGACAGGCCGTTGACGATGAGGTGCACCTGACACTGGCGCATGTTCATTACACCCACGAAGATCAAGAGCGCTGGGGCGTTGCCTCGCATTTTTTATCTGATCTGGGCGAAGGCGACACAGTTCCCGTATTCGTTGAAGAAAACGAACGTTTCCGCCCGCCAGCAGACACGGCACGCGACATCATCATGATTGGGCCAGGAACCGGTATTGCGCCTTTTCGCGCATTCATCCAGGAGCGCAGCGCAGTGGGTGCGACCGGGCGTAACTGGCTGTTCTTTGGCAACCCCTGTTTCGATAGCGATTTTCTGTACCAGACCGAATGGCAGCGCGCTTTACAGGAAGGCAGCCTGCACCGGCTCGATGTGGCTTTCTCACGAGACCAGCCCGAAAAAATCTATGTACAGCACCGTCTCCAGCAACATGCCCGCGAACTGTACGAATGGATACAGGGTGGAGCGCATGTTTATGTCTGCGGTGATGCCACTCGCATGGCCAAAGATGTGCAGCAGACACTGCTGAGCATCGCACAAGAGCAAGGCGGGCTTGAGCCGGCGCAGGCCAAAGCATGGCTGGATCAACTGGCTGCGCAAGGTCGCTACGCCCGTGACGTTTATTAATCAGGAAGACAATGAGTCATACCCTTTCCCCACTTGAAGATATTAAGCTGAAAAGCCGGCATTTGCGCGGCGGCATCGAAGCAGGACTGGCCGACCCCCTAACCGGCGCCATCAGTGATGATGACACCAAACTGCTCAAGTTTCATGGCAGCTATATGCAGGACGACCGCGACATCCGCGACGAACGTCGCCGGCAAAAACTAGAGCCCGCCTACGCGTTCATGATTCGTGCGCGTCTGCCGGGCGGCGTGGTCACCCCTCAGCAGTGGCTGGCCTTTGATGACATAGCACGCACCTATGCCTCCCGGGGTCTGCGCATTACGACACGCCAGACCTTTCAATGGCATGGAATCATCAAACGCCGCCTCAAGGCGACCATGCAAGACATCAACAAAACCATGGCCACTACGATTGCCGCCTGTGGTGATGTGAACCGGCAGGTTGTCTGCTCGGTAAACCCCTTGCTGTCGGGCCAGCACGCCCTGGTGCTGAAATGGGCACAAGCGCTTTCTGATCACTTTATTCCGCGCACCCGTGCCTATCATGAGATATGGCTGGACGGGGAACGCATTACCGATGAACCTGAACACGAGCCTATTTATGGCGACACATATCTACCACGTAAATTCAAGATAGGCGTCGCCCTGCCCCCCTTCAATGACATTGATGTGTTCGCGCAGGATCTTGGGCTGATCGCAATTATCGAAGATGGCGTGTTGCAGGGTTTCAACGTGGCCATCGGTGGTGGAATGGGCGCCAGCCACGGCGACGCAAGCACCTACCCACGCCTGGGCAGTCTGATCGGATTCGTGACGCCAGAGCAGGTGATAGCGGTCGCCGAGGCCGTGGTCACACTGCAGCGAGACCACGGCAATCGCGTCGAGCGCCAGCATGCACGTCTTAAGTACACCATTGACAGCAAAGGGCTGGACTGGTTTGTAGAGCAGATCGAAGCCCGTTCAGGCATCACATTGCAAGCATTGCGTTCTTATCATTTCGAACACAATGGTGACCGTTACGGCTGGCATCAGGGTGAAGACGGCCAGTGGCATCTGGGTCTGTACATTGACTCGGGCCGGTTATGGGACACTGAAGAAAGTCGTGCGCAGACTGGGGTGCGCGAAATCGCCAAGCTACTCAAAGGTGAGTTTCGCATGACCTGCAATCAAAATCTGGTGATCGCCAATGTGAACACACAGGACCGCGACGCCATCGACAAGCTGGTGAGCGAATATGGACTCGACGGCTATAAATCTTACAGCGGCATACGTCGCTCCAGCGTGGCCTGTGTCGCCCTGCCAACCTGTGGTCTTGCCATGGCAGAAAGTGAACGTTATGCACCCGTACTGCTGCCAAAGCTCGAGGCTTTGCTTGACCGCCACGGACTGCTGCACGAGCCCATCGTATTGCGAATTTCGGGTTGCCCAAACGGGTGTTCACGCCCTTACCTCGGAGAGATCGCACTTGTGGGACGCGCGATCGGGCGATACGACCTGCGGCTGGGTGCAGACTTTATCGGCGAGCGCCTTAACACCCTATACCGCGAAAACGTGGATGAAGCGGGCATTCTTGAGGCACTGGAAGTATTGTTTGGTAATTGGGCCACCGAGCGCAAACCCGACGAACGGTTTGGCGATTTTCTTATTCGCTACGGCACACTGGCCTCGCCCCCTCAAGAACTTATCCCCATCGTGTTCGATCGTACGTCGGCACACAAGCCGCGTGTTGTAGTTCGAGGCTAAGCGACCCAGACATTTTCCATCTCTGAGCGCCAAACTGAATAACAGTGACGCATTACAGCTGCCAGACCGGGGGCCTCAGCGTACAACTTCCAGGCAAACCAACATGAAACTGTATCCTCTCTTTGCCGACTTGCAAGGCCGACGCGTACTGGTGGTAGGCGGCGGCCCCGTCGCCGAACGCAAGGTCAAAAGCCTGCTTTCATCAGGAGCACAGGTGATCGTAGGCTCACCCACACTGACCGACCCCCTGCAAAACCATGCACAACAGCGTGAGATTGTTCACCTGAACGGCTGCTTCGAGCCACACTGGCTAGACGCGATGTGGCTGGTCATCGCAGCCACTGAAGATCGCGATCTTAACCAACGTATCGCAGCCCTCGCCACCGAGCGCCGGTTACTGATCAACGTCGTCGATGACCCTGTCTTGTCGACATTTCAAGTGCCATCCATCGTAGACCGCGCACCGCTCACCATTGCCATATCGTCAGCAGGCCATGCACCGGTGCTGGCGCGGCGCGTGCGCGAACGCATCGAAAGCCTGTTCGATCACAGTATAGGATCTCTGGTCTCGCTGGCGGCACGTTACCGACCATCTATCCGCAAAGCCAGGCCTGATCTGCGCCAGCGCCGCGAATTTTACGACTGGCTGCTCGATGGACCTGTCAGCGCCGCTTTGCGCCAGCAGCAGCCAAAACAGGCAGAGCACCTGCTTGAAGCTGCCTTATCTCAGCCACTGAAATCACCACAAGGCCGCGTGGTACTGGTAGGCGCCGGCCCCGGCGACCCCGGTCTTTTGACCCTGAACGCTTTGCGTGCGCTCAACGAGGCCGATATCATTTTGCATGACCGTCTGGTAAGCCCCGCCATTCTTGATCTGGCCAGACGCGACGCCGTGCAGATAGAGGTGGGCAAACGTCCCGGAGAAAACCATGATCACACTCAGGCTCGTATTCATGCTCTGATGCTAAGCCATGCCAGTCAAGGCCAGTTTGTGGCAAGGGTAAAAGGTGGCGACGCCTTCGTGTTTGGGCGCGGCGGAGAAGAGCTGGAATTTTTACGTGAGCACAACGTGCCTTACGAGGTCGTACCCGGCGTGACCGCTGCGCTGGCGTGCGCTGCCTATGCAGGCGTCCCACTGACCCATCGTGATTACGCTCAGTCGGTAAGGCTGGCTACAGCTCACTGCCGTGAAGACACCCTGCCGGATGAACTGGCATCAATGCTGTCTGAAAATCAGACACTGGCGTTTTACATGGCCGTGGGCCAGCTTGAATGGCTGGAGCAAACGTTGATCAGGCATGGCAAACCAGGCGACACGCCGTTTGCCATCATTGAAAATGGCACTCGCCCCGAACAGCGCGTGCTACACGGAAATCTCCTGGGAATGGCGATTTCGGCGCGTGAACACCAAATTGTTTCACCCGCCATGGTGCTGATTGGAAAAGTTGCGGCACTGGCACCCAAACTCGAATGGTTCGGCACCAGTGCCGCAGCACGTGTAGCGGATGAAACAGACCTGCTGCATGAACCGGAATCACGCAGCGAGGCCGACAGCTTTATTGCATGTGCGTAACCAGCACCGACATGATACGACGGGCGGTATCATCAGACTGAGGTTGCCCCTTGTCGTCAAGCACTGACACCAGCGAATTACTGCCCTGATCGCTTACGTGGATACGATAGGTAGCCGCTTCAGCCGTATTCTTGCTGCCAAACAAACGACCGATGAAGTTTTGCTGCTCGATTTTCGTGCCCGAATCGCTGTCAAGATACCGTACGAAGTAATCACCTGCAGAACGATCGCGGTCGGTGACCTGGAAGCGTGCTGAGTCGATGGCTACACCGACACGACGCCAGGCACGGTCAAACGGCTCGTTGAGCGAAATAGTCGCCTGATCGCCCGCCAGTTTGACCGCCTGTACGGCGTCAGGATCTTGCTCGGCCTGGGCCACCAGCGATTGTGCACGCTGCACATCAGTACCCAGATACACCATCAAGCGCGCCAGCATGGCGGCATTCAGGCCCGGATCTTCTTTACCAAACACCCATTTGAATGTAGCGCCGTCAGCAGTGGGAGTTTCGACCATTTGCTGATGACTGATGTAGACCTCAGTTTTGCCGTTGACGCGTTCAAGACGGGTACGGAAACGCTCACGCTCACCGCTGTCAAAGACCTGATCCAAAACGTAACCCAGCGCACTGCGGATCCAGCCCTCGGGAATTTTGGCACGGTTTTCAGCCCAGTCAGTTTCCATCAGGCCCGCTTTTGGATCTTGCGACTGTATGGTGAAGCCCTGATCGCCCCAGAAGTCGATAACCTTGGCGTATACCGCTTCGGCAGACTGATCTACAACCAGCCAACGCATATCGCCGTCACGCATAACCGCGACGCCCGAAGTTTGCGGCAGAACGCGGTCACGATCGGTCATGCCTTGCTGGGCCTGCTGATTTTGAGCGTACTCGCTGAATGTAGCAGTGCCTGCTGGCGCCTGGTAACGCGTATCTTGGTTGGCCTGAGTCAGATCGGGCGGAATGCTGAGAGGGTCGCCGCGAACCGTACTTTTGTAATCAACCGCTTCTTCGCCGCCAGTAAGCTGATTGATCGTTGAGCAGCCCGATGTAAGCAGGACGCTTAGCCCTACGGCCATGCCCACGTAGTGTTTCTTCATGCGCGTATTCACCATTTAAATTAAGCCTGCATCGTTCAATGAAGCGCGCACCAAATTATGATGCTGCTCGCTTAGAGGCGTTAAGGGTAAGCGATAGCCAAGCTGGGTGAGGCCTAGTTCGGCCACCGCCCATTTGACGGGAATGGGGTTGGCTTCGACGAAAAGCACTTTGCTCAGTTGCGCCAATTGCGCATTGAGCTTGCGCACACGCAGCGCGTCGCCTTCGATGGCCGCCATGCACATGTCGTGCATGAGACGAGGTGCCACATTGGCAACAACCGAAATATTGCCGTGCCCGCCTAACAGCATGAGCGCGGCAGCCGTAGCGTCATCGCCGCTGTACACCTGGAAACTTTCAGGCAGATCACGCAGCAGTAATGCGCACCGGCCCATGTCGCCCGTGGCTTCTTTGATGCCGATAATGCCCGGCACCTGCGCCAGCCGTATAACGGTATCGTGAGCCATATCAGCAACCGTGCGGCCAGGCACGTTGTACAACACCATGGGCAGTTCTACCGCTTCGGCAATGGTACGAAAATGCTGATACAGGCCTTCTTGGGTAGGTTTGTTGTAGTAAGGAACCACCGAAAGACCCGCCTGAGCGCCAACATCAAGGGCATGCCGCGAGAGGTGGATGGCCTCTGACGTCGAGTTGCCACCCACGCCGGCAATAACCGGCAGGCGCCCGGCCGCGTGTTCAACCGCGACGCGGATAAGCTCTGCGTGCTCATCGACGTCAACCGTGGGCGATTCGCCCGATGTGCCTACTATTACCAGACCGTCGGTGCCCTGGGCAACATGCCAGTCGATAAGTTTTCGGTAGGCCTCGAAATCCAGAGTGCCATCGGGATGCATGGGCGTAATGAGCGCCACAAGGCTTCCGCGAAACGTTGGAATGGCCGAATCCGTACTTGTTGACATGATAGGAATGATCTCCGTGAACTCACCGCATGGGTGACTGTGCTTGAAACGCCTAAATAATAATGCGAAACGGTTGGTTGGTCAGCTAACTCGCAAGTTTACCGGATTCGTGGCGATATTTATAAAAACCAGCCCACTACAGATTGGCCCAAAGCCAGGAAAGGCTGCAAGATCGCCCACAAAACACCCGTTACCATCAGGACAATAACGATGAGCAAGCCATAAGGCTCGATACGTGAGTACTGCCATGCCATACGCGCGGGAAGCAGACTGAACACTATACGGCCACCGTCCAGTGGAGGAAGTGGCACCAGGTTTAGCGCCATCAGGATCAGGTTAACTTGTATGCCGGCTATGCTCATCTGTACCCAGAAATCGCCCTGCATGGCGCCTGTTTCTGCCAGCAACCGCAAACCGAGTGCCCAGATCACCGCCATGAACAGATTGGACGCAGGCCCCGCCAAGGCGACCCACAGCATGTCGCGCTTGGGCCGGCGCAGCCGGCTCCAGTCTACCGGCACCGGTTTGGCCCAGCCGAACAACAGCCCGCCACCGCCCAAAAGTTTGGTACTAAACAACAACACCAGCGGCACGACAATGGTGCCAATCGGATCTATATGGCGTATTGGGTTAAGGCTGATGCGACCAGCCTGGTAGGCCGTGGGGTCGCCGAACATACGCGCAACATAGCCGTGAGCGGCCTCGTGAAGCGTAATGCCAAAGAGCACAGGCAGAGCGTAAACCGCTATTGTTTGTATCAGAGAGTCCATAAGGGCCAGAAATGGCCGCCGCTATAGCAGCGTCCAACAGAATGAGGCAGCAGCCTGAAAGAAATTCGTTAATCGAGCCCTAAAGCAGAAAGATCGCCCAAACCCCGACGTATGACCTCAGGCGCCGGGCCAGTCAAGTCAATAACAGTGGTGGACATGAGCGGACACGCTCCGCCATCGATGACCGCTGCCAGCTCGTTACCATAGCGATCGAAAATGGCCTGAGCGTCATTCATGGCGTCTTCTTCACCCTGCGGAATAAGCGTGGTGGACATCAGCGGAGTGCCCGCAGCCTCAATAAGCGCCAGCGTGACGCGGTGGTCGGGCACGCGGATGCCTATGGTTTTGCGTGAAGGGTGGGACACACGACGCGGCACCTCTTTGGTGGCCTCGAGAATAAATGTCCAGGGCCCGGGGGTAGCCATCTTGAGAAACCGGTATTGCCGGTTGTCTACCCGCGCAAAATGACCGATTTCGGCCAGGTCGCGACACAACAGAGTAAGATGATGACGGTCATCGAGACCGCGCAGCCTGCGCAAGGCGTCGGCCGCCTGCTTGTCATCAAGGCGGGCCACAACGGCGTAGCTTGAATCAGTAGGCACGGCAACCAGTGCGCCATTGGCTAACAGCTGGCCGGCCTGCTGAAGCAGTCGGGGTTGCGGATTTTGGGGATGTACAACAAATAGTTGGGCCATTTAACGTATCCTAACACTCTTTTTGGGCAGTTTACGGGTCAAACAGCGCACAGGCAAATAGAATAAGCCCTGCAACCCGTGCCGGTCAGATCTTGCCGCATTTACTGCTGGCATCCGCTGATCTTTTCATACTACAGCCTGCGAGGCCACCATGCGTCTGGACAACTCACGCGAAAGCTCAAACATTGAAGACCGTCGAGGCCGGCGCATGCGTCTGGGCGGGCGCGGCGGCAAGATCGGCCTGGGCACAATCGTGCTGGCGCTTGTTGCCATGTACTTCGGCGTCGACCCCAGTGTTATTTTGCAAGGCGCCTCTGATCCGGGCAGCAGCTACGTCACAGAAGATGGTCCGCCCGCTCAGGCAACGCCTGAAAGCCAGTTTGTCGCCAAAGTGCTTGCTGAAACCGAAGACACCTGGACTGCCATTTTCAACGAAAAAGGTTGGGGAACCTACCCCGCGCCTAAACTTGTTCTTTTTAGCGGCGCGACACCCACCGCCTGTGGCACCGGGCAATCGGCCATGGGCCCGTTTTATTGCCCCGCAGACAGCAAAGTTTACCTGGACCTGAGCTTTTTCCAGCAAATGGAACAACAACTGAACTCACCGGGCGACTTTGCGCGCGCCTATGTTATTGCCCACGAAGTCGCACACCACGTGCAGCATGTACTCGGCGTAACCGATCAAATTGAGCACGCCCGCCAGCGTAGCGGTGGTTCGGAAGCCAACCAGCTTTCCGTCCGCACCGAACTTCAAGCGGACTGCCTAGCAGGCGTATGGGGCAAGTATTCTGACTCACAGCGCAACATTCTCGAAGCCGGCGACATCGAAGAAGCCCTTAACGCCGCCTCTGCCATTGGCGACGACCGGCTTCAAAAGAAAGCTCAAGGTTACGTAGTACCCGACTCATTCACGCATGGCAGCTCGGCCCAGCGTGTGCGCTGGTTCACGCAGGGCTTCGAGAGTGGCGACCCGGCACGCTGCGACACCTTCGGTGCCTCAACGCTTTAACAGTCGAGGGCTGTGCGGGGATCGCGAAAACCGGAGATTTCGGAAAAACCGCAGGTTTCGCAAAAACGACTATTGCGTCCGCATGCCGCCCTGATGCTGCATGCCAGGATGGTCTTCGATGGGCGCGCTGCCACCAGGCATTGGCTGTTGATTAGACGTGCCAGGCGTCGTATAACCTGATTGCGCCGGCTGGCTGGGCTGAGCGCCATAGGACTGAGCACCTGGCGTTACGGGCTGGCTGTAGGCCCCCGGTGCTGAAGCACCCGTGCCAGAATCGGCTGGTATCTCGGATTCTTTAATGGTGATCGTGGGCTGAACGTCAATTTTTTGCGCCTGGATCCATGCGCGATGCGCGGCATCATTGTCATGAGCCTGGACGGCGAAAACAGGGACGGTGATCAGTGCTGAACACAGTAGGGTTTTATGTAAGATTTTCACAGTAACAGCTCCTTATTTATGAAGATCACTGAATATTTATCGTAGATGAAACAAATCGGGCTGTAACCCGGCATCTGTATCTAACGGTGACCAGCAAATTCTCAAATTAATCATCAAACTGGGGTTATCCCTAGGCCATCGCCTCTCGTCAGAAATCGCATGTCACAGCCAGTTTCAGTTTTCACGGCCATATGCCCAGGTCTGGAAGGCTTATCGGCGTCGCACCCCCCTGACCCGATCCGACACGCCGGCCTAACACCCCAGCAGATTTAACGGTTTTCACACCCAAAAGACGATCAACAAATTTCGTGCTAGAATTCTGCTCTCAGTTGTTGGCTTAGTGTCTTTCGGTAAAAATGTTATACTTACCGGTTGAAGCTAAACTTCAGTGGTGGCCGTAGCTCAGTTGGTAGAGTCCCGGATTGTGATTCCGGTTGTCGTGGGTTCGAGCCCCATCGGTCACCCCATTAATCATGCGGGTTTTGATAAGTTCGCAAAACCCCAAAATAGTGACAAAATAGCATTTTGGTGACTCCGCCACCATAAGCCATCCTTCGGGGTGGCTTTTTGCGTTAATGGGCACAGCGCCGCATGCGTCTAGTTATGCGTTACTTCCTGATGCACTGCCCCATCCCGCGTCATCGCCCGCCTTGTACCACCAAAACCTTGGCTTTCATCACAGGAACACCGAAGGGTCACACGAAAACTGGATTAGAGCGCTGGGTCGTTGATGTCGGCGATCTGCATCCGCTCAAGCCGAGGCATAGCCCCTCGTGTGGGCTTTGTGTATTCACACGACGTTAACCGATATCATTATGGGCATGACACATAATCAAACTTGCCCTTCGTGGTCTGAGGCACCTCCCGGCTGGAACTGGCTCGCCCAGGACGAGGACGGACGCTGGTTCTGGTACCGAGTTAGGCCTGTATTGGGCGCCGGCGGTGGCATATGGCGGTCACCGTCCAGAGCGCAGCAATTCGCCTGCCAGGCCGAGCCCAACAGCAACTGGTTCGATACATTACGCGAACGCCCGGCCGAGGCATCCTGACGCGTCTTTAGCTAACCGATATACTTATCGCTTACCGTTCTTTCCGACGGGCCCGCGCAGGCCTGCCCACCCCTCTGCTCACAAGTTCAAATATGCTCGACATGGGTTCGCTCAAATTGCTGGCCGAAACGTATTGGCCTCACCTGGCCTTTATATTAGGCCTGGCTGCTGGCGGAACCGCTGCCGTGCATGCGGCAATGACCAAACACGACGTGCGGGCAGCAATCGGCTGGGTAGGCATATGCCTGATGTCACCCTTGGTTGGGCCATTTTTCTACCTTATCGCGGGCATCAACCGGGTACGGCAGGCGCATATTTCTGAAGAACGCAACCGCAACCTGCAAGACTACTTCGCCAACCCCGACCTGCCCGAGGCTGACCTGGGCGATCTGGGCGCACCGCAGTTTACATCTCTGCGGGTATTGGGCGACCGGGTCAGCCGTTTCCCTCTGCGCGATGACAATCATATAAAAATTTTGCGCGGTGGCGATGAGGCCTATCCCGCCATGATAGAAGGCATTGAACAAGCCCAGAAATCGGTGGCGCTGCAAAGTTACATCTTTGATCATGACAGAGCCGGCAGGGCTTTCGTTGACGCGCTGGCCAGGGCTCACGACCGCGGGGTAGAAGTACGTGTACTTATAGATGCCGTCGGATCAAAATATTCGCGCCCGCCTATTATTCGTTTGTTGCGCAAAAGGGCATACCTTGTGCCCTCTTCATGACCAACCCGCTGGGCATTATGCGTATGCCCTATGCAAACCTGCGTAGCCACCGCAAAATACTGGTCATTGATGGCTGCACGGCCTTTACGGGTGGGATGAACATTCGCGAAGGCTTCGTCACCAGTTACGCTGGCGACCATACTGCCATCGATACGCATTTTCGGGTTGACGGACCTGTGGTGCTGCAGTTGGTGGCTGTTTTTGCACACGACTGGGCCTACACCACCAAAGAAATACTTCCGTACCAAACCTGGTCGTGCGACATCTGGCGCGTGCCCGGCCCTTGCGCACCGGCACGCTGCATACGCTCAGGCCCTGACCGTTATCTAGTCGGTACGCACAGCATGCTACTGGGCGCCCTGGCCGTGGCGCAAAAGCACATACGCATCCAGTCGCCCTATTTTTTGCCAGACCAGGTGTTGATGGGTGCCATCAATACGGCGGCAAGGCGTGGCATTATCGTTGACATCGTCATTCCGGGCCGCAATAACCTGCGCCTGGTCAATTACGCCATGACAGCGCAGTTGGATCAAATCATACGCACAGGTTGCAGGGTGTGGCGATCACGCGGCAATTTCAACCACTCAAAACTTATCACTATCGACGGCGCATGGTCTTATGTAGGGTCTTCAAACCTTGACCCTCGCAGTCTGCGGCTTAACTTCGAACTCGACATGGAAATCTACAGCCGCGAAACAGCGGGCGAAATCGAAAGACTAATTGACCACGAAATTGCAGACGCCGTACCGGTCTCGCTTGAAAACCTCGCAGCCATACCGTTTCGCAAGCGTCTGCGCAATCGCATTATCTGGCTGGCCAGCCCTTATCTGTAAAACAGGCTGGCCCCGCCATCCGCCATCCGCCGTCCGCCGTCCGCAATCTTCTAGCGACTAACGACTAACGACTCGCGACTAACGACTCGCGACTAGCGACTAGCTGCTAGCTGCTGGCTGCTGGCTGCTGGTTGGCAACTGCAAACTTATAGCGGACAGCTGCCAGTTGTTAGCTCTAATCTGCCAGCTGCCATCTGCAACGATCAAATCGCCGGCCCCATGATCAGCTCAGGTAACGCAGTCACAATTTGCGGAAAAATGCACAGCAATACAATTGCCGCCATCATTACCAGCACATAAGGCAATGCACCCAGCAATATGTCTCTGGTGGGTATGTCAGGCGCTATTGAATTGATCACAAACAGATTCAGCCCCACAGGTGGGGTAATCAGCCCGATTTCCATGTTTATGGTCAATACCACGGCAAACCAATACGGATCAAAACCTGCCTGCGTAATGATGGGAAACAGCAATGGCGCAGCCATGACAATGATCGCTACTGGTGGCAAAAACATGCCTGACACCAGCAAAAACACGTTCACAATCAGCATGAGCAACCAGGGGTTGATATCCAGCGCTCCGATCGTTGCCGCCAGGCTTTGCGTGATGTAAAGCGATGACAACGCAAAGGCGAATAGCTCTGCCGAGGCCATAATCATCATGATCATGACGCTTTCACGCATGGCCGAGCCAAATATGCCTGTAAAGTCACGAATGCGCACCAGGCGGTACACCACCACGACAACAATCAAGGTCAGCATCGCACCAGCGCCCGCTGCCTCCGACGGCGTAGCAACGCCACCGTACAGCACAAACAGCATGCCCATAATAATAAGCAGCAGCGGAAGCACCCGCGGCAGCGTGGCCAGCTTTTCTTTCAACGTGTAGTGAAGCGCATCCACCCTGAAATGAAACCCCTTACGTTTGGCATCGAACAAAGACCAGGCCATGAACATGACAACCAGCATGATGCCAGGCAGCACGCCCGCCAGAAACAGCCGGCCTATAGATGTTTGGGTCGCAATGCCATACACAATCATCGTGACTGAAGGAGGAATCAAAATGCCGAGCGTGCCACCTGCGGCAATTGAACCCGTGGCGACTGAGTTCGGATACCCCCGCTTCACCATCTCGGGAATACCCATTTTGCCGATGGCCGCACACGTGGCCGGACTCGAACCCGTCATACCAGAAAATATGGCGCAGGCACCGATATTGGAAAGCACCAGGCCACCGGGCACCTTATAAAGCCATCGGTCCAGCGCCTTGTAGAGATCGCCGCCGGCTGGCGTTCCGGCAACAATAGCGCCCATCAACACAAACATGGGAATCGCTACATAGGCCAGGTTGGCAATACCGGCAAACATGGTTTCCGTGATCACGTAGATAACGTCAAACCCCATGTCAAAAAACAAACCGGTTATAGCGGCGAGCCCGAGCGCAAACGCAATAGGCATGCCTGTGCCCAGCAACAAACACAGACCCACAACAATTGAAATACCCGCAAGAGTTGGGCTCATGACTGGTCTCCGGCAAGCTTGGCAAATTCAGCGGTATATTGCAGGCACAGCAAAAACAGGCCCACAAACATGGGGGAAAGAGGCATCCAGAGCGGCACTGCGGCCACGCTCGGCGTCGTCCAGCCCCCTTCGATCGCCTCGGTGAGGTGAATGGCAGTTGCGACAGCCATAACAGCGCAAAAAACAAAACCCAGCACCGCGCCAACCCATTCCATTCGTTTACGAGTTTTGGGCTTGACCAGCAACTGGATAACGTCAACGCCGACATGACCTTTTTTCAACAGTACATACGGCGCACCCAAAAATATGGCAGCTGTCGCACTAAAGACTACGGCTTCCGTCTGCCATACCGTGGCAGCCCGAAGCACATAGCGCATAACGATCATTTCGCACACAACTACCATTGCAGCGATCAGCAACAGCGCTGACAACACGCCGCAGGCGCGTGACAACATCTCGACCAAAGCGATATATCTTCGGGTCATGAAGCTTCCTTGTCAGAAGGTGACGGCAAGGCCGGCCGTCCATAAGGCAAAGCTTCTTGCCGGACGGCCGGATTTACGGGGCTATATTATTGAACAGCCAATGCTTTTTTCAGCAGCTCATCGCCGCCCTTTACCTTCTCGGCAAAGTTCTTGTAGGAAGACGCCTTGGCAACTTCCATCCACGCGTCAAAGTCGTCTTTGCTCATGGAAACCACCTCGACATTTGCCTTCTTGAAGGTGTCGATCATTTTCTGTTCACCCTTGCGCGACTCACCGACAAAATAGTCTTCGGCTTTCTTAGCGGCCGCCATAATGGCGTCACGCTGCTCGGGCTTGAGATTATCGAACACTTTCTTCGACATAATCACGGGCTCGTACATAAACCACAGTGCATTGTCGCCAGGTGCCGTCAGACACTTCACCTGTTCGTACAGCCGATAAGAAACAAAGCTGTCGTTCGATGTATTGGTAGCGTCAAGCACCCCCGTTTGCATAGCCGTGTAAATTTCAGACGAAGGCATGGAAGAAATCGACGCCCCGGCTGCTGCCAGCATTTGCTCGAACGCAGGGCCTGCGGCACGAATCACCTGGCCCTTGACCGTGTCAGGGCTAGTGATGCAGTGTTCCTTCGAGGCAAAACCTCCTGCCAGCCACGCATCAGCAATGACAACGGCTCCTTTGTCCTCAATAATTTGCTTGATTTCCTTCATGAAGTCAGACTTGTTCAGACGTTGCGCGTGGTCATAATTACGTACCAGCCCAGGCATCAATGTGGCCGAGAACTGAGGCACGCGCCCCGAAGCATAGTCAAGCGGGAAGGCCGACATATCCAGCTGCCCGCGCGTGATGGCGCCCCACTGCTCTGTGGCCTTGTACAACGAAGAAGATGGGAAAACCTGTATCTTCAGGCCGACATTGGCAGCCCCCACATCGCGTGCGATCATCTGCACCATTTCATCGCGCGGGTCACCCTGACCACCCGGAAACTGGTGTGAAGCCCGCAAGGTTGTTTCTGCCCCTGCTACTCCTGTTGCCGCTCCCACGGCGATTAACATTGCAGCCGCAACTGCATTACGTAAAAGACTCTGCATGATTGTCTCCTTGATTTATAAGAATAATGACTGCCTTTACTGCTTTTACTGCTTTTACTGCCTTGTAGTTTTTGTCGTGCTAAGCGATGTCCTTGAATCTATTGTTTGTCGGCGCCTCCATTAATGTGTGTGGCTGCAGACCTCAAACACTTTTGTAACGATCTCGCAGCACATTCTTCTGAACCTTGCCCATGGTGTTGCGCACCAGATGGTCAACAAAGTAAATGTGCTTGGGTACCTTAAAATTGGCCAGACTGGCTTTCAGGCTAATCAACATGGCGTCGGCATCCAGCGTCTGACCATCACGTGGCACCACAACGGCCACTACGGCCTCACCAAAATCAGGATGCGGCACACCAATAACCGCCGATTCATTAACACCAGGCAACGCATCAATGACCAGCTCGATTTCTTTGGGGTAAACATTAAATCCACCCGAAATAATCAAGTCTTTGCTGCGCCCTACGATAGACACAAAGTCATCAGGTATACCCTCGCCGCCAAACTTGCCCACGTCGCCGGTTCTGAACCAGCCGTCGGCAGTGAACTCTTCACGCGTTTTTTCAGGCATGCGCCAGTAGCCCGAAAAGACATTGGGCCCGCGCACTTGCACATTACCGATCTCACCAACAGCAAGCGCCTGCCCCTCGTCATCAACCACCCGCACCGAAACACCGGGCAAGGCCTTGCCCACCGTGCCTCCCCGCCGTTCACCATCAGCCGCGTGGTACGGGTTGGACGTGAGCATAATGGTTTCGCTCATGCCGTAACGCTCGAGTATGGTGTGCCCTGTGCGTTCGCGAAACGCGTTAAAGGTTTCATCAAGCAAGGGAGCTGACCCCGAAATAAACAGACGCATGCTTTTGCAGGCATCGCGTGTAAACCGCTCATCGGCCAGCAAGCGAACATAATAAGTTGGCACACCCATCATCACTGTGCTTTGCGGCAAATACTGTAATGCCTGATCAATGTTGAGCCGGGGCAGCCAGATCATTTTGGCGCCCGCCAGCAATGCCCCATGCGACGCGACAAACAAGCCGTGCACGTGGAAAATAGGCAGCATATGCAGCAGCACATCGTCGGCACGCCATCCCCAGTAGGAGTGAAGCACCTGCGCATTGGAAGACAGGTTGCTGTGCGTAAGCATGGCACCCTTGCTGCGCCCTGTTGTACCTGAGGTGTACAAAATGGCGGCGAGGTCATCGGGCTGGTTTTGCACGGTACTAAATGCCGTATCCTGACTGGCCGCCGCTACGGCAAGACTGCCGCTGCCGTCGGCGTCCAGGGTGTATACATGAGGTGTATCTGTTTTGGCGGCAAGTTCGCTGATCCATTGCTGGTTTTTGCTGTCGCACACCACCACAGAAGGCTCGGCATCTGTCAGAAAATACTCAACCTCGCCAGCCTTATACGCGGTGTTCAGCGGAAGATACACCAGCCCCGCCCTGACCGTGGCAAGATAAAGCATCAAGGCCTCGGGCGATTTCTCCACCTGCACGGCAACACGCGCGCCTGCCGGCAAATCAAGTGCCTGCAGCAGATTTGCGATACGGCCGCTCATCTCGTCAATGTCTGACCAGCTATATCGCCTGTCGGGTGTTTCAATGGCGATTTTGGCATGATCCTGGGGAAACCCCGCTACCAGAATGGCGTAAAGATTGGCATTAGTGCCCACATCAATCTCCTGAAAATACGGGGGGCCGACCAGCCAGAAAGGCTTCTACGCCTTCTTTATGGTCGCTTGTTTCTGCGTAGTTAAATAACGAGCTAAGTTCGGTCTCACTGAGCGGTTCAGGTGCAGCACTCAAAAGCGTCGCCGTTTTCTTGTTGATTCGGGCCGCCTGCGGTGCCCCTTGCTCAAGGCGACGGGCGCAGCGCAAAACATCTGCGGCAACCTCGTCATCGGGCATGATCCGGGTAAGCAACCCCTTGGCCATGGCCTCATCGGCACCAAACACACGCCCTTCAAGCAAAATCTCGAGTGTGACAGCACGTCCGGCGAGCGCGAGCAACCCACGCATTTCATCGGGTGCCATCGGAAAGCCCAGGCGATTGATAGGCACACCAAAACGTGCCGAGCGACCCGCAATGCGAAGATCACATTGGCTGGCCAGCTCAAGCCCACCCCCAACGCAAACCCCTTCAATCTGTGCCACCACAGGATGCGGGCAGCGCGCAACAGCCGCTAACGTGGGCGCCAGAATGCGGGTGTGATAATTGATGACACCAGCTTTATCAGCACGCTCTCGCGGAAACTCGGAAATATCAGCGCCTGCGGCGAAATTGCCGTCATCACCGCGCACGATAACGCAACGCAATTGATCTTGTTGTGCCAGATGCGTAAAGATCTCACCGATCGATTGCCACATAGCCACCGTGATGGCGTTGAGGCGACCCGGGTGGGACAAGGTCACGAATGCGAGTCTGCCGTCGAGCTCAAGATGCACATTGCCCTTAGAAGATGATGAAGATGAGGTCATAGCCATCGCATGTTGCGCCCTACTCTGGGTTTGCCTGCGGCTAACTGCGCCAGATTGTCATCCAGCTCATCAAGGTCGTAGAGATAGTTAGCCATAACTCCGCATGACTGCAACAGCCCTTTTGAAGAGCTGTCAGCCGCCCAGTTAAGCCTTTCGATACGGGCACCATTGCCCAGATGAAAGCGTGCCACCGGGTCAAGCGGATGCCCGTCTTTCATGGCCTTCAGGTAGTGAAGCGCCATCCGCAGACCGGTACGCCGTATTGTGTCAGATGCCTCACCCACGGCAGCAGCCTGCAGGCGCTCCACCCACTTCTTGCCGGCCTCGGCATCATCCAGCGCCTCTAGTCGGTCGCTTTTTTCGTGCAGCAGCGACTGCATGGCCTGGCCGTCTTGTCTGGACAGCCAGTTCACAAAACCCGGGATAGGTGAAAGCGTGGCAAACGATTTAAGTTTAGGCAGTTCGTGCAATAACTCATCAACCACGCGCTTGAGCAGAAAATTACCAAAGCTGATGCCACGCAGGCCCGGCTGGGTGTTGGATATAGAATAAAAAATAGCCCAGCGCGCATCGTGCGGGCTGTCAGCTGGCACCTGCGGATCAAGCAGCACCTGCACATCGCCCGCCATGTCAGCGGCAAATGCGACCTCTACAAAGATCAGCGGCACACCGCGCATGCGCGGGTGAAAAAACGCATAGCAGCGCCTGTCAGCCGCCACGCGATGTTTGAGCTCTTCCCATGAGCGGATCTCATGAACCGCTTCAAACTGGATGAGCTTTTCAAGCAGTGAAGCGGGAGAATCCCAGGTAATAGGCTGCAGCTCAAGCATGCCAACATCAAACCAGCTGGACAGCAGGCTACCCAGCTCGCCTTCAAGCGTAGCCAGACCGGCTACCTGGTTTCGCCAGCGCAGCATATCAGCGCGGAGATCGACCAGCAGACGCAAGTTATCAGCCTGAGCATAAAGCCGGCGAAATAGCCGCAACCCCAGCTCGCCTCGGGGCTCAAGCTCGGCACTGGCTTGCGCCAGCCCCGCCAGCATGCCGCGCCGCAGGTCGCCGTCACCGGCCAGATAGCGCTCGCCCCACTGCCTGGCAAACCTGTTGGACGCCACATCAGTCAGCCGGGCCGTAAACAGCGGCCTGATTTCGGCAATATCGGCACTATGATCGCGCTCAAGCCAGCGGCCAAGCCGCGCCATAAGCCCTTGCGGTGCCTTCTGCTTTGCCTCGCTGACTTCCTTGTGGATATCTTTATTCACTTCTTTGGCGGCCCCCTTGCCCACATCTTTGTTCGCTGGTTTTCTGGCCGCCTCGTCGGCTACCGTACTCGCGTTCGTATCAGATACAGCCATGCTCACTCTCCTGTGTTCTGGGTTGCCACCTCGGTGATGCCACCCTGTGGCGCGATGCCTGGCTGCAAGGGTTCCGGGCTGATGGTGTCGCCCTTGGCGAGCACATGCAGGGCATCGAGCTGACGCATCAAGTGTTCGCGCGTGAGCCTGTCGGCGGCGTCAGGGTCGCGCGCTTTGATGGCGGCAAATATGGCCAGATGCTCGGCGCATGATTGGGCTACACGCCCCGGCAAAGCCAGGCTTTTATGCCGCGACAGACTCAATACCTGACGCAGGCCATCGATAAGATCAGAAAGCCAGCGATTGTCGGCCAAGGCCTGAATGGCTTCATGAATGACTGCATTGGCCGCGTAATACTGATCGACCTGGCCACCTGCGGCGAATTCGCGCAAGCGGTCGTGCAAAGGTTCAAGCTGCTGCAGATCAGCGTCAGTGGCCTTGCGGGCTGCCTCATAGGCACAACGCCCCTCAAGCATGGCCATAAGCGGAAAGATATCGTCAAGATCACGCTCAGCAAGCTGATTGACGAAACAGCCACGACGCGGCTCGAGCCTGACCAGCCCCTCGGACACCAGCACCTTGAGCGCTTCACGCAAAGGAGTGCGGGAGATACCCATTTCTTGGGTAAGACGTACTTCGTCTATCCACTCGCCAGCCGCCAGCTCCCCCGCCTGAATCGAGGCACGCAGCCGGTTGGCGACTTCTAGGTAAAGCACCTGTTGAACAATTCGTGTAGCCATAATTCATAATTATGACGATTTGTGGGGTGAATACAAGCGTTAGATCCGAGGGTTATCCTGAGGATGAGGAATAAAATCTGGCGAAGGAAAACAGAGCTCGTCGATTTATAAAGAACGCATTTCACACAGGGCACAGACACGGAGGTGAGCTTATACTTTACCCATGAGCAAGCAACCCCCGCCCTACGCCCCGCACAGAGCCTGCACCGTCGAGCAGATCACCATCCGGGACGGCGTGCCCTACCGTATCCGCCGATGGGCTCCCGAAAACGGTTCTTCGCTTAACGCGCCCCCGCTCCTCCTTGCTCATGGCTGGATGGATATCGGAGCCTCTTTTCAACGCTGCGTAGACTATCTTTGCGCTGGTCGTGAAATCATCGCACTGGACTGGCGGGGTTTCGGAGGAAGCAGAGGTTCGCAGCCCGTCGGCAGCTACTGGTTCTATGACTACTACGGCGATCTGGATGCTATCGTCGACTACATATCGCCGACCGATCCCATTGATTTGCTCGGCCATAGCATGGGCGGCAATATTACGATGACCTACGCAGGCACATGCCCCACACGAATTCGGCGGTTAATCAATGTCGAGGGTTTCGGGCTTGCCAAGTCCGATCCGTCCAAGGCGCCGGCCCGGCTGGCTCAATGGCTTTCAGAGCTAAAGTCACCCACGTCATTGCGATCTTTCGCAAGTGAGCAAGAGGTCGTTGATCATTTAAAACGCAGAAGCCCGCGGCTGGAGCAAGAGTTTGGTAGCTGGCTCGCGCGTCAATGGACAGAGCCTGGGCAGGGCGGCCGCTGGCACATCTCGGCTGATGCCGCGCACAAACGCGTCAATCCCATTCTGTATCGGTGCGATGAAGCAGTTGCCACCTGGGCAGAAATCCAGGCGCCCGTCCTTTGGGTAGAAGGTGAACAAACTGCCCATGAACGCCGCAGCAGTGGCACATACCCTCGCTCCGAATTTGAAGACCGCTTAAGCAAGGTCCCGTCCGTTGAGCGCACGGTTATCAATCAGGCGGGTCATATGGTTCATCTCGATCAGCCCGAAGCCCTGGCTGTGGCTATAGAGAGTTTCCTCTCCAGATAAAGCCTGCATTCCCATTTGCGGCTATACAGAGGCGTGTAATAATGTTTTTCATGTTGAGAAAAATTGGTCTGATCTTTATTGCACTTGTCGTGGGCTGGGTGTTTGGCTCAATATTTCCGCTTGGTCTGTGGGCACATTCGGATTGCCACCATCTTGGAGGAACCTTGCGGGTGGTAGCCGGGCCAGGAAAGACCACAGAATGCGTTATACCATCGGACTAGTATTCTTCTTAACGAGCGGTCGTGTAGATCAAGAACCTGTGAGTGCCTTCTGCCGATCGTTTTCATCCTACCTACCCTCGTCGGTGTTGGTACGTCTGGGGCTTTCCAGTCAGCAGGACCTAATCGTTGGGTGTGGTCAACAGTACGTGTCGTACTGCTAATTCTCTGGATATGGCATGTCTCAGCAATAGCTAAGATGAGCTTGCCAGACTGAGTGCCGACGGGCGGTTGGCCAGCAGTTGTCGCAGTTCCTGACGGGTGCTGGCCTGTACGGGTTGTTCTCGCAGCAGGTCCCGAGCCAAACTGAAAACGCCAAAAAGCTGTCCATCCAGATCGTTGCGATCATTGATGACCACGATAGCGAGGTTTAGCAGAGCGGGCTCTTGCATTACGCGTGCTGCAAAGCACGTCATGGTAATGCTCTTGCCGCTACCCTGTGTATGCCAGACTACGCCGCCTTTGCCGCGCTTGTCATCGGCGGCATCCGGTCTGGCGGCTTGTACCACTGTCTCGATGACAAAACGCACCGCATGAAATTGGTGGTAACCCGCGCTTTCGCAGATTGATATCACTGCACCGTCCTGCCGATAGGGGCTGTCGTTGCTACATCAAGGCGATGTAGCAAGACGTGACATAAGGATTATAGGTTTGGCTATTTTACTAATATTGATCGCCCCCACAATTTCGGATTTCAGGTGACCGGACGTCGATTATGACCGAGGAGGACAGGGCCGAGTATTTTCATATTGTGCTCAATCCTATCTTTCATCAGGTTACGCAATTCATCGGTAAGGAGCGACCCGATCGACTCAAATGTATCGGCGAGGCGCACGAGCAACGCGTCCAGGTGCACCTGAGCCTGCTGCTGGCTAGCAAACCCAAACTTCATTGCATCACCGAGCACATTTTCGCGCGAAATATCGAAGCGGCCCTGGCTGAGCATCATCGATAGGCGTTTAGGGGCAAATTGCAGCTCTGGCACCACGTCGTACGCCGGCGCCAGACGCCATGCGCCCTCTTGTGGGACATACACCGCTGAGTGGTTTCTAGGATGATCGTCATCATTGCCAATGAGCGCATTAAAAACCATACGATTAAACAGTTCGAGCCAATCTTCGCGCGGCGCACCTATCTTTGCGAGGGTGTTAGCCAGACGCGGATAACTCCAACGTAGATGATCTGCTGGCGAAGCGTTCGGGTATTGTGTCTGCAACATGGTTGCACCACTTACGGTCATTAGCCGATGCCCATTTTTTCGATCAAAACGCAAAGAGCGCAGCACCGAGATACCCGTTCCTTTCAACTGCGCAACGCAATCGTGGCCTGTTGCCGCAAACCGCAGCCCAGCTGCGCTGGCCCACTGCGCCATGGCATGCTCAAGCAATGGCACATCATGGATGTCTGACGGCAATACGGGCTTAACCAGCCAGAAATCATCGCCATCTTGAACAGTTGCTTTAGGTCGAGCCCCTCCCAGACTAGGTGTAGCCATTAATCGACGACGTAATCTGGCATCGACGGGCGGCAAACGCTGGTTCATGGCCAACAATTCGGCCGCCAACACATCAAGCTGCGGTAACTTAGGGCTGGCAAGCTGAGATACTGAAGGGTTCTTTGATGGCCCAATGGCCAAAGCTCCCCAGCGATCTGCGTTATTTGCCTTCAACAAGAACGATACATGTGGCGACTGATCTGACAGCCCGTGCTCTCGCTGCAGCAGCGCCCTGCCCCACGTGCCTGGGCCTGCATCACGTAGCACGTCATGCAGGCCCCCGTAGCGCTCAGAGACAAAAGGCATATTCAATAAAGTTTTATGGGGTCAATAGCGATTGGAGCATCACTCTGCAGATAGCTTTTCGCATATTTGAACTGTCCAATTTTCCGCTCGGATTCGAAGCTATAACGCCCTACGCTTTTGGTGTTCAGATCACCCACAAGCCCTGACCATCAGGCAAGTCCAGATGCGTCAGGTACATGCGCAGATCAAATTCATATTGATGGTAGTTCGGCTCCATGCGTTCGCACAGGTTGTAGAACGCCTTGTTATGTTCCCTTTCCTTTAAATGCGCCAGCTCGTGCACGGTGATCATTTTCAGGAATTCTTCGGGCACTGCACGAAACACCGTGGCTATGCGTATCTCGCGCTTGGTTTTGAGCTTCATGCCCTGCACCCGCGAAATGGTGGTGTGCGTGCCCAAGGCGTGGGCAATTACCTGCATTTTGCTGTCGAATGCAACCTTGCTGATGGGCGCGCCGTTGCGAATGTATTCGTTCTTCAAGCCTACAACATAGTCGTACAACGCTTTGTCAGTACGCACCGAATGGCTGGTCGGATAACGGTTGCGTAATACGTCACCCAGTTGCCCGCGCTCGACCAGCAGCCGCACTTTGGCCTGCAGGTCGGATGGGTAGCCTTTAAGGTATTTCATGCATGCACCAGATAAATATAGTAGCGACTAGAAGTCATCGTCATCTTGCGGGGCAGTGCAGATGCTCGCATGACGACAAGGAGTTTAGCTACAGTAAGCAAGATCCGTATATCTACCAAATTTTTTGGCACGATTCGTTGTCGTCAAAGTCCACACGGGCATTTGCTGTACACAGATAACCTCACCGAACTTTGGCGACTGAGATCCCAAGCACTGCGCAATGTCTCTCAGCATTTCCTGTTTTTCGAACTAACTGAAAAGAGATTCCACATGCCAATGATGCCTGCGTCATCCGTCTGGCGCATCAGAAACCTCCGACGCAACGGCAGCATGATTGAGAAGGCCAACCATCCCCACACCGCCGAGAATATTGCCCAAAAGAGTTGGTAACATAAACCGCAAAAAGAAATCAGAAATGGAAGCATGGCCTGCCAGCACTCCATAGCTGGCTTCCACGGAGCCGGCAATAATATGGGAAAGATGACAGACAGCGACGACATAAGTGATCAATATAATGGTCAACAATCGGGCCGATTGTGCGTTGGGAAGTATCCAGACCATTAATGCAATGAGCCAGCCGGCGAAAAATGCTCTCAACAAGGTAGGCAGAAAGTCGTTAGTGACAGTCTGAACAGCCAATTCCCCGAACGCCCGAACGACTTCCGGGTTAAATACGTTCGGAATCATCAGTAACGAGGCGAAAAGAAACGTGCCTATTACATTGGCAAGCAAAACGATTGCCCATAGGCGCATCGCGAGCAAAAACGTATTGGTGCTAGGCCTAGTTAGAACGGGCAACAGAGCCGTGAGCGTGCTTTCTGTGAAAAGTTGCTGACGACCCAGTATTACGATGACAAAGCCTGTGCAATATCCGAAACTTGCTACAAGGTCTCGCCACGGAAGATCGGGCAGGCTTGCCTGCAACGTGGCCTGGGTTAAGAACGAGAACCCCATAGACAACCCAGCGGCGAAGGCTGACCAACCTAGTGCCCAACCGGCGCGATGCAGCGCCTCTTCGCCCTCTTTTCGAATGATTTTGTGAATAACCAGAGCGCCAGGAGTCGAACGGTCAGCCGCTTGGGCCTGCTCACTTGGCTCAAGATTTGCTGATCGAGTACCGGCGGATTCTTTAGTGGCCATTTTGCTTTGTATTTCAGTTCACATTAGGCGCTTTGAGCCAGGATGCCCACCCTCCGCCAGTTTAATATTTGAAAAGCAATAACTGTTCCTGAGTTGGCTACGATGGACAGCGTATCGAGACAATTATCGGCGGATGAAATGCAGGAGCGCGCCTTGCAAATTCTCGATCGTCTCGAGACGGTCCCACTCAATATGCTGTCTGGCACACAATCTCCGAAATCATAGGACTATCCGTCTGATGCCATCGCGTGAATCTATTGCAAAATGTAAGTCATTACATAGTATGGAGAAACCCATAAGAAGCTATCTCTCATAAAGATCACTTTCTTCAGACAAACCTACCTGGCCAGATCGCTGTGTATTAATGATGGTGTCAGTAGCAATGAGAGCTCGGCCTTCTGTGACACAGGGCAAACTGGACCTAGTCACACCAGTAGACAAAACCGTGCTCTAAAGTAATTTTTTGCTTTAGGATACCGATATGACACGATCA
>RAPG01000001.1 GCA_005239165.1 Allopusillimonas ginsengisoli
TTCAGTCATGCTTGTTTCAGTCATGCTTGTTTCAGTCATGCTTGTTTCAGTCATGCTTGTTTCAGTCATGCTTGTTTCAGTCATGCTTGTTTGAAAAAAAAGAGCCGGAAGATCATGTCTTCCCGCTCTCTTGTATTGCTGCAGCGTCTGCCTTGCGCGCCTACCACTTACCGCCCGCTCCGCCCCCGCCACTAGAGCCTCCACCAAAACTGCTTCCAGAGCTACTGCTTCCCCCTCCCCCCGAACTGCCTGAGCTGCCGGAGCCTGAGCTGCTTTGTAGCTTAGACAACGTCACCATTCCCAGTGATATCGTGTAGTCGCAGAAGGCGCATGCCTGTATGCGTTCTCCGGTGCCAGTTTTGGTACGAGTTGCCCGCTTGCGCACCTTGACGTCTGGTTGCTTCAGGGCTTGCCCCTGGCATTTCGGGCAAACCTCGTATCGCGTCAGGTTTTCGCCGGCAAAATCGACGGTATGGATGCTACCGGTGTCTTGGTCCAGCCAGATTTCGTACGATTTCGCACCTAGTTTTTCTTCCCGCCTCTGCAGCTCGGTTAAATACTCTTGCAACTTCCCACGCTTGATTTTATCCCTGTGTACGCGGACCCATTGGCCCGTTGCAGCCGGTGGAATTGCCCGCAGATGGGAGCTTTTGCTGATTTTGCCTAAATCGAAATAGGCCTTGTAGGCGAAGGGCGACAGCAATAGCGGCACAAGATTCAGACGAGTAAACGAAACCCGCATATCCAGAGCTGTTTTGCGGTCCTTGGTGCTTTTCTTAATAAATTGACGACAACCCTGAAAGTGAAAGAGTAGAAGAAACGCACCAAACACAGCCACAAAGCCTGGCAGATTCTTAAACTGATAGACTTGATCAATTACGTTAAGAAACCCGAACGCGAACAGGGTAAGAAAAAGCGCAAACAAAAATGTAAACAGTGCATACCAGAAGGCGTGCCCCTTGTAGGGCTTGGGCTTAACCGCGTATTTTTTAAGCACCCATCGACGCGCCAGGCTTATCCAGCCGAACCCAATGGCGAACACCACCAGCACGGTCAGCGTCTGTTCCAGCGTAGCAGCATGCAGATTCCAGAAACTAGGCCGATAAGCCTTCATGTTCGCTAGCTCAAGTTCATGGGCAGGCGACAAGAAAACGCTTTCAATTGCTTTGGCGGTGGCTAATACCGCACTATCTGTGTTGCCCGCTTTCAGGTAGGGAACCAGATAGTTCTCTCCGATCTGGTTTAAAAGTGCATCTGGAAAAATTCCTTCTACACCATAGCCACTGATAAAACGATATTCGCGTCTGTCCATGCTCAAGAAGAGCAGCAGGCCGTTATCACTTCCCTGCTTGCCTATACCCCAATGTGTAAACAAATCGAGGGCAAATTTAAAATCACTGCCACCCTTGTAATCGTCCACTACCACCACGGCGAACTCACTGCCGTTGGCGTGTTCTATGCCAGCACTGATGGCATCCAGTTGCGCACGGGTGCTGCTGCTTAAATTGCCATCTGGGTCGCTGACATAATGTTCATCTCCCAATGTTTTCGGATTGGGAACTGATTGGACTGAATACTGTGCATACACATTCAGGCACCAGAACAGGCTGATCAGAGTGGCTATCAGGAAAATGCGGTTCTTAGTAATCAGGTGCGCCAGATTATGAGATGGAATGGGGTTGCTCCGTGTGGATACCCTGTAAGTCTGTCAACAGGTTGGTTTACTATTTTTCGGCGTCGTAGCCCAAAGAACTTTGCTCAATCGGCTCACACCTTCTTGACGAACTCTGACTTAAGACTCATGGCGCCGTGGCCTTCGATCTTGCAATCAATATCGTGATCGCTGTCGACCAGACGAATGCCTTTTACTTTTGTGCCCATTTTGATGACACTGCCCGACCCTTTGGGTTTCAGCTCTTTAATGACAGTTACCGTGTCTCCGTCTTGCAGAACGTTTCCAGCGGAGTCGCGATAAATTCTTTCAGCCGGTTCTGCAGACTCGGCGGCCTCCGGCGACCATTCGTGAGCACACTCGGGGCAGATGTAATGCTCTCTATCTTCGTAGGTGAAATCGGAATTGCATTCCGGACAGGGGGGCAAGGTGCTCATGGCGGAATCCTTCACATGCTCAAAAATGTAACCCCATGGAGTATAGCTCGTGCACATGTTAAGACTGTCGTGAATAGCTGGGCCCGATAGGTGGCGCTGTGTGTGGCGCTGTGTGTGGCGCTGTGTTGACGTTGTGTTGACGTTGTTTGGCGCTGTGTGTGGCGGCGCTGAAGGCCAGCTGATGCGGCAAGGCAGCCGCCACTCAGCCAGCCAGACGTTTCAGACCCCTCGTCGTTTCAACACTGGCAGCCTTCGCAGCAATCGCTGTTGCCAAACGGACCCCACGCGCCAGAGCCGCTTTCAAGTGCTTCTGTATCCAGCCCCAATCGCTGGCCTATGCTTAGACCGATCACGCCAAAGCGCTGACGAAACTTGTAAATAAAGCAGTAAATGCGGTCATGGTGACGCACCTGTGGCCCGGCCAGAAACAGCCCCGGCACCACGGTAGACTCATCATTGTCAGTAAGCGCAATGCGCCCTTCTGCCGTCCACTGCCAAAGCTCTGCAATTTGCTGTGCACCACCGCCTTTGCGAAAGCCGGTACCCAAAATTGGGGCCTGGGCGTCATCCCAGTAGCGACCGTCAGCCGCGTGTATGCGATAGCCGCCCGCTCTGCGGGTTTCAACCTGGACAATATCGGCGCCAAACACTATGTCGAGACGGCCCGTGTCAACTGCCGCATACAGCCGCTCGCGACTATAGGGCGACAGCGACAAGCTGGGGTCGTAGGGCCCAAGCGGATCCCATGTGGACTTACGTGTGAGCAAGCGCACACGACGGCCCAGTTTGATCAGATTGACGGCCGCATCAATACCGCTTTCGTACCCGCCTATTACAGTGTAGTCAGGCGCTTCGAAACGCTGCCAGCCAGGCACCTGTGCGTAGTGGCAGCACCATTGTGCGCCAGGAAACGGAGCAAGCTCGGGAAACTGGTATTCGCCTGTGGCCCACACCAGAAACCGTGTGTGCAGCTCGCCCTGCTCGCTGGTGAGCACAAAGCCCCCTTCTTTAACCGGCGTAACCTGCTGCACCCGACACCCTGAGACAACCGGCAAGGCATGCTGGCGGGCAATAAAGAGCAGGTAATTGGCATACTGCTCGCCACTGAGATGCTCTGCACCTGCGAAAATGGCTGGAGAGCTAAATTCGCTGACTGCATTGAGGTCTGCCAGGCCAAACGGGTTGCTGTGAAAAGAGGGGGTAATAAACCGGGTTTGCGCCGGCCAGCGCCGAAATGACTCACCCACTTGGTGGCTTTCGAGTATGGCGTACTTTATGCCTGGCAGTTTTTCAAACGCCAGCGCCACACCTATGCCGGCAGGCCCCGCCCCAACGATGATGACATCGGTTTCCTTCCTCATGTCGTGCACCCACGCATTACGCACGGAGCAGAAACAGCGCGCAAGACGCGTGTATCGCCCAGCAGTGGGCCCGACCCACCATGTGCGAGTATGAAGTACGAGAAAATACCTGCTGACAAGATGATCCCCTGCTTGCTTATTAATTGACCATTAACAGGGAGGGTGAACGCGATGACGCATGGGGCAGTAGAAACAATTAAAAGACAGACTTGAAAGCCTGTGCAGCCTGAGGAGGTTTTCGCGCTTTGAGTCAAAAATAAAACCATGTGCTGCCTGCTACGCATCGAGACTACACAACGACAAGCCAGCGCTGAAAATGTTAAGTTATAACATACTGTTTTTATGTTTCAACAAGTTGTCGAAACAGATGTCTTCCGTTACATTGATCGCTACCTGTCGCTGCGACAAGGCACACCATTTAAATTTAAAACGTATTGGTCTCGAAACTATGTCGCTGCCACATGCGCTGCTTACGGCGCTGGTTGAACGCCCCTGCTCTGGCTCAGAACTCGCCCGCCGGTTTGACCGATCGCTGGGCTATTTCTGGAGCGCCACGCATCAGCAAATTTATCGGGAGCTTGCCCGTCTCGAAAATGCCGGGTGGATTAAATCTCTGCCGCCTCAATCAGGTGCAGGCCGCAAACGCAGCTATTGCATACTTGAGGCGGGTCGCCACGAGCTCACGCGCTGGGTCGGCCAGGAAACCGAGTTTTCGCCCGTGCGCAACGAGCTTATGGTGAAACTGCGTGCCGAAGCAGTTATTGGTCCTGCCGGCCTGACACAAGAGCTGGCTCGCACACTCGCCATGCACGAAGATAAACTGGCCCATTATCTTGAAATTGAAGAGCGCGACTTCAGCGCGCCATACGCCTCTCGTACGACCCGACTGCAACACCTGGTGCTCAAGGCAGGCATTATGGCTGAAACCTCATGGATAGAATGGTCCAGGCAGGCGCTCAGTGAACTGAGCAGCGACGACTGAAAGTGCCACCACCTTTCTGTCTGAGCAGCACCCTGAAAGAGTCCTAATACGCCTGACACTAGGTTTAGGGCATACTTGACCCGGTGCCCCATTTTGGGTCAGGCAGCCAGCCCCAAGACTGAATTGATATCAAACGTTTAAATGAAGGCCAGGCTCGACCGTTTGTTTAAATGGAGGCCAGGCTTGCCCGTTTTCCAGATGGCCTGACCTAATGCCCGCGTGACGGTCAGGCTATCTCGGCGGCAATGCCAGGTGGCGCATAAGCCGGATGAATGGGGACCTGGATGACCGTCCCCAGTCCGCGCAAGGCGGCCTGGTATTCATCAACCAGACGGTCAACCAGCATTTGGACCGACGGTACATCTTTGATCACTCCAATGCCCTGCCCGCATCCCCAGATTTCCTTCCACGCCTTCGGCTTTTCTCGGTCAGATCCAAAGTCCATCTGTGACGGATCACCGCTGGGAAGCTGATCCGGGTCCAGCCCCGCATTAACCAGCGAAGGCCTGAGATAGTTACCGTGCACGCCTGTGATGAGGTTGGTATGGATGACATCTTTCGCCGTGCAGTCAGTAATCATTTGCTTGTAGCCCTCGACGGAGTTGGCTTCCTGAGTAGCGATAAATGCTGAACCAACATAAGCCAGGTCAGCACCCATGGCCTGAGCCGCCAGCACCGATTTACCGTTGGCAATAGAACCGGACAACAGCAACGGCCCGTCAAACCACTCTCTGATTTCCTGCACCAGAGCAAAGGGCGACTGCACGCCCGCGTGCCCACCCGCGCCTGCAGCCACGGCGATAAGCCCATCTGCACCTTTTTCAATGGCCTTGCGGGCAAACCTGTTGTCAATAACATCGTGCAGCACAATGCCGCCATAACTGTGAACAGCATCGTTGATCTCGGATCTGGCGCCCAGCGACGTAATCACGATAGGTACCTTGTATTGCACACATACTTCCATATCGTGCTCCAGCCGGTCGTTGGATTTATGCACGATCTGATTGACGGCAAATGGCGCCGATGGTCGCCCTGGATGCTGCTCATCATGAATACGCAGCGCAGTGGTAATACGTTCCAACCACTCAGCGAGCTGTGACGCAGGGCGTGCGTTCAGGGCCGGAAACGATCCCACCACACCCGCCTTGCACTGAGCAATGACCAGCTCGGGCGTGGAAACAATGAACATGGGGGATGCGACCACGGGCAGGCGCAAGCGTTGAGTAAGAATGGGAGGCAGGCTCATGAGAAGTCTTTGAAAATGATTATGCAACTGGTTGCATTACTATACGTTGGCTCACTGTGCGATGCAACGGGTCGCAAGCATGAAAAACCCGCACGGCAACTGAACTGCACCTCAAAGAGAGTTTGAACGCTGTAGGGTATTCTGCTAACTTGCCCGAGTTAAAAGACACTTGAAGGATACAAACACTATGCCAACCGAAACGGGGACGCCTGTGCCGCACAACACAGCCGCAACACAACAGAGCCTGCCGGCCAGAGGCTGGATGCTTGATGATTTTGCCAGGGGTGATGTTTTTTTTGCCTCGCCGACAACCCAATGGCGTAGCCAGGCCAGCAAAGGCGCATTGTCGGCCATGGAACCGGTAAGTGTCTCCGTAGTGCAATCTTTGTTTGACGAAGCCCGACAGCGCGGCCTGACTGAACCTGTGTTATTCGGTCTGGTGCCTTTTGATACAAGCAAAGCGGCCAGTCTGACCATACCCCTGGCCTATGAGCGCGCTGATGTGCCTGATAGCAACACTGCCACACACAGCGCCGCTTCAGGCCAAACTGCAAAGCCACACATTCTAGGACGCACGCCGGTACCAGCTCCAGAAGCCTACGGCGATATGGTACGAAAAGCGCTCACGCTTTTTGCTGAAGGTGATCTGAAAAAAGTCGTGCTGTCGCGCGCCATGGATATTGAGCTGGATCAGCCACCCAACTACCCGCAGCTTCTACAAGACCTGCTGCGTCGCAACGCGCATGGCTATACTTTCGCTCTGCCAATCTGGGGGGATGGCGGCACATCGCTTGCCAGTGGCGTCATGGTGGGTGCCAGCCCCGAGCTTCTGGTGCGACGCGAGGGTGATCGTATTTTTGTTAACCCTCTGGCAGGGTCTATAGGCCGCAACAGCGACCCAGACACAGATGCAGCACTGAAGGCGGGGCTGGCGCGCTCTGAAAAAGACCTGCGCGAGCATGCCTACGTCGTCAATGACATTGAACGCATTTTGCGCGAATACTGCGATGAGCTCGATGTGCCCTCAGGCCCTTCCGTCATCGGCACCGATACGCTGTGGCATTTGTCCACCTTTATTACGGGCCAGTTGCGCGACCCGGCGGTCACTGCGCTGCAGCTTTCATGCGCGCTGCATCCCACGCCCGCTATCTGCGGCCAGCCAACCGACAAGGCGTTTGAACACATCCATCATCTTGAGCCGTTTGATCGTGAATACTTTGCCGGCCTGGTCGGCTGGCAACGCGCCAATGGCGACGGAGAGTGGGCGCTAACCTTGCGATGCGCCATGCACACTGAGCCGACGCGGCTGCGGGTGTATGCCGGCGCTGGTACGGTGGCCGGGTCTGACCCTGAAAGTGAAATCGCCGAAACTGCCACCAAGATGGAAACCTTTATACGCGCACTTGGCTAGCGCGTTAGCGGCCTTGCTGCTTACTTATGTAAGGCCCTAAAGTTTGTCTTGCAGCAAAGGCACCTGATGCCCAGGCGTTCAAAAGCTAACGGTACAAAGCCCGAGCGCCTGGCTGACGGCCAGGCGCTTCGCTTAGTTAGCTAGTTTTCTGTCACTGCGCGCACCGAAGACGAGTACTTCTGACAACGGCGCGCTAAGGATCAATTAACGCTGAGGTTAAGTCGCTTAATCACGGGTGCCCAGCGTGCAAGCTCGTCATCCATGTATTTTGCAAATTCCTCAGGCTGGTCGCCAACCGGCTCCATGAACTGTGCCTTTAGCTTAGCCTGCACTTCAGGATTCGCAATGGCGTCAATCAGCGCATCAGTCAATTGCTTCTGGACGTGATCCGGCATGCCGGACGGTGCAACAAAACCTATCCATCCTGACCCTTCGATACCCGGATAACCGAGTTCTTCAACGGTGGGCGTGTCTGGGAGAAAACTGGCGCGTTCGCTGGACACAGTAGCCAGAGCGCGCAGACGGCCTTCTTTCACCATGGGCATGACGGCAATGGGTGGCAAGGCTGCAAAGTGCGTATCACCCGACAGTAACGAGGTGACGGCCGCCGGCGAAGATGGGTATGGCACGTGAACCGCTTTGCCCCCCGCACGTTCCAGCAACAGTTCCACCGACAGGTGAGAAACCGTACCGGCTCCCGTCGACGGGAAATTGTAAGCGCTGTCCGGCGCCTTCATGGCCTTGATCAAATCATCAAACGTTTTAATGTCAGACGCCGCCGGCACGACCAGAATATTGGGCTGGTGCACGCCTAATGTGAGCGGTACCAGGTCTTTTTTGGGGTCGTAAGGCAGGTTTGCATAAAGAATTGTGTTATTGACCATGGGCCCGGTAATGGACACACCAAACGTATACCCATCGGCTGCGGCTTTTGCGATGTAGCCCGTACCCAGGTTGCCGCTGGCGCCCGGGCGATTTTGCACGACGATGGGCTGGCCCAGCGTTTTGCTGGCCTGCTCGGCAATCACTCTGGCCATGACATCGGGGCTGGAGCCTGCACCAAACGGCACGACCAGGGTCAACGATTTTGAGGGCCATTTGTCTGCAGCCAGGGCTGAGGCCGACAGGCCTAGCGCCAGTATGCCAGCAAAGCCAGCCTTAAGAATCTTGCGCATTATTAGTCTCTCCGTATGTTTGCATGTCACATTTTTAATAAGACAGGCAGTTTAACCCAGCGCTGCGTGGGGAACCCTGGACGTTCAAAACGCACTACAGACGGCAGTGCGTATAACCCTGTGCTGCGGCGGGAACCTGCCTGCCGCAGCCTGCCCTGCCCAAGACTACCGAGGTAGCGTGCGGGAAGAGTGTAGGCGTACTGAACACGCCTTGACGGGATCAGAATGAGGCCGTCATACCGAGGAATAATGTACGGCCTGGCTGATTGAAGGTGTACGCCCCTGCGCCATAAATGTAGTTGGGAGTACCCAGGTTGACACCGATGGCATTGCCACGACGGAAGATGCGTTTGTCGAAAAGATTGTCGACCCCGGCGTTGAAACGCAAGTTTTTATTGATGACGTACTGCCCGCTGAGTCCAAACAAAGCGTAAGACGAGACTTCGTCGGTTGCCGAGCCGGTAAGTGGCTGGCCATAGTAATCGTACTTGGGGGGCTTCTGCTTGCCGTAAAACGTGGCCCGGGCGCGCAGCGAAAGCGACTGATTAACAGTCCAGTCCAGCGTCGTGTTGATGGTGTATTTGGGGATAGTGGAAAGCGCCTCGCCCGAACTTTTGTTCTTGGACTGAATCATGTAAGTGGCGTTGGTCTGCCACGTCCAGTCTTCTGCAAATGGCAAAATAAAGCTGCCCTCCAGGCCTTGCACCACCGCCTTGGGCACGTTTTCCCACTGATACACCTCTTGAGTCTTGCCGCCGGAAACAAACGAGGTAACTGCCGTACGACCGGCTTCTACTTTATTTTGGTAGTCATTGCGAAAATAAGTAAGGCTGGCACCTGAACCATTTTCACCCTCGTACTGGATACCGATTTCTTTGTTGATGCTGGTTTCCGCCTTGAGGTCATCATTGCCCATGAGGAAGCAGCCGTAATCCGTCGCTCCTCCTGTATTGCCCCAGCATCCGTTGCCGGCGCTATACAGGGCGTATCCGCTGTTGCTCTGATACAGATTGGGTGCCTTGTAAGCGCGGGCAATACCCGCCTTGAGGGTCCAGCGATCGTTGAGTGCCTGTGACAGGTTCAACGACGGGCTCCAGTTGCTGCCGTGGGTATCGTGATAGTCAAAACGCAGGCCTGGCGTAACCGTTGTGCTGTCACTTACGTACATATTGCTCTCGGCAAAAACTGAGTAAATATTGGCCTTGGATCTGGCCTGATAAGACGCTGGCGCACCCGGAACACGAACCGGGTTGCGCTCGCTCAAATCAGAAGCCTGATCGTTCATGCTCTGGCGCATCCATTCCAGCCCCACTGTCCCCACCTGCTCTACCGAACCCAGCGTAAAGTGGTGACTAAGCTCGCTGTGTGCCGTCAGCGTAGTCAGGTCAATATTGCCGAAGCCGCCGTCGCCGGTGCGCCCGGGGTCATTGAACGCACCTTCAGTACCCCCCGCCAGACCTTCCAGCAAGCGCGTGTTGCGCGTTCTTTCGTATTGCACATAGCTGAGCGTATCAGTCTGGTCGTTCCAGTTTCCCCGGTGTGTGAGCGAATAGATTTGCCGATAAAGCCTGTTGGTTTCATCGCCAATATGCCGCTGCACCTCGGCGTTGGTGTTGGTGTTTTGCGTGTCACCGGTGTAGATATTGCCCTGGCGGCTGTAGCCGGCCTCAAGGTCAAGCTCGTGCCCTGGCGCAAGCTTCCAGCGCAGCAGACCGTTAATATCTTTATTGCGCACCCCTTCCCGTCCGGCCGGAAATGAACCCAGATTTGCCCCGCCACGCCCTGAGGCATGGGACTCATTAATGCCGTAATCGTCGGCATCGGTGGTATTAATGCTGCCGTACAACCGGAAAGACAGTTTCTCGTTGATGGGACCAGACAAGCTGAAATTTCCGCGCCGTGAGGCGCCTTCCGCGCTGTGTGCCGGCAGATTGCCATACAGCGTAGCCGAGCCCGTCAGCGTGTCAGACACCGGTTTGGTAATAATATTGACCACACCCCCTGCAGCACCGCTGCCGTAGCGGGCTGCAGCCGGCCCCCGCAACACTTCAATGCTCTCGACCATTTCAGGGGGAACCCAGTTGGTGTCACCCCGTGTATCGCGCTCACCACGCCAGCCCATGCGCACTGAAGTGCGTGATGAAACAGGCTTGCCATCTACAAGAATAAGCGTGTTTTCAGGCCCCATGCCACGTATGTCGATCTGGCGGTTGTTGCCGCGCTGCCCGCTGCTCGAGTTGCCGGTCAGGTTGACCCCCGGCATGGTGCGGATGATTTCAGACAAGTCATTGGCAGGTGGCGACTTTTCGATATCTTGCCGGGTAATGGTTGAAACGCCAGGCATTTGCTTGAGCTCTTGCTCCGCCTTGATCACCACGCGGTCAAGCTCTTCTACTGACTGTGCGCAGACATAGGGCCCATACAACACCCCCAGCGCGACAACGAGTAATTGCTTTTTATACATAAACGGGGTGGCCGTTTTTGTTCCGCACGAAGGAGCTCGCATGATTTGCCTCGATAAAATGTAATAAAAGTCAAGATTATAAACAAGAATCGTTATCGTTATTGTTACTGCTATTTTGCAATCCTCTATACTTTCGTGTTGGTAACCTATTCTCATTCAGGCATTTAATGCTTTCTGCTCACACGACCGGCCTGGCCGAAACGCAATACCAGCATCTGATCAAGAAGCGCTGGCTGCTGGTGGCGGCACTGGTATTTATCATTGTGTTTTCCATGCTGGCCGATTTCACGCTGGGGCCATCGGCACTAACCTGGTCTGATCTCTTTCACACCCTGCTCCAACCCTCAATGGCCGAACCCACGATGCGCGTCATTGTCTGGGAGTTTCGCCTGCCGTACGCCATGATGGCGGTCGTGGTTGGCCTTGGGCTCGGCCTGGCGGGCGCCGAAATGCAAACCATCCTCAACAATCCCTTGGCCAGCCCTTTCACATTGGGCATTTCGTCTGCGGCTGCCTTTGGTGCCTCGCTGGCCATTGTGCTCGATCTCTCGCTGCCTGGCCTGCCACCAGGCTGGATGGTCGCGGCCAATGCCTTCGTGTTTGCACTGTTTTCTGCCCTCATGCTTGACGCCGCTGCTCGCTGGGGCAACATAAGCAGTTCTGGCCTGGTGCTCTTTGGCATCGCCATGGTGTTTTCGTTTAATGCACTGGTTTCTCTCATGCAATTTGTGGCCAGCGCCGAAGACCTGCAAAGCCTGGTGTTCTGGACTATGGGCAGCCTGTCGCGCGCAACCTGGCCCAAGGTGGGCGCCATGGCGCTTGCCGTAGCCCTGATCTGGCCGCTGGCCATGCGTGACGCCTGGAAGCTGACCGCGCTGCGCCTGGGTGAAGACCGGGCCTTCAGCTTCGGCATAAATGTACAGCGACTGCGTCTAACCTCATTGTTGCGCATCAGCCTGCTTGCGGCACTGGCGGTATCTTTTGTGGGCACCATCAGCTTTATTGGCCTGATTGCCCCGCATATCGCCCGACGCCTGTTCGGCGAAGATCATCGTTTCTATCTTCCGGGCAGCGCTCTGATCGGCGCCATGGTCTTGTCACTGGCATCGATCGCGTCCAAAAACATCTCGTCCGGCATTATTGTGCCCGTAGGCATTGTCACATCGCTGGTGGGAGTTCCGTTCTTCTTATCGGTGGTGTTACGCCGCCAAAGCAACTAATCGTCATGCTAGAAGTCAGCAATCTGCGGGTCGCTTACCGCAAACAGGCAATTATCCCGGCGCTGTCGCTCAAGCCCCTGGCCGCAGGTCAGCTGGTCGCTGTGCTGGGCCCCAATGGCAGCGGAAAATCAACCCTGTTAAAGGCTCTGGCCGGGCTGCTTCCATTACAGCAAGGCAGCCTTACACTCCACGGCCAAAATCTTGACAAAATCAGTTTCGAGCAGCGTGCGCAGCATGTGGTGTACTTGCCGCAATCTTTGCCGGCCTCTGTGCATTTGCGGGTACTAGAGTCCGTCCTGGTAGCAGCCCGTGCTTCAGCCTTGTCTGTCGATGCAGGCCATGTCGGCGTTGAGCAAGTCATGACACTGTTACGACGTCTGGGCATAGAGCATTTATCCATGCACTATCTCGATCAGCTCTCGGGCGGGCAAAAACAGCTTGTGGGTCTGGCTCAGGCCTTGATCCGTCGCCCTCGCCTGCTGCTTCTCGATGAGCCCCTCTCTGCGCTCGATCTGAATTTTCAGTTTCATGTCATGGACCTGCTCCGGCAAGAAACACACGATCACGGGCTGATCACGCTTATCGTGCTGCACGATCTCAACGTAGCCTTACGCCATAGTGACTATACGGTACTCATCCGGCAAGGCGAGTTACTGGGCGAAGGCTTGCCCGCTGAAGTAATCACACCAGCCACACTGGCTCACGCCTATGGCGTCGAAACACGTATAGAGCCATGTTCACAAGGTATGTTGCAGGTTTTAATAGACGGGCTACGAGCCCCGGTAAGGTAAATATGATGATGCGATTTGCCCGTGCATGCACACTGATCTGGCTTGCCCTGAGCTGCACCCTGGCCGCTGCCCACGCCATAACGGTTACCGATGCCATGGGCAGGCAGGTAACGCTTAAGGCACCCGCCAAGCGCATTATTTTGACGCAGGCCAGGCATATGCCGGTGCTGGCGCTCTTGCATCCCGATCCGGTCAGTCTGCTGGCGGGCTGGTCTGACGAGTTTCGCACCTCATTTTCCAACGATTATCAAACTTACCTTAAGCGGTTTCCTGATATCGCCCGCATCCCTATTGTGGGGCGTCATACTGCGGATAGCTTTTCGGTTGAACAGGCGTTGTCGCTGCAACCCGACCTTATCGTACTGACAGCCAGTTTTGCCGGGGTAGGCAAAGGCCAGAACCCCGAAGACTCGCTCATGATGAAGCAGTTTGCCGCCGCCGGCATACCGGTCATCATCATTGATTTCTTTGTACAGCCGCTGCAGAACACTGTACCCAGCCTGCGCGCGCTGGGTCAGGCCATCGGTCAGGAGGCGCGCACCGAAGACTTCATCACGTTATACGAATCGCATATGGCTGCCGTGGCAGAGCGTCTGGCCGACCTGCCGGCGGGCGACAAGCCCCCGGTATTTATTCATGCGCACGCAGGCAGCACCGATTGCTGCAATTCGGCGGGCACCGGCACCTTCAACGACATGATCGCGTACGCGGGCGGCCACAACATCGGCAGCGACGTACTCAAAACCGTAACAGGCCGACTGAATTTTGAATATATCAACGCACGTAATCCAGTCGTTTATGTGGCCACAGGCACTGGGTCTGGCAAACGCGCCAGCAGTGGCCTGGTCATAGGCGCTGGCGCAACGGTGGAGCAGGCCCGTGCGAGCCTGCAGCGTATTATTGACAGCAACCGTCTCGGTGCCCTGCCCGCCATTCGCGATGGTAATGCTCATGGCATCTGGCATGCGTTCAACGACTCACCGCTGCACGTCATTTTCATTGAGGCGCTGGCAGGCTGGATACACCCCGACCGGTTGGCCGGCATCTCGGCCCAGAACACACTGGCGGAAATCAATAAACGCTTTCTGACCGTGCCCATGCAAGGCACGTATATGGTCAATCTGAACAAATAAGTGGCTCTGACACGACACATGCCTGATTTCTCAACCGTGGAGCACATGCTTTCAAACGGCTCAGATCGCGAATACCGTCTGAAAATCTGGAAGCCTGCAGGCCCCGCAACCACCACTCCCACGCACACTGTGCTGCTTCTCGATGGACAGTGGCTGGACGACACCCTTGATACCGCCTTCGCCGCCGTTCCGCAGCAAAACATGCAGATCGCGAGCCTGGGATACCGCACGGCGGACCGTAGCACCATTGCACCCTGGCGTACCTTCGATTACACGCCCTCTGGCCCCGGCGGTCTGCTGAACGATGCCCGAAAGGCCGAATGGCCCTGCGGCGGTGCCAATGCTCTGCTCGATTTTCTGCAATGCGAAGTTTTGCCGTTATTGTCGTCCACGAACTCGGCCCTCAACGGGCAGATAGCCCTGTTCGGCCATTCGTATGCAGGGCTTTTCAGCCTCTACAGCTGGCTGCAGGCACCGGCACTTTTCAGCCGGGTGTATGCGGCCAGCCCATCATTGTGGTGGTATTGGCCGCATATGCTGTCTTTGCTTCAGACACGGCATCCGGGGCATGAGCTTGATGCTGCCAACCGCATCCCTGTGCATATGCTGATAGGCACCGAAGAACGCTGGCGGCCACAGCCCGGCACACCCGGTGAGCCACGCGAGCCGGGGGTTTCAACCGTACCGTTTGCTCAGCGTTTTCAGGCCGCGCTGCAGGCTTCCGGCCACGACGCCACCACGCTCCGGCTTTTTGCAGGACAAGCCCACGGCCCCATGCTGCACGCCGCTGCCCGATTTGCCATCGAACATTTTGCCCGTGTTACAACGCCGTAGCGTTGAGTTCACAGGTCATGGACTGACTGAGATCCGAATACCAATGCTACTCATGCCGGAACACTATGTTGATGTCGTCGCTGCATTACACGGCAGCACCCAGGTCTGCATCAAGTAACTGAACTGCACGGCCCTTAAGCGTCTGGCAAAGTGCTAACATAGCTGCTGAATTAAATAGCAATCATTCTCATGACTATACCTATTGCCCCTCAGCACGGCTGGCCTGATGAGTTTGTCCAGCGATATAGGCAAGCAGGCCATTGGCAAGGCGAAACCTTTGGTGCACTGCTGCGCAGTCGTGCGTTGCAGCACCCAGATCGCGTGGCGGTTGCCAGCGAAACGCAGCAAGTTACCTATGCGCAGCTTGACCAGCAAGCCTCGGCCATTGCGGCGGGGCTGCTGGCGCGTGGTCTGGTGGCCGGTGACCGCGTCATTGTGCATCTGCCCAATATTCCCGAGTTTGTCAGTGTTATTTTTGGGTTGTTCAGGGCGGGCATCATCCCTCTTTACGCCCTGCCCGCCCACCGCATTGCCGAAATTCAGCACTTCGCCAGCACCGGCGGCGCACGCGGTTATATTTGCGCAGCCGAGCATGCCGGTTTTAACTACTGCAGCCTGGCGGCCACCTTGCAGCAACGCTGCACAAATGTCGAACACATTATCGTTGTGGGCGACGATGCCGGGTCTTTTACGACACTGGAAAGCATCCAGGCAAGTGGCGCAGACGCACACATACCCGCCACAGTGTCATCCCCCCAGGATATCGCCTTTTTGCAGATTTCGGGGGGCAGTACAGGTTTGTCCAAGCTGATACCCCGCACGCACGACGACTACATTTACACCCTGCGCGAAAGCGCACGCATCTGCGGCCTGAACAGCGACAGCGTGTTTTTATGCGCGCTGCCGATGGCGCATAATTTTCCCATGAGCTCACCCGGGTTTCTCGGCACTCTTTATGTGGGTGGCCGCGTGGTGCTCAGCCTTTCGCCAAGCCCCGAGGCCTGCTTCGGGCTTATTGAGCACGAGCACGTCACACAGTGCAGCCTGGTGCCGCCGCTGCTCATGCTCTGGCTTGACGCGGCAGCTCGCAGCAAGCCCAATCTGTCATCGTTACGCGTTGTGCAGGTCGGCGGAGCCAAGCTTATCCCCGAAGTTGCGCAGCGCGTAAAGCCTGTGCTGGGCGTCACGCTGCAGCAGGTGTTTGGCATGGCCGAGGGTCTGGTCAACTACACGCGGCTTACCGACGACGCCGACACCATTATCCATACACAGGGGCGGCCTATCAGCCCTGATGATGAAATCCTTATCGTCGATGACGACGATGTGCCGGTAGCTCCCGGTACAGCAGGCCATCTGCTGACGCGTGGCCCTTACACAATAAGGGGCTACTACAACAACCCTGCTGCCAACGCGCGCTCATTCACCAGCGACGGCTACTACCGCACCGGCGATATCGTCAAGCTGACGTCCACCGGCTATCTGGTGGTGCAGGGCCGCGCGGGTGATCACATAAACCGGGCCGGTGAAAAAATTTCTGCCGAAGAAATCGAAAACCACTTGCTTGCACACCCTGCCGTCTTTGATGCTGCGGTGGTTTCCGTGCCTGACACGTACCTGGGTGAACGCAGTTGCGCGTTCATCATTCCCAAAAACGAAAAGCCCCGCGCCATTGAGCTAAAAAAATGGATACGCGAGCGCGGCCTGGCCGACTTCAAGGTGCCTGATCAATTCATTTTTGTGGACACCTTCAGCGAAACCGCAGTCGGCAAGATCAGCCGCAAGGCTTTACGCGCCCAGTTGCGTGCACAATTCGAGAGTACCCAGCAATCTGTATGAACACTGCCATAACACTAGAGTCCATGCGGGCCGACATCGCCCGCATGCTGCATGAAGACCCGGCAGACATCGCCGATGACGACAACCTTATGGATCTCGGTCTTGATTCCATGCGCACCATGACACTGGCCTCGCGCTGGCGCGACGCAGGTGCCGCCATTGAGTTCTCCGAGATGGCGCTAAACGCCACGCTGCAACACTGGTGGTCGCTTGTGCGGCTATCACTGCCACGCTGACACCTCTTCTGTTTCATCACCCCTGATAGGGTGTTTTCGTGCAAAGCCGTTTTTATGAAAGCAGACTCTCTCATCACCGAAACATCCAGTACCCAGGGTTTCATGCAGGGCCCGGAGCAGGCTGTACCGCTTACCGAGGCACAAGAGGGCCTATGGTACGCGCAGCGCCTGGACCCTCAAAATCCCATTTTCAATACCGGCCATTGCACCGAAATCCGCGACACGCTCGATCTGCCGCTGTTCATCGAAGCGGTAAACCAGACACTGCGCGAAGCCAACGCCTTGTCGTTACGGTTCATCGACGATGAAGCCGGCCCACTGCAATATCTTGATGAAGCCAACACTCCCGTTGTCGACGTTGTCCACCTGACCGGCAAGCCTGATGCAATAGCGCAGGCGCAAGCCGCCATGCAACATGACCTGCGCACGCCCATAGATCCGCTAGCCAGCCCGCTTGCACGCCATCGCCTGTTCGTGACGGGTGAGCACCACGTTTACTGGTATCAACGCGTGCATCACCTGGCTGCAGATGGGTATGGCATGGCGCTCATAGAAAAACGGGCGGTGCAACGCTATCAGACATTGGTGGAGCATCGCCCAGACGGTACACCGCTTACGCCCTTTGAAGAAGTCGTCAAAGAAGACCAGGCCTACAGAGCGGGCACGCGCCGCGTCGATGATGCGGCCTACTGGCATGCCACACTAAAGCACCTTGACGAAGTGACAAGCCTGAGCGATGGCCCGGCCCTCACCGCACACAGCATTCTGCAGGCTCGCCGCACCCTTGATGCAGCACTGATCACACGCATGCAACAAAGGCAAGACGAAGCCCAATGCAGCTGGCCTGACATACTCACTTCTCTGGTGGCTGCCTACGTGCAGCGCCATACAGGACAAGACACCAGCATCATCGGCGTGCCCTGGATGGGCCGCATGGGTAATGCCAGCGCACGCAGCGTGGCAACCATCATGAATGTCGCGCCATTAAGTCTGCACATCGACCAGCGCCAGCCGCTGAATACGCTTTTTCAGACGTGCGCACGCCAGCTTCGGTCGGCCCGCCGCCATGGGCGCTATCGCAGCGAACAATTGCGACGCGACCTGGGCCTGCTGGGTGGCCTGCGTCGTCTGTACGGGCCTATGGTCAATATTCTGCCCTTTGACGCCGCCTATCAGCAGTCCAACCTCAACGCCCGCCAAGAAGTGCTTTGTGCCGGGCCAGTCGAAGACCTTAATTTCAACTTCCGGGCCCAGCCTGATGGTAGCGGCCTGCGGCTAGAGCTTGAGGCTAACCCCAATCTGTACAGCCAGGCAGAGCTCAACGCACATCTTGATCGTGCTATCTGCTTCCTGAGCAAGGCCTTGCACGCCGATACGCTGGAAACCGTGCAAACGCTAGGTGAGGCCGAATGGCAGCACTGGGTTCACACCGTCAATCAGACAGCGCACCCGGTATCCAAAACCACACTCAGTGACCTCACGGCAATAAGCTGCGCCACCCATGCCATGCGAGAGGCTCTGCGTTTTGGCCAACGGTCGCTGTCTTATCGCGAATTCGACGAGCAGGTAGGCCGTGCAGCCGCCGGGCTGCGGCAGGCAGGCGTGCAGACAGGCGATATTGTTGCCGTGGCCCTGCCTCGCAGCGAACACATGGTCATCAGCCTGCACGCCATTCTTAAAGCCGGGGCCGCCTACCTGCCTCTCGATATAGAGCAGCCCGACGAACGGCTTGCCCGCATTCTGGTGTCCGCCGGGCCGGCCGCTGTCATCGGCGATGCCGGCACACTGCCCCGCCTGAGCGGCAGGCTGCCTGCGCTTGATGTTCAAGTGTTGCTCGAAACCCCTGCCACGCTTGCCTCATGGGGCGCGCCCAAGGCCAAAGATCCTGCATACGTGCTGTACACCTCTGGCTCCACCGGCGAGCCCAAAGGCGTGGTAGTCAGCCACGACGCCATTGTCAATCGCCTGCTTTGGATGAAAACCCACTATGGGCTCGCTGCCGGGCAGCGATTTCTGCAGAAAACCCCCTATACCTTTGACGTTTCGGTCTGGGAACTCTTCCTGCCCATGCTGTGCGGAGCAACGCTGGTCGTTGCCGAACCAGAACTGCATCGCGATCCGCATGCCCTGGCGCAACTGATACGCAACGAAAGAATAACGGTGGCTCACTTCGTACCATCAATGCTGGCAGCCTTTCTTAATGAGCCCTGCAGCCAGGGATTGCATCTGGATCACGTCTACTGCAGCGGCGAAGCGCTTAGCGCCAGCCTGCGCGACCGTTTCCACACCCAGATACACGCCGAGCTGCATAATCTCTATGGCCCCACCGAAGCAGCAGTGGATGTCAGTTATTGGCACGCAAGCCGCGACGATACAGCTGATCCCGTGCCCATTGGCTTTCCTGTATGGAACACTCAGCTTTACATTCTCGATCGCGCTCTGCGGCCCGTGCCGCCTGGCGTAGCTGGCACACTGTACATCGGGGGCCGCCAGCTTGCTGACGGCTACCTGGGTCGCCCTGATCTGACGGCCGAGCGGTTCGTGCCCAATCCTTTTGATTCGACCCCAAACACCCGTATGTATGACACCGGCGATCTTGCTCGCTGGCGCCAAGACGGTTCTGTTGTCTACCTGGGCCGCCTTGACCACCAGATCAAACTGCGTGGCCAGCGTATCGAGCTGGGAGAGATCGAAGCCGTGCTTGGCCGCTATCCAGCATGCCGTGACCTCGTCGTCATTGCACGTGAAGACCAGCCAGGGCAGACACTTTTGATTGCCTATATGGTGGCGCAGCAAGACGTAAAACCCGACTCGGCCGCCGTACTTGCGTATGCACGTAAGCACCTGCCCGAGGCCATGGTGCCGTCTGCCGTCATCTGGCTCGACATGCTTCCAGTCAATTCCAATGGCAAGCTCGACCGCAAAGCCCTGCCTGCTCCCGCATTTTTGCCTGGTTCTGGCCGTCAGGCGCAAACCACTGCAGAGCGCATGGTTGCCGCACAGTTCACGACGGTGCTCGGCCTCGACAGCGAGCCAGGGGCCGACGATGATTTTTTCACCTTAGGCGGACACTCTCTGCTTGCAGCCAGGCTGGCCTCTTCATTGCGCCGCGAACGTGGTGCAGAACTATCCCTGGGCGCGGTGTTTGAGCACCCCACGGTAGCGCGGCTGGCGGCATACCTGGACGCACCCCGCGATCCCAAGGGGTCAGCACTCGGAGATGGGTTTGGGCCTACTTTTACTTTAAAACCCAATATTGGACAAAACCGCCCTGCGCTGTTCTGCATCCATCCGGCGGGAGGCCTGAGCTGGTGCTATGGCCTGCTGGCAAGAAGACTGACCACAGAACGTCCCGTCTATGGCATCCAGTCGCCATGGCTGGGCCACGGCACAAACGGCCTCGAGTCTCTTCATGCACTGGCAATACGCTATGCTGATCAAATCCAGGCGCTGCAGGGCAGCGGTCCTTACCACCTCCTCGGATGGTCTGTAGGCGGTATTCTCGCTCACGAAGTGGCCTGCGTGCTTGCTGACCGCCAGGCGCAGGTGGGTGTGGTGTGCATGCTAGACGCCTACCCCGCAGAGGTCTGGCGAGAACGTCCTGAACCCGCTCATGATGCGGCCTACAAAGCCATCATGCATATTGCAGGCTATGACCCTGAAACACTGGAAGCCGGCGCACTAAACCGTGAAGGCGTAGTCGGGTTTCTGCGTCGAAGCGGACATGCACTGGGCAAGCTTACAGACACTCAGCTTGACGGTATTCTTGCCTCAGTCGAGCACAATAACGCCCGCGTCCGCCAGCACGAGCACCGTGTTTACGATGGTACTTTGCTGTACTACCGCGCGGCACTCGACCACCAGGGCGAAAATCTTCACCCCGATATGTGGCGGCCCTGGTCAGAGCGCATCATTGTTCACGATATTCAATCGCTGCATGCCCATCTGACAGGTGATCGCGCGGTCTCACAATTACTGCCTACGCTCGACGCCTCACTGGTTGAAGCAGACACCATGGCAGGCCGCACGGAAGACATATGCAGTTAGTAAATCTGATTATCGACATCACTCCTTTGCGCGAGAGCCGTGCCTTTCGCTTCGCCTACGCGGCGCGTACGGCCACTGTGCTGGTCACAGGCATGCTGCTGGTGGCGGCAAGCATACAGCTGTATGAACTCACCGCTTCCAGCGTTGCCGTTGCGGCCCTTAATGTCTCCATGGCAGTGCCCATGGGGCTTGCGCTGATTATCGGTGGCGTACTGTCTGACCGCCTCGACCGGCGCAAGCTCATGCTCTGGTCACGCAGTGTTTATGTCATCAGCGTGCTGATATTTCTGATCAATGCCCTGCTGCCGCAGCCCATGGCCTGGCCAATTTATATGGCCGCTGTCATCGGTGGCGCGGCAGGAGGCATCAGCGTACCGGCCATGATGTCGGCCACCCCCGCGCTGGTAGGACGGCAGCATCTTGCCGCCGCAGCCGCCCTGTCAGGCTTGTCCATGCAACTGGGCGGTGTCATAGGGCCCTTGCTGGCCGGTGTGCTCATTGCCGGAACTGGCCTGGTTTCCTGCTATGTCATCGTATTAATCGGCGTTATTACAACACCCATGCTGCTGCGGGCGCTACCACCATTGCCACCCCAGGTACCTGCGGGCTCAGCTGCCGCTAGGCACGGACTGTTTCACTCATTTATTGAAGGCTTTCGCTATATGCTGGCCACGCCATTGCTGCGTGGCCTGCTACTCATAGATCTTGCGGCGGTGGTGTTTGCCACCCCCATGGCACTACTGCCCGAATGGGGAAATTCGGTGCTGGGCATGGGTGCCGAAGCCACAGGCGCTCTGTACGCAGCACCTGCAACGGGCGCCGTACTGGCAGCGATCAGCAGCGGCTGGACCCGCACTCACGCACGCCCTGGTCGTATCGTCATCGGCGCTGTGTTGATCTGGGGCATGTCCATCATGCTGTTGTCGGCAGCCACGACACTGTACGCATCAGTTTTTGCACTGGCGTTTATGGGCGCGGCTGACACTATTTCAAAAATGATGCGTATGGCACTGGTGCAAAAACATACACCCGACCACTTGCTGGGCCGAATGTCCAGCCTCTGGATGACGCAATCAACACTGGGCACAGCCGCAGGCAACATGCAGATGGGGCTAGTTTCACGCTGGTTTAGCCCATCGATGGCCCTATTGATTGGCGGCTCGGCATGCCTGCTTGCGGGCGGGGCATTTGCGCTGAGCGGCAACGCACTCAAAAAATAGCAGGGGGCCGCAAGTAATGCCGACCTTCCTCTACGTTTTCTGTAACAGGGACAATTAAACGTCCCTGCCTGCTACATACCCCACCGCAGTCGTCAGGCTGCTTACCCAGATTACCCCAAGGAAGTTAAATGCAAACCACTCTTTTTTGCATTCGTCATCAGACAAAAACAACACTGAAATCAACAGCCCTTGTGCTGGCCGCTTTGGCGATTTCAGTAGGCGGTGCCCAGGCTGACACTGTGTTTGGCCAGCCCGACACAAGCTTTAAAGGCTCGATATTTAGCACTGGTGTCGTGCACCCGGGCGGCGCAGTTATCGTTCGCGGCGCACGTTTCAAACCTGGCCAGGAAATTCAGTTACTGCGCAACGGTCACAACATTGCCAAAGACAAGGTGCTAACCGCTGATCAGGACGGCAGTTTCACCACCACAATCACCGTGCCAGAAACAGCGGCCACCGGCTTGCACCCCGTGGTGGTGCAGGTTGCCAAGCCCGATGCGGCCAGCATATTTGAATTTAAAGTATCGCCAGATATCAAGTACAGCGGTGCAGAGAAATTCAAGATCACATCTGCCTCACTTAAGCCCGGCGTATATCAGAGTGCGTACAGCGCAGCAACAAACACGCTGTTTGTCACGTCTGCCGTGGGCCGCCCTCCCGTCAAAGAATCTGCGCTCATGAAGGTTAACGCCGACACACTTAAGGTTGAAGCAAGTGTGACACCAGCGGCAGACCGCTCCAGCGACAAAGGTCAGGTCATGGCTGTGTACGGCGTTGCCGTCGATGACGAAGCCGGAACGGTATGGGCTAGCAATACACGCAGCAGTACGGTCGCAGTCTATAAGCAGGCAGACCTGTCACTGGTAAAGCAGTTTCCGCACGGTTTGGTTCCGCATGCGCGCGACCTGGCCATTGACGGCAAAAATCACCGTGCCTATGTTTCTGTCACCGGCGCAAACGAGATTGCAGTATTTGACACGCAAAAGCTCGAGCATGTTGGCACGATTGTGATGAAGTCAGAATCACGCGACACCATCAGCCCCATGAGCCTGGCGCTCGACGCCGAAAACGGCAAGCTGTATACCGTCAGCCGCAACACCAATGAAGCCGTGGTCATTGACCTGAAGAAACAGGAAGTCGAGCACGTTTACCCATTGCCGGGCGCCAAAGCAGCCAGCGGCGTGGCAGTGGCACCTGAGGCCGGCACGCTGTTCGTGGCGTCACAGGCTACCGACAACGTGCTGCTGGTCGATCTGAAAGACGGCAAGATTCTGCACGACGTCAAAGTCGGTGCCGGCCCGCTCAACCTTACGTGGGATGCGAAAAACAAAGTGGCTTATGCGGTAAGCCGCGGAGGCAGCTCTATTGCGGTCATCGATCTTGACGGCAAGCTTGTCGCCAATCTGGACGGCGGCAGCTTTCCCAACCATCTTTCCACCGACGGCAAGGGCAACGTTTTCGCCATCAACAAAGCCCGCGGTAAAGACGACAAAACGGGTGATCGCATCAGCAAAATCAGCCTGAAGTAATCATCTGGCCCGGCCAAAGCGAACACGGCCGAGCTATTGCATTTTTTGCCACACAAAAAGGAGATTAGCCATGAGCATATCGGCTATCACTGCATACTCAATGCCCCAGGTAAACGTTGAAAACCGGGCCGACTGGACGCCGGAGCCCGGCAGGTCCGTATTGCTGATCCATGACATGCAATACTACTTTCTTGAAAAATACGACATGCAGGCCGAGCCTGTGCCCACTCTGATCAGACACATACATCAGTTGCGCAAGCTATGTCATGCTCAAGGCATACCGGTGATCTACACCGCCCAGCCTACTGCCCAGCCCCCCCACGACAGAGCACTATTAACTGACTTCTGGGGCCCGGCCTGAGCGACCCGCGCAACGCTGGCAAAGAAAAAATCATTGCCGAGCTGGCTCCCTCACCACAAGATACAGTGCAGACCAAATGGCGCTACAGCGCCTTCTTCCGGTCCGACCTCAAGCAGCTCATGCAAGAGCAGGGTCGAGACCAGCTGCTCATCACTGGTATCTATGCTCATATAGGCTGCCTGACCACAGCGCTGGATGCGTTCATGAATGATATCCAGCCGTTTTTTGTCACTGATGCCACGGCAGACTTTTCGGCCGAAGAGCACGCCATGGCAATCAGGTATGTTGCACAGCGCTGCGGGGTATGTGTTGCCACCGATAGCCTGCAAGGCCAGCTATCAGGGCGGCCCGTAACGCCTCACCAGGAACTCGCGTGAACACTGCCAACACCCAAGAATTCTCACAACAGTGTGTCATTGTCAGTGGCGCTGGTCGTGGCATTGGCGCTGCCGTCGCCAGACAGTTGCTGGATCAGGGGGCACGTGTTGTAGCACTCGACCTTGACGTCACACCTCTGCAATCGTGGCAGACCAGCTATCCAGACGCGCTTCACCTCGAAACGGTAGACGTCGCCGATTTCGATGCGGTCCAACAGGCCGTCGACAACGGCACACGCCAACTGGGGCCGGTCGACAAACTCGTCTGCGCAGCTGGCGTGCTGCAAATGGGCGCAATCACAGACTTACGCCCCGACCAATGGGCACGTACCTTCGCCTGCAATACCAACGGCGTCTTCAACCTGTGCCACATCGTTGCCAAACAAATGCTGACCCGCAGCAAAGGTGCCATTGTCAACATCAGCTCAAACGCCGCCACGGCCCCGCGTATGGCTATGGGGGCTTATGCCGCTTCCAAGGCTGCTGTTACCCAGCTAAGCCGCTGTCTGGGGCTTGAACTCGCGCATGCAGGCATACGCGTTAATGTAGTGTCGCCAGGTTCTACAGATACACCCATGCAACAGGCCATGTGGGCAGCCGGCAGTTCAGCCCAGGCAGTCATAGACGGATCGGGTGAGCAGTATCGCCTGGGAATACCTCTGAAAAAAATCGCGACACCCGATGAGATCGCCGACGCTGTGCTGTTTCTGCTTTCAGACCGTGCCAGCCACATTACGCTGCATGATCTGCGTGTAGATGGTGGTGCCACCCTTGATCAATAATGCGTTAAATGCTGACGACGACGGTATGCCGTCCGCCATCTATGGGCAGAAGCACCCGTCCTTGTGAGCATTCAAGAACGAGGTCGTCGCTGTGCGCAAACGTTACGCCGTTACCCAGGCCGCTGCGATGCTCCACAATAATGCGGTAGTGAGTGTCCTCCAGATGCAGACGCGCTTCGAACCCCAGCCAGGCGGCTGGAATGCAGGGCGAAACAGCCACACAGCGCCCTTCTCGCTGCAGACCAAGTATGCCCTCAATTCCCGCACGATACATCCAGGCGGCCGAACCGGTATACCACGTCCAGCCACCTCGTCCCAGGTGCGGAGCCACTGAATACACATCGGCAGCGACCACATAGGGCTCAACCCGGTAACGCTCCACCTCTTCGGGAGAGCGGGCGTGGTTAATCGGGTTAAGCAATGAAAACAGACCAGCAGCCCTGTCGCCATCGCCCTGTCGCGCGTAAGCGAGTACCGCCCACAGCGCGGCATGCGTATACTGCCCGCCGTTTTCGCGCAAACCGGGAGGATAGCCCTTGATATAGCCCGGATCATGAGTGGGGCTGTCAAAAGGTGGAGTGAACAGTTCAGCCAGTCTGTCATCATGGCGCACCAGCATCTGATCGAAACTCTTCATGGCCATGGCTGTCCGATCGGCATTCGCCGTTTCCGACAGTACTGCCCACGATTGTGCTATTGAATCTATCTGACACGCTTCGCTGCCGGTTGAGCCCAGCCAGGTGCCATCATCAAACGTTGCGCGACGGTACCACTTTCCATCCCAGGCATGAGTCTCGATGGCCTTGGCGAGGTCGTCGGCATGTTCGCGCCACCGCTCGGCGCGACCCGGATCGCGCTCGCGAATCAAAGGTTCAAATAGCGCAAGCGTGCGCAGTAACAGCCACCCCAGCCACACACTTTCACCACGTCCAAGCTCACCCACACGGCTCATACCGTCGTTCCAGTCGCCCGTGCCCATCAGGGGCAAGCCGTGCTCTCCCGTCAGGTCCATGCTCAAATCCAGGCCACGGGCACAGTGTTCAAACAGCGAAGCCGTCTGGGAACTAAGCGCAGGCTGAAAGAACGCGTCGTGCTCACCATCGAGCAGCTCAGGCCCCTCCAGAAAAGGCAGGGGCTCGTCCAGCACTGCCTCATCACCACTGCGCAAAACATAACTGGCTGCTGCGTACGCCAGCCAGACCTTGTCATCAGAAATGCGAGTACGCACTCCCTGGCCCGATTGCGGCAACCACCAGTGCTGCACGTCACCCTCTGCAAACTGGCGGGAAGCCGCCCGCAAAAGCTGTGCCCGTGCCGCATCAGGCATACTGAACATGAGTGCCATGCTGTCTTGCAACTGATCACGAAACCCGTAGGCGCCACTGGCCTGATAAAAAGCTGAACGGGCCCACATGCGACAGGCGATGGTCTGATACTGCAACCAGCCATTTAACATCAGGTCCATGGCGCGATCGGGCGTCTTTACCAGTATGGTGCCCAGGATTCTCTCCCAGTTAGCCTTGACCTCGGCCAGCACAGCATCCAGATCAGCATCACGATAATGGGCCACCCATTTCCGTGCCTCGTCTTCCGAATCAGCCTGCCCCAGCAAGGCGACCAGTTCGACTGTTTCGCCACTCTCAAGCCAGACTTCGCACTGCAGCGCAGAGCATGGATCCAGAGCTGCTCCGCAGCGGCCTGAAAGCGTGTCGACACTGACCAGGGCCAGCGGTGCAGCAATGTTGCCGTTGTCGCCCAGAAACTCGCGGCGATCAGCAGTCCACGCACTTTGAACACCCCGCAGGTCGGCAAACGCAATGCGTCCCGGATTGTTGAGACTCCATGGGTTTCGGGCAAACATCGCACCGGTCACTGCATCCATAGAGGTAATGAGAAATGGCGCTGTGACAGCCCGCGCGCTGCCCAGCACCCACTCCGCATACGCCGTAAAGGACAGCCGGCGGCGCTGCTCTGACTTGTTGGTCAGGGTCAGCCTGGAAATTTTTATGGGATCATTCCATGGCACATATTGCAGCAAGGTCGACGCGATTTGCTCGTGCTCATGTTCAAACACACTGTATCCGTGACCGTGACGGGCGATATAGGTCGTGTGGTGGCGAATCGGCGCAGCGGTGGGGCTCCAGACATCACCGTTATTCTTGTCACACAAATAAAACACCTCACCAGGCGGATCTTGTACAGGGTCGTTGGACCAGGGCGTCAGTTGGTTGTTTTGACTGTTGCCCGCCCACGTATAGCCACCGCCCTCTGCGGACACCTGGAAACCAAAGCCCGAGTTTGCGATGACGTTAATCCAGGGCACCGGCGTTGTACGCGCGGCATCAAGCGTGATGACGTACTCTTTGCCATCCAGACCAAAGCCGCCCAGACCATTGTCATACTCAAGTACAGAGCCCCGCACAACCCTGGCTGTGCCAGCAGTCTCCGCGGAGGATGCAGCAGCAGACCGCTGTCTGGCTATACGGGTATCAGCCATGGCCGCAGCCAGACGCGACGTCGTCGCCTTCGCCTCGGTACTGGCGCGGGGCGAAGACTCGGCGATGCGACCGAGTTGTTCCGCCACCAGACCGTGGCGTGCCACCAGGACAATTCGGGCGACAGACTGAATCAACTCCCGTGCTTTTATATCCATCAGATCTGCGCGCAGGGAGTAAACCGTACCTTTTGTGGATGAGTCGCCATGCCCGCGCCGTGCCTGGCTGCTGCGTATCGCTGTCTCGAGTTCATTCTGCAAATTTTGCACATACGATGATGCACGCTCGTTAATGATGACCAGGTCCACTAACAAGCCCTTGATGCGCCAATATTCATGAGCGCGCAGCAGCTGTCTGATCAGCGGCATATCCTCAACGTCATCAATACGAACCAACACGATAGGCTGATCGCCAGAGATGCCATGAGGCCACAGGCCAGACTGGCTCCCCGCTCCACGCACAATCTGGTCTGAGGCGACTCTGAAACGGGAATCAGGATATAGCAAGGGGGCAGCCAACTGTTGAAAGCAAGCGGCTTCTTCCGCCTGAACGCCCAAGTGACGCAGTTGCACCTGCGCTTGCGTCCAGGCGAGTGTCTTGGCCCGGTCGAAGGCACTGTGATCGTGATGAATGTCAATCAGATCGAGCAGCGCATCACGCGTCGGAGCGACAAGTGTCCAGAATGCCACTCGCACCACCCGCCCCGGTTTGACGCGCACACAACAGCGCAACGAAAACACCGGGTCGAGCACCGTGCCAACTGTATCTGACAGTGCTTGCCCGCGAATGATACAGTCGGGCACAACGCCGTTGTCACACCGGTCAAGAAAACGAGCGCGGTCTGTTTCATACTGTAGGGGTTCAGTGATGTCGCCTTCCACCACTGCAAAATGGGCGGCCCAGACGGCGGGCTCATCAGGTGTACGCGGCCGACGGGTCGCGATAAGCGCTCCGAACTCAGTCAGATATTCAGTTACCACGAACAGTTTAGAAAAGGCCGGGTGGGCGTTGTCGGCTGCCGGCTCGGCCAGTACCAGCTCAGAATACGAGGTAAGTTCCACATCGCGCGGTCTGCGCCCACTGTTAACCAGTGATACACGCCTGACTTCTCCGTCATCTTCGCCTGACACAACAATCTGCGTAGACGTGGCGAGCGAGCCATCACGATGTATGAAGTCGGCTTTGTCTTCGGTAAAGTCGACCCGCATACGCACAGTACCTATGCTATTGGGATCCGGCGCAGACGACCAGACCGTGCCACGCTGCATATCGCGCATGAAAATAAAGGAGCCCCAGTGGTCTCGTGTCGGATCCGGGCGCCAGCGCGTAATAGCAATATTTCCCCAGCGGCTGAAGCCCCCGCCAGCGGCCGTCAGCATGACGGTGTAACGTCCGTTGGCCAACATATGAACGGGGGGTGGTCCGGGAGGCAGACGGTCAAAACGCCGCGTGGTCACAGCCGCCACATCTGTGGGAGCAAAAGAAGCCTTTACCTCTTCGGCGCGGGGGTGTGCGACCGCAACATCACGCGGCACGCGCTCCTGCAGTAGCAGCTCGCAGGCTTGTATCATGGGCTCACGGTGAAATCGTTTGCGCATCTGACCATCGAGTACGGCATTGGCAAGAGCAACAATCGTCATGCCCTGATGGTGGGCCATGAAGCTGCGCACAATCGCCACGGTCTGCTCTTCACTGAGACGCGCGGGGGTATAGTCAAGCGCCTCATGAAATCCATAACGCCCTAAGGCTCCTTCGTTCGCAAGCCGCTGGTAGTTTTTACGTGCGCTTTCAGGGTCGACCATGGCGGCCAGCCCCGTCGCGTAAGGGGCGATTACTTTGTCCTGAGACAAGCCGCGTTTAAGACCCAGCCCTGGCACGCCAAAATTGTAATACTGGTAGGTGAACTCCATATCGCGGGCATTGAAGGCAGACTCTGAAATGCCCCAGGGTATGCCGAGTAACGCGCCGTAGTCTTGCTGGCGTTGCACAATAAGCTGGCTGGTCTGCTCAAGCAGGCTGCCGGAAGGCGCGCGCATGATGAGGGATGGCATGAGGTATTCAAACATCGACCCCGACCACGATATTAGCGCTGACCCACGCCCTACTGGCGTTGCGATCCGGCCCAGACGCAACCAATGTCGGGTTTGCACATCGCCTTTGGCAATGGCAAAAAGACTGGCTAGCCTGGACTCTGACGCCAGCAGATCATAGCAACTGCCATCAAGGCTATTGTCTGCCAGCGAATAGCCAATGGACAATAGCTTACGGTCTGGGTCGAGCAAAAATGAGAAATCCATCTCAAGAGCCATTTCACGTGCACAGTGCGCGATGGCTTTCAGTCGTGTGTCCAGCGCCGCTGCTTTCTTCGCCGCTTCTATGTCGGTCTCGTGTTCTCTCACGGCTTCTTGCAACGCTGTAATCCAGAACAGCAGCTCGGCCGAGTCGTCGTCAGCCACAGTCGGCACAAATGTGTTCGCTGAGCGGGCCGCCTTGTCACACAGCCGGCCAAGCACAGGCAGCAATACTGGCAAGGGAATCGATCCCTTCAACTGCACTTCCAGTTCTTCCAGGATCACCTCAAGTTTTCGCGGCCTGTCCCCGCCGGCACCAGGAAGCTGCAACAAGGCTTCGCGCGCCAGCGCCAGATTATCTGCCAGCCCGTTGCGGGCACAGGGTGCTACAGCCTTGCCAACCCACTCGTCGCACGCATTGGCCAAGGTTATCAAGTGGCCGGCCAGGTTACCGCTGTCCACCGACGATACATACGCGGGGTCCAGCACACGCATGTCATCTGTCGCATACCAGTTAAAGAAATGCCCGTTATGGCGCTGCAGTTTTGCCATGGTACCCAGCGTGGCCTCCAGTCGCTCAACCGTACGCACCGTACCAGCCCAGCCGAAGTCGCGAGCGGCCACAGCAGAAAGCAGATACATCCCCATATTGGTGGGCGACGTACGACGGGCCAGTTCAGGCCTTGGAGTCTCCTGAAAATTATCAGGTGGCAGCCAGGAATCATCTGCCGTAACAAAGACCTCAAAATAACGCCAGGTGCGTCGTGCTGTGAGACGCAAAGATGCGGCAGTTGGTGCTTGCAAGACCAGTTGCGCAGCCAGCGAACGCGGAAGGCTGACCCACCATGCGCAGGCCGGCGCGGCCAGCCATGCAAGGGTAAATGTCAGCACCAGTGGCCATGACATTGGCTCAAACGCCAGCACACCCATCGCCATGACCAGAACAATCACAAGACTGGGCCACATCCAGCGATAGAAGCCGGCAAGGCCCAGGCGCACACCACCCGCCGACTGGGCCGCCGTCGTCCATTCGAGCATATGACGATGCGTCACGAACGTACGCCAAAGAGTGCGGCTAATGGCGTCAGTCATCTTCCATGCCGTATCAGGCAACAAGATCAGAGACAGCACAACCTGTTCGCAGGCCAGAGCAATGTCATTGCCAAATACAAGCAGGCGATTGCGCAAAAGTATGCCGCCACGCCGTGAGAACACCGAAAAAAACGGGGGCATCAGGGCCGGGATCAGCAGGTACAGGAGTATAAGCAGCGTAGCCAGCAGCGCAGTGGGCAGCGGCAGCAACCACGCCGCGCCCAGCGCGAACAAGGTCAGAGGCGCCCGTGTCGAACGCCGAAGATTGTCAAACATTTTCCCTCGACCCACCGCTGGCACCGCATAACCGCCATCATGCCGCACAAACAGCCATGGCAGCAGCTGCCAGTCGCCGCGTGTCCAGCGGTGCAGACGCTTGGACGCCACGTCGTAGCGGCTCGGGAAAGCCTCAACCACTTCTATATCTGAAGCCAGACCAGCACGAGCAAAAACACCTTCAAACAGATCATGACTTAGCATGGTGTTATCAGGTACGCGTCCTGCCAGGGCCAGTTCAAAGGCATCGATGTCATAAATGCCTTTTCCGGTGTACGACCCTTCACCAAAAAGATCTTGGTACACATCAGATACGGCGGCTGCATAAGGATCCAGGCCCGCCGGGCTGGAATACAGACGCTGGTATGCAGAGCCTTCCCGGCGCATGGGCAGTGAAGGCGTAACACGAGGCTGAAGAATGGCATGTCCGTGGATCACACGTTTGAGTGTCGGATCGGATGCGGCTGGCACAACACTGGGCCAGTTCAGAGGGTGTGCCATTTTCCCGACCAGCCTTTGGGCAGCATCACGCGGCAGGCGCGTGTCGGAATCAAGTGTTATGACATACCGCACACCAACGGGCACCCGCTGTGACAAACCGTCTACGGGCACATACGTCGTGTCGACTGCACCGCGTAACAGACGGTTCAGCTCATGCAGTTTTCCGCGCTTGCGCTCCCATCCCATCCACTTTCCTTCGCCAGCGTTATAGCGACGGCTACGATGCAACAAGAGAAACCGGCTTCCTGCCGGTCCTGGTCCGTATTTCTGGTTCAACGTCGTTATGGCTGCTGCCCCCGCCGCAAGAATTTCAATATCGGCTGGAGTCGTTGGCGTGTCGGTGTCCATACCGTCCGTCAACAAGGCATACGTCAAATCACCACCGCTACCAGAGAGGTAATGCACTTCAAGGGTTTCAATGTCTGCCAGCAGATCTGGCTTGCTGCTAAGCAATGTAGGCACCGCAACCAGCGTACGACACTGTTCGGGCACGCCCTGCGTCAAATCAAGGCCTGGCAACACCGCAGCGCCGACACTCCAGGTCACCACACGATTGATCAGTGCTGTAACAAACTCTGTGAGTGGAATAAACCCCAGTGCGAGAAAAAGCCCTAACTCACCCAGAGAAACGCCGCTTCCCTTCCACGCCCACACGACAAGCCCGGTAAATAACGCGCTGACTCCCAGAATTGCGCCCAGATATCCGGCTATGCCACAGCGGATCGTCAGTCGGCTCAGGCGCAGGCGCCAGTCGGGCGCGTAAGACAGCGCCGCCTCCAGCGCATCGCGGCCTTCAGCGATAAGGTAATAGCCGGGGTCGGCACGACGTTCTCTTTCTTTGGCAAGTCTGTTCGTACTCACATCTTGCGCGGCTGCGTCCAGCACGGCCTGGACCACGTCTATCTCGCTGACGCCTGAACCGCGAGCAAGCTGCTCTATCGCTTTGCGGTACAGATCACGTGTGGCGAAATCCATGGCCGCAAAAGCACTGCCCTGGCGCAACTTCTCGTCAACCAGACTCACACTTTCAAACCAGTCGGCCCAGTCCATGTCTGAGATCAAACGCATACTGGTGATAATGTTGCGTACGCTGACGTTGGACGCCCCTTGCCGCTGCTGCGCTTTCTGCACGACGGCATCAACAGAACTGCCCTGCTGCACCAGATGCTGTTCAAGCCAGTCAAGCGCCGGGGTTTTATCCGGATCCAGATTACGCAGCCGTTTGGCTAACTGAGCGGCAAAGACATAAGACAACGCGTCGTAGTCACGTCTTAGCGCATTCAAGTCAGAGGGGGTGTCATCCTCTGCAGCCTTTAGCAGGCGATTAGCCAGTTCGTCGGCTTCTACCCTGGCTTTGCGGGCCGCTCCCAGCTCGTCGGCCAGACGGCGCAAATTCTCGACAAGAACAATACGCAGCGTAATGGCGATTGCCCATAATTCACCAATGGTCAGCGGCTGCACTGCCTGGTAGGCCGCAATGAAGCTGGCCATGGAACTGGGATCAAAATTGCTGTCAGTGTGCGCGACAAACGCCCACGCAATACCCAATACCCGCGGATAGCCTTCGAAAGGCCCGGTGGCCAGCTTGGGCAGCTGCCGATAAAAGCCGGGTGGCAAGTCTCTGCGAATCTGGCGAATCTGCTCTTCGACCACATGATAATTGTCGAGCAGCCATTCTGCCGCTGGTTCAACACCATTTCCGTTCTCAAGCTCGGCAGCGCTCGCGCGATACGCATCCAGCAGCACGGTGGCATTCTGGTCCAAACGTTTAGACAAAGAAAGTACACGCGGCGGACGCTGCGCTACCGTCTGGGCGACGGCAAGCCCGTGCGCGTGTTGCCAAAGCCGCTCTGCACCAAAGAGTTCATTTCTGACAGGTGTTCTGTCATTCCAGGGCGAAGCAGAAGATCTACGCGTACGCAGGAAGAAAGACGCGATTTTCATGAGCAACGGGACAGCTACCTGCAACTGCCATCGTCACCGCGACAAAGCCGGCCGCGGGCAATTACCATGCATTGCTTAGTGATGGCTGCGGCCAAAAGCAGGAACAGATTGTTGATCGCGTGCTGATATACAGGCCATAACGGGCCTCCAAAAATAACAGCGTTTTGTACAAACTACACTTATTCAGCATACTCGCATTTTGTACCGAGGTTGAGAATGTGCCCGGCTGACACTTAGGGCCGGGCAATAACAACAGTACGCACTGTCTGGTTAAGGGCCGGCAGCACAAAGCAGCCGTGTACTTTGACTTTGTGCCCGAGGGCCCGCATGCCGTCGCGGGCAACCACCTGAGTCAGCATTTCGACATCTCTTACCACAGGGTGGCCAATAAACGCGCGTACATAGGCGTCAAGCGAAAACACTTCAAGAAACTGACCGTGGCTGCGATAACATATGCGCAGAAATGAACCCGGACCAGGGTTACCTGAGGCCGGGCACAGCTCAGGCAATTCGATGACATGCTCCTGGCGGGTGCGCATGGCCGGGTTGGGGTTGGCAATGGTTTTCAGTAGAGCGCCTGTTTCGGGGCAGCAGTAGCTTGTGGCCGGCGCTGGGATCTCGGTGTGATCAGAAATGTGCATGGGGTCGTGTTCAACGTAAATCAATAAAATCAGATATGCGGCCGCCCGGTCGGGCTCAGTACCTGTCGCAGACGGTTTTCACCGTCGCCGCCCGCCCGTCACGGATTGCCGCCCCTGCGCTCTCGCGCAAAGTAAAAACCGGGAGCCAGGCGATAATGGCGGCAATGACGTACTTGCCCAGGATGTCTGCAAAAATTATTTGTGCAAGAGTAAATGTGCTCAGTGCACCGGCGAAAGCCAGCATAGTGAACGCCAGGCTATCAAGTGGCACACTAACGGCGTTGCTGGCCAGTACGCGCGTATGCCAACGGTATGAACGCATTCGCTGAAAGATAGCGGTATCAGCCAGCTCGCCCACCATGATCGAAGCAAACGAGGCCATCAGCAGACGGGGATTTAGCCCCAGAACCATGCCGCATAAAGCATTTACGGCGACGGCCAGGCCTATGCCTAGAAAAACGGTTGGCAGGCCGTAGCGGTGCAACTGGTCGCGCAGGGTGAATACTGCGGCAAAAAACACCGACCCCAGACTAAGCAGGCCAAAACCTGGCAACGGCAAAAAATGATCAAGAAACACATTGGCGAGCAGCACCGAGCCTGCATAGGCGGCCAGCCAGCATAGACGAAACACCAATAACCCCTTTGTGCCACCACCAGAAAAACAGTCTGGCGCAGCAATGCGTAAAGGAATACGCGACTGATGGGCTTGACCCAGGCCGCGAAAAGCAAAAACTTTAAGGCATGATGCTAAAAAAGAAAAGGCTCCCGATAGAGGGAGCCTTTAATCGCCGGACCGCCCGAGTGGGCGGCCCTGTACTACGATACCTTATGCGTGCGAGTAGCGCGAACCGTTGCGAGCCAGCGCCAGTTCGCCCATATAGCGTGCTGCAGCGCGGTCAGTTTTGTTAAGCGCCACCACAAAGGCCTTTGCCATGTATGCGAGACGTTTAGCTGCCCGGTTTTCAACGGCCCCAGGCGTAACCATGCCGACGGAAGCGCCACCAACCGTAGCCAATTTGTCGTATGCAATGTTTGCCATGTCAGAACCCTTTTTTGCTGAATTCGTTATCAATGCATCCATTATAGGGTAAACCCTAGATAATGGCTAGGGTTTACCCTAGGGCTTGATGTAAAGGGAAGAACTGTCTGGTTTTAACGACATCATTACGGACGGCCCGCACGCAAAACAGCGATCACGGCCTTAATCAGGGTATTTAGATCTTCATCATTAATATTCAGTGCGGGTGTCAGGTAAACCGTGGTGCCGAAGGGCCGGACCCAGACACCCGCGTCGACAAATCGCTGACGCAGTCGTTCTTTGTCTGCAAGCTGATCCAGCTCGACCACTCCAATTGCGCCCAGTACGCGAACATCTCGTACCCAATCAAATTCTTTGCAGGGTGCCAGGCCGGTTGCCAGAGCACGTGAGACGGCGGCGACCTGTTCAAGACGGGGCTCGACCTCAAACAGATCTAGCGAGGCCATAGCCGCCGTGCATGCCATGGCGTTTGCCATAAAGGTGGGCCCATGCATCAAGGCATGAGTTGGATCATCAGACCAGAAGGCGTCAAAAATATGACTGCTCGCGACCGTGGCAGCCAGTGGCAGTGTTCCCCCGGTTAATGCCTTGGAAAGCGTAATGATGTCAGGTCGCACCCCTGCCTGCTCAAACGCGAACATGGAGCCTGTGCGTCCGAAACCGGTAAATATTTCATCAAAAATCAGAGGGAGCCCGTATTGGTCGGCCAGCGTGCGCAGACGCCGCAACACCTCGGGTTCATGCAACAGCATGCCTCCCGCTCCCTGAACCAGCGGCTCAACCAGTATGCCGGCCAGCCGATGGCTGTTTTGCGCAAGAAACCCGTCGAGCCTGTCCAGCGAGAGTTCATCTCGCGGAAGATCGCAACAATCATGCTCAGCCAGCAGGCCTTTATATAGGCTATGCATGCCTTCCTCAGGATCACATACCGCCATGGTGCCCAAGGTATCACCGTGATACCCACCCCTGAACACAAGAAAACGACTGCGACCATGTTCGCCCTGATTGAGCCAGTATTGCACTGCCATTTTCATGGCCACTTCAACAGCCACTGAACCAGAGTCACTGTAAAAAACCCGGTCCAGGCCTGGCCCCAGCAACCCTGTCAGCCGGCGGGCCAGCTCAAACGCCGGCTCATGGGCCAGACCGCCAAACATGACATGCGGCATGGTATCAAGCTGCTGCCTCAATGCGTGGGCAATGTGCGGGGGGTTGTAACCGTGGCAGGCTGTCCACCATGAGGCCACACCATCTACAAGCTCTCGCCCATCTGCAAGCACGAGCCGACTGCCATACGTTCGGACGACAGGCAGCGGTGCCGCCATTGTTTTCATTTGCGCATAGGGAAGCCAGATATGGCCAAGGCCTTGCGTAAACCAGGCAGGTGTTGAAGATGAGTTCATGATGAGTAGAAAAGAATGCTGACACCCTGCACGGCGTTGCGGTGATAGGGCACATAGAAAATATAATGGGTGTCATTATAATTACCCCTCCTTTTTTGCTGACGGGGCAATGCACAGCACCTCACGCCAGCACGTTCATCGCCACCAAAGAGCAAGTATGTCCAAGCTCGACGCCGTCTTCCTGTCTGAACTTCAACGCGCACAACAACTACACGTTCGCCGCCATCTGCGCCGTTTCACGCCAGCAGCCCGTGGCCGCATCATGGTCGGCGATCGCAGCATGGTCAATTTTTCCAGCAATGATTACCTAGGCCTGTCTCAGCACCCTGCGCTTATTGAGCGGGCTCAGCAGTGGGCCAGCCAATACGGTGCGGGTGCACAGGCATCCCGCCTAGTCTGCGGCAACCTTACACTGCACGAGCGCGTCGAAGCCAAGCTGGCACAATTAAAGGGTACTGAGGCCGCTTTGCTGTTTGCATCAGGATGGCAGGCCAATGCTTCCGTCTTGCCCGCCATTCTTGCTGCCGCAGGCAAGCACGGCCAGCCACGCGTTTTCACCGACAGGCTCAATCACGCCAGTCTGCACCACGGCTGCATGGCGGCCGGTGCCAGGCAGATCCGCTTTCGCCACAACGATCTCGATCATCTTGAACACCTGCTGAGCAAGCATGCACAGGGCCCTGAAACGTCTTTCATCATTACCGAAAGTGTTTTCAGCATGGACGGCGACCAAACTGATGTCATAAGCCTGGCGCAGCTGGCGCAACGCCATGGCGCTTTTGTGTATCTCGATGAAGCACACGCCACTGGCGTGCTCGGGCCCCACGGCATGGGGCTTGCCGGGCTGGCCCCAGGCGGCATTGATCTGGCCATGGGCACCTTCAGCAAGGCGCTGGGTAGCTTTGGTGCTTACGTGGCCGGGTCACGCGCATTGTGTGATTACCTGCTAAACACCTGCTCAGGGTTTATCTACACCACGGCCCTGCCTCCCGCCGTGCTGGGGGCTATCGATGCCGCACTTGATCTGGTTCCCACCATGCAGGCAGAGCGGGCGCAGCTTGCCGACTCCGCGTGCTACCTCCGAGCCGGGCTGGCACGGCTGGGCTTGAACGCCGGTGCCTCGTCCACGCACATCGTACCCGCCATCATTGGTGATTCAGCGCAGGCCATGGCCCTGGCATCGGCGCTTGAGCGCGAAGGCATGCTTGCAAGCGCCATCCGGCCGCCCACCGTACCCCCAAGTACCAGTCGGCTACGTATTGCGCTCAGCGCCCTTCATGTTCGCGACGATCTTGACCGGCTGATTAACGCGCTGTCTTCCCACCTTGACCTTGGCATAAGGCCCGCTTCTCATGACTAAGCCGCCAGGCAATGCGCCTAGGCCCACCCTGCTGTTCACCCATGGGTGGGCGCTTGACCGCTCGATGTGGTCGGCGCTGCGCGCGGCCCTGTCTGCCTGGCCCCAGACTGCGTCCGATGCCGGGTATTTTGGTGACACCAGGCACGCGGAGCACCGGGGGCCCGTCATCGTGGTAGGCCACTCGCTGGGCTTTCTGCAAGCGCTGAGCCACCTGCCCCCTGATTGCGCGGGCCTGGTCGCCATCAATGGGTTCACACGTTTCTGCGCTGCGCCCGACTATGAACATGGCGTTCCGGCCCGGCTAGTAGACCGTATGCTGACGCGCCTTCCTAGGCATACCCACGATGTGGTCCAGGCGTTCAGGGCGCGCTGCGATCTTGACATGCCATCCGCGCCACCATGCCCAGAGCCTTTGCTGCACGACCTTAAGTTGCTGCGCCGTGCTGATGGCCGACAGGCCGTAGCGGCAAGCGCTCTGCCTTTACTGGTTCTAGCAGGCAGGTGCGATACCGTTGTATCGCCAGCCATGACACGCGCAAGTTTTGCCGGTGCACGCCACGCACGCGTGTTCTGGCACGACGAAGCCGGCCACATGCTGCCCGCATCTCATCCTGAATGGTGCGCACATCATATCGATGAGTTTGTTACTGCTGTGATCGGTTCACATCACGGATCTAACTGATCTCATGGAAAACAGACCATGAACAAGCCGCACTCCGTCTATACGATCGATCGCTCGCCGACATCACCGGGCAACATGGCGCACGATGCTGACGGCAACCCTGACCATCCATATATGGCACACGATGCCGACCGCAGCACTGACGATCCATACATGGCTGCTGACGCCACGGCCGTCCAGCCCTATGCCAACACACCTGCAGGCGCCGACAATGCCCCCATTACGAGTATCGCCACGCGATTCGGCGCTGCCGCACAGCATTATGACGCGCATGCTCACGTGCAGCGAGAAGTCGCCGTGCGTCTGGCCGACAAAATTGCAGATCTGCCGCGCCCGGCCCGGCCAAAGGTGCTGGAAATCGGCTGCGGCACAGGTCTGCTTACACAGGCACTGGCGCAACGACTGGGCGCAGCTGACTGGACTATTACCGACATTTCGCCGCAAATGCTGGCCGTTGCACAGTCTGGCCCTGCGCTACCAGGCACGGCCCGCTTTCAAGTGGTCGACGGCGAGCATCCCGATAGCCTGAATGGAGGCTATGACATCGTGTGCTCCAGCCTGGCGGTGCAATGGTTTACTGACCTGAACAACGGCCTCGCAAGGCTGAGCAGGCTGTTGAAACGCGGTGGGTACCTGGTCGTGGCCACACTGGCGCAAGAAACTTTCCATGAATGGCGCACCGCGCACCAGGCACTGGGCTTAACGCCTGCCACACCTTCTTACCCCACCAGCCACGTCATTGGCGCGAACCTGACGGACATGTGCGGGGGTGTGCACAGCGAGCCGTATGTATACCGACATGAAAACGGGCTCGCCTTTTTGCGCGACCTGAGGCACATAGGCGCAACGACGCCAGCACCGGGGCACATACCACTGAGCGCTCGGCAGCTTCGCCAGGTATTGAAGCAATTTGACCAATCAGGCGCAACGTCCACTTATCAGGTCGCTTACGGAATATGGAAAAAACCATGACAAAAGGCGTTTTTATTACAGGCACGGACACAGGCATTGGCAAAACACTGGTCTCGGCAATACTTGCACGAGCATGGGATGCCGACTACTGGAAGCCGCTGCAAACAGGAGTCGCGCAAGAACCCGGCGACACCGAGACTGTCGCCATGCTGGCCCGACGCCGTCCCGACCAGCTACACCCTCCGGCATACATACTGCAGGCACCACTGTCGCCCTGGGCAGCCGCGATGCTTGAAAACGTTACGCCCGACACGTCCAGCCTGCGCCTTCCTGTAACCCGCGCCCCCCTGGTGGTTGAAGGCGCGGGCGGGTTGTACGTGCCGATAAATGAAACCCTTATGATGATAGATCTCCCGGCTTTGCTGAACCTGCCGGTATTGCTGGTCGCACGCAGCGGGCTGGGCACCATTAACCACACGCTGCTCAGCCTGCACGCGCTGCGTCAGCGCCAGACACCCGTACTGGGCGTGATCATGTGCGGGGCACGCTCTGCCAGCAATCGCCAGGCCATCGAGCGTTTCGGCCAGACCCCCGTACTGGCCGAAATTGACGCCCAACCCCATATCGATGCCGCAATCGTCGACGATCTGGCTACACAGATGCCCAGTTTTGCGTCATGCATGCAGCAACCAGCCTGAACAGCCAACTCACTTCTGCAGTTATCTTGATTCCGTATCCAGCTTTGCGCCCTGTTCCTCGGTGACATTACAGGGCAACCCAATGATGTGGCGGGGCTTCATTTTAAGTTCACAGATAAGTCAGCGCACGGACAAGCCAGTTCAAAACCGGCGTTAATAGCCCGGGTTTTATTGTCGCGCGCGCCTTTAATCCTGACCTCTTCACCCGCTGCACCAGCGTATGAGCAACCGTTTTTGTCGGCGCCTGAGGGTTGCCGCCTACGACCAAAGTCGTCTGTTCGCCGCGACGTTTCCTGTCTATATTTGTCTGCACCCCGTCGACGTCCAAAAGCAGGCTTCGCAGCCCGCAATGACCACACTTCAGCTTATTGGTTATTGACACACGTTGAAAGGGAATACGTTAAACAAAAACATCGGAGACAAACATGCCATCCAGCGACAATGACCGCGTGGTGCAGGCAGTAATGCAACTGCCCGAATACCAGGAACTGATCAGGACACGCGCCCGCGTGAGCCTGGCGTTTTTCGTGACGACACTCGTCATTTACTCAGGTTTCATCCTTACCCTCGCGTTCAACCCAGAGCTGTTCGCCCGCCCCATCAGCGCAGGCGCAACCATCAGTATTGGCATTCTGACGGGAACCTTTGTCACCATCAGTGCCATTATTCTCGTGGCGCTCTATGTAAATTTTTCAAACAAACGGTTTGACCCGCTTCTAAAAACCATTGTGAGGAAAGTGTCATGAACACACTGTTCAAAAGCTTGCTACTCATGATGATGACCATGTCTCCGGCCATGGCGGCGACTGGCGGGGCAAACGTCCCAGCCATTGCCATGTTTCTTACGTTTATCGCGGGCACCATGGTGCTGACGTTCTGGGCTGCGCGTCGCACACACACCACATCCGACTTTTACACGGCTGGCGGCGGCATCACGGGCTTTCAGAATGGCCTGGCCATCGCCGGCGATTACCTGTCGGCTGCCTCGTTTTTAGGCATTGCCGGCATGGTGTACGTCAGCGGGTTTGACGGCATGATTTACGCCGTCGGCTTTCTGTTTGGCTGGCCGGTTGTTATGTTTTTGATCGCTGAACGCCTGCGCAACCTAGGCCGTTTCAACTTCGCCGACGTAACGTCGTATCGTCTGTCGCAAACGCCTATGCGCGTGCTGGCGGCCAGCGCCTCCCTACTCATTATTGCTTTGTATCTGATCGCTCAAATGGTGGGCGCAGGCAAGCTTATCGTGCTGCTGTTTGGCCTGAACTACAACGTGGCGGTAATTATTGTCGGTTCGCTGATGATGATTTATGTGACGTTTGGCGGCATGACGGCGACCACATGGGTGCAGATCATCAAGGCCGTGCTCATGCTGTTTGGCGCGACACTGATGGCGTTTTTGGTGCTGGCGCTGTTTAAGTTCAGCCCCGACGCCATGTTGGCAGAAGCGGTACGGGTACACCCGTCTGGCCTGAGCATTATGGCACCGGGCTCACAGGTCAGCAGCAACCCTCTGAACGCGCTGTCACTGGGTATTGGCCTGGCGTTCGGCACAGCAGGTTTGCCGCATATTTTGATGCGCTTTTTTACCGTGCCCAACGCACAGGAGGCCCGCAAGTCGGTCATTTATGCCAGCTCGTTCATTGGTTATTTCTACCTGCTGACTTTTATCATAGGCTTTGGCGCCGTCGCACTGCTGGTGCGTCACCCCGAGTACTTCACGGCAGGTCCCGATGGCACGATAGACATTATCAACGGCCTGATCGGCGGCACCAACATGGTTGCCGTACACCTGTCCAATGCCGTGGGCGGCAGCCTGCTGCTGGGCTTTCTGGCAGCGGTCACCTTTGCCACCATTGTGGCCGTGGTATCGGGGCTGGCACTGGCAGGCGCTGCAGCCATCTCGCATGACCTGTACGCCAACGTGTTTGCACGAGGCCGGGCCACTGAGGCACAGCAAATGCGTATCTCACGTCTGTCCACAGTCGTACTGGGTGTGCTGGCTATTTTGCTGGGCATTATCTTTGAAAACCAGAACGTCGCCTTCATGGTGGGTCTGGCCTTCGCCATTGCCGCCAGCGCCAACTTCCCGGTTTTGGTGCTGTCTATTGCATGGCGTGGCTGCACCACGCGCGGCGCCACCATAGGCGGATTCCTGGGGCTGGTCTCGGCAACATCCTGGGTTGTATTGAGCAAGACGGTATGGGTAGACGTATTCGGTTTTTCCGAAGCGATAGCTCCCTTCCCCAATCCAGGCATCTTCTCTATCCCCCTGGCATTCATTGCTATCTGGCTGTTCTCGGTACTGGACAACAGCAAGCAGGCAGTGAAAGAACGTCAGGCTTTCGATGCGCTTAGGGTGCGCAGCGAAACAGGTCTGGGCGCGACAACGGCCGTCGCTCACTGATAGCGCGAGACGTGCAGGCGAAACACGCTCCGCCTGCCGTCTGTAGCGCACTCCGCGCAAGCGGGTAGCATCCACACAACTGCCAGCCGGCGATACGCCCTACGCATCGCCGGCGCAACATCAGAGACGAGGTAATCCATCATGACTGAATCACGCGATCTGTACCCGGTATCCACTGGCTTTGCCGGCCCGAACACCATCACTGCCGAGCAATACCATCAGCAGTACCAGGAGTCTCTGCAAGACCCCGAAGGTTTTTGGAAAAAGGCAGCCAGCCGCCTTGAGTGGTATCGCGAACCCACCCAAATTCGTGACGTAAGTTTTGCCGCTGACGATTTCCGTATTCGCTGGTATGAAGATGGCGAACTTAACGCTTCGGTAAATTGTCTGGACCGCCACCTGGAAGCACGCGGCGACAAAGCCGCAATTATCTGGGAATCAGACAATCCTGACGCCCCCGCACAGCGCGTCACATACCGCGAATTGCACCAGCGTGTATGCCGCCTTGGCAATGCTCTGCGTACGGCTGGCGTAGGCAAGGGCGACCGCGTCAACGTCTATCTGCCCATGGTCGTGGACGCCGCCGTGGCGTTGTTGGCCTGCGCACGCATTGGTGCCGTCCACAATGTAGTGTTTGGCGGTTTTTCGCCAACCTCGCTGGCCGATCGTATCCGCGACTGCGGTGCCAAAGTCGTCATTACCGCCGACGAAGGCATGCGCGGCGGGCGGGCCGTTTCGCTGAAGACCAATGTAGATGCGGCGCTTGAATTGCCCGGCACCGACTGTGTAGAAACCGTTTTTGTGCTGCGTCACACGGGCGCGGAAGTTCCCATGCAGCAAGGCCGTGATCTTTGGCTGGATAAAGCTACGGAAGGCCAGCCTGACGTATGCGAACCTGAGCGCATGAATGCCGAAGACCCTCTGTTTATTTTGTACACCTCAGGCAGTACTGGCAAACCCAAGGGCGTGGTGCACACAACAGGAGGCTATCTGGTCTATGCAGGCTACACGCATGAAGCGGTTTTTGATCTGCGCGAAGAAGACGTGTTCTGGTGCACGGCCGACATAGGCTGGATTACCGGCCACAGCTATATTGTTTATGGCCCGCTGCTCAATGGCGCCACAAGCCTCATCTTCGAAGGTGTGCCTACTTATCCCGACGTATCGCGTTTCTGGCGCGTAGTCGACAGGCATCAGGTCACCATTTTCTATACTGCACCCACCGCCATTCGCTCACTGATGCGGGAAGGCGCCGAGCCTGTTAAGGCCACCTCCCGCAAATCACTGCGGTTGCTGGGCACAGTGGGCGAACCCATCAACCCCGAGGCATGGCGCTGGTATCACGATGTGGTGGGCGATAGCCGTTTACCCATTGTAGACACCTGGTGGCAAACGGAAAATGGCGGCATTCTCATCGCACCACTGCCTGGCGCCATCGACACCAAACCCGGCGCAGCAACCGTGCCCTTCTTTGGCGTTCGTCCTGCGTTGGTTGATACCAATGGTGAGATCATCGAAGGTCCCGGCCAGGGCAACCTGGTCATCACTGACTCATGGCCTGGCCAGGCCCGCACGCTTTACGGCGATCATGCGCGGTTTATCGAAACCTACTTCAGCACATATCCAGGCTCTTACTTTACCGGCGACGGTTGTCGTCGTGACGAAGACGGGTATTACTGGATTACCGGACGCGTCGACGATGTCATCAACGTCAGCGGTCACCGTATCGGCACTGCAGAGCTGGAAAGTGCGCTGGTAGCACACCCCAAGGTGGCCGAAGCCGCTGCAGTGGGTTTTGGGCACGAGATCAAAGGCCAGGGTATCTACATGTATGTCACCCTGGTGGCAGGCGAGGAACCCAGCGAAGCATTACGTAAGGAACTGGTGGCTTTCATACGCAAAGAGATCGGCCCCATTGCCACACCTGATCACCTGCAATGGGCGCCCGCTTTGCCCAAAACCCGGTCCGGAAAAATCATGCGCCGTATTTTGCGTAAAATTGCAGAGAACGCCCCTGAGCAATTGGGTGACACCAGCACACTGGCCGACCCGTCTGTGGTTGATCAGTTGCTTGCCGAACGCCATGTTTTCTCATAACCCTCCATGACAGAACTGCTGATTGCCGATGACCACCCCTTGTTTCGCGAAGCGTTACGGGGCGTGGTATCGCGCACATTTCCGCAGACAGTTATTCATGAGGCCGACCAGTTCGATCGTTTGTACGAACTGGTCGAACGTTACCCTGACGCCGATCTGTTATTACTGGATCTGGACATGCCCGGCGCCCGGGGCTTTAGCGCGCTAATCCACTTGAGGGCTTTGCATCCGCAACTGCCCATCGTCATTATTTCGGCACATGAAGAGCCCGTCATCATGCGACGTGCGCTTGATCATGGTGCCATGGGTTTCATTCCAAAATCATCCGATGCCCGTCAGCTTGGCGCGGCGTTACTGCAAATTTTTGAGGGCTTTCCGTGGGCACCCGAGGGCATAGAAAACTACCCGGGCGCCGATGACGACGAGATGGCCATTGCCGACCGCCTGCGCGATCTCACCCCGCAACAGTTCCGAGTGCTGCAAATGGTCAGCTCAGGGCAACTCAACAAACAAATTGCCTACGACTTAAATGTCTCCGAAGCAACCATCAAAGCCCACATGACACACATCATGCGCAAGCTGGGCGCCTCCAACCGCACGCAGGCTGTGCTTATTGCCTCGCGCCTCGGTATTCCAGACGATACGTCCATCCAGAGCTGAGCAGCAAGCCTCGCTGATATTCCACCCTGTCCCGCGGATAGACCGTTAACTGTTGACGGTTGGTTGCTGAATGCTAGCTACTGATTGCCGGCTGCGCGTGAGCATTCAGAATTCCTATCTTCCTCGTCCCGAACGGCGGGGCTTATCGCCCACCAAATCAAGAACGTTTGCTGTGTGCAGCAAGAAACGCACGCAAGGAAGCGGGCCGGACTGGTTTGGTCAAAACCCGATACCCTCGAGCCCGTGCAGCCTGCTTCAGGCTATCACTGCCATCGGCAGTGAGCAACGCACCAGGCACGCCGGGCGCCAGTTCCCGTAAAGCGTCCAGGCCATCGAGGCCGTCCAGACGGTCATGAAGGTGATAGTCAACCAGCAGAACCTGCGGGTTCTCGGCCATAAGGGCCAACGCCTCGTCTATCGTGGTCGCGCATATTACTTCTGCCTGCCAGCGTTGCAGCAAAGCCTGCATGCCGGCCAGAATGTCCGAATCGTTGTCAACACACAGAACACGCAGCCCGTCTAGTGAGACGTCTCGCCGCTTGCTCCGCTCATGCGGGGGCATTTGCACGGCAGGAGCTTCGGCGCGGGGAACGGCTATGGAAAACATACTGCCCCGTCCTACCTGAGAACGCACACCCAGCGTATGTCCAAGCAGTGTGGATATTCTCTGACATATGGACAAGCCCAGGCCCAACCCGCGGCCATCCCAGTCAAAGGGCTGCTCAAAACGGTGGAACTCTTCATAAATCTGTTGCAAATGATTGGGCGGAATGCCAGGCCCCGTGTCCCAAACCTGCAAAACTACCTCATCCCCACGTTTGCGGGCCGACAGAATAATGCGCCCCGACCGTGTATAGCGCAGCGCATTGGCCAGAAAATTCTGCAGAACCCGCCTGAGCAGACGGCGGTCGCTGCGTACAAAGACCGGGCACGCATGCAAGCGTAGCTCTAGTCCACGGCCAAGTGCCATGGGGGCGTACTGATCAGCCAGTTGCTGCAGCAATACAGATGCGTCAAACACGACCACATCAGGCCGCAATGCACCGGCATCAAGCCGTGAAACATCCAGCAGCCCATCAAGCAGTTCCTCAGCAGCACGCAACGAAGTATCCACGCGCTCGGCCAGGTGGTGCTGTTCATCAGCCTGCTCCGTCTCCCTCATGGCCGAAGCGAACAGGCGCGCCGCGTTGATAGGCTGGAGCACATCATGGCTGATGCAGTCAGAAAGCGTGACCGTGACTCCTGGGCAACTTCAGCTTCGTGGGTACGCGCTGTGACACGCTGCTCCAGTGTTTCGTTGATAAGGCGCAGTTCGCCCTCTACCCGCTTGTACTCGGTGACATCGGTATAACTGGTGACATAACCACCGCCCGGCAGAGGACGCCCGCGCAGCTCAATAACCTGATCGGCGCCCAGTCGACGTTCATAGACATAGCGCGATCCTGCCCGCATATATGAAATGCGCTTGTCGATTTCGTTATCAACATCCAGGCTCTCAATGTGACCAAGCTCGCCCCGCTCAGCATTAAAGCGGATCAAATCCGCAACAGGGCGACCCACATACAGCATGTCGACGGGATACTGAAACAGTTGCCGGTAACGACTGTTCCATGCCACCAGTCGCATATCGGCATCCACCACACTGACGCCCTGATCAATGTTTTCGAGCGTCGTCAAGAGAATGTCGCGATTAAACCGCAGCTCATGCCCAGCCTCGTCCAGTATGGCCACCACAGCGGCCACCTCGACCCCCGACCCTTCCAGGGCACTGGTCAGAACAAGCCGGGCCGACGCAGCCCCTACCGCGGCCGCCAGCAGCAACTCGGTAAAATGCACCCATTGCATGTCAGCGCGCAAGTCGGTGGTCAGCGCCTGCCCTGACTGAGCCGCGCGTCCTTCAAACGCCCGACGGGCCGTTTTCTCGCCCACGATGCGCGCCGCCAGCGCCAGAAGATCACTTACTAACAGGCTGCCACGCCAGTGGCCAGAATCAAGACTACGCCGGGCAGCATAAGGTTCGAGAAAAGGTTGCGCGCGCAGTCGCTCGCCCAAACTTGGGCGCCAGTGTGCCGACACCAGCATCATGGTCGCCACATTGAACAACAGCGACCAAAAGGTGCCGTGAGTGAGCGGATCCCAGCCATCTACGCCAAACAACTGGTGAGGGCGTAACCACTGCAGGCCAAACAGCCCCTGGGTGAGCCACTCGCCGCCCATCCACCCTGCTTCAGTGAGGGTGGGCAAAAGCAGGGTGTATACCCACACGGTAAAGCCGATAAGCATACCGGCCTCAACCCCTTTTCGGCTTGCGCCGCGCCAGTACAACCCCCCTATCAGGCCGGGCCCAAACTGTGCAACGGCGGCAAAGGCCATGAGACCAAAGGAGGCCAGTGCAGTATCGGTGCCACTGGCACGATAATAGCCGTAAGCCAGCGCGGCCACAGCCACAATGGCAGCCCGTCGTATCCACAGCACCAGGGAGGCCACGTTGCGACGATGCGCCCCGCCCCAGCCGCGACGCAATAGCAAAGGCATGACCAAGTCATTGCTGACCATGGTGGCCAGCGCCACACTGACCACAATAGCCATACCTGTGGCTGCCGAGAAGCCCCCAATGTAGGCCATGACGGCCAGCGTCGTCTGATTCTGCACCAGCGGCACCGCCAGTACAAAGCTGTCAGCCGCAACGTCACCACCACGGCCAAACAAGGCAACGCCCGCGCTGGCAATCGGCAGCACCATCAGGCTCACGATGATGAGATAACCTCCAAACATCCAGCGCGCCCGCCGTATGTCAGCCACGTTGCCGCACTCAACAATCGCCACATGGAATTGCCGCGGCAGGCAGATCACGGCAGCAAAAGCCAGCAAGGTCTGGCTGACAAAGCCAACCGGTGGCGTGTTTTCAATTAGCGATTGGGCTGCTCCGACAACGTTCAAGCCTGACACCGAGAACCAGCGCACCGCAGACAGCCCGACCACGACCAGCGCGATAAGCTTCACCAGCGATTCAAACGCCACCGCCAGCATCAGACCAGGGCGGTGCTCGGTCGCGTCAACCTGACGCGTGCCGAACAATATCGAAAATATGGCCATCAATGCCGCCACATACAGCGCGGGATCGCCAAACGTGGTGTAGATCATGCCTGAGCCGCCCAGCACACCCAGGCTGATCGCCACCGCTTTGTACTGAAGGGCCAGATAGGGAATGGCAGCGACGATCGCAATCACAGACACCAGTGCGGCGAGACGCTGTGACCGCCCATAGCGCGACGCGATAAAGTCAGCAATAGAAACCGTATTCTGTGACTGCGCGATCAGCGCAAGCCGCTCAATAATGCGCCAGCCAAACAACAGCAAAAGCAATGGGCCGAGATAGATAGGCAGATAGCCAATGCCAAAGTGCACTGCCGAGCCCACGGCACCATAAAACGTCCATGAGGAGCAGTACACGGCCAGCGCCAGACTGTAGACCGCAGGCCGCAGCCAGGGTCGCTGCGGGTAAAGCGGATACCGGTCGCCTACCCAGGCAACTGCAAAAAGCAATGCGGCGTACACCAAGGACACCAGCACCAGCCAGCCTGGCAGCATTACCCCGTCTCCCTATATCGTTATCGTCTGCACACCCTGTGCGTGGATATTTTTTTGTCTTTTTCAGACTCTGACTTTCAACCACACCATCTGATTGTTGTTAGCGTCGGCCCTCTTGTTTCTTGTCTGAAAAATACCGCTTGCGAGAAAAATAAACCAGCAGGCCAACCGCTATCATCAGCATGACCGTCATTGTGCCCCAGAACCCACCGGGAGCATGCAGCCATGGAATGGTATCGAAATTCATGCCAAAGACGCCGGCGATGAGATTAAGCGGCAAGAACACCGCCGTGATGGCGGTCAGCGTACGCATCACGTCGTTGGCACGGTTGCTCTGAATATTGAAATGGATTTGCACCGCAGTCTCGGCACTGCGCTCAAGCTGGCGTATATGATGTGTCACCCGTTCAATATGCTCCAGTACATCACGCGTACGCACCATAAGTAACTCGTGCTCGCGCCGCTCTTGCTCGGTGCTGGCCTCGGGCCATTGTTCGAGCAGGTCCATCCAGTCGCTCAGTGCCACATGCTGGTCGTCGCAGAGTTCATCCAGGTGGTGTAGCGCCAGCCTGGCCTTGAGCAGGCTGTCCCAGTCATCAAAACGTGTATTGGCCTGCAACAACCGATATTGCCAGTGGTCGAGTTGCTGGCTCATGGTTTTGCGCAAATCAAGATACCCGTCAACCATGACACTGGCCAGCCGCAGCATGAGATCGGCGGGGGAGAAAGGCAGGCGCGAGTTACTGGCTGGCTGCCCCGGTGACGTCAGGGCGGCAACCCGCGTGACATTGACCGGAGCGAGCAGACGCAAACGCTGCACGAAGATATCAACGAGAGTGCAATGATCGGGATGTATGCTCAGCAACACCCGATCAAACGCCACCAGGCCGACTGGGTCAGTCTGGGCCTTTCCGGTAACCAGCGGCGCATCAGACTGTATCTTGGTTTTGAGTGCACCGGCGTCTGTTTGACCGGTCGCCGCTTCGACAGGCGCAACAGCTGCAAGACGCCGAAATACCAGTTGATCGTAACTGGACGTGTAATCAAATCGCGACGGCAAATGCTTGTTGAGCAAATCGGAAACGTGCAGGTCCAATAGCCGCAGACCTGTCAGCTGGTGTAAGGTGTCCTGTAACCCTTCCATCTGCTGGCGAATCTGTTCGCGCTCTACTGCCAGCCAGATGAATCCGTCTTCGGGTGGCACATTGGGTGGTTTTTCCAGCTCAAGCATGGGCTGGTCTGTACGTATGAGGAAAACGCGCAACGCGCTCATCGTGCTGCTCCGTGTAGCCCCAAAGCACAAGCCTTAGGGAAAGGCGACGATAATACTGCATGGCAAAGTGCCTGCATAATAATACTGAATCCACAGTTACAGAATAGCAGCACTCACGGTGCCAGCGCATTGATGCGATGCGTTAAGGTGGCATACGACAGTTCGCCCAGGCGAACATCTGACAACCTTCCTTCGGCGTCAAAAAACAATGTGGCGGGCAGCCCGCGCTGCTCAAAAACTCTGGCGATATAGCCATCTGCATCAAGCAGCACATTGTGCAGGTCCAGCTTGTTAGCTTGCAGAAACCGCTGCACTTGTTCTGCTGACTCCCCCTGATTGAGCAGAACAATATTGATCTCCTCCCGCTCTTTCTGAACCTGCTCAAACACGGGCATCTCACGCCGGCATGGCGGACACCAGCTGGCCCACAAATTAATAACCGTAGGCTTGCCGACGTAGTGCTGCAGGGCAATCTGGCCACCATTCATAGAGGCAGCCGAAAACTGAGGCAAGGTTTTCAATTGCTGCCCTTCGGCATTGACCCACAAGGTGCCGGCCAGCCACACCGCCGTGAACACTGCCACACCCGCCAGCACAGACTTGCGCAAAGGCCTGGCGCGCCAGCCCAGCCACGCGGCGTACAGCCAGACTGCCGCCAGCCCGGCCCAGGGCTGCCATCCGCCATCGCGAATATCCAGAATAGCCAAGGAATGAAGGCTATAGGCATCGAAGTACCGTGCTACAAACGCCAGCCTGGACACGAGCAACCCAACAAGCAAGCCCCGGTAAACCAGGCTCTCTACCTGTACCCGCGCCTCACCAGCGATACGACGGGCGACCAGCAAGACCAGAATCGTCGATACGACCAGCAGTAACACACTAAAAGGAAGGGACAATGGTCCCAACGAAATACCCTGGCTCATTGGCGATTCCTCACATGTTTTGCACTCACTGCAAGAGTGCAAAGCGATAAACAGTAACGTTGTCGGGACAGTAACAAGGTCTTTTCCGCGCAAAACGGTCGCGCGGCGCAGATGCCTGGGCCAACGGGCCATAGAACGAATATTCGTTCTGATATCATGGGCTTTCTGTTGGCTTGCGAGGTTTTCTTCAGATAGCCCACAGGCTGTCAACCGTGCGCCCTCGGCACAGACACTCTGGTTGTCCGGGGCCTTTTCGCAGCAAACCCATAATGCCCGCATGCCAGCTTAAAATAAAGTCGGGCCAGTGTTAACGTGCGCCTGTGCAGAGGGCGCTCCAATAATTTGCCCACGCTGCCCACACTGCCCCACGAACTCACACCTCGTCAGTGCGCACGCGAAACCGGAACCTAACCATGTGGCATTGTCTCATCATCGAAGATGACCGCGAAAACGCGCGCTATATCGTCAACGGCCTGCGCGAGCTTGGCCATGTCGCCGTAGCCTGCCATGATGGCAGGTCAGGCCTTGACGCCGCTACGCGGTCGCACTGGGATGCCATCATTCTTGACCGCATGCTGCCAGGCGACATCGACGGGCTGGCCATTTTGTCTACGCTGCGTGCCCTTGGCAAAAAACACCTGTGCTGGTGCTCAGCGCACTCTCTGCCATTGATGACCGTATCAGTGGGCTGGAAGCTGGCGGCGACGACTATCTGGTCAAGCCATTTTCGTTTTCCGAACTGGTCGCCCGCCTAAAGGCGCTCATACGACGATCGCAGGCAGACGACAATGTGCGAGAACTGCGCGTGGGCGAATTAACCGCCAATCTGGCCACCCGCGAAGCAATGCGTGAAGGCCGTATTATTGCGCTGCAACCGCGCGAGTTCAGGCTTCTGACCCACCTGATGCTTAACGCCCACAGCGTCGTAACCCGCACCATGCTGCTGGAGGCCGTATGGGATTATCGCTTTGATCCTCAGTCAAATGTCATTGACGTACAAGTAAGCCGACTACGCCGCAAAATTGACGGCGACTTTGACACACCCATGATCCATACCGTGCGTGGTGCTGGCTATATGCTCTCAGACCGGCTCCCAGACGAACAGCCCCAGTCCGCTCAGCCACAATGATCAGGCTGCTCAAGCGTCTTTACGCCCGCCTGTGGAACTCTATAGCGTTTCGCCTGACACTTAACTACGGGCTGCTGGCGATACTGACTACGCTCATTTTGCTTGCCTTCATCTATTTTCAGGTCATGGGCGCGCTGCATACACAGCGATATCAACAGATAACCGCTACGGCGCAACGCATGGCCATCGTATTCGAAGATCAAGGCCGTAACGGCCTTGTAAAAGCCATCAATCTCACTGTCTCAGACCGCATCGACTCAGAACGTCAGGCATATCTGCTGGTTGACGCTCAAAACCGCCGTCTGGCCGGCAATGTCGACGCCCCTCCCACTTCACATCCTTCTTACCTGGGGCTGTTCGAAGGGGAAATCATCAGAAATGGTAGCCGCCAGCCTGGTCATTTTATTGCCTACCACCTGACTGATGGCTCTGTGCTGTTCGTGGGGCAGGATTTAAGCGAAATAGACAATGTCACCACTCTCATTCTGCAAGGCATTGCTGCAGCTATCGTGCTGGCCATGGTGCTTGTCATGCTCGGAGCTTATATATTCAGGCGCGAGCTGGAGTTTCGAGTGGGAACCATACGGCAGATCACCAGGAAAGTAAGCGCAGGCCAGCTTTCACAGCGCATACCGCTTTCATCGGCCGAGGACGAGTTCACCATGCTCAACCAGGACATCAACACCATGCTCGACAGAATCGAAGCATTGATGAATGGCGTGCGCCATGTTTCAGACACCATTGCCCATAATCTGCGCACGCCGCTTACGCGCGTCACGGGCCGCTTGCGTCTGGCTCAGCAGTCAGACACCAGTCCCGAAGAAATGCGTCAGGCTGCCGCCGACGCAATTGCGGAAATCGAGTCATTAAACGTACTGTTTGGGAAAATGCTGCAGCTGGCTGAAATCGAATCGGGTGTACGACGTCAGGCGTTTCGCTCGCGACGACTGGACAGCATTGTTGAGGATGTATACGAGATGTACTCCGCTGTGGCAGAGGAAGACGGCAAAAACCTGAAGCTTATGCCCTGCGAGCCAATTTGGGTGCCCGGCGATGCTGATCTGCTGGCTAGTGCCTGCGCCAATTTAATCGAAAACGGGCTGAAATTTGCACACAGTTGCGTCACCATAGAGCTGTTTGTTGACAGTGCTGGATACGCCCATGTTGCTGTCAGCGATGACGGCCCCGGCATGCCCGCCGCAGAATTTAACCGTGTGGGCACCCGCTTTTATCGTCTTGACGCCAGTGTTGCCGGGCACGGGCTGGGGCTGGCCAGCGTTCGTGCCATTATGGCTTTACATCAGGGCCGGCTGGAACTTGCCGACGCGGGCCCGGGGCTGCAGGCAAGCATGTGCCTGCCTGCCAACGGACACCCGGACACTCTGGCGCAGGCGCGCTCAGGTAATCTGCAATGACCCTTTGGCCCCCATCAACAGATCGATGACATCAGGCGCACTGATGACTGTATACCTGGGGTCCATCTGTTCAGCGTTCATGCCATTGTGAATCATGCACGCGCCGCAGATGGCGATCTGTCCGCCCTTTTCCACGTACTTTTCAAGCAGGTCTTTAACCGGCTCAAACGGCGCCCCGATATCCATGCCCGCCGTGGCATCGGGCGTGCCCAGCTCAACGGCCTCAACCATAAGAATGACGGTACTGCTGTACCCTTTGAGCACGGCATTGAGCGCCATGGTAAAGGTAACTGTGACTTTTTCGGGGTTGTTCTTGCCGTCGAATACGGTAGTTACATAGTCAGTCGGTTTCATATCAGCGATCTCCAATAACAGATGTTTCTTCAGAAAATTCGTTAAATGCTGCGGCGGCATTTGAGGCATACATCGTAGCGGGACCGCCCCCCATGTAAACCGCAACACCCAGCGCCTCAAACACCTCTTCACGCGTAGCACCCAGACGCACCAAGGCCTGCGTGTGGAAGCCAATACAGCCATCACAACGCGCCGCCACACCAATCGCCAGCGCAATCAACTCCTTGGTTTTGGCATCAAGCACGCCCTCGGCCATGGCCGCTTTGCCCAGCTCGCCAAAGCCCTTCATAACTTGTGGCACCGTTTTGTGCAATGCGGACAGATTGGTTTTTACGTGCTGCGTAAGATCTCTGTAGTGTGTCGTCATGAGAACTCCTTTTTCATCGACGGGAACAAAAAAGTTGGCGACAATGAGCAACGGGTAGCGATCACGGAGTGCAATAAATGCCCCAGAGTGTGCGCATGACCTGAACAACCTCATCGCTTGCCAGATGGTAATAAATGTATTTGCCGCGCCTTTCGGTAGCGACTAACCCTTCTTGCCTCAAAACTGCCAATTGCTGCGACAGTGTGGGCTGGCGGATGCCAAGCACAGACTCGAGCTCACCGACATTTTGCGGCGCGACCGCCAACTGACACAGCAATAAAAGACGGTCTTCATTCGCGAGTGTTTTCAGCAGTGCACATGCCTCGCTGGCGTGCGCACGCAGTTGATCGAGCGAAAGTGTTGTTGGGTTCTGGCTCATAGGTTAATCATCAGTTAATATATATTATTATAGTATATTTTTTCGTAAAATGAAAGAGGTCAATGTGATACCTGTAAACTGCCCTCTTGTGCCAGGCTATTTCTTTTCACACGCTTCACACTTACCCCCTTACCGGACACCATGTCTGCTTCTTCCAGTCAACAGCGGCGCTTCCGTCAAAGCAAGCCGCATGCAGCGCGCCCTGCGAAGCCGCCCTCTGAGCAGCCGCGGCTGATACTGCTGAACAAACCGCACGATGTGTTGCCGCAGTTTTCTGACGAGCAGGGCCGCGCCACACTGAAAAATTTTGTCAATGTGCCCGACGTATACCCCGCCGGAAGACTAGACCGCGACAGCGAAGGCCTGATGCTGCTTACTAATGATGGCCGACTTCAGGCCCGCATTGCCGACCCCAGATTCAAAATGGCCAAAACCTACTGGGCACAGGTGGAGGGCGAACCGACCAAAACGCAGCTACAACAATTACGCAATGGCGTCATGCTTAAAGACGGCGTTGCCACCGCCAGTACGGCCCAGATCATCCCTGTGCCCAAAATCTGGCCGCGAACCCCACCGGTGCGTTTTCGTAAAAACATACCCACCACATGGATAGCGCTGGTTATCCATGAAGGACGCAACCGCCAGGTGCGACGCATGACTGCTGCCGTCGGTCTTCCTACCTTGAGGCTAGTGCGCGTCCAAGTCGGACCCTGGGCACTCGCAGAGCTTTTGCCTGGCCAGTGGCGCGACGTGGCACCAGTATTTCCAAGCGCCGGCTAAGCCGGGTTTATTACGCCACGCCACATTCGGGTTCACTCACCACAAAGACTGTGGGCCCCACAAATAAACCGATGCCTTTTTTGCGTTGGCGCAGGCAATGCAGGTTTTGGTTATGCGGCAGGTACGGCGATCAACGAGCCCGGCCGCACTGCATGGGCCAGACTAAGCCTGCAGTTCTAAGGTCTGGCATGCCAGAGGGGTATAAAGGCGACACCCTGCACCGCACCTCATTGGCGTAACGCATAGGTATTCAACGGCAAGCAGATCATGCCGAAATAGTGTAGAATTACGCTCTTGGCTCGTTGCGCAGTTTACTCGGGCCAATGCCCAAAAAAGGGAAGCCGCTGCGCTTCCCTTTCCAATATTTCTTGTCTGCGGCGCGATGGCAGAGTGGTTATGCAGCGGATTGCAAATCCGTGTACCCCGGTTCGATTCCGAGTCGCGCCTCCATACTTCAAGCGGTGCCCCAAGAACCAAGGCAGTCGTGTGATATGGCATTTGAACCTGTGCAGTCCTATACTCGCGTCCGACTATCCGACGTGGTGTCAGATCAGATCAAAGCGCTTATCGCAAAAGGCGAGCTAAGCCCTGGCGACCGGCTACCGGCAGAGCGCGAGCTTGCCGCACGGTTAAGCGTTTCTCGGGCATCTCTGCGCGAAGCTCTGGTGCGGCTTGAGGCAGATCACTACATTGCCTCTGAAGGTCGCGGCGGGTTTGTCGTTGCAAACCTGACCACCCAAATGGTGTCAAACCCACTTACCGAGCTCGTATTACAACGCCCAAGCGCCTGTATTGATGTGCTCGAGTTGCGTCTTGCGCTCGAGTCGCGTGCCACCGAGCTTGCAACGCAACGCGCTACCGAACACGATCTCGACAATATACGTCTGGCATTCGAAGCGTTGCGTGACCATACCCTGCGCCCCGAGCACGGCACCATCGCCGGCCTCGACGCACGCTTTCACATGTCAATCGCCCAGGCCACACACAACTTTGCCATCATCCATGTCATGAACGGCCTGCACGGCCTGCTGCAAGAATCCATGCGCAGCGCTCACAAGCTGGTCAACTACGATCACGATGTCGAGCTGCAACTGCTTGAGCAGCACCAAGTCATTTTCGACAACATCATGCAGCGCAATACCGACGGCGCACGCCAGGCTGCAGAGCGTCATCTTGGTTATGTCCGCACGCTGTATCAGCGCAATAGCGCTGCACAGCCGGGTCAGGCCTAGCCTCAGCGCCTGATGCGCCACCCATCCTGAAGTTCGGCGATTCGCGCTTTCCCTTGTGCACTCTGGCACCGGCGCAGCACACCTTCAATGAGAAAAAGACCGGATACCCATGCTTGGGAACCCGGCCTTTCTAAGCTGACCACGGCATCTGTAAGACGCCGCAGCCAAGTCTTGCTTTTTCCAGCCTGACTTATTGCGCCATGAGCGGGTCGGTTATACCCATTACATGTATCGCAATCATCGCAAGAAAACCCACGATAGCCACGTAATAGAGGGTTGACCAGATAGTTTTGCGCAATATTGCACCTTCGCGGCCCAGAAAGCCCACCGTCGCCGATGCGGCAACCACATTATGAATGGCAACCATATTGCCAGCTGCTGCACCAACAGCCTGTACGGCAACAATTAATACGCTCGAGACGGCAAGATGCTCTGCAACGCCGAACTGGAACTGACTGAGCATCATATTACTGACGGTATTAGAGCCGGCAATAAACGCACCCAGAGCACCCACCGCAGGGGCAAAAGCCGGATACACCTGACCCACGGTATCGGCCACCCACTGAGCCATGATGATAGGCATGCTGGCCAGACCACTGGCATTGACGCCCGAGTTAATCAGAATGCGCACCATGGGAATGGTAAAGATCAGCACAAAGCCCGCACCCAGCAGCACCTTGGTCGACTCTGAAAACGCAGCACCAAGCTCGCGCGGTTTCATGTGATGGATGAAATATGTTGCCAGTACGGCAATGACGAGAATACCGCCCGGCAGGTACAAAGGCATGAAATCACCGCTAACCCCTGCTTCGCCCATGATGTTTTTGAACACGAGCACCACTGACTTCATGGCACTGCCAACAGCAGGCACGGTGCGGCTGATGATCAGAAGCACCGCAACCAGCACATACGGCATCCAGGCCCGGAAGCCGCTCATGGCCCGGTTGGTCATGTCTTCGATCTTGATTTCAACCGTACCCAGCCACTCGGAAGGCCAGTCTTTGGCGTCAGCGAAATCCCATGTGGTCTTGGGAATCAAAAAACCCTTTTTCGCTGCGATAGTGACTATTGATAGGCCGACCAGACCGCCCAGCATGGACGGAAACTCAGGGCCCAGAATAATACCCGTAAGCATATAAGGAATGGTGAAGCAGAAACCCGCAAAAATGGCGAACGGAATGGCAGGAAAGGCATCGCGCCAGCGTTTTTCTTTGCCAAAGAAACGGGTAAGCATAAGCACCATCAACACGGGCATGATGGTGCCGGCGATGGCATGAATGATGGCCACTTCGGACACGATCAGACGGAAGTACTCAGGCCAGTTGCTGCCCACTGCGGCCAGACGCTCAGTGATGCTAGCGGTATCAAGCCCACTGTTGATGCCGATGATCATCGGCGTGCCGACCGCCCCAAACGAAACCGGCGTACTCTGCACCATCATGCCAAGCATGACTGCAGCCATGGCCGGAAAGCCCAGGCCCACCAACAAAGGCGCGACAATGGCTGCAGGTGTGCCAAAGCCCGAGGCACCTTCAATAAAGCAGCCAAAAAGCCAGGCAATAATGATGGCCTGAATGCGCCGGTCAGGGCTAAGGGCAATAAAGCCCGAGCGGATGGCAGCCATGCCGCCTGAATACTTAAGCGTATTCAGCACCAAAATGGCGCCGTAGATTATCCACAATACGCCGGCGGTGACGATAAGGCCTTGCAAAGTTGAAGCAATAACCCGATTCAAACTCATGTCCCAGGCATAGAGCGCAACCAGCACGGAAAGCAGATATACCAGCGGCATCGCACGGGACGCCGGCCAGCGTAGCGCAACCAGTAAGATGGCGGCCAGCAGTATGGGAGAAAACGCAAGCAACGCGAGCAGGCTTAAAGACATACCACCTCCTGGAGGGAGGCAGACGCGCAGGAACGGATGATTCCGTTGCCGGGTTTCGAGCAAATCACAAAAGTCTCCTTGGGATTGATGTCAGACTGAAACTGCCTGGAATTTAATAGCGGCGGGCATCTAAATAAGCCCTTTGGCCTGCAAAACACCCGATTGCGACCAGTACGACGCAAACCCGGTCTTTATGGTCTGACCAACCGGACCGAATATTAATTTGCGCCATTTGTGATGTCAACGAGAACACCGCTTTTAGCGGCAAATCTAGGGTTTACGATAATCTGCAGAGGGTTTCTGCAGAGTCAGGGGGCTACATTCAATACATTGCCTGCAAGGGCTTCTTGCAGCCCGCCAACTCTTCTATACTTGATGCACTGAGCTATATAGAGGGGTTGCGCGTGGATAAACAAGTACTGGCCGCCATGGCGCGATGGCCCGATGTGCCTGATGTATTCGGCTGGCTGTCACTCACTCGTCAAGGAAAATGGCGCCTGCATCCCAATGCCGACGCACTGGCGCATCTGGCCCGCGACAGCGGCCCTCTTCCAGGCGAGCCTATTACCAGCCACACAATTCTCAACTTTATCAATAAAAACTATGAGGGTGACGCACAGGGCCGCTGGTATTTCCAGAATGGCCCGCAGCGCGTTTTTGTTCGGCTTGATGCCGCGCCCCACATTTTGCACACGGTCACCGACACACAGGGCACGCTAGGGCTTCATACCCATAACGGCCTCAATGCCGCTCACGTTCATGAGTGGCTGCTTGCGGATGACGGCAGCCTGTACGCGCGTACCGATCAGGGGCCAGGCATCGTCAACGGACGCGACCTGGAAGCCGTGCTAACCCTGCTGACCACAAAAGACGACACCAACATGCTCGACCTGCTTGCACACACACCAGACGCCACCGGCCCTTTTGTCATTACCCAAGGGTTTCACGGCGACACACACCCTGCCAAAACCATATTGCGGCGCTGCCCGGCCACAGATATTGCCACTATCCTGGGTTTTCAGCACAACCCGCAACCCTGACTGCTGCGCAAGGCATGCTGCGCCGCGGCCGCCTCGCGTTCCACAACCATGATCTCGGCGCTTTGAGTAGAATCTGTAGCCATGACACCGCACGCTCCCACTTTTTATTTTCCGGCGCCACGCGCCCAACATTTTTGCAGCCAGTGCGGAGAACGACTTACCCGTCTGATTCCACCCGACGACAACCGCGAACGCGACGTCTGCGAGCACTGCGGTGCCGTGCACTACCAAAACCCCCGCAATGTAGTCGGGGTGCTTCCCGTATGGCACGACAAAATTCTGCTGTGTCGGCGCGCCATTGAGCCGCGCTACGACAAATGGACGCTTCCGGCAGGTTTTATGGAACTGGGCGAAACCACCGCACAGGGCGCCATGCGCGAAACCCAGGAAGAGGCCGGCGCTCAGATCGAACTGGGCCCTCTGTATACCGTCATTGACGTGCCGCATGCCGAACAGGTGCACTTCTTTTACCTGGCCAACGTACTCAGCGAAGACCTTTACCCTGGCCCCGAAAGCCTTGACGCACGGTTTTTCCGCGAGGAAGAAATACCCTGGGACGAGCTGGCATTTCGCACCATAAAATCGACGCTCGAGCATTATGTCGCAGATCGTCACTCAGGCACATTCCCTATACACTGTTATGAGATTCCCGATCCGTATCCAAAGTAGTCTGGAGCAGTTGTGACTGGCCTCACTTGGCTTGATGACCATACCTCGTTTCCCGATCCAGGCTTGGCAATGCCTGAAGGGCTTCTGGCGGCCGGCGCAAGCTTGTCCATACCCCGGCTTGCTGAAGCCTACAGCAAGGGGATTTTTCCGTGGTACAACGAAGGCGATCCAATACTGTGGTGGAGCCCTGACCCCCGCATGGTGCTTGCCTGTGAGCGTTTCAAGGTCTCACGGTCGCTGTCCAAAAAACTGAAACAAATCGCCCATACAGAGTGCACACCAGACTCCCGGATACGCATCACGACCGATGTTGCCTTTCCGGCCGTGATGGCTGCCTGCGCAGGCCCGCGCGGCACACAGCGGGCCACCTGGATATCACTGGATGTCCAGGACGCCTATTACGCCTGGCATCAGGCGGGTGCCGTACACAGTGTCGAAACCTGGATCGACGGCAAATTGGCCGGCGGCCTGTATGGCGTATGCCTTGGGCGTTTCTTTTTTGGTGAGTCTATGTTCAGCCACGTCAGCGATGCCAGCAAACTGGCACTGGCCTACCTGACGCGTTTTCTGTTGACGCAGGGCATCCGGCACATTGACTGCCAGCAGCAAACCCGGCATCTCGCAAGCCTTGGTGCAGCGCCACTGCCTCGGCGTCAGTTTCTTGTATTGCTGGCCGATGCACTGAGCCAGCCGTCTCCCATCTGGCGACCTGGCCAGTTGCTGCAATCAGGCCAACTTGCGCCACTGGGTCAAACTACCTCATAATCAAGATGAACCTGCCCTGAACAACCGAGCGCCTGTCATGACTCAATTAAACGAACCAGGCCTGCAAACCTTGCAATTTTATGCCACAGCTGCTTACCCGTGCAGCTACATTCCCGGGCGCGAAGCACGGTCTCAAGTGGCGGCGCCAACACATCTCATTAACCCCGAGATTTACTCGCAATTGGTCGAACAGGGGTTCAGGCGCAGCGGGCTGTTTACCTACCGGCCACATTGCAATCTCTGTAAAGCGTGTGTACCCATACGCATAGATGTCGCCCGCTTTCAACCCAAGCGCAACCAACGCAAAACCTTTAACCACCACAGCAATCTGGTGCCCCGCGACTTGCCCCTGCACTGGAATGACGAACACTTTGCCCTCTACGAGCGCTATCAGCACACTCGGCATGCAGGCGCCGGCATGGACGAAGACAGTCGCGCACAATACACACAGTTTTTACTCACTAGCCGTGTCGACTCCCGCCTGATCGAGTTTCGCCTGCCTTCAGGCGAGCTGCAAATGGTGTCTATTATCGATATTCTCGACACCGGCTTGTCATCGGTGTACACCTTTTTTGATCCTGACGCAGCGGGCAGCCTTGGCACCTACGGCATACTTTGGCAGATAGACCGCTGTCGCGCCATGGGGCTACCATGGCTCTATCTGGGGTACTGGATACAGCAAAGCCGTAAAATGATGTACAAGTCCCGCTTTCAGCCCTACCAGTTGCTGCATGACGGTCGCTGGCAAGAAGCCGAAAATCAAACCTAAAGTATCCTCAGGCATGTCACTTTTATTTAACAGCTATCCGCTGGCGCGCGCCGCGCTGTTCTCCATGGACGCCGAAAATGCGCACGATCTTACCTTGTCAGCTCTGCAAAAGGCCTATAACTGCAGTCTGACTCGTGGGTTGCTGGCGGCACAACCACAACTTCCCTGCTCGCTCATGGGTTTATCGCTGCGCAATCCCGTCGGTCTGGCCGCTGGCCTTGATAAAAACGGCGCGCACATCGATGCACTGGGCAACCTTGGCTTTGGTTTTGTCGAAGTTGGCACTGTTACGCCAAAGGCACAGCCTGGCAACCCTCGTCCCCGCATGTTCAGGCTGCCGCGAGCACAGTGCCTCATCAACCGCATGGGCTTTAACAATCAGGGGCTTGATGCTTTCATTGCCAATGTACGCAAAAGCCAATGGCGCAGCCAGGGTGGCATTCTGGGTCTCAACATTGGCAAGAACGCAGCCACCCCCATCGACAACGCAGTCGACGACTATCTGCTGGGGCTTGAGGGCGTATACGCGCACGCTGACTACATTACGGTCAACATCTCATCGCCCAACACCACTAACTTGCGCAATCTACAGGGGCGCGACGCGCTTGCCGCATTGCTGTCTCCTTTGCAAGAAAAACGCAAAGAGCTTGAAGACCAATACGGGCGGCGGGTGCCCTTGGCGGTGAAAATCGCACCCGATCTAAGCACCGAAGAAATCGACGTCATCGCCGATCTGCTGCCTCATCACGATATAGACGGCGTTATCGCCACCAACACCACACTTGCACGCGATGCCGTGCAAGGCCTGCCCTATGCCAATGAGGCGGGCGGCCTGTCAGGGCCACCGGTTCATGCGCTTTCGCTGGTCGTGATAAGGCGGCTGCGCGAGCGGCTTGGTGACGGCTTTCCAATTATCGGAGTGGGCGGCATTGCTTCGGGCCGTCAGGCGCAGGAAAAAATGGCCGCTGGCGCCAATGCTGTCCAGCTTTACACAGGCCTTATCTATCACGGCCCTGCACTGGTGCAAGAATGTGTCAATGCGCTTAAATAACCCTGGCAATCATCATCGGCATAGCAGGCAGCCTGTGTAGACTGTGCCCATGCTGGGCGCAGAAAAAACCCCACGTAAAAAATACGTGGGGTTTTCACTGCGACTCAGACCAGCCTTTAGAAGCCCCGGTCTGACTGCAAAAGCTGATTAGGCCTTGCGAGCGGCGCGTGGAGCAGCTTTGGAAGCAGCTTCAGCGGCGTCAGTGGCAGCCTTGAACGTGGCGTCGGTGGCAGCGTTGATGTTGGACTCAGCCGCATCAGCAGCTTGACGCACAGCCTTGTTGACCGAGTCGTAAGCGTTGTTGGCAGTAGCCAGCGACGACTTCAACAGAGCAACTGCACCTTCGGAGCCAGTAGGCGCGTTCTTGGAGATTTGATCAATAGCCTCGGCAACCTGCTGCTGGCCTTGGGCGATTTGCTCTTCGGACAACTTGGACAGGTCAACCTGCACACCCGAAAGAATATCGTAAACGTGCTTGCTGTAAGCCAGCGACTTTTCAGCGTTAGGCTGAACCAGACCCGATGTAAACGAAACGGCGTCTTGGGCGTCTTTGATTTGGACGGCTTGTTGCGATTTCTCTGCAACTTCGTCAAGCGTGGCTTTCACGACTTTGAGGTTTAAGTTGATGAGTTTTTCGAAACCAGCGAAAAGTGTACCCTGGACAGCAAGCATGTTATCAAGAACTGCTTTCTGGCTGGCTGCTACGTGTTGGGGGATGGCGCTCATGGTATTTCCTTATGATAGACCCGTCGTAAAGACGGATTCAAAATGATTGAACAGCGTTCAAGCTTAAAAATAAAGAAGGCCCAGCAAACCACCTGATAGCTGTGTTGAAAAACCTTCAATGCTGCGTTGCACAATTAGAATTCTACCTTAATAAACAACGATGTCAAGTACAAATGTTGCATTGCAATAAATAACTGTTGGCGCCAGCCAACTGGATAAAGCAAACAATTGGCAGGTTGACGCCCCAGCAACCGGATCGCATTTTTCGCATGGTCTGCACGGCCTGACTGCCACTTTCAGTGGCATATCCTGCGGGTTGGCTTATTAATGCGTCGCCTGCGGCGACGGCTTTATCGTTGACATGAACGCGGCGCGAGGCTAGCTAAAGCCTGGCCCCGATCAACTTCCCAAGATTTGAAACTGGCCCCGCGGGCTGGTCTTGTGTCAGGCTATTGCTCAGCCTCGTAGCCCAGCGATTCGGAAATGGCAGCAGCAGTGCGCAGCAGTATGGGTATCCACTCATCACGCATGCGCTCAGCAGGGGCAGAAAGAGACAGCCCAGCCTGCAGCTTGCCCGAATCATCATAAACCCCCGCTGCAATACATCGAACGCCAAGTTCCAGCTCTTCGTTGTCACGCGAATAACCGTGACGTCTTACCAGCGCCAGATCACGCTCGAGCTGGTCAAGCTGGGTGATGCTGTTGCGCGTCGTGCCCGCCAGCCCCGTGCGCGTGGCATAGGCGCGCACCAGGCGGGGATCAACCACCGACAGAAACAGCTTGCCGGTAGAAGTAAGATGCAAAGGTGCCCTGCCGCCAATGGCGCGCACCACTTGCATGCCCGACCGTTCGCTCCAGGCGCGCTCTATATAGATGATTTCATCGCCCTGCTGCAGCGACAGGTTGACGGTTTGACCGGTAAGTTTGTGCAGTTCGCGCATGGGCTCAATGGCCACCTCGCGAACATTGAGCCGCCCTTTTACCAGAGAACCCAGTTCAAGCAGCCGCATGCCAAGCTGATACATACCGCTGTCTACCCGCTCGACGTAACGGCCCACAACCAGGTCGTTAAGAATACGATGAGTGGTTGAAGTATGCAGCCCCGTGGCCGCTGCCAGATCCTTCAGTGCCATGGGATCGGGACGAGTGGCCAGGACATCGAGCAGCAACATGGCCCGCTCAAGCACCTGAATGGTGATATGAAGATCGGTAACAGGAGTGAGACCGTTTACCGTACTGCGTAGCAAAGTAGTTCGTGGCATGGCTTTGTGCTTATTGTGATGCAGCGCAACAATTCCATATTATGAAACTTTTGACGGAATTGGCAAGTGTTATTTTTCGGGAGGATTCAGCTGGCCGCCAACCCGTATGACCTCATCCTGCAAATATGCCAGCGCCTCGGCAGCAGCAGCCGGCTCACCCTTCACACCCAGATCGATGTGCGCATGGCCCCCATCGCCCATGCTGGGCAGACTAAATGCCTTGACACCCGGCCAGCGTCGCTCAAGCTCTTCAAGTGCGGGCGTGATGCGGGACTCGGGCAAGCTGAAAGCCAGAAATGAATGCTCTACACGCGACACCTGATGATGTTGGCTGGCATAGCGAGTATCGAGCGTCCATTCCATCATGGGCCAGGCCATGACTGGAAAGCCAGGCATGAACGTGTGGTCTTTGATAAAAAACCCGGGAATCTTGTTGTAGGGGTTGGGCACGATCTCGGCACCAACAGGAAACACCCCCATTTGCAGACGCTGCTGGTTTTCAGGCAACAACATATCAGCGCTGCCCTGCCCGCGGCGAGCGCTGTCGGCACATCGCTCGGCGATCAGGCGCTCTGCTTCCGGGTGCAGCGCCAGGGGCAGCCCCAGCGCTTCAGCCGCCGCCTGGCGTGTCTGGTCGTCGGGCGTTGCGCCTATGCCACCACATGAAAACACGATGTCACCGCTGGCAAAGCTGCGGCGAAGCGTGGCCACGATGGTGGCACGATCATCGGAGATAAACTCTGCGCCGCCCAGATGCATGCCACGTTGCGACAGCAGTTGCACCATTGTGGAAAAGTGTTTGTCCTGACGTCTGCCAGAAAGAATTTCGTCGCCGATAATAATAAGCCGCACCTTGCGGTGATCAGTAGAACTCATATCGCAGAACCTGCTATGAAGGGATCAGACATCAATTACCTGCTGCGTGCGCAACTGTCGCAACGCCTCTAGGTTGAAATGCGCAAAGACCAGGGCAGAAAAAACCGGCAGCACTATCCATGCTGGCGGGAAAAGATTGATAAGCGCAAGCACACCGCCAATCAGCCATAGCTGCCGCTTGTGGCGTGCCCAGATCAGGCGCCGCTCTTCGCTGCTGGCATGCTCAACGATAGCGTCGACACTAAACATGCGCGTAAACGCAAATGCCCACCAGAATATTGGCAACAACACCGCCAAAGGCGGTACCAGCCACAGTGGCATGGTTATGAGCCAGCCAACGACAAACAGCAGCCCCACCCACACAGCATTCCAGCCACTGACAACTGTGGCCATCTGCCCCTGGCGCCTGAGCCCCGCGTACTCGCGCTTTTCGATATGCGCGAGCACCAGTGGCATGACCACAACAGCGGCAACAATGAGCCCAAGTATGCCTGACATAGGCAGCAGAATGCCTGCCGCCATGATGGACACCATATAAATTTTTATGGAGAACAAGCCGATGCCGACCAGCCACTGATCAACGTAATTGATCATGTCCCAGTTGGCCGTTTCACGAACAAGCCAGTCTGTGAGGGGTGACCAGAACGCCCAAAGCAATATAATGGCCCCAAGCAGGGCAACGACGAAGGGCAATAGCAAGGCGCCCAGCATCTTGGGATGGCACTGGGTCACAAAAGCGCGCTTGAATGCAACGACTACGGCTTCAAACCCTGTGGGAGCGTTGTGTGAGTATTGAGAGACAATTTCAGTTTCACGCATCAATCAGCCTTGGTAAGCAACACAGCAATCATAATCAAACCACATGGTATTTGTCTTTATGTCAGTATTTGATCCGCAATTTAATGCCACCGCCCTGCTCGCACGGCTTGAAACCAGCAACGGGCTGGTTGTGGCGTGCTATTGCGCACAGTGGTGCAGGTCGTGCACCGAGTATAGGCCCGCCTTCGATGCGTTGGCCGCACGCTGGCCACAACATACCTTTGCCTGGATAGACATCGAAGAAAGCCCAGAGCTTCTCGATGACGAAGACGTTGAAAACTTTCCTACAATACTGATGCAAAGCCCGGGGGGCAATGTATTTTTCGGTGCGATGCTGCCGCATGTCAGCCACCTTGAGCGCCTGATCGAGCGCTACGATGAAAAAACCCCTGCCCTGGGGCAGGGGCCTGGGCCCTTGCGGCAGTTGTTATCGTCCGCCACCTAACAAAACACCAACTGACCTCTTGGCATTGTCATTGACCGGCCGGGACCTGACCGTGTCGGCCGGGGCAACTGATGCCGACGGCACATAAGGCCGTGAGAAAAAATCATCTGCCGGTTTTGACGACCCGCCTGAGCCCTGGTATGGGCGGTCTCGATTGCTTGCGCGCGGCGTGCGCGCGATACTTGGCAACACCAGATTGCCGCGCGGTATGCTGGTTTTGATGAGCTTTTCTATGTCGAGCAGATACCGCTCTTCTTCGGGCGTATAAAAGGCAATGGCTTCGCCCTTGTTGCCAGCGCGACCGGTGCGGCCTATGCGATGCACGTAGTCTTCGGCGTTATAGGGTAAATCGTAATTGATGACGCAGGGTACGCCTGCCACATCCAGCCCGCGGGCGGCAACGTCAGTAGCAACCAGCACTTCGAGCTCGCCCGCCTTGAAGGCCTCGAGCGCTTTCATGCGGTCGCGCTGGCTTTTGTCGCCGTGAATGGACTCTGCCTTTACACCGTCGCGCACGAGTTCGCGTGCAAGGCGGCCGGTGCCGATCTTGGTGTTTGAAAACACAATAACCTGATTGAAGCCGCGCGACTTTACAAGATGCACCACGGCGGCACGCTTCTGATTGCCAGGCAAGGGATACGCGATTTGCGTAACCGTATCGGCTGTGGCATTGCGTGCAGCGACTTCGATCTCGACAGGGTTATTGAGCAGAATGCGACCCAGTTTGCGGATCTCGTTGCTGAACGTGGCCGAGAACAACAGGCCCTGGCGCTTTGCCGGCAACAGCCGCACGATGCGGTCGAGATCGGGCATAAACCCCATGTCGAGCATGCGGTCTGCTTCGTCAAGAACCAGAATACCTACCTGGCTTAAATTGACGTTTTTTTGCTCAACATGATCGAGCAGACGGCCTGGTGTAGCAATTAACACCTCGCAACCCCGGCGCAATGCATCACGCTGCGGGCCGATATCAACACCACCAAACACAACCGTAGAGCGAAGTGGCGTGTGTTTGCTATAGGTGGCCACGCTTTCGGCGACCTGGTCTGCCAGTTCACGGGTAGGTGTGAGTATCAACGCCCGAACAGGGTGTCGCGCAGGCGACGCACTGGCACTGGCGAAATGCATTAGCCTGTGCAAAATGGGCAGCGTAAAGGCCGCCGTTTTGCCTGTTCCGGTTTGCGCCGCGCCCATGACGTCGAGCCCGTCGATGACCTTTGGAATGGCCTGAGCCTGAATGGGTGTGGGAGAGGTATAGCCTGTTTCGGCGACCGCCTGCAAAATGCTGGGGTGCAGGCCGAAATCGGCAAACGTGGTAGTTGGTGTATCGGCAGGAGTTTGTATGGTATTTGTCATTGAAAATGATTTATGGCCAACGCGGGAGTATCCAGCGCGTGGCGCGGGTAACCCGGCTATTTTACCCTCCGCAAGCACTGGCTGACACATTTATGACGTATTCGCAAGATGGCAGCTGCGCTTATTACGCATGATTGTCGCGTAATAACAACGATTCAAGCTATTAATTTCAAAACAAGCCTGCCACCGCCTGCAAAATCCACAGCGCGATCATGCCGCTCACAATGACAAGTACGGTGCTGCGGGTACGCAAAAACACAAGTACCGCCACCACGGCAGCAAGCAGCCTGATGTCGAACTCTGGCCCGGCACCCGCCTGCCACGGCATAATTTCAGGGATAACAATGCCAATGAGCGCAGCCGTGGGCGCGTACCGCAAAGCTCTGCGCACACCATCTGACAGCGACACGCGATCACCAAACAGAAAGTAGCTGGCGCGGGTTAGCACGCTGCACAGTGCCAGAGCGATGATCGCCCCCAACACATACAGATCGTAGTCAGAGTTGCCCGTCATACGGCCCCCTTCTCACGATGCACAAAATAATCGGAAAGCACGCCAGCAACAACGCCGCCTGCAACGGCGCATGCCAGCCCCAGCCGCAGAGGCAGCGGTTGCCCCACCCACGCGATAAAACCCGCCACTACCAGACACATCACCATAGGTCGCGTCTTAACGAGTGGAATGATGATCGCCAGAAGCGCCAGCACGGCTGCAAAGTCGAGCGACCAGGTTTCGGGTACGAAACCGCCCAGGTACACACCCAGCAATGAGGACAGATTCCAGGCCAGCCAGCCGGGAACAATAATGCCCAGGTAATACCACAGTTGATCCTGGGTTCCGCGGGCAGCGCTATCGCCATAGCGCGCCATAAACACCACAAAGGAAATGTCGCTGGTGATATAGCCCAGAGCCAGCCGCTTGCGCCAGGACATGTGGCGAAAATATGGCTGCAATGCCGCGCCGAAAATGATGAAACGAACGTTGACGACTGTGGCGGCAAGAAAGATAAGCCACAATGGCTCGGATGAGGCAATAAGCGGCAACGACGTCAATTGTGCCGAGCCCGCATACACCAGCACAGTCATCAGAGACGCCATGCTTTCCGTAAGCCCCGACTTCACCATAGCGATGCCGGTTACAAAACCCCAGGTGCCCACTGCCACCAATGCCGTCAGCACATCAGACAAGCCATTGCGAAAGCTTTGGCGCCGGGGGACATCAGGCCACCACGAAACAAAACGCGACAGATGCATCGCTACACAACCCACACAGGAAAAGCGACTATTGTAAGGCTCTTGCGCTTGGTACAATCAAGCCTCATCTTTGGGAGAGCCCTATGTCCATGTCTGATCGCGACGGTATTATCTGGTACGACGGCAAACTCGTGCCTTGGCGCGAAGCTACCACGCACGTACTTACCCACTCGCTACATTATGGCCTTTCTGTCTTCGAAGGTGTGCGGGCCTACAACACAGACATCGGCACAGCCATCTTCCGCCTGCAAGAACATACCCGACGGCTGTTCAGCTCATGCCATATCTATCAAATCGATATCCCATACGACCAAGATGCGATCAACCAGGCGCAACTCGAGGTTGTGCGCCAGAACAACCTTGAGTCGTGCTACATCCGTCCGCTGGTGTTCTACGGCTCCGAAAAAATGGGCGTATCCCCAAAAGGTGCTCAGGTACACGTGGCTATCGCCGCCTGGCCCTGGGGCGCCTATCTGGGTGAAGAGGCTTTGGCTCAGGGCATACGCGTCAAAATCTCGTCGTTCGCCAAACAGCATGTCAATGCCACCATGCCGCGTGCCAAGGTGGCCAGCACCTACGCCACGTCCATACTCGCCAACGCCGAAGCCCTGGACCACGGCTACGACGAAGCCATATTGCTTGATACCAGCGGGTTCGTCGCCGAAGGCTCAGGCGAAAATCTGTTCATCGTTCGTGACGGCGTGGTGTTCGAGCCCGAAATCTCCAGCGCGCTCACTGGCATCACACGCGCCTCTGTGCACGCACTGGCCGCCGACCTGGGCTTCAAAGTACAAAGCCGGCGCCTTACCCGCGACGATCTCTACATTGCTGATGAAGCCTTCTTCACAGGCACCGCTGCCGAAGTCACACCCATCCGCGACATTGACGGGCGCATCATTGGCAACGGTAGCCGAGGGCCTGTCACCGAAAAAATTCAAAAAGCCTACTTTGATGTCGTAAACGGGAAAAACCCCAAGTACCATCATTGGCTTACCAAGGTCTAGGCCTTGCCGTACCCTGTTTCCCTGTTCCGCTTTTTCCAGGATTCCCCATGAGCAGTGCTTCATCACCCTCAGTCCCCAAAGACGAAACCATCTACGTATTAGCCAAAGATCTGCCGCTATACTGTCCCGGCCCGCATGCCCCGCTCTGGAGCATGCACCCACGTGTCTACATAGAGGTCGTCAAAACAGGCCAGACACTGTGTCCGTACTGCGGCGCCAAATATCAGCTGAAAGACGGCGAAAAGGTACTTGGGCACTAATAATCTGCCGCAGCCATTCTGACCTAGGCTGCCAGTACTTCCTGTCTTTCACTCTGCCTATGTTCTCCGTACCTCAAGAAGCCGCACAAGCCTTTTACGACGCACTCAGCCTGGCTGACCTTACGTTGATAATGCGCGTTCGGCCCGACGATGAACACAATGTCTGTATACACCCAGGTGGAATGCGTACCCTTGGCCACAGAGCCATGCAAGACAAGCGTTCAACACACTGCTGCGTTAACAACATAAATTAGGGTTGTACGTGACTGCGCAGATCGACACCTCTTCTTGCCCCACGCCTGCCTGGCTTGCCGGAGGCCATCTACAGACAATTTATGGGTCTCTGGCGGCACGCTATCATCGCATCGCATTTGTGCGCGAACGCATCAATACACCTGACGGTGATTTCGTCGATATTGACTGGACTGCTCCCGGGCTTTTCCCTGACAAGCTCGCTGGCGGCCAGGCCAGCGTACCCGATCCCCAGCTAAGCCATACCGCTGCTCACCGCTGGATGCAACCTGACGACAAGCCGGCACTGTCGGGGGCACAAGAGGCATCGGCCCTCGTCTTGTTTCATGGGCTTGAGGGCAGCAGCCGCAGCCACTACGCCCAATCCATTGCCCAGCACTTCCGGGCCCGCGGCTGGGTGGTTGCCATTGCTCATTTCCGGGGCTGTTCAGGCTTTCCCAATCGCATGGCGCGCGCCTATTACTCAGGCGACTCCGCAGAAATCGGGTTTATGCTTGACGCCGTGCGCCAGCGCGCACCAAACGCCCACTGGCATGCTGCCGGTGTTTCATTGGGGGGTAATGCCCTGGTCAAACATCTGGGCGAACAAGGCGAGGCCATGCAAGGGCTGGAAGCTGCGGCAGCGATATCGGTACCGCTCGACCTGGTCGCCAGTGGCCGGCAACTGTCAGAGTCACATCTGGGCAAGTGGATTTATTGTCGCCACTTTTTACAGACCATGAAGCACAAGGTGCGTGAAAAGGCCAAACGCTTCCCTGGCAATATTGACGTGTTCCGCATCAGCCAGGCCCGCACCCTGCGCGAGTTCGATGATCTGTACACAGCCCCCATGCATGGCTATAAAAACGCGCTTGATTACTGGACACGCGCCTCCAGCAAGCCTTTGCTGCAAAGCATTGCTACGCCCACGCTGCTGCTCAATGCACGCAACGATCCCTTTGTACCCGAAGCCTCGCTACCTGGATCAAAAAACTGTTCGTCGTCAGTGCTGCTGCATCAGCCCTCAGAGGGCGGCCACGCTGGCTTTGTAACCGGGCAGTTTCCTGCACACATCAACTGGCTGCCAATCAGGCTTGCGCGTTTTTTTGAGACGCGTTCCTGAAGCACGCATGGGCCCGGAGCAAGCAGTATTTTACGCTAAGAGCCCTGCCGTTGATAGCAGGTCATGATGGCGCTCAAGCCCGCACAACCGCATTCTAGTGGCGACTTAGCCTTGCGGGCCGCTCAAGACTTGAAACGCTCTAGCAACTGCCGGTCGGCCTCGAGCCGGTCTTTTAGTGTCCGGATACGGGCGTCCAGTTCTGACTGTACGTAAAAATCTTTGCTCATGGCCCGCGCCTGACGCAACTGTTCTACGGCAGCTGGCAGCGCACCCACCAACTCGTAAAAAACCGACATGCTGCGCCGGGCCTGAACCTGCTGGCCCATGCGCTCATAAGACTGTGCCTGTAATTGATACAGCACCGACATATCCGGCCATTTTTTCTCAAGTGCCAGCAGAAATTCCAACGCATCACGATCATGCCCCGTTTTTTGCATTGCTTCAACCCGCGCCAGCGCGAGCCCCTGACTGGTGGGCCATTTGCGCCAGGCAGTCTCTGCTATTTGCAAGGCCTGGGCGGGGTCACCCACATTCAGGGCCAGCGCAACAGCAAGGCTTGCCATCTCTGGACTATCATGCCCCCCTTTGCGCGCGTTCTGCAGCAACTGCCCCGCTCGGGCTGCATCTCTTTTTTGCCAGGCTTCAAAGGCCAGACCATACCAGGCCGCAGACTGCTCTACCCCTTTTGCATTTTGGGTACTGCGCTCAAGCGATTCGCGGGCACTGCGCTGCGCCTGTCCGCCTCGGGCCTGGAGCACCCGCATCTTCGCTCTGACATACCAAAATGTATCAGAATCTTTATGAACCACTGGTGGCATTTCGCGCACACGGTTTTGAATGTCAGACATGCGCTGGATAGAAAGTGGGTGCGTGCTGGTGTAGACGTTGCCGCCCGTACCTTCGTTGAGCCGGGACGCATTGCTCAGCTGGTTGAACATCTGCACCATGCCTTGCGGGTCAAACCCCGCCTTGCGCAGCATTTCGAAGCCGACCCGATCCGCCTCCCGCTCAGCCTGCCGCGAAAACCCCAGCTGACGATCAACCGCCGCCGCCTGTCCAAAGGCAGCAACGCCCATCGCAAGATCTCCGCTGCCGGACAATGCGGCCAGCAAGGCGCCCGCCAGCGAAGCCAGCAAGATATGATTGCTCTGCGCACTTTGGGTCATGCCTCGTGCGATGTGCCGCTGACCCACATGGCCGATTTCGTGTGCAATAACAGACGCCAGCTCGGATTCGTTTTCAGCGGCTACCACAAGGCCCGTGTTAACACCGATATAACCACCCGGCAAGGCAAAGGCGTTGATTTGTGGATCGCGCACGGCGAACACAGTAATGGGCTGACCTATGCCCGAGGGCGCATTTGCAGCCAGAGTGCGCCCCAGCTGGGTAAGATACTGGTTTACGTCTGGGTCAGTGATGTAGGTAGCGTCACGCCGCCCCTGCTCCATAATGGCATCACCCAGCGTACGCTCGACCTCAGGTGAGAGTTCTGCCGACGACGCAACGCCCATGCTGGGTATGCCGACGGGCTGTGCCTGAACAGGCACCGTACAGCACATGAGCAAGGCCATGCTGGCGCTGACTAGCCGGGTGGCAAAGTGCGTTGTGAATACTTTTTGCTCGCTCATGATTACGTGACTACCTCAAGATACCGGCGCCACCTTGGCCCCATCACCTGGGCGCCTGCGTTGCCGCTCGGGAAGACGGCCTTTTCCGGACAAGCGCATAAGCGTGGAAAGCGCGAACAGCAGCCCGAAGACTTCGACCAGGCCGGCCAGCACCCACATGGTCAGGCCCCCTATGGCCTGGTCGGTTACTGCTGTCATGCCCGGAATGGCTCTTCCACACAGATCAAATACCGGGTACAGGTCGTATTCGGTAAAGGTAATGATGGCACCCGCCACCATCTGCGGCACCATGGTCACTACAGGTGATATAACCCGCCCACCGGGAGAAAGGGCTGCTGGCGGGCTGGGGCGACGGTCGAGAATGAGGTTCCAGTACAGAAACCCGCTGATGACCACAGACCAGTTCATGAAACGATAAAGCCGCCAGTCGAGCATAGAGTAGAACTGCACAGTGGGGAGCAGAAAGCCCAGCACCAGCACCACAAACAGCAATGGCACGAGGTATTTATTGGTAAGCGTGGCCTCAAGGGTTCGTCCGGCTACCGTAGCGCGAAACCGGCAGAGATGCTGACGCCATCGCATGCCGAGGCCTGCGCGCAATACCTGGCCGGGGTAGGCCCCCATGACCAGCAGCGGACCAAGATGGTGCAGCACCAAGTGCTGAACGCGATGTATGAAAAACATGCGTTCAGCGTAATAATCAACACGGGTGTGCAAAGACAGATAGAGAAAAGCCAGGCCGATCCAGAACATGACCTGACGAATTTTGCCCACGCGATGCACGCGCGTACCGCGCACAAACAGCCAGCCACCAACAATAAAGGCCACGACCAGCGTCGGGGAGAACTCCCAGGGTGTCAGCCAATCAAGAAAAAGCATGTGGGCAAGATCCGGTAAACCGTAGATCAGGCTAGTTTAATGCATGCTGCTTGCGCTTGTCGCCCCAATGAACCTGCTGCACACCCGGAAACGCACTGAGCTCGCGAGCTCGCGACATAAGCACGGCGCGCATTTCAGGCGGACATGCAACAGTTACACAGGCGCGCGCCATATCGTGCTGGTGAGCATGGTCGATTTGCAAACCCGATACGCGCAAGCCAGCGGCCTTGAAATCATGATAGATCTGACGCCTGATCGTGGGCAGGGCATGCCGGGGACACACAACGGTAAAACGCGACACGGCACTAGGCGCGAGAACGGGTGCCGACTGAAGACCAGCACGGCGAAGATAGAGATTGAAGAGACGCATGGAACCCCCCATTGTCTTGGGTGCGCGACGCCAAAGCGAGGCACGAATCTGCTTTGCAGGCAGACTTAATTTTGAAAATGACGGGGAGTTTGAATACGACCGTATTCTGAAGACTTCCACGCCCTTGAAAAACCAGGCGTGGAACGTGGGGCTGTTACAGGGTGAGTAGCCTTACGTTTTTACACGCGCCTGGTGAAAGTGGTATCGATGCAAGATCGACAACTATCGCCGGGGTCTGAATTCACCGCACAGCTCCTGTAAATTGAACATACGACATTGTAGCGGGTAAACACGCAGCGGGACAACCCTGAGCAGGTATTGCGTGAGGCCTCGGCCTGCGATGACGTCAGCATCTTGGCCGGTTTGGCGCTACGGCTGTCTTATTTATAAACACCCGGCCTGCTTCTGCCTCACCACGTCGTGACGCACGTGCTGATGCGAGGTTCCAGCCTAAAGATTCAACCCTTCCAGCCAGCCCATCGCTGTATAAACGTGCAAGACGATCAGCGCAATGCCCAACATCAGAACCATGCTGCCGGCAAATGTTGAAAAAATAGCCACAATCACCGCACTCCATCCAGTGCGGTTGATCTCGCCCATGCCCGGGTTGTAACGCGCATCAAACCATGCGTCGGTTTTCAGGGCAAACACCAGCGCCTCGATGAATCCTGCCGTAATCGGAACGATTAGAATCAGAAACGGCGGGCTGTCCCACCACAAGGGGTAAATGCTGGAGAGGGCCAGCATAAGCACGCCGAATGCAGTGATTGCCCATGCATGGCGTCGGCCGAGATACCACCAGTGAATACCCAGCACGCCAAACAAGGCCGCCAGCCACGCCGCCGTCACTTTGCCTCGGGGTCGCGCGGGGGTGGTAAATTGTGTCATGCAGAACCTCGTATTGGAGTATGGCAACAAAGCCACGCCTGCTATCGGAAAGCCTGCATTGTAGTCACACTGAACAAACAACAAGCAATCATGAATACGCCAGCATATGACATCGCCATCAGTGGCGCAGGGCCTGTAGGCACCACGCTTGCCCTGCTTCTTGCCGCCCGCACCGAAAGGCCAGAGCGCATTGCGCTAATGGGGCGCCGCTTCACGCCGGCAGACACCAGCAGCCACAATGAGGCTGACCCGCGCACGCTGGCCCTCAATTACGGAAGCCGCGTACTGCTGGAACAACTTGGGGCGTGGCCAGAAGACGCCGCCGACATTACGACGGTGCATGTGTCGCAGCGGGGCCGCCTGGGCCGTACATTGATCCGCCACGAAGAACTCGGGGTGGCCCGACTGGGCAGTGTGGTGGGGTATGACGCGGTTCTGGCAAGTCTGCATTTGGCTCTGGAGCGTAGCGGCATCACCCGGCTTGAGGGTTCGCCGTCACTTTCTCACGGGGTCGGTTGCGCAGAGTTCACCCTTGATGGCCAGCCGGTGCGCAGTGTACTTGCCGTGCAGTCAGACGGCGTTCGCCCACAAGGAATAGCGCGGCAATATGGGCAAAACGCGCTGCTGGCCATGGTCCGCGTTTCACGCCCCGGCCGGGATGGGCATTCGAGCGCTTTACGGCCTATGGCCCTCTGGCATTTCTGCCTCATCCACAAGGTGACGACATCTACGGCGTCGTGTGGTGCAGCCCCCCGGCCGAAGCCAGCCGACTGCTGCACCTGACGCAGGCCGAGTTCGAGCAGGCCCTGCAGTCCATGTTTGGCGACCGTCTGGGCACCCTGCACTGCATCGGAGAACGCCATATATTTCCATTGAGCATGCATGCAGGTCCATTACTGTTAACCCCACGCGCCGTGGCTATCGGCAATGCTGCACAAACCTTGCACCCTGTTGCCGGGCAAGGCCTGAACCTTGGCCTGCGCGATGCAGCACAGCTGAGCCAGGCTCTTGCACCATGGCTGGCTTGCCCAGACACTGACCCGCAACCGAGCCTGGCCCGCTTCGCCCGTTCCCGGCGTCCTGATCGCTGGCTGACGGCGGGGGTTACCGATATTCTTCCGCGGGTTTTTGCCACCCAAAACCCGTTGGTCGAACATGCCTGTGGCCTGGCCTTGCTGGCTCTTGATCTTTTGCCACCGCTGCGCGCTCCACTGGCGCGACAACTGTTGCAAGGCCTGCGCATTTAGTGTCAAGTTCGGCACAATCTGCACCTTCATATTGCGGGGGGGTAAAATCCCCCCATGCGCATCGGCCCCTGGTCTCTTCCCAACCCTGTTTTCGTCGCACCCATGGCGGGTGTAACTGATCGCCCCTACCGCAAGCTCTGCAAGGCGCTGGGGGCAGGCTACGCCGTGTCTGAGATGGCGGCAAGCAACCCCAGGCTTTGGGACAGCGTCAAGACTTCTCGCCGGCTGAATCACGACGGCGAGATCGACCCCATTGCGGTACAGATTGCCGGGTCAGACCCAGGCATGATGGCAGAGGCAGCGCTCTTTAACATCGACAAAGGGGCCTGCATTATTGATATCAATATGGGCTGCCCTGTAAAAAAAGTATGCAATGTCGCATCTGGCTCAGCCCTGCTGCGCGACGAGCAGCGCGTGGCCGAAATACTGCGCAGCGTTGTAGACGCCTGCACGACCCGCGGAGTGCCGGTAACCCTAAAAACTCGTACCGGATGGGATCATTCGTCGCGCAACGCGGTACGTATTGCGCGCCTGGCGCAAGACACTGGCGTGGCCGCCATTACTCTGCATGGCCGCACCCGCTGCGATCTTTACCAGGGCCACGCCGAGTACGATACCATCAAGGCTGTAAAACAGGCTGTTGATATTCCGGTAATTGCAAATGGCGATATCGACAGCCCCGAAAAGGCCAAATATGTACTAGACTACACTGGCGCCGATGCTGTCATGGTTGGCCGCGCCGCTCAGGGGCGACCCTGGATATTCCGCGAGATCAGTCACTATCTCGCAACTGGCGCGTATTTGCCTGCCCCCTCGTTTGGCGAGCTGCGCAATTTTCTGCTGGACCACCTGGAAGAGCATTACCGGTTTTATGGCGAATTTACCGGCGTGCGGTCTGCCCGCAAGCACATAGGCTGGTATTTGTCCGGCATGCCGGACGCGCAAGATTTCCTGCCACTGATCAACCAGGTAAGCAGTACACGCGAACAAACCCGCGTCCTAGAACAATGGTTTGACCGTCACCCACCCACCATGCCCGTCATGCCGGTGAGGGCCGGGGCAGCCTGAAAGCCCCCGTCTTCCAACGCAAGAACGTTACAGCCTTAAAACTCATGACCCAAATCAACCCCCTGGAACAATGTGTACGCGACCAGCTAGAGCGATATCTCGCCGATCTGGGCGATTCTCAGCCCCACGACATGCTCGCCATGGTCGTTAACTGTGTCGAGCGGCCCGTCCTGCAGATAGCCCTTGAACAAGCGCACGGCAATCAGTCAAAAGCCGCCGAGATACTGGGCATTACGCGCGGCACTTTGCGCAAGAAACTGCTGACACACAATATCCAGCCCTGACCTGTTCCTCACAACACTCACTATCCCATGAAAATCCAGACTGCCCTGCTTTCGGTTTCCGATAAAACCGGTATCGTCGAGTTCGCCCAAGCCCTGTCGCAACGCGGCGTCCGGCTACTGTCAACAGGCGGCACCGCCCGCCAACTGGCCGAGGCCGGCCTTGATGTCACAGAAGTGGCCACCCATACGGGTTCACCAGAAATTCTTGATGGCCGCGTCAAAACGCTGCACCCAAAAATTCATGGTGGCCTGCTGGCCCGCCGTGATGATCCGGCCCACATGACAACCCTTGACCAGCAAGGCATTGCCCCTATAGATCTGCTGGTCGTCAACCTGTATCCGTTTCGTGAAACCATTGCCAAGCCTGATTGCACATTTGGCGATGCAGTCGAAAATATCGATATCGGTGGCCCGGCCATGCTGCGTGCCGCCGCCAAAAACCATGGAACTCCGGCTGGCGGCGTGACCGTCGTCATCGACCCCGCCGATTATTCGCGCGTACTGGCCGACATAGATGGTCCGGCAGGTCAGCCTTCCTACGCTCTGCGTCTTGAGCTGGCCACCAAGGTCTATGCCCATACCGCTGCCTATGACGGCGCCATTGCGTCGTATCTGGGCAGTCTCGTCGCACCAGAACCCGCCCAAGACGAAGCGCCCGCTCGCTCATCCTGGCCGCGTTCACTGACCCTGCAGGTCAGGCAGCAGCAAGTGTTGCGTTATGGCGAAAACCCCCACCAGGCCGCCGCCTTTTACGTAGACCAGCCAGTCAAGCCTGGCTTGCTGGGCAGCTATCGCCAGCTGCAGGGCAAAGAGCTTTCCTATAACAACATTGCTGACGCCGATGCAGCATGGGAATGCGCCCGCAGCTTTCAAGGCAGCGCCTGCGTCATCGTCAAGCATGCCAACCCCTGCGGCGTCGCCATCGGCGATACACCCCTGCTCGCCTATCAACAGGCATTCAAGACAGACCCCACGTCAGCCTTTGGCGGCATTATCGCGTTCAACCGGCCCGTGGACGAGGCTGCGGCCCAGGCCATCAGCAAGCAGTTTGTCGAAGTCCTGCTGGCCCCCGGTTACTCTTCCGAAGCGCTTGCCGTATTTGCGGCCAAGAAAAACGTACGTGTACTCGAGATACCTCAGGGCAACGCGCAGAACGCTTTCGATATCAAGCGCGTGGGCGGCGGCTGGCTGGTGCAAGATCCCGATATCCATCAGATGGGCAGCGAAGACTTCAAGGTGGTAACCGAGCTGGCACCTACAGAACAGCAAATGCTCGATCTTCGGTTTGCCTGGCGCGTTGCCAAGTACGTCAAGTCTAACGCCATCGTATTTGTCGGCAACGGCATGACGCTGGGCGTCGGGGCGGGCCAAATGAGCCGTATCGACTCAGCACGTATTGCCTCGATCAAGGCCGAAAACGCTGGCCTGTCGCTGGCGGGTTCCGCCGTGGCGTCCGACGCATTCTTCCCGTTTCGCGACGGTCTTGATGTGGTGGTCGATGCGGGTGCCAGCTGCGTGGTGCAACCCGGCGGCAGCATCCGTGATGACGAAGTCATTGCTGCGGCCAACGAGCGTGGTATCGCCATGGTATTTACTGGCATACGCCACTTCCGCCACTAATGCGAATACTGGGCATCGATCCGGGCCTGCGCCGCACCGGCTTTGGCGTCATCGATGCCCAGGGCCAGCGGCTGCAGTATGTCACCAGCGGCACCATTGTGGTGCCTGCCGATCAGCCGCTGGCGGGAAGGCTCAAGGTAATTCTCGACAATATCCGCGAAATCGTGCAAACCACCCGTCCCGACGTATCGGTGGTTGAGAAGGTGTTTGTCAACACCAACCCTACGTCTACCCTGCTACTGGGTCAGGCCCGGGGAGCGGCCATTTGTGCGCTGGCCGACAGTTTGCTTGAAGTGCATGAATACACGGCACTACAAGTAAAAAAATCGGTGGTTGGCAACGGACACGCGGCAAAAGAGCAAGTGCAGAAAATGGTGCAGCATCTGCTCGGGCTTAGTGGCGTTCCCACGTCAGACTCGGCCGATGCGCTGGCCTGCGCCATTTGCCACGCTCATTTTCATCCATTGTCTGCCAGGTTGCAGCAAACGGGGCAGATCACGACGGGTTCGCACAGCCGCATGCGAGGCGGGCGCCTGATCGGCTAGACTTCACCCTGGTTGCGGGGAGCCTTGGCCTCCAGTAAATCACTGCCTCGCCATGTCATAGCCTTAAGAACGTGGCGTGTGGTCAGGCGTGTAGTCAATTCTTCGGCGTGGCTTCAAGGCTGCGCACGTTTCATCACCGGGCCTGATTAGGCGGTGAATTGTGGAGCATCTAAATGATCGGACGCATTACCGGAAAACTGATTGAAAAACTCCCTCCTGTCGTCTGCATCGACGTGGGCGGGGTGGGCTACGAGATCGATGTTCCGATGAGCACCTTGTACGACCTGCCTGAGACCGGTTCAACCATTACGTTGTATACCCACCTGGCCGTACGCGAAGACGCGCATACCCTGTACGGGTTTCTTTCCGCCAAAGAGCGTAGTGCTTTTCGCGCACTCATCAAGGTGACGGGCATTGGCGCGCGCACGGCCCTTTCTGTGCTGTCGGGCATGACTGTCGATGAACTGGGTGCCGCCATTACACAGCAGGAAACCGTACGCCTGACGCGGGTTCCTGGTATTGGCAAGAAAACAGCCGAGCGCTTGTTGCTGGAGTTGCGGGGCAAGCTGGGTGCTGACCTGCCGCAGGCTCCGGGCACGCTGACCAACGGGCGCGACGATATCATGAACGCACTGTTGTCACTAGGGTATTCTTCCAGCGAGTCACAGGCAGCGCTCAAGAAACTGCCTGAAGGCGTCGAAGTGGCTGAAGGTATCAGGCTGGCCCTCAAGTCGCTGTCTCGGGCCTGAGGCGCGGTATCAGGCTCTTGGCCTTGGGCGTCACGTTGCTGACCACAAGGCCGCTAACGCCTGTTGACGTCATGGCCGGGGCCATCCCACCCACGACCCGCCCAAGAACGCCTGGGCAGGCATACAAGACAGATGGCAGGCTATGAATTGTCGCGGGGCGTATGCTGCAGCGGGCAATCACCAGCCATGCTGCGCCCAAGACAGGCCGACAGCCGCCGTCAGGCAGACGGCAGGTTGTCAGCTTGCGCAAGAAGGGCACCATAGCTGGCAAGATCTACATTGCCACCACTTAGCACCACACCGACTCTCATGCCTTTCAGGGATGCGGCTTCATTCATGACGGCGGCTGCCCCCAGGCAACCAGTGGGTTCCACAACTATTTTCATGCGTTCTGCAAAAAAACGCATGGCCTGCACAAGCTGGGCATCTGTAACGGTGAGTATGTCTTTGACATGACGCCTGATGAGCGTAAACGTCAGTTGCCCCAGCGCCTGTGTGAGCGCGCCATCGGCAATAGACTGGGGCTGGGCAATACGTACAATGGCCCCGCTGCGAAATGACTGCTGCGCATCGTTACCCGCCTCGGGCTCGACACCAAATACCTGGCAATCGGGGCTGATCGCATGGGCCGACAATACTGACCCTGAAATCAGGCCCCCGCCGCCCACAGGCACAAACAAGGCATCAAGGCCGCCTGCGTCTTCCAGCAGCTCTTTGACGGCTGTACCCTGCCCTGCAATGACATCAGCGTAATCAAATGGGGGAATCAGGCTGAGACCGTCGCGCTCGACAAACTGGCGGGCAACCTGTTCACGGTCTTGAGTGGCGCGGTCATACTCGACGACACGAGCGCCGTATTCTTGCGTGGCGTTCTTTTTTGCACGCGGCGCATCGGCTGGCATCACAATGGTTGCTGGTGCGCCCAGCAGCCTGGCCGCTAACGCAACTGCCTGCGCATGATTACCAGATGAAAATGCCACGACACCCCGGCGCCGCTGTGCATCATTTAACGCAGCAATGGCGTTGTAGCCACCACGAAATTTGAAGGCACCAATCCGCTGGAAATTTTCGCACTTGAAAAAACCTGGGCACCCAGGCGCGCGTCAAGTGTGCTAGAGCGCAACACCGGAGTACGGTGGGCAACCCCCTCCAGACGGAAAGCGGCTTTTGTGACATCTTCGTAATCAGGCAGAGTGGCGGTCATGGGTGTTTTTCGACAGAAAATAACTCAAAAAGGAAGACAAACTCTGTAGCTTGCCTTGCAATTATGCGTCACGATGCAATTGTCCGCATAGCGTTCGCGCATCGGTTACCATTAACACTGTAAATATACTCAGCACATACCCCATGGCCATACATTCTGACTCACTCTCGAGCGCTCCGGCTCCAGAGCGCATTGTCACCCCGCATAGCGCTTCGCCCAATGAAGAGTCTATTGAGCGCGCCCTGCGCCCACGATCACTGGGCGAATACATAGGCCAGCATCGCGTACGCGAGCAACTCGAAATTTTCATTCAAGCCGCCCGCAACCGTGGTGAGTCGCTTGACCATGTTCTGCTTTTCGGCCCCCCTGGCCTGGGTAAAACCACGCTCGCCCACATCGTGGCGCACGAAATGGGCGTGCAAATGCGACAGACTTCTGGCCCGGTACTTGAGCGCCCGGGTGATCTCGCCGCCCTGCTCACCAATCTCGAAAAAAACGATGTGCTTTTTATCGACGAAATTCACCGTCTGTCACCGGTCGTCGAAGAAATACTCTACCCGGCACTCGAAGATTTCCAGATCGACATTCTCATAGGCGAAGGGCCAGCGGCCCGCAGCGTAAAAATCGATCTGCAGCCGTTTACTCTGGTCGGTGCCACCACACGCGCCGGCATGCTTACCAACCCGCTGCGCGACCGCTTTGGCATCGTCTCGCGGCTCGAGTTCTACAGTGCCGAAGATCTCACCCACATCGTCACACGCAGCGCCAATTTGCTCAATGCTCATGCTTCAGCAGAGGGAGCAGTTGAAATCGCACGCCGCGCACGCGGCACACCTCGTATTGCCAACCGGCTACTCAGACGCGTGCGTGATTACGCCGAGGTTAAGGCCGACGGCCGTATAGATGCCGAAGTCGCCAATGCCGCCCTTGCCATGCTCGAGGTCGATCCGCAAGGACTAGACCTGATGGATCGCAAACTGCTCGAAGCTATTATTCACAAATTTGACGGCGGCCCGGTAGGTGTTGACAGCCTGGCGGCCGCCATTGGCGAAGAGCGCGACACCATCGAAGACGTCATCGAGCCTTATCTGATTCAGCACGGTTACCTGCAGCGCACGCCGCGGGGTCGGGTGGCCACGCTAACCACATGGCGTCATCTGGGCCTTACGCCTCCAACCGGTCCTGGCGGCACGCCTGAGTTATTTCCCTAACTGGTTTACGACGCTGCAGCGCCTGAATATGCCGCTGTCATGCGTCGCTCGTGCATAGCACCTGCTGCCTGGTGCTCTGTGCGCCAGACTGGCGGCCGCACAGCGACCCGTGCATGGACGGCACTAGGCAGGTGCAGGGTGGGGACGGTGTCAGGCATGTACCGTACGTATGCCGCATGCGACGCGCCGTAATCGTGTACCGCTACTACAGCACCGGCAGCCCCGCTACGCAGCGCAGCAGCTCTTCACCGTAGACTTCGCGCTTGCGCACGCCGATTCCAGTAATACCGGCGAGATCTTCCAGGGTTTGCGGACTTTCAAGAGCAACTTCACGCAGCGTGGCATCATGAAAAACAACGTAAGCCGGAACGCCATGGTTGCGCGCCACGTCGGCGCGCCACGCGCGCAGAAGCTCAAACCGCTGTTGTGCCTCGGGCGGCAGTAAGGCAACCGGCTCTTTGCCGCGCCCGCCTGCAGAGCGCGAACTGCGTGATTTTTTTCTGATTCGCGCCTGAGCATCAGCGTATGCTCGCCTTTGAGCACAGCCCGGCTGGTTTCTGTAAGCGCAAGCGTACCGTAACCTTCGTGATCGACCGCCAGCAGGCTGTTGGCCAGCAACTGGCGCAGCACGCCACGCCAGGCATTTTCAGACAGGTCTGCACCTACACCAAAAACTGACAAGGTGTCATGGCCATACTCTTTGATGCGCTCGGTAAGCTTTCCACGCAGTATGTCAATGAGATGGCCTGCGCCAAAACGCTGTCCGCGCTCACGCCACAGCCGATAGACCGCAGACAGAATCTTCTGCGCCGCAACGGTACCGTCCCAGGCTTCAGGTGGTTCGAGGCATGTGTCACAGTTTCCGCAAGGCTGGATAGTCTGGTCAAAGTAGGCCAGCAAACGCTGGCGCCGGCACGATACGGTTTCACACAAGCCCAGCATGGCATCAAGTTGTGCCCCCAGCCGACGCTTGAAAGATTCGTCACCCGTCGACTCATTAATCATGCGGCGCTGTTGCACCACATCTTGCAAGCCATATGCCAGCCATGCGGTGGCCGGCAGACTATCACGACCGGCACGGCCGGTTTCCTGGTAATACCCTTCAACAGACTTGGGCATGTCGATGTGCGCCACGAACCGCACATCGGGCTTGTTGACGCCCATGCCGAACGCAATGGTGGCCACCATGACCCGCCCCTCTTCCCGCAGAAAACGCGACTGGTTATCGGCGCGCACCGCCTGGCTGAGACCGGCGTGGTAAGGCAGCGCCGGAACACCATGTTCACACAGAAAGTTAGCTGTTTCATCGACGCGCGCCCGCGACAGGCAATAAACAATGCCGCAATCGCCGTCGTGCTCGGCCTTGATAAATGCCAGCAACTGCCGCCGTACCTCGTTTTTTTCAATAATACGATAGCGGATGTTAGGACGATCAAAGCTGGCCACAAAATGCGGAGCACCGTTCAGGGCCAGTCGCTCTGCAATCTCGCTTCGGGTGGTGGACGTTGCTGTAGCCGTAAGTGCCAGTCGTGGTATATGAGGCCACTTTTCGTGCAACACAGACAGCCCGAGATACTCGGGCCTGAAATCATGCCCCCACTGCGACACGCAATGCGCCTCGTCAATGGCAAACAGCGCAATACGCCCCTGCGAAAGCATATCCATGCACCGGTCAGTTAACAGGCGCTCAGGCGCGACATACAGTAGATCAAGCTCGCCGGCGACAAAAGCCCGCTCAACTTCACGCGCCTCACGCCAGTCTTGCGACGAATTAAGATAAGCCGCGCGCACGCCCAACTCGGTCAGAGCATCGACCTGGTCTTGCATGAGTGCGATCAGTGGCGAAATAATAATGCCGGTGCCGGGCCTGACCAGCGCTGGTATCTGATAACACAGCGACTTGCCGCCGCCGGTGGGCATTAGCACCAGCGCATCACCGCCTTCGACAACATGATCAATAATGGCCTGCTGCTCACCACGAAACGCTTCGTAGCCGAATACTTGCTGCAGGGTTTCCAGGGAAGATAAAGGCATGCGAAAAAATAATAACTAAAAAATCGGCACTGACAGCCGGACCCCTACATCATAGTCTCCGGTGCGAAGTTCGCGCCGGGTACTGATGCCAACGCGCAGATTGGGGCTATACCAAAACTGCTGGGTCAGGCCAAAACTGCTGCTGGAGTCGCCCGAGGTGGGGTTGTAGCGCTCAAACGTGCCGCTGATGTCGCCCCAGCGCCGGGTGGGCACGGTCGCCGACCATTTGTGACGACTTGCCCCAACCGTTGCCGGGCCACCCGAATACGTACTGAGATCAACAAACCCTTCAGAGTAATGCTCGTTCATCCAGGCCAGCGCAAGGCTGTCAGTGACGTCGACAGCGTATCCGGCCTGATAGCGCCAGCCTTTGTACAGGCCGTGGCTGGCCCGTGCCACGCCAGCCGTCCATGCACCCCACTGGGTCTCATACTCGCCCCCCAGGCCCGTAGTGACCATGTGAGGAGCCACTTCGATCTGGGACTCCATCGTAAGATCGGGTAAAAGTCCATAGCTGAGCAGCACGTGGGCTGCGCGCTCTCCATAATCGAGATCGCCTTCTCTGACGTCGGGAGCACGGTCAATGGCCCCAAGTGAAACCGAGTAGGCCCACTCGTCGTCGGGGCTGGCTTGCCCCGCCGACCTCGCGACAGTAATGCCACCCAGGCTTGCACCACGGGCCCAGGCGGGTGCTGCAATCGCACGATTCCCCAAAGAAACCCGCAGCCCCTGGTCCCCCTTGTACTGCCATGCGCTGGTGCCCATGGCCCAGGGCCGATCAGCAGCAAGGCTGCGGATCTTGCCTGGCTTTCGGCCCCGGGATCCTCGCAAACCGGGCGACTCATCAGAAACATGTGTGCGCTGCGGCTCGGGGGGGCTGCTTGCCTGCCATGTGTAACGATCAGGGACATAACCCGGACCAAAATCGGACTGCTCTTGCACTGCATCCAGCGGTACAGCCTTTATGGAAGGCTGGTCGGGTACAGAATATGCCCTCACGCCGCCCAGGGCTCGCCAAGGCGGCGGCGCACTACCGGTTGCCTGCCCTTGCACTGGCATGGCAAGCGCAAGCAACACTGCAACAAACAACCCTTGATGAAAAAAATGCATAACAACAACAATGGAATTCAGAACCCGCTACGGGCGTACCCCGAGCTTGGGAAGAGGACTGCCATGGAGCGCTCTGGCCGGGAGTCAGAGGCTTCTGGCTGCGAAACAGCAGGCCTTGAACCTTGCAAGACGGGTGTCTTGTTTACTGGCGGCGTTAAGAACGAGACCGACGCTCGGGCGGGTGATCAAGCATGGCTTCTGCACTCGCATCGAGCGAACGCTTGAGTGCGCTGTATTTTTCAAGCACCGCAGACTTGTAGACCACGCCCAACAGCGCGGGACGCTCTTCGTTTGTGACCACCGGCAGTCGCTCGCCCCTGAACTGCACGAAGTAATCTTGGGCCTGATCCAGCGACATGCTGGCGTGCAGGGTTTTGATAACATCACGCCGTAGTACATCACCAGCCAGTTTTTGCCCCAGGTCACTCTGGCTTAACAATAAACTGGTTAGGTCTTGCTGCGCAATGACACCCTGGAAAATATTGTCGTCATCAACCACATATAAATATCTCACAGGGTAATCAAGAAACATCTGCAGTGCATCTTTAATCGGCGCGCTGGCCGCCACAACCGTGTCGGCCGGACGCACAAGATCGCTGATCAAGGTGTAACGCAGACGATGACGCAGCAAGGCATCGCGTTCGCGCACGACAGTTACGTCATACATGGCCACCTCGGCCATTGCCCGTGATACAAAATACGCCACCACCGCCGCCAGCATCAGGGGCAGCACAATCTGGTAGCTCAGGGTCATTTCGAAAATCATGAGTATGGCCATCAAGGGTGCGCTAGTAGCTGCCCCCAGGAAACTGCCCATACCCACGAGGGCATACATGTAAACCGGCGCCTGCATACCGGGCCACATCGCCGCCATGATCAGACCGAACAGCGTACCCAGCGCACCACCCACAAACAGAGCGGGCGTAAACACGCCGCCAACGGCGCCCGACCCCACTGTAATGGCCGTGGCGACCACCTTGCATACCAGTATGACGACCACAGCTTGCCAGGCCCATGACGTGTGCAGAAAAGAATACACGACGCTGTAACCATTGCCGGCAACTGGTGGCAAGAACATCAGCAGTATGCCCAGCAGAGCGCCACCCACGCCCAGACGCAGTGGCAGCGGCAGCTTGGTCCTGCGGAATAAACGGCGGGTAAGGTCAATAAATTTCAGAAACAGGGGCGCACCAAACCCGGCCAGCACGCCGAGGGCAACAAAAGGCAACACCTCAAGACCTGGAATTTGCGGGATATCTGTCATGGCGTACGTGGTTTGGTAGTGTCCCGTCATGCGCATGACAATGTTGGCAGATGCAGCCGCCACCAGCAATGGCCCGAACGAGCGCATCGACATCGACCCAAGCACGATTTCTGCCACAAACAGGGCGCCCGCCAGAGGCGCACCATAGGCCGACGCCACACCCGCTGCCGCGCCGCAGGCCACCAGCAACCGCAATCGCGCCGTACTGAAATAGGTAAAACGGCCGAGGGCCGAGGCACACAGTGATGCAAGGTGCACCATGGCACCCTCCCGACCCAGCGAGCCACCTGAAGAAACCGAAAACAATGATGACAGGGAACGCAACAGGCCTTGCCGAATTGACAGGCGACCATCGCCAATAGCAACGGCCTCCATGTAGTCGGCGTTGGCGCCTCCTTGCAGCCTGGATGCCGCCCACAGCAGCAAGCCGGCCATCACCCCACCCGCAGCCGGGAGCATGAGCCGGCCATACCAGGGCAGGCTGGTGATCATGCCGACAATAGAACCGCTTTTGCCAGTAGCCATATGCTGGACCAAATCCATGCCCTGGTGGAAGGCTATCGTGGCAAAAGCGCCAAAGACGCCCGCCACCGCCGCCCAGCAAAGCATGGCAGGCATATCGGTCAGCCATGAGTACCCCGCGAGCCGATTCCGCACAGACTGTACGCTGCGCTGAATCATGGCGACACGGGCTTAAAGGAATGAGTCATCATCGTATGCAACATTTATGTATTTCAATTCATTTCCAGCAGCTTGCGCGGCCATGCATCACACGGCACACTTGCATACTATGGAAACACCTCTTATCAAAGTGCTGGTCGTGGACGACGACCCGGCCCTGCGCCAGTTACTGGCAGATTATCTGAACCGGCACCATTACGATACCTTGCTTGCTGCCGGCGCGGGCGATCTGGTGGAGCGCATTCAGCGTTATTCGCCTGATCTTATCGTGCTCGACCGTATGATGCCCGATGGCGATGGCGCCGAAGCATGCCGGCGCCTGCGCCAGCAGGGCGAAGACATTCCCGTTATTTTACTGACTGCGCGTGATGAAACCGTAGACCGTGTAATCGGGCTCGAAGCAGGGGCGGACGACTATCTGGGCAAGCCTTTTGATCCGCGCGAATTGCTGGCCCGTATTGAGGCGGTGCTCAGGCGCAAAAAAGGGGCTTCCGCCCTTAATAAAGACAAGCCTGTTCCGTTCGGGCCTTTTGTATTCGACCCCACCACCCGCCAGCTTATGAAGGGCACAGAAATCATCAAGCTGACAGGCGGCGAGGTTAACCTGCTGGAGGCGCTGGTCAGCAACCCGGGCAAGCCGCTTTCGCGCGACCGCTTGCTGGCACTGGCCCGTGACGATGACGAGGGTATTCGTAATGACCGCGCTATTGATATCGCTATTTTGCGCCTGCGTCGTGCCATCGAAGACGACCCCAAACAACCACGCTGGATCCAGACGGTCTGGGGCGTAGGCTATCGGTTTTCGCCCTGATGCGCCGATTGCCGTTGCCGCGCTCACTGTCAGCACGCATGGTTTTGCTGACGCTGGGCACCATATTACTGGTGCAGGCCGCTACGTTTGCTACGGTTTCGTATTATCGCAAAAAATTTACGGCGGACGTGGCCGCAGAATTAACGGCGACCACCATACGCACACTCCAGGCCTCACTGGCCGAGATTCCGGCCGAAGGGCGGGCCGACTTTGTGAAGCATGCGTCACGCAACGAGTGGCGGCTCTGGTCCCGCAGCCTGCCGTCGAACGCAAGCGTCTCGGGGTATCGGCCGCATCACCGCACCCGACCGCCTCCCCCTCCCATCACAAAAGACATACGCGAAAGCCTGCGGCTGTTCGTCCAGGAGCTGAACGAGCGGCTTGACGGCAACACCCGGGTTGCATTGTCGCGCGGCCCCGAACCACGTCTGTACATTTCTTTGCTCTCCGACGCCGGTGTTGATGCTGCCAACACAGAGCGTGAATGGCTGGTCATTCCGCTTGACCGCGTCGCGCCAACTGTAGGAACTCCTGTGATCGTCATATGGATCACGGGCATGGGCCTGCTCCTGCTGATGGCGGCAGCATTTTCATGGCATATTACCCGGCCACTTACGCGTCTGGCCAAGGCCGCCGACCAATTCGCCGCAGGCCAGCCCCAGCGGGTTACGCCTTCGGGCCCGCGCGAAACCCGTGTATTGGCCGAGCGATTCAATGCCATGCAGAACACCCTGGCCGAAAACAGCGCCGTACAACGCACCTTGCTTGCGGGGTTGCCGCATGACCTGAAAGGCCCGCTCTCACGCATGTGGCTGCGCATAGAAATGGTCAATGACCCCACGTTTCAGGATGGCATGCGCAAAGACGTGCAAGACATGCAACGCATGGTCGACCAGTTCATCGGTTTTGTACGCGGCTCAGACCCAGGCTCTTATCATTTTTCGCCTTTAGCCCTGAATGCCTGGCTGGATGAGCAAGTCATGGCCTGGGAGAGCGCAGGCAGTCCTGTCAGTCTTGTCAGCCAGCCAACGCAAGCGCTGCAGGTAAGTGCCGACCGGCTCTCTCTGGGCCGGCTGCTTGATAACCTGATTTCAAATGCGCTCAATCATGGCGCCCCGCCGGTAGAGCTTACGCTAGACGAAAGCGACGGGTTTGCCGTGATTACGGTGGCCGATCACGGGCCCGGCATCAGCGTGGAGCGCCGGGCCGAGGCTTTACGCCCGTTTTCCAGACTGGACGATGCCCGCACCCGCACAGGCTCGGTGGGCCTGGGTCTTGCGTTGGCCGACACTATCGCCCGCGCGCATCAAGGAACACTGACGCTAGATGATGCACCCTCAGGAGGCCTGCTTATTGTCATCAGGCTTCCTTTGAGTCGGGCTTGAGTACCTGCGGGTGATACGCCGGAGGTTCAGGGGCGATTGACAAGCCAAACATGTGCCAGTACACCCACAAATTGAAAATAAGCGCGACGGGCAAGGCAATAACACTTGCCGCGAGCACCAACCGCAACGACTCGACCGATGCCGCTGCATCCCAGATAGTGATGTTATCAAGGACGAGATAAGGGAAAAAGCTGTAGCAAAGCCCACTTAGCAGAACCACAAACACCAGCACAGTCAGCATAAACGGAAGCGCCGTGTTGCGGTAACTGCTGTGCATAGCCCGCTGCAGACACATCTCTATTGCCACAAAACTAGCCAGCAGTACGGCCCACAATGCCAGCACCACCATGCCATCCAGCCCTTCGCTCCACTTAAGGAAGACGCCCGGGTTGGCGAAGGCAAGCACAACCGTCACCCCCACCGCCCCCGCAGCAGTCCAGCGCACCGCCCTGCGTCCCCACCATGCTGCACGAATGCGCAGTTCGCCACCCACCCGCATGATGAGCCAGCTAGCCCCCAGCAGACAGTATGCAGACACCGCACAAAGGCCTACGAAGCTGGAAAAACCCACATAAGTATCACCCGCGCGGTAAGACACCACGATCTGCCCAAGCAGAAAGCCGTGGGACAACGCCGTCAACAATGAACCAAGTGCAAAACCAACAAGCCAGCGCGACTGCAGAGGCTGGGACGCACGCATGCGCATTTCAAAGCAGACCGAGCGCAGCAGCGTGCCCAGAGCCAGTGCGCAGAGCGGCGCATAAAGCTGACCCATGACTGGACCCCAAGCCCGGGGAAATGCCGCAACAAAGAGACCCAGACCCAGAAAAAGCCAGAACTCATTGGCGTCGCGCCAGGGGCTAAGCAAACCCAGCATGCGGGGTCGCAGGCTGGCCGGCGCAAACAGGACGAGACACCCTACTCCAATGTCAAAGCCATCAAGCACGGCGGCGGCAACGATAATGGCGTAAAACAGTGCAATGAATACCAGCGGCATCCAGAAGCCGGGGTCTTCGACCCCAAACCCAAGGGCCATAGCCAGCGCATCTATCATGCCCGCCCCCTATGCCGGGCTACCGGCACCACCCCATAGCGGGACACATGGCGCAGCATGGCAAAAAACCCGACAAAAAACAGCCCGTAAAACAACATATAGGCTACATAGGATATGGCCAGAACGGTAAAAGAGGTGTCACCCGCGATTTCGCTGACCGTAATGGTGCCGTTGACCGCATACGGATAGGCACCCAGCAACACATAAACCAGGCCCGCAATCAGCATGACCCAGCCAGAACAGCCCATGCCCACCAGTACCCGGCGCCACAGGCGCGAAAGCGCACTGGCGCTATAGCCGACCCGGCGGGCTCGCCACAGAGTGATCCACGCAACCACCCCCATCAACAGACCGGCCAGAGCGGCCAGACGAAATGACCAGAATATGGCCGGCACCGGCGGGGACATGCCGCCGAACTGATCAAGACCACGCAATTTACCGTGGGCATCGCGACCCAGCCAGGCGTCTCCGGCACCAGACCATACCCAGGCCGAGCGATTGGCCGCATGGTCAGTATCTGGCCAGGCAAACAATACGATTTCGGAATCAGCTCCGCTATGCCAATAGGCAGCTGCGGCTGCTGCCTTGGCAGGCTGGTATTGAGCGGTTACCTGGCCTGCTCCGCCCAGGGCAACAGCCTGCAGCACAATACACACGGCCGCAACTTTGACCGCAAAGCGAAACGCCACCTGGCTGCTTTCGTCGCAAGGCGTGCGCAGCGCCTGGGCCGCCACCACCCCCATGACCAGAAAAGCCGATGTCAGCGCGCTACCCAGCAGAAAAAGTGCGGCGTACCAAGGCAACGCCGGGTTAAAGATGACGCGAACCCAGTCAGTGACACGATAAGCATCATTAACCAGCTCGGCCCCAACCGGCACATGCGACCATGACACCAGCACAAGCAGCCAGAACGCCATGACTGTGGCACCGAGGGCTACCATACAGACCACAACGGCATGTACTTTCGGCGCAAGCCTGCGTTCACCAAACAGCATGGCCCCGAGAAAACATGATTTAAAAATGAATACCGACAGAATGCCTGCAGCCAGCAAAGGCCCGGCCACGTCGCCGATTTTCGCCATTAGCCCCGGCCACAGGCTGCCAAGCTGGATCAGCACCGGCAAGCTGGCTGCAAAGCTGAGAATGAAGGCCAGAGCGAATATACGCACCCAGAACCTGTAGGCACCGGTGTACGGCGCAGGGGACGCCAACAGGCTGCGAACGCGAAAATAGGCCAGCATCCAGGCGAGCCCGAGTTCCAGTGCCAGAAACATCAGCATGAAACCCAGACTGGAAAAAAACTGGATCTGTGACAACCACAGGGTCGAGTACGTCATAATGTCCGCTAGTTTAGAGCGAGTTGGCAATTTGTAAACCCGCCTGGGCAGCAAAATTTCGGGAACATGGCAAAATGCTTACTTCGCCAGTGTTTCCTGTGCCGGTGTTTCCTGTTTAGTGTTTTCTATGACAACCACGTCCATTCCTGCTCCACCTTCCAATTTTCTGCGCACCATCATCGACAACGATCTGGCGCAAGATCGCTATCATGGCAAGCGCTGGGCGGGCCGCCCCGGGCCCGCAGCGGTCCATGAGCAGGCTGCGCCCGACACGGCGCGCATCCGCACTCGCTTCCCGCCCGAGCCCAATGGCTATCTGCATATAGGCCATGCCAAAAGCATCTGTCTCAATTTTGGTCTGGCAACCGACTACCAGGGCGCCTGCCACCTGCGGTTTGATGACACCAACCCCGAAAAAGAAGAAGACGAATACGTCAAAGCCATCGTCGAAATGGTCAAATGGCTGGGTTTTGACTGGCAGTATGGCGACGAAAACAACTGCTACTTCGCCAGCGATTACTTCCAGTACATGTTCAGCTTCGCCGAGGCGCTGGTGCAGGCAGGCCATGCCTATGTCGACGAACAAAGTGCCGATGAGATCCGGGCCAATCGGGGAACCCTTACCGAAAAAGGCAAAAACTCACCCTGGCGTGACCGCCCCGCCCAAGAGTCGCTGCGGCTGCTGAGCGAAATGCGCGACGGCAAGCACCCCGACGGCAGCATGTGCCTGCGTGCGCGCATTGACATGGGTTCGCCCAACATCAATATGCGCGACCCGGTGATGTACCGCATACGGCACGTACCACACCACCGTACGGGTGACGCCTGGTGTATTTACCCCATGTACTCCTGGGCGCACCCCGTAGAAGATGCCCTTGAACGCATCACGCACAGCATCTGCACACTCGAATTCGAAGACCAGCGCCCTTTCTACGACTGGATACTCAACCGTCTGGCCGAACTTGGCCAGCTGGCTGAGCCCCTGCCCCGGCAGATAGAATTCGCACGCCTGCACCTCAGTTATGTTGTGACCAGCAAGCGCAAGCTGTTGCAACTGGTACGCGAAGGGCACGTCCAGGGCTGGGACGATCCGCGCATGCCAACGCTGGCCGGTCTTCGGCGGCGGGGCTACACGCCCGCGTCCATTCGGCTGTTTTGTGAGCGGCTGGGCGTTTCCAAGGCTGACTCCCGCATTGACTACAGCGTGCTCGAGCAGGCCCTGCGTGACGACCTCGATCCCATCGCACTGCGCTCCGTGGCTGTTCTTGACCCACTGAAACTGATCATTACCAATTATCCTGAGGGCCAGACCGAGCTCTGCAGCGCGCCGCGTAACCCGCACGACCCCACTGCGGGCCGTCGCGAGTTCCCGCTTTCGCGCGAGCTCTGGATCGAGCGTGAAGATTTCCGCGAAGACCCGCCCAAAAAATACTTCAGGCTGTTTCCCGGTAACATGGTCAGGCTCAAGTACGGGTACATTGTGCGTTGCACAGGCTGCGTCAAGAACGATAGCGGCGAGATCACCGAGGTGCACGCAGAATACCTGCCCGATACCAAAAGCGGCACACCAGGCTCAGATTCAGTCAAGGTCAAAGGCAACATTACCTGGGTCAGCGCGGCTCATGCCGTGCAGGCCGAAATCCGACTCTATGACCGCCTGTTTTCCGACCCTCATCCAGACGCCGGCGACAAAGACTTTCTCTTGACGCTTAACCCCGACTCCTGCCAGGTCATTCAGGGCTGGATTGAACCGGGTACAGCCACGACCGAAGACATCCCGTTGCAGTTTGAGCGCATAGGGTATTTTGTGGCCGATCGCAATGACTCGACCGCGCAAAAACCCGTGCTTAACCGGGCAGTAACACTTAAAGACTCCTGGGCCCAGAAAAAGTGAGCGCACCGGGTTTTCCTGACAATCTATTCACGAGAAGGCAGTGAGCGAATCTACCAGAAAACGAAAAGGCCAGCCGGCGCTTGATTTCAAGAGCGCCACCCTCTATGCCGTGCGGGTCGTGCTGAACAGCCACGACATTGACACGCTTGTCGCAGCACTCGACATACGCATGCGTGACGCAGGGTCTTTTTTCGAGCATGAGCCCGTTGTAATCGATTCGACGGCAGTCGAACAACGCATAGACTGGAGCGCCCTGCTGCAGGCATTACAAGGGCACAATCTGCACCCTGTTGGTGTTGTGGCCACGGGCGACAACCTCGAGGGCGCACAACAAGCGGGGCTGACCGCTGTAGACTTGGCCAACCCGGTGCCACGGCCCACCAGCACGCCGGCACCCGACTCTGAGGTTCCAGTGGTAGCGCCCCCACCTGCCGGGCAAGACAAGCCCAAACAGGCCGCTTCCAAAAGATCGCCAGACAGCCCGGCGGCTGACGACGCAAAAACTGCAGCCAAGACGCCTGAAGACAACAAGGCCGAACCAGCCCGGCAATTGTCACTACCCGAGATTGCGCCGGCGGCCATGGTTATTAATCGTCCGCTGCGCTCAGGCCAGCGTATTTACGCCCGCGACACCGACCTCATCATTATTGGCGTCGTCAGCCAGGGTGCCGAGGTTATTGCTGATGGCAACATTCATGTATACGGCCCTCTGCGCGGCAAGGCTATGGCCGGGGCACGCGGCGATACCCGGGCACGCATCTTCACTACCCAGCTTGACCCCGAACTTCTAGCCATTGCGGGGGTGTATCGGGTGATCGAAACCAGACTGGACGATTCGCTGAAAAATCAGCCTGCCATCATCCAGCTTGACGAAGATGATGCATTACATATCACGGCTCTGGGCAAGTAACAGAAATTGTTTTGTTGCCAGAATTCTTTAAATTAGTGCAAACCTAGACCGTATCGTCGGTGTTATGCATTACGATTACGTGTTTATCTAAACCAATAAGGAACTCTATCGTCATGGCGCGAATTGTTGTGGTGACTTCCGGCAAAGGCGGGGTGGGCAAAACAACCACCAGCGCAAGTTTTTCTGCAGGGTTGGCGATGCGTGGCCACAAAACCGTGGTCATTGACTTTGACGTCGGCCTGCGCAACCTCGACCTCATTATGGGCTGCGAGCGACGTGTCGTGTACGACTTCGTTAACGTTATTCAGGGCGAAGCCACGCTTAACCAGGCTTTGATCCGTGACAAGCAGCTCGAAAACCTGTTTATTCTGCCTGCTTCGCAAACACGAGACAAAGATGCTCTCACCAAGGAGGGTGTTGAAAAAACCCTGAAAGATCTCGGTGAAATGGGTTTCGAGTACATTGTCTGCGACTCGCCTGCCGGTATCGAAACCGGTGCCCTCATGGCCTCTTATTTTGCCGATGATGCACTGGTGGTAACCAACCCCGAAGTGTCTTCGGTACGAGACTCTGACCGTATTCTGGGCATATTGTCCGCCAAGTCACGTCGCGCCGAGCAAAGCGAAGAGCCTATCAAAGAGTACCTTCTGCTTACGCGCTACAACGCCAAACGCGTGGCCGAAGGTGAAATGCTTTCACTGCAAGATATCGAAGACATCCTGCGCATCAAGCTTCTGGGCGTCATCCCTGAGTCTGAGTCTGTACTGCAGGCATCCAACCAGGGCATTCCCGCCATCCATCTGCGCGAAAGCGAGGTGGCCCTGGCCTATCAGGATGCCATCTCACGCTATCTGGGCGAAGAAAAGCCCATGCGCTATGTTGATTACGCAAAACCCGGGCTGTTCAAGCGCCTGTTCGGGGGGAAATAAGTATGTCTTTGCTAGATTTTTTTCGCGGCCAAAAGAAGACCTCCGCCAGCGTCGCCCGTGACCGTCTTCAGCTCATTCTGATCAATGAACGGGGTGACGGCATCACACCAGACTATCTTCCTCGGCTTCAGAAAGAACTGGTTGAAGTAATCTCGCGCTACGTAAAGATCAATCCGGACGATATTAAAGTCAATCTCGACCGGCAAGATTCTCTCGAAATTCTCGAGGTCAAGATCGAGATGCCCCAGGTCGAACGATAACTGCATCAAAGGTGGGGCCGCCAGGCCTTGCCGGCAATAAGAATGCCCGCGCAAGCGGGCATTTTGACGTTGTGGTGACTATGGCGGCAAACTGAACCCGTCTGCACTAGGGCTAACCACAGCAAGTGGCAACCCGTTACATCAAACTATTGCTTGCAGGCCCTTGTCGGCAAGAAGGTTTAGCAACTTGAGCGCCGGCCCTGCTGGCTGGGTGTCACCCTGCTCCCACTTACGCACCGTAGACGCCGTCGTGTGCAGATGCAGCGCAAACACTGGCTGGCTGAAATTAAGCGTTTCGCGCAGCTGCTTTATGTCGGCCGCACTGAACTTGCGCACCGGTGGTGGACAAATAGCGTCAAATTGCCGCATTGTTACCTTACCGATCACGCCAGCATCGTATAGCGCGGCCATATCGCCACGCAAGGACTTAATGAGTTTGCTTGCCACAACATACCTCAAGTAAAACGCCTGTCTGCAGTGCTTTGGTCACGTCATCTGCCGATAGCAATGTCTGATACCCACCACTTTTGCCAGCACTTTACCATCATCTGGACCTCTCCGTGTTAGAGCCGATAAAGGATCATAAGTCGCACCAGCCGCTAGTCCATTTTTGCGCCTGACATCTTGATGAGTTCACCGTAACGCGTGAGTTCACTTTCCATAAAAGCTGAAAACTGTTCGGCGGTTTGCGCCTCAGGCACCTGAGCGCCCATGGTTTCCAACCGCACTTTCATATCCGGGCCTTGAACCACATCATTGATTTCTCGGTTCAGATATGCGATCACATCAGCAGGCGTTCCAGCGGGTGCCACAATGCCGTACCAAGCTGATGCATACATGCCTTCCAAGCCTTGTTCTTTGAAGGTAGGGACATCGGGCAACGCGGCCACGCGTGTTTGCGACGCCACTGCCAAGGCTCGCAAGGCACCGCTCTTTACCTGTGAAACCGAACCAGTATCGATCATGAAGTCAAATTGACCCGCCAATAGATCGGACACGGCGGGGCCGCTGCCCTTGTAAGGAATATGCACAACGTCGATATTGGTCAGATGTTTCAATAGCGATGCAGCTAAATGTTGCGAAGAACCTACACCAGCTGAACCGTAATTCAAACGGCCTGGATTGGCTTTCGCTGCTTCAAGTAATTCATTAAATGTGTGATATTTGGAGTCTTTATTAACTTCCAACACATTTGGGATAGACGCCACAAATGCCACCGGCGCAAAATCACTTTTAGGCTTGAAACCCAATTGCTTATACAAATGAGGGCTGGCAGCGTTAGTGGAGCTGGTCGCCATAAGTAGGGTGTAACCGTCCGCTTTTGCTCGTACAAATGCTGCTGTGCCTATATTACCGCCCGCACCCGCATGGTTCTCAACAATGACAGGCTGCCCGACACGTTCGCCCAAGCTCTTGGCAATGAATCGTCCCAGCACATCAGTAGCGCCACCTGGTGCCCAAGGTACGACGAGCTTGATCGGATGATCGGGAAATGCCGCAAAGGCGGAAGACAGTGTAATGCCGAACAACCCGGTGCTTACAGCACCAAGTACGATCATTCGCTTGCATATTTTTAATACTGATTTATTTATCATAACAACATGATCCTATTCTCTGAAAATGATAATCACGATTGATTACTCATGCGTGTTAAACAAGTTGCGCCTTAAGCGCATCATCTATCCAAGAGTCGTCATAGACGCCTTTGGCGATTCCTGCCAATACACGCGTTTCCGCGGCAATCCTGTCGCGGCTAATTGTGGCCACCTGTTCAGCCTGTCCCCGAGGAATGAAAACTACGCCGTCGCAGTCTCCAACCACAATATCGCCGGGACTTACTACACATCCATCGATGGACACCGGAACTTCTTGCTCGCCCGGTCCGTTCTTCAGAGGCCCCTGATGTGTAACGCCTTTGCAATAGCACGGAAAATTATGAGTCTTGAAAGCATCGCTATCCCGTATGGCTCCATCGATAACAAATCCTGCTACGCTGCGCATCTTGGCAGCGGTCATCATAATTTCTCCAACCAATGCACGCTCAGTGACACCTCCACCGTCCACGACTAGCACTTGGCCGGGCTTGATTTTTCGCAGTGCGTCATGAATGTACAGGTTATCGCCCGGTCGCACCTTTACCGTATAAGCCACACCCACCAGATCTCCACTAGCGTGTCGTGGAGCAAGCGTGTGTGCTCCAACGATTCTGCGCATTGAATCACTAATAATCGAAGAGGGAATTCCCTCGAATAACTTAACCAGAGGATCCATTGAAGTGTTTTCCATAAATGTATCTAAACGAGTCATGATTAATCTACTTTCGCGCCGGACTTCTGAACAACATCGGTCCAAACAGGTGCTTCCTTAGCAATAAAGTCAGTAAACTGCTGCGCCGAGCCAGATACATCTGATGAACCCATTTTCTGCAAGGCTTCAACTGCACGTGGCGAATGCAAGGCCAAGTTAACTGCCTTGTTCAGCAGCTCAACAACTGGTCTGGGAGTCTCGGATGGAGCAAAAACGCCATACCAGTTTTCAATTACAAAATCGGGAAATCCGGATTCCACCATAGTCGGAACATCAGGCAACACCTCGATGCGGTTTTGACTGGTGGTAGCCAAAGGTCGCACTGCACCAGACTTGACATGGGGAAGCAATACCGTAGTCGTCTCAAAAGCAATCGGTACATGCCCAGCAATCACGTCACTCAATGCAGGGCCTTGCCCGCGATATGGAACATGAAGCATTTCGACGGATTTGCTTTGCTTGATCATCTCACCGGCCAGATGCTGGGGGCTGCCACTGCCGCCTGATGCGAAGCTATACTTTTGTGGATCTTTCTTTAGCGCATCCAGCAGTTCAGCAGGTGTGGTGGCACTCATCGCCTTAGGATTGACGTAAAGCACCAGAGGCACTGCCGCTACTTCCGCTATGGGAACCAGACTTTTCATCGGATCTAGTCGCAGATTGTAAAGATTACGATTGATAACGACACCGGTATTGTTTCCCAGAAGCAGCGTGCAGCCATCAGGTTTGGCGCGGCCCACAAATTCCGTTCCAATGTTGCTGCTCGCCCCGGGCTTATTGTCCACGATTACTGGAACGCCCAGGTGCTCTTGCATGCTAGGCGAAAGCATACGGGCGAGAATATCCGTGGTACCGCCAGGCGGGTAAGGCGAGACTATTATCACGCTGTTACAATCGAGTTTCTGCGCTCCTGCAGTCCCACCAATCATCATCGCAATGGCCGCCAACACAGTCGCCTGCCAACACTTTTTCGCATTTCTTTGTAATCTTGTCTGTTTCATTGTTATCTCCGTTTTATTGTTTGTGAAAACTTGCCGGTGTTATTTTCGGCGCTGCAGTGTGTGATAGCCCAACTCCTCTCGAGCCGCTTTCAATGTTGATCCTGTCATGACTGCTTTCAGAATCTCTTTTTCTGCAAAATGAGTCGTTAAAGCACGCTCGAACACTTCCTCTGCCCGAGCTCGCGGTATCACGACAATCCCATCGTGATCTCCTACAACGATATCTCCAGAATTAACGCGTACTTCGCCTAAGGAAACGCTGGTTCCAACGGACTCAACTTGCACGCGATCTTTGCCTGTACGCATGAATACGCCACGGCTGAAAATGGGGTATGAGCACTCGACAGCTTCCTCCAAATCGCGGCACACACCATGAATAACTGTGCCTGCAATGTTTTTGTACTTGGCGATCTGACTAAGAATCCCGCCCCATACCGTGCAATCCGTTCTTCCTCCGTTGTCCAGAACAATGACATCCCCCTCTCGGACATCATCAATGAAGTCGCCGACTGTTCCAACAGCACCGATATCAACCGGTGCAAATCGCACGGTAAAAGCCGATCCGACTATGCGATGCGCACCTGTTACGGCCGACAACCCGTGAGCAGTGCCTGGCAATCCCAGAAAATCCAATGCATCTGATATCTCAGCATTCGAAAGCACTTGGTATTTTGGGTCTTTCCAACAGTCCATATTTTCCTCCACGTCTTTATCAGTCAATCGGCAATAGATTGTCAGACAATTTATAACATGAAATTAATGGAGTTTCGCTATACTTCGCATACAAAACACACGACTGCTCCTACGGAACAACTCCTAATTTTTCCCACTCTACGACTAGGCTATGACATTAAAACGTTCGCATATCGCAAGAAGAGTACGAGAAGAAATCCTTGCTGGAAACTTGCGTCCTGGCGAACGTCTTACCGAAAAGGCCTTGTGCGAGCTGACACAGGCTAGCCGCTCATCGGTACGAGAGGCACTACAGTTATTGGAGCAAGAAGGTTACGTTAGCAATCAACCTAATCGTGGTGTCAGAGTAGCTACACTCGATTTTCAAGAAGCAGTCGATATCTATCAGGTCCGCTCCGTCTTGGAAGGGCTTGCAGCAAGAAATTTCATTAATTTAGCGACACCAACTCAAAGGGAAAAACTGAATCGAACACTGAATGATTTAGCTCTATCGGTAGATGAGAAAAATGTGCCGGGACAGCTAAAAGCCATCGAACTTTTCTATGAGGCATTGCTTGAGGGCTGTTATAACCACGTACTGAAAAGCACCCTTCAAGAATTACATAGCAAAATATCGCGTTTGCGTGCAACATCCATTCTGAGTCCAGGTCGTATTAAGAATACGTTGAAAGAAATGACTAGGATAGGCGCAGCGATACAAGCAAACGACGAAGTTGAAGCCTGGCTAGCATGCATCGAACACATGAAACAGACATCCGACGTGGCGATCAGAGTGATCAGCCAACTGAATAACCGCAACTAAGCTGAATCGAAAGGGGAGCCTCAGGTGATCACATCACCGCATAAGCACTGACTACGCTATTTGGAGCAGCCAAAAATGAAGGCGTGACGGAGCCATAGCATTTAAGATGTCTTCACGGAGGCGCTGCAGGTAGTGTGTCGAGGCCTATAAAACTCATAAAAAACACCCCGCCCGGGAAAGCTCCCGTCGGGGTGTTTAACTGTGAGCGCGTGGTCGACTTTACAACCTGAACAGTCGTACAGACGGCTGCCGTGATCAGCGGTTTTTGCCGACCTGATCGCCGATGACGCCACCAATGGCAGCGCCACCTACTGTACCCAACACGCCACCGCCCGTTATTACCGCCCCGGCGACACCGCCCAAACCTGCGCCCGTTACGGTGCTTTTCTGACGATGGCTCATGGAATCCCATGAAGAGCAGCCAACCATGGCGACGGCAAGTATGCCAGTTGCACTGAGTTTGACCAGAGTGGTGAGCCTCATTTAATACCTCCAATTGCTACGATGATGAGTGTAAATTACTCGATGTGTCTGTGCTGTCGCAAACAAAAAACAGATACGCTTGTGAGCGTACGCAACATTTGTTTCAGACGATATTCATCCTTCTTTGATCAGCGCCAACACCTCGCGAAAACGCTCATGTTCAGGGGTATCCAGCCATTCGAACATGGCCATTTCGGCGCTGACTTGCTCCAGACCATGCTGATGCCAGCGCGTGCAGGCCATAATATGATCAGAGTCGCGGCGCGAACCGGCGCAGTCGGCCACGAGCACAGGCGAAAAACCCTGGCGGGCCAGGCCCAGGCCAGTTTGTAACACGCACACATGGGCTTCAGTGCCAATTAACAACACGCGTGGACGATGTCGTGGAAACTCGGCAAAAAAATGCGTCTCGCGCGTGCCATCAAAGTGTGTCTTGTGAATGACACGATCCACGTGCGCCTGCAGCTGGGGGCTGGTGGGTCCGATTTTGTCGGCGTAATGCTCAGTGGCGATAACCGGCACATCCAGCAACCGTGCCGCCTTTGCGAGCCGTTCCGCACGCCCCACCAAAGCTTGATAGTCAAGCACGGCAGGCAGCAGGCCCGTCTGCATATCAACAATTAGCAGCACAGATTCATGGGCGCTGAGAATGGGCATATAAGGACTCCTTGCAGGCATTCAGGGCCGAGCCAGTTACTGACCGAATGTCAGGGCGGGGCCGACCGCCCATGACAGGCGGCCCGGTTCGCGACTGGGTGTATTGAAGCAAGCGGCAAACGCCTTACCGCCTGCGTTTGCCGCTTTACTTCAGTGCCTTGTAGCGCAGACGACGGGGCTTGGCCCCCTCTTCACCAAGGCGGCGTTTTTTGTCTTCTTCGTATTCTTGATAGTTGCCATCGAAGAAAACCACTTCAGAATCACCTTCAAATGCCAGTATGTGCGTGGCGATACGATCAAGAAACCACCTGTCGTGGCTTATGACCATGACGCAACCTGCAAATTCGAGCAGTGCATCTTCAAGCGCCCTCAGCGTTTCAACGTCGAGGTCGTTGGAGGGCTCGTCAAGCAGCAGCAGATTGCCGCCCGAGATCAATGTTTTGGCCAGATGCAGACGTCCGCGCTCACCACCTGACAGATTACCCACAATTTTGTTCTGGTCGCCGCCCTTGAAATTGAAGCGACCCAGATAGGCACGCGATGGCATTTCAAAACGACCAATGGTCAGCAGATCAGCGCCATCAGCAATGGCTTCAAATACAGTTTTTTTGTCAGGCAACGACTCTCGGGACTGGTCAACAAAAGCCACATTAACCGTCTGACCTATTTTTACCGTGCCAGAGTCAGGCTGCTCTTGGCCGGCAATCATGCGAAACAGCGTTGATTTACCGGCGCCGTTGGGGCCGATAATACCGACAATGGCACCAGGTGGCACTTTAAAACTGAGTTTATCAATAAGCAGGCGGTCGCCATAGCCCTTGCTGACATTTTCAAACTCGATCACTTCATTACCAAGACGCTCGGCCACCGGAATGAAAATCTCCTGGGTTTCGTTGCGTTTCTGGTATTCGTGCGATGACAGCTCCTCAAACCGCGACAGGCGCGCCTTGGCCTTGGCCTGGCGTCCTTTGGGGCTTTGCCTTACCCAATCAAGCTCTTTCTTGATCGTGCGCTGGCGGGCGGATTCAGTCGCCTCTTCTTGCTTCAGGCGGTCATCTTTCTGCTCGAGCCAGGAGGTGTAATTGCCCTTCCAGGGAATGCCGTGACCACGGTCAAGCTCGAGTATCCATTCAGCGGCATTATCGAGAAAGTATCGATCATGGGTAACCGCGACCACGGTGCCAGGGAACTTGCGCAAGAACACCTCTAGCCACTCTACGCTTTCAGCATCGAGGTGGTTGGTAGGTTCATCGAGCAAGAGCATGTCGGGCTTGGAGAGCAGCAAACGACAAAGGGCCACGCGTCGTTTCTCGCCGCCTGACAGATTACCTATCACGGCATCCCAGGGTGGCAGCCGCAATGCATCTGCGGCGATTTCCATCTGATGCTCGATATCGTCTGCACCACTGGAAGCAGCCGCCGCAATAACGGCTTCAAGATCAGCCTGTTCGGCAGCGAGTTTGTCAAAATCAGCATCAGGATCAGCATAGGCCGCATACACCTCATCAAGGCGCTGGCGTGCACTGAACAGCTCGCCCAGTCCTTCTTCGACCGACTGGCGCACCGTGTGCTCAGCATTGAGTTGCGGTTCTTGAGGCAAATAGCCGATTTTCAGACCAGGCATGGGAATAGCCTCGCCTTCGATCTCTGTGTCTACACCCGCCATTATCTTGAGCAGTGTCGATTTGCCCGAGCCATTAAGACCCAGTACGCCAATTTTGGCGCCCGGAAAAAATGACAGCGAGATGTCGCGCAGAATCTGCCGCTTTGGGGGCACGATTTTGCCGACGCGATTCATCGTATATACGTATTGAGCCATGACCACCGGAAAAAAAGTAAAGCGTTGATATGAAAGGCCTGATTGTAGGCGTTATCAGCCGTCGCCGTGCCTGGACGAACAACCATGCACTAAAATAGCCTATTGTTAACCTTCCGGCCATCCGGGTACACAATCATGACCGACAGCCAGCTTCCTCCACTTGTATTTACCTCTGACGAAATCGACCTGCTTGGCAACACCGCCGATGCGCTTACTGCCTATATGGGCAAGCCCGTGCTGGCCGAGCTTATGGACGCCGAAGAAACCGGCTTCGAATGGGTCATCTTTGCCGTGCCACTAGACGTCGAAGACAATGCTGAAGACATTACCGTGGTGCAGGTCGGCGGCAAGGGCGCACGCTTGCTTGGCAACAAAGGCGGCATGGACATCGAAGACGGTGATATCTACGACTGTGAATGCCTGTGGGCCATCCAGCTTTCAGATCTTGATCCGGTCCGCTTCATAAAAATAGACGAAACAGGCGACGAAGTGGCCTGGACCGACACGCTCGCCGAGATTCTGCCCTTCGTCGTTCAGGACGAAGGCCTGATGCCCGATGACGACGATGATGATGAAGACGACGATCTCGACGACGACAGGCCTGATGACAGCGCAGAAGGCACAGAACCTTTCGACCCCTACCGCACCCGCACACTGCATTGAGCCCAAGTGCTCTTGCGGCAATATGACGGCACTCGCCCGCCGCATATGTGGCATATGTCATCATATGTTTATGATGATGCCTGCGGTTATAACCGGTTCAGTCATCGCCTATGCGGGCGTCCAGCCAGCCGCGCAAGGCGTTTGAAACCCGCACCGCCCGGGCATCGCTGAGCATCTGCCGGGTCACGGGGGCCTCACGCACCAAGCCCTGGTCAAGCAGGGTCTGACGCATCACACCCGGCAACAACCCGGCAGACACGGGCGGGGTCAGCCAGACGCCGGCGTCATTTTGCACATAGAGATTGCTGCGGCTGCCCTCGCAAATCTGGCCCTGCTCATTGCAATACACCACATCGAAGTACTCTGCATGTGCCGAAAGCCACGCCTGTGCAGGCTCGTACCAGTCACGACGGGTAGTCTTGTGCGCCAGCCAGAATGCGTCAGCCACCAGCGGCTCAGGCGCAAGTTTCAGCTTCACAGGCTCTGGGGTAGGCGGCAAAACCATGCATTCAAGCGAGCAGTCGCCACGGCTATCGAGCAATAAACGCAGACGAAAGGTGCCAGACTCATCTACACCCATCAACGTGTGCTGTATAGCTTGTGCAACCCGTTGACCATGCCAGGGGTAACCCAGAGCCTGTGCCGACGTTTGGAGCCGGTGCATATGGCCTGTCAGCAGTGCAATATCGCGACCGGGGCCGACATGCATGGTTTCGATCAGCTGTATTCCGGCGTCGTCTATGGAATGGATGGTGTTTATCTGCGTCGCGTCTGTCATGGTCAGCTCTTGGCCTCGAGGCATCGCCCTGAAGACGTGCCCGAGGGTGGGCCAGGCATGCCTGCCATCTGGCCTGTGCCCGTATCGGGGAAATTGCCTTGCGGCTGGTCTGTACCGGACGTTTCATCCACACACACAAGTTGCGTGCCCAGAATGCGCGCCTTCCACAGACATTCTTGCCATTCTTGCTCAGGTGCGGAGTCGTAGACGATGCCCCCTCCTACACCAAAAACTCCCTTGGATTCACCGCCCTGCATGGTGATGGTACGAATGGCAACATTGAGTGAGCAATCGCCGTTGGGTGCCAGCCAGCCTATGCTGCCACAATAAATACCGCGCTCTGCCATTTCGAGTTCGCGTATTTTTTTCATGGCGGCAATTTTGGGAGCACCCGTGATTGAGCCGCAGGGAAACAGTGCCCGCAACAAGGTCTCCAGCGAAGCGCCAGGTGCCTGTGCTGTCACCGTCGAAGTCAGCGTCCAGACCGAAGGGTATTGTTCCAGTGTGAACAAGGCATCGACCTTGACCGTACCCGGCGTGGCGACGCGGCCCAGATCATTGCGCAACAGATCGACAATCATCAAGTTCTCGGCCCGGTTTTTCTCGCTGTGCAGCAGTTGCTGGCCAGACTGACGGTCTTGTTCCGGGTCAGCAAAACGCGGGGCAGTGCCCTTCATGGGCCGCACCGTGAGGGTTGAACCGCTACGCGCGAAAAACAGTTCAGGTGAAAACGACAACAGAGTACGCCCCTCATCTTCAACATAGGCCGCATGTGCGCAGGGATGATGACTGGCAATCTCGCGATAAAGCGTCTGTGGCGACAGGCGGGTTTCAATGGCAATGGGAAACGTATAGTTGGCCTGATAGATCTCGCCACGGGCGATACTGCCCCGCAAAGCCTCGATATGGCCCAGATAACGACTTCGCGGCATTAACGCCGTGGCTGACAGCAGCGCAGCCGTCGAAGCTGTAGTCTGAGCTGTAGTCGTAGCTGTAGTCGTAGCTGTAGGGTTAGCTGCAACCTGATCCGCAGCCTCTGCAGTGGACTTTTCAGTAGCCATTACAGTAGCCTCTGCTGCAGCCCCAGCAGTGGCCTGAGCAGATGCCGCGAGCCGTGTATGCATACCCGCTGCCTTTAGGGTGTCAGAGCCAAATCCAGCATGTTCAGACATGCTGCTGGCAATCTCCGCAGAACCAGGCCCCTGCCACACGGGAACATACTCGGCTTCCTTGTACACCAATGCCGTCAGCCTGGGCCTGATGCTGTCACCAGACAAGGCGTCGACCCCGTTGCCATCTATGCTGCCGGGCTCCAGCCATTCACCCAGCTCGTAGTCGAGCAATAGCGCGATCCAATAACCACGTGCCTGCGCGTCGGCAATATCGCGAAATGCAGCATCAAGCCCCGACGCCGACGTGACAGCAATGCGATGGCTGAAGTTCTTCAGTTCAAGCGCCTCGCCTGCGAGGCGGTTTTCAAAGCGGCACAGCATCTGGCTTTGCCTCGTTTGCCTCTTGGCCGGCCTTAAGAAACCGGGCCAGCGCCTCTCCGGTATGCGATACGGGGCTGCGGGCGACGACATGCTCGGGCGCACCCTGCACAACCAGATGGCCACCACCGGTGCCACCCTCAGGGCCCAAATCGACTACCCAATCGGCCTCCGCGATAATATCCAGATTGTGCTCGATGACCACCACAGTGTTACCGGCCTCGACCAGACGGTGCAGCACATTGATCAGCTTTTCGACGTCGGCACCAGAGAGCCCGACAGTGGGTTCATCAAGCACGTACAGGGTGTGCGGCAGGCGCGACGCGCGCCCGGTCTTTACCACCCCTTCATCCATGCGCGCCTTGGCAAGTTCGGTTACCAGCTTAATACGCTGCGCCTCACCACCCGACAGTGTGGGCGAAGGCTGGCCCAGTGTCAGATACCCCAAGCCTACATCTTGCATCAGCTGCAAAATACGCGAAATTCTGGAGTGGGCACTGAAAAAGCCGACGGCTTCGTCCACTTCCATTTTGAGCACTTCGCCTGCGCTTTTTTCACGCCATGTGACGTTGAGCGTGTCGCGGCTAAAGCGTTCACCGTGGCATGCATCGCATAACACTTTGACGTCGGGCAGAAAGCTCATTTCTATGGTGCGCATGCCTTGCCCTTCACACACCGGGCAGCGTCCGTCGCCAGTGTTAAAGGAAAACCGGGTCGCCGACCATCCCCGCATGCGCGCCTCGCGAGTCCCCGCAAAGAGCTTGCGCACATCGTCCCAGAAACCAACATAGGTCGCTGGACATGAGCGCGGCGTCTTGCCGATAGGTGTCTGGTCGACCTCCAGCACACGATCAACCTGCTCCCAGCCTTTGACCTCGACGCAGCCTTTCCAGACCGGCGCCTTGCGCTGCGATACCGCCTGCGCAATGTTGTCGAGCAGCACCTCACGCGCCAGCGTAGACTTACCCGAGCCCGAAACGCCTGTGATGACACTGAGACGACCAACCGGGATACGTGCATTTACGTTATGCAGATTATGCATATGGGCACCCAGCACTTCGATAACCGGGGTTTCCTTGTCGACAGTGCGTCGGCCATTCATGGGGTGCTGCAATGGATGCTTCAGAAAGCGGCCGGTCACTGACGCCGGGTTGTTCATCAGATCTTGAGCCGTACCCTGGGCCACCACCATGCCGCCACGCACGCCGGCACCCGGGCCAATGTCAATAATGTGGGAAGCCCGCCGTATAGTGTCTTCATCGTGCTCGACCACCACCAGCGTATTGCCATTGCGCTCAAGCGTAGCCAGCGCGTTCAGAAGAATCTGGTTGTCACGCGCATGCAGGCCGATAGTGGGTTCATCCAGCACATAACACACGCCCTGTAGGTTGGAACCCAATTGCGCCGCCAGACGGATGCGCTGCGCCTCGCCGCCAGACAGTGTGGGTGCGGCTCGGTCCAGCGCCAGATAACCCAGGCCAACTTCTTGCATGAAATTAAGACGGCCCTGAACCTCGGTCAGAATATCGCGGGCAATTTCAGCCTCGCGGCCACGCGCCACCAGCCCGGTAAAGAAAGACTGCGCATCAGAGACCGGCATGGATGCCAGCTGGGCTATAGAACGGTCACGCCATAGAAAGGCCCGCGAAACGGGGTTGAGGCGCTCGCCGTGGCAAGCCCTGCACGTTTCCGTTTGCCCCTCATAGCCGGTATTCCAGGCACTTTCTTCACCCGTCTGCTCGTCGTCAAACCCTGAAAGCTGCAGCCCGGTACCAAAACAGCTGGTGCACCACCCATGCTTGGAGTTGTATGAAAACATACGTGGATCAGGCTCGGGAAAGCTTGTGCCACAACACGGACATGCGCGTTTGACTGAAAACTGGTGATACTGCGCAGACAAACCCAGGCCAGCTTCGCGCCGCTGCTGCAGCACCGAGGTGTTGTTATCGGTAAGGTCAACCAGTATGCCCATGGTTCCATGACCATGTTCAAGCGCACTGCGAACCGCTGTACGCAGGCCTGCTTCGTCATTCGAGTCGACCAGCAAATCGGCCACGGGAAGTTCTATCGTATGTTCTTTATAGCGATCAAGACGTGGCCACGGCGACACGGCGATAAAATCACCATCAACGCGCAAATGCGTATAACCCTTGCCTGCGGCCCACTTGGCCAGGTCGGTGTAATACCCCTTGCGAGCGACCACCAATGGCGCAAGCACACCTATATGCTTGTTTTTGTAATCACGCATAATCTGCGCCACGATTTGCTCAGGCTTTTGCGGCTCCACGGGAACATTGCAGGTGGGGCACATCTGAGTGCCCAGCTTGACATACAGCAGACGCAGAAAATGATGAATTTCTGTCATGGTCGCCACCGTTGACTTGCGCCCACCGCGACTGGTGCGCTGCTCGATGGCCACCGTAGGCGGAATGCCGTAAATGGCGTCAACATCAGGCTTGCCTGCTGGCTGCACAATGGCCCGCGCATAGGCATTTAATGATTCAAGATAACGGCGCTGCCCTTCGTTAAACAAAATATCAAAGGCCAGCGTCGACTTGCCCGAACCTGACACACCTGTAATGACGGTAAAGGTGTCTCGCGGAATGCTGACGTTAATGCCTTTCAGATTATGCTCGCGCGCATTGAGAATATCTATGCTGTGGTTGTCGCGACGACGCCGCAGCGCAGTCTGCAGTGGGGTGCCGGCTTCTGCTCCATACTGGCGCGCGGGCTCGGCAAGCAGACGCGCCGCCTGCGAACGGTCTTCGTACACAATGGCCGAGGTGTAATCTGCAAGCGCCTGGCCTGTATGCGACGCGGCATTGGCGGCCAGGTCTTCTGGCGTACCCACGCCCACCACTTCGCCCCCGGCATCGCCCCCTTCAGGCCCCAGGTCAATAAGCCAGTCTGCTGCCCGGATAACATCCAGATTATGCTCGATGATCAACAGTGAGTGCCCGGCGGCAAGCAGCTTGCGGAAAGCCTGCATCAGTTTTGACACATCATCAAAATGCAGCCCGGTGGTAGGCTCGTCGAACAGAAACAGGCTGCCTTTTTTGCCACTTTGGCCGACGAGATACCACTGCGGGAGGCGGCGGCCAGATGACCGGCCAGTTTTAGCCGTTGCGCTTCCCCCCCCGACAAAGTGGGCACCGGCTGACCAAGACGCAAGTATTCGAGACCCACATCGGCGAGCGGTGCGAGCGCCCACTGTACGTCACGCAGACCACTGAAAAACTTCAGCGCCTCTGAGACCGTCATCTCTAGCACCTGATCAATGGATGCGGTGTGTCCGAGATGCTCAACCCGCACCTCCAGCACTTCAGGCCTGAAACGCTTGCCATCGCAGTCAGGACAACGCAAGTAGACGTCAGACAGAAACTGCATTTCGACGTGCTCAAAACCCGTGCCGCCGCAGGTGGGGCAACGCCCATCGCCAGTGTTGAAACTAAACGTGCCGGCGGTATAGCCACGCTCGCGGGACATTGGCGCCTGTGCAAACAATTTACGTATTGAGTCGAACGCCCCGACATAGCTGGCCGGGTTGGAACGTGCTGTTTTTCCAATAGGCGTTTGATCAACCATTACCACGTCGGCCAGCATCTCTACGCCAAGCAGGCGATCAAACTCGCCCGGCGCTTCAGTTGGCCTGCCGTGCTGCTTGAGTATGGCCGGATAAAGCACATCTTGAATCAGCGTAGATTTACCTGAACCCGACACGCCGGTTACACACACCAGACGGCCAAGCGGAATAGACACCGATACATTCTTCAGGTTGTTGGCACGTGCACCTTCCAGAATAAGCCGGGGCGTATTGGGTGCCACAGGCATGGGCCGCGGGGCCTCGACACGCAGGCGGCCGCCCAGATAGTTGCCCGTCAGCGTATCGGCATTGCGCAGCTGCGCGGGCGTGCCATCAAAAACGATGCTTCCCCCTCGCTCACCTGGGCCAGGCCCCATATCCATGATGCGGTCGGCGGCGATCATGACCTGGGGGTCATGCTCTACCACCACCAGCGTGTTGCCGTTGGCGCGCAGACGATGCATGACCTCGACCACCCTGTGCATGTCGCGCGGGTGCAGGCCAATGGAGGGTTCGTCGAGCACAAACAGCGTATTGACCAGCGAGGTGCCCAGTGCGGTGGTCAGGTTAATGCGCTGCACCTCACCGCCCGACAGAGTCCGGCTTTGGCGATCAAGCGACAGATAGCCCAGACCCACATCACATAAAAACTTCAGGCGGGTGCGTACTTCAGACAGCAGCAAGTCAATGGCTGCATCAATGTCGGCACCGAAGCTGACATCGGCGAAATAATCGCGCACACGCTGTATGGGCAGACGCATGAGGTCATGTATACATAGCCCTGGCAAGGCATTGAGCTGCGCGCGCGTCCAGGAGGCATGTACCGGCATGAAGCGCGGATAGGCATCGTCCTGGTCGCTGTGCACCCCATCGCCCACGCGCCACAGTGTGGCATCGGGCTTAAGCCGTGAGCCATTGCAAGTCGGGCAGGGCGTATAGCTGCGGTATTTGGACAAAAGTACACGCACATGCATTTTGTAGGCGCGTGATTCGAGCCAGTCAAAAAAGCGCTGAGCCCCATACCACTGCGTTTTCCATGCCTGCTGGCCGCCCTTCCAGTCTGGGGTGCCGTCAATAACCCAGCGTTTTTCGTCGTCGTCGAGTTCCTTCCATGGTGTATCGAGACGCACCTTGGCCGCAGAAGCATAACGCTCCAGCTCGGCCTGGCACTCTTTATAGCTGTTGGTCTGCCACGGTTTGACGGCGCCTTCGCGCAGGGTTTTGGTTTCATCAGGCACGACCAGCCCATAATCAATACCCATGACACGACCGAAACCACGGCAAGACTCACACGCCCCCAGAGGTGAATTGAACGAAAACGTACTGGGCAATGGCGGGGCGTATTCAATATCGCAGTGTGCGCAATGCAGACGGCTGCTGAAACGCCATACGGTTTCTTGAGCCGCGTCGTCACCCGATTCAGGCATGGCATGCACGGCAATATGCCCATCACCCTGCTTTAACGCCGCATCGAGCGCCTCCATGACGCGCTCCGTCTCGGCCGAACTGTAGCGGAATCGGTCTTGCACCACATGCAGAACCCTACGCTGTTCAGGCTTGGGTTTGGCACGCTTGCCCTTGGCCTTTTTGGGCACAGGCGGTGTGTATAGGCGGGTTTCTTCGTGATGCACCCTGGTGTAGCCCTGCTGATCGAGAAACCCGCGCACCTCATCTTCGGTGTAATTGCCAGGAATAACAACAGGAAACGTGATGATGAGCCGGGGGTCGTCAGGCTGACTGCGGACCGCCAGCTGCTGACAGATGGATTGCGGGTTGTCACGCTGCACCTGTGTGCCACAGCAATGGCAATACAAACGCCCCAGGCGCGCAAACAGCAGCTTGAAATGATCGTTAAGCTCGGTCATGGTGCCCACGGTGCTGCGTGAATTACGCACCGGGTTGACCTGATCTATGGCAATAGCGGGCAAAATGCCCTCAATGCGCTCGACCTGGGGTTTATCCATACGATCGAGAAATTGCCGCGCATAGGGCGAGAAGGTTTCGACGTAGCGGCGTTGACCCTCGGCGTACAGGGTGTCGAAAGCCAGTGAACTTTTGCCCGAGCCTGACACACCCGTCACCACCAGCAGCTCGCCGGTTGTGATGGAAACGTCCAGGTTTTTGAGGTTGTTCTGGCGGGCGCCAAAAATGCGTATCTGTGAACTCATATCTCTATGATAATCGCTCTTTTGGCTATGCCCACCGATTACCTTGATGGCGCGTCGACTTGAGGCTTGCTGCGCTCCTTAGGCATCTCTTTTTGTGGGGAATTCACGTTCTGAGGTAGAATGTTGGGTTAACTGAATTTATGGGCCTTGCGCGCCAGCCTGGCCTTACATGCAAAGACCGGAGAACTATCATGGCAGAAATCAAACGCAACCGTCGCAACACCCTTGAACGTCGCTGCCTGGGCAAGGCTTTCAAGCGTCTTTTTGTGCGCTCGCCCAAAGGCGTGTTCAAAATGCTCGAAAAGGTCAAGCGCGCCTAATTACAGCAACGCTCTGGCACGCCGCCAGGCAGCGGGGCTCAGCCCCCTTGCCTGCGGCCAGATCGCATCAGGCAACACTGCTTAGTCTTTAGCACATGCAGTCTATAGACTAAAAATTCGACAAACCATATTGTCGAATACCCCAGTTTTGCATGTATCCTGTTGTAAGGTTGGCAAGAAATCCGCAGAACACTAAACTGCGGATTTTTTTTGGCCTATCATCACGGCATAGTTGCACACAAAAGAAAATTCTATGTCTACCTGGCGCCATCTTTTTACGGTCGTTACCCCCACCTACAATCGTGCACACACGCTGGAGCGTCTGTACCAGTCTTTGCGCGACCAATCGTTTCAAGATTTTGAATGGGTGATCGTTGACGACGGTTCCGTCGACAATACTCGCACCCTGGTCATGGGCTGGCAGCAAGAGGCCAGTTTTCCCATCCACTATATGTGGCAAAACAACCAGCACAAGAAAACAGCGTTTAACCGGGGCGTTCAGAAAGCAAGCGGCGAGCTGGTGGTGGCCATAGACAGCGATGACAGTCTCGACGCCAATGCACTGTACAGCATGGCGAGCGCCTGGAACGAGATTTCACCTGCAGACCGCCAGCGTTATGTAGCCATTACTGGCCTTTGCGCCCGCCCTGACGGGCGGATTGTGGGCGATATGTATCCCAGCGATGTATTTGATGCGACATCGCTCGATATGACTTTCAAGTACCGGGTCAGGGGTGAGAAATTCGGCTGTCTTCGCACCGACGTGCTGCGCCAGTTTCCATTTCCAGAAGAAATCGCCGGCTTTGTGCCTGAGAGCCTTGTGTGGCGAGCCATTGCCCGTGCTGGCTACCTCACCCGATTCGTCAACCAGGTATTCCGGGTGTATTACGACAGCCCCGATTCGCTATCGCATCAAGGCCGCAACAGCCAGCAACACGCACTTGGGCTGTGGTTGCTGGCGAGGGATACCGTCGTCGAGTGTCTGCCCTGGTTTCGCTATCGCCCCCAGGCGTTTCTGATGGCAGCGGCACGCTACACGCGTTTTTCGATGCACATGCGTGATAACCACCAGAAACAGCCAGATGGCTGGTCATTAAAAGGCTTTGCCCCGCACTTGCTGGTCTGCCTGATGTGGCCGGTAGGCCTTTTGCTGTATGTGCGTGACCGGGTGCGCAGTTGATGGCCTGCTGAATGTAGCCAGCAGGCCTTTTCCTGTATGTGCATGGCCGGGGACGTACTCGATGGTCTGCTGAATGTGGCCAGTAAGTCTTTTGCTGTATGTGCGTGGCGGGGTACGAACTTGATTCTGACCCAAGCTGCCGCAACAGCCCGCTATTTTGTTGCTTTCAGCAGCTCACGCGCAATAATCAGCTTTTGAACCTCGGTCGCGCCTTCGTAAATACGCAAGGCACGAATATCGCGATACAGCCTCTCAACCGGTGTATTGCTGACCAACCCCTGCCCGCCAAACATCTGCAATACGCGGTCTATCACCCATTGCGCAGATTCGGTTGACGCCATCTTGGCCATGGCAGTTTCGGCTGTGGTTGAACGGCCGACGACATCGCGTGTCCAGGCCGCGCGATACGTCAGCAACGAACTTTGATCAATGGCTGTGGCAATATCACCGAATGCCGCCTGCGTCAGCTGGAAGTCTGCCAGTGTCTGACCAAACATTTTTCTGCTGCTGGCTCTGGCCAGACCTTCGGACAACGCCCGTCGGGCAAAACCCAAGGCCGCCGCAGCCACAGAGCAACGAAAAATATCCAGGGTGCGCATGGCCAGCTTAAACCCCTGCTCCGGTTCGCCCAGCATTTGACTGGCAGGCACCCGGCAACCATCAAATCGCAGCGTCGCCAGCGGATGGGGCGACATAACGTCGATCTGCGATTCGATATAAAGGCCTGGTGTATCAGCGTCGACGACAAAGGCACTGATGCCGCGCGAGCCCGCATCGGCTTCTGTGCGTACAAAAACACAGTAGAAGTCGGCGATGCCGCCATTTGATATCCAGGTTTTTCTGCCGTCCAGCACAAACGCATCGCCATCACGCGAGGCCGAGCAGGACAGGGCCGCCACATCCGAGCCAGCATCAGGCTCGGAAAGTGCAAACGCGGCTATGGCCTCTCCCGTCGCGACGCGGGGCAGATAACGCTGCCGGATGGCATCACTGCCCGCCAGCGTAATGGCGCCTGAACCCAAGCCCTGCATGGCAAAGGAAAAATCGGCCAGTGCATCATAGCGCCCCAGTGTTTCGCGCAAAATGCACACGGAGCGAGAGTCAATCTGCGGATATATGCCGCCCAGACCTCGGGCCCCATCTTCTGTACCCGAAGGTACGCAATACCGAAGCCAGCCGTCCTTGCCCAGTTGTGACACCAGCCGCTTGCAGGCCTGGCTGACATCGGCGTGATTCATTTCACTGAGATTGTCGGCACACCACTGGTCTAGCTCTTTCGCCAGCTGGCGATGGGTGTCGTCAAAAAAAGGCCACTCCAGCCACGAATCATCGTGATACATAGGTTATCTCCACCACTGTTTTTATTTGAACCGGCCATGCAGAAGATGGCGTATCGCCTCGCTGGCGGCCGCCATGCCCATGGGCGCCGTGACCGTGACGGACGAACCGTAACCCGCACAGGAAAGCCCCTGCAATGCAGCTGTCTGCGGTGCCGACGCCGCCGAAGCGCTCACGTCTTGTGCCCAGGCAGTCGGCAGTATGGCAGGCTGATCAAACCATAAAACCCTTACCCCCATTTTGGGAATGCGATGCCTGACCTTGCCGGCCTGACTGGCAGCCCGCGGGAAACCATGTTGCCGGCGCAGCGTATTGCGCAGCTTTGACAATAAGGCGTCGTTTACGGCTGCCGACAAATCGCCGGCCCGCAATGCCAGAGCATCAGTTTTCCCGCCCGCCCCTCCGCATACCACGACAGGCAGCTTGCGGGTGCGACACTCCAGTATCATGGCGATCTTGGCCGCCGCCTGATCGGTACAATCAATGACTAGATCTACGTCATGAGCGATAAGCGCCGAAACGTTTTCAGGATTGATGAAGTCGTCGATCAAGCTGAGCGTGCATGCCGGGTTAATACCGTGCACCCGCTGCCCCATCGCCGATACCTTGGCCTGGCCGACTGTTTCGGTCAAAGCATGCAGTTGCCGGTTGATATTAGACTCGGAAACATGGTCGAGATCTACCAGGCTAATGGCTCCCACCCCCGAGCGTGCCAATGCCTCGGCACACCATGAACCGACACCGCCAATGCCTGCCACCAGGACATGCGCACCCTGCAGGCGCGAAAGCCCGGCGGCGCCATATAGACGTTCAAGCCCACCGAATCGGCGTTGCAGATCAATATTGGTTGCGTCTGTCATGATGTCTGGAAGCGTTTTTCGCAAAAGCTGAAGAAGTCTGCCCGGATAGCTGTAATAACCCTGACATGGCAGTGAAGGGCCAGCCGGCCACAGGCTGCACCGCCCTCCTAAATAGTGCACAAAGTGTACACGGACCCTGTCTTTACAGAAGCAAACAACCCCAGAGCATATAGGAGTGCCTTAGAATATTGAAGTAGCAAGTAGTAATGACGCCATACGCGCCTTTGGCGACGGCCTCTCATTACAGCCCGGGCTGTCAGTACCCATGCCCGTCTCAGGCCTTGTCGGCGGCGGTCCCAAAACTGGACGCCAGACGCAGACAAGTGGTTAATCTATGGAGCCCTTCTGTCGTGAATACCGTTTTTGCTCCTGAACCGTCGCTGGCGTCCGCACCAGCCCCCAGTAATTTCCGCCTGCTTACCGAGGCCGAGCGCCGTGCGTCATTGCAAAGCGCCATGGCCCGGTGGCAACCCGATCAGGACGTCTGGGTTTACGGCTATGGTTCGCTGATCTGGCGGCCAGAGTTCGATTACACAGAAAAGCGGCTGGCACTGCTGCATGGCTATCACCGTGCGCTGTGCCTGTGGTCACGTGTAAATCGCGGCACGCCTGACCGCCCCGGCCTGGTGTTCGGTCTCGACACCGGCGGATCATGCCGCGGCATGGCGTTTCGCATTCCTGCCCACCAGGTGCCTGCGTCCATGGAGGCTTTGTGGAAGCGCGAAATGCCCAGTGGCGCATACCTGCCGCGGTGGATCAACTGCCGCACCGACCAGGGTACGCTCACAGCGCTGACCTTCGCCATGAATCGCCACACAGACGCCTATGTTCGCGGTTTGTCTACCGACCATCTGGCACACATTGTGCAAAACGCCCACGGAAGCTATGGGCCCTGCGTTGAATACGTACTCGAAACCGCCAACGCCCTCAGGCAGTGCAATATCCAGGATAAACGTCTGCAGGCTCTCGTTCGACGCTTGCAGCAACACTGATCCCTGCATAGCCTCGTGGCTTGCTAAACTAGGGGTTCACCATTCTGCGTACCTTCACCATGTCAGTCGCCGATATCCGCCACAAATACGAAAAATCTCAACTGCTCGAGTCCTCGATTGCCGACAACCCCTTCGATCAGTTTTCCCTATGGCTAAACGAAGCGCTAAAGGCTGACGTCACCGAGCCCACGGCCATGACGCTGGCTACCGCAAGCCCTGAGGGCAAGCCATCAGCCCGTATCGTGCTGCTCAAGGGGGTTGATGCGCGAGGCATGGTGTTCTTTACCAACTACCTCTCGCGCAAGGGGCACGAGATTGCAGCCAACCCGCACGCCAGCTTGCTGTTTTTCTGGCCTGCCCTCGAACGGCAAGTGCGCATCGAAGGCGTCATCGAGAAAATACCGGCAGCCGAGTCTGACCTTTATTTTCAGAGTCGCCCGCTAGAGTCACGCATAGGCGCATGGGTTTCGCCACAAAGCCAGCCCATTAGCCGCGACGAGCTTGAGGCACGCACAGCTGCGCTCACCGCATCGCTGGGCGCAACCCCCACACGACCCGAACACTGGGGTGGTTATCGTTTATTGCCCAATTGTTTTGAGTTCTGGCAAGGACGGCCATCGCGCCTGCACGATCGCCTGGTATTCCAGCGCGAAAACGACGCACATTGGGCGCTGCAGCGCCTTGCGCCCTAGCGGGTTAACCAGCAAATGGCTGCTCCGACCCCTATTTTTGACTCCGCCTTTTTCCGATCTGCCCTGGGCCGTTTCGCTACCGGTGTCACGGTGATCACCGCCGAACGCCAATGTGACACCGGAAACGAGCCTGTGGGGCTCACCATCAGCTCATTCAACTCGGTATCACTCGATCCACCCCTGGTGCTGTGGTCATTGTCGCGTAAGGCGTCTGCGCTACCGCATTTTCTGCAAGCCGAGCGCTATGTGATTCATGTGCTGGCAGCTTCACAGCTACACCTGGCCAAACGGTTCGCCAGCGGGCCTCAAAGCGGGCGTTTTAAAGAGGTGGCACTCGCGCGCGCACCCGGCGGCACCCTGATGCTGGCCGACAGCGACACTGCTGCATGGTTCGAATGCCGTAACCTGACCCACCATGAAGCCGGCGATCATGTGGTGTTCATCGGGCAGGTGGAAAGCTGTGACCGAAGTTTCAGTCAGCCGCTGGTGTACCACGCAGGCGACTTTGACCTTACCCCTTCTACCGAGCCGCTGTCTGATCTCTGACGCGGCTTTCAACTTATCTATGTACGAGAAACAATGGCAGCAGATCTAGACTGCGTGGTGCTCGGAGCTGGCGTTGTCGGCCTGGCCATTGCTCGCGAACTCGCGCTGGCCGGACGTGAGGTGCTGGTCGCCGAGGCCGATGCAAGCATTGGCACGGGCACCAGCTCACGCAATTCAGAAGTCATACACGCAGGCATTTATTACCCTCAGGGCAGCCTCAAGGCCAGACTGTGTGTGAAGGGCAAGCAACTGCTCTATGCCTATTGCGCCGAACGCGGCATACCGCACAAACGCACCGGTAAACTGATCGTGGCAACGACGCCCGGGCAAACCGCGCAATTAAAGCAAATTGCCGAGCAGGCACGGCGCAATGGCGTAGACGATCTGTATCAAATTACCGGTGCACAGGCGCGCGAACTCGAGCCTGCGCTTCACTGCGATGGGGCGCTGGTATCGCCGTCCACAGGCATTATCGACAGCCATGCACTCATGCTGGCGCTGCAGGGCGACGCCGAAAACCACGGCGCACAATGCGTTTTCCATACCGTATTTCGCGAAGGCCACATTAACGACGCGGGTGAGTTCGTATTGACGTTTGGTGACAACAGCCCCGACAACAGCTCCTCCATGACGCTCAGCGCCAATACCATCATCAATGCGACCGGCCTGTCTGCGCCCGCCAACGCACATGCGCTGCACGGACAGCCGGTTGCACACATACCCTCCACGTATTACTGCAAAGGCAGTTACTTTACGCTTTCAGGGCGCGCACCCTTCAGCCGACTGATCTACCCCATGCCTGATGAAGCGGGCCTGGGTGTGCACCTGACGCTGGATCTTGGCGGTCAGGCCAAATTTGGGCCAGATACTCAATGGGTCGATCATGAAAACTACGATATCGACCCCCACCGAGGCGACAGTTTCTACGAGGCCGTCCGTCGCTATTGGCCCGACCTGCCCGATCATGCACTCAGCCCAGGCTATACGGGCATACGTCCCAAAATCGTTGGCCCGGGTCAGCCTGCCGCCGATTTCGTGATCGCCGGCCCGGCGACCCACGGCGTCCGCAACCTGATCAATCTGTTCGGGATAGAATCTCCCGGCTTAACGGCCTGCCTGGCGATCTCTCGCTCAGTGCTGGCCACGCTGTAACTTACTGCTTAACACTACACATGAACGACTACATTCTTACGCTTTCGTGCCCAGACCGTATTGGCATAGTTCACAACGTAACCGGCTGGCTGCTGGGCTTGCATGGCAACATTATTGACGCCCAGCAGTTTGGTGATCTCGAAACAGAGCGATTTTTCTTGCGTGTGCACTTTGCGCTGCCGATAGCCACGCCCGTCGATGAGCTTCAAGCCTCTTTTGCGTCGGTGGCCCATAAATTCGATATGGACGCGCAGATCAATGACGCCCAACGCAAGGCACGCCTGCTTCTTCTGGTAAGCAGACAAGGCCACTGCCTTAACGATCTGCTCTTCAGGGCCAATAGCGGCGAGCTGCCCGTGGCAGTCGCCGGTGTCGTATCTAACCATGCTGATTTCAAGGGTATGGCCGAATCGTATGGCATACCTTTCCATCTGCTGCCTGTCAGCGCCGAAAACCGTGCAGAACAAGAGCAGCAGATTCTTGATCTGGTTGCCTCAGAAAGTGTGGATGTCGTCGTGCTGGCGCGCTACATGCAGATTTTGTCCGACAACATGTGCCGAGCCCTGTCCGGCAGAGCCATTAATATCCATCACAGCTTTCTGCCCAGTTTCAAGGGCGCCAAGCCTTATCACCAGGCGCATGCGCGCGGGGTCAAAATTATTGGCGCCACCGCTCACTACGTTACTGCAGCACTAGATGAAGGCCCCATTATTGAGCAGGACATCGAGCGCGTGCATCACGCCATGAGTTCGGCCGACCTTACCCGTGTGGGCAGCACCATAGAATCGCGCGTGCTGTCACGTGCCGTGCGCTGGCATGTCGAGCACCGCATTCTGCTAAACGGGCAGCGCACAGTCGTTTTCCGCTAATCCGGCGGGTCGCCCCTCGACACGCCTTCGCGTCGAGGGTCAGAACCACCTTCCAGGCCTTGGGGCGTAATCACCACGCCCTGCAAACCGCTAGGAAATGCAATTTCCCGCACTTCATGGCCCATTGCACGCAGCGGTGCTGCCAAGGCGTGCAATGCCGTGTGTTTTTCGATCTCGGTGAACCGGTTGCGACTGCCGCGATTGGGCAGCGCAATGGCCTGCTGGATGTCCAGCCCCCAGTCGAGCACACCCAGCAAGGTCTTTGCCACGTAGTTGATAATGGCAGCCCCTCCGGGCGAGCCAATGGCCATGTAAGGCTTGCCGTCCTTGAGCACAATCATGGGGGACATTGAGCTCCGCGGGCGCTTGCCGGCTTCGACGCGATTGGCCACAGGCTTGCCCTCATTGTCCACACCACTTAGCGAGAAGTCTGTCAGCTCGTTATTAAGCAGGAAGCCATCAACAAAGATTTTGCTACCGAATGCGGTCTCTATTGAGCTGGTCATGGATACCACTCCCCCGCCGGCATCGACGGCCACCATGTGGCTGGTGGAGGGCAGCTCTGGTGAATTGTCTTGCCCTCTGACCGCCAGTAAGCTGGCCGGGTCGCCCGGTGGTGCTCGCCCCATGCTTCGTTCTTTATCGATCAAGCCCGCCCGCAAGGCAAGATAGCCGGGGTTTAGCATGGCCTGTACTGGCACATGAACAAAATCAGGGTCGGCCACATAGACGTCACGGTCGGCAAAGGCCAGCTTGCCTGCTTCAGAAAACAAATGCACCGACGACAGGCTGTCTGGCGCCATGGCCGCAATATCGGTATGCGCAAGTATGCCCAGCATCTGCATAATCGCCAGCGGCCCTGAACTGGGCGGCGGCATGCCGCACAGCTCATAGGCTTTGTAAAGCATGCACAAGGGTTCGCGCTCTTTGGCCTTGTACCCAGCCAGATCAGCAAGCGTCAGGTCGCCGGGCACAGCATGAGCCCCCACGGCGTGGACCATATCGTGCGCAATGTCGCCCTGATAAAACGCTGACACACCGTCTTGGGCGATCAGGCGCAGGCTGCGTGCCAGCGCGGGGTTTTTCAGACGGTGTCCTACAGGCCACGGCTGGCCCTCATCATCATAGAAATACGCCGCTGCAGCCGACTGACGGGGCAAATATTCATTTTCTTCCAACAAGGCATGCAGGCGCGGAGACACCTCAAAACCCTGCTCAGCAAGTGCAATGGCAGGCGCAAATAGCTGTGGCCATTGAAGATGACCATGCTCTGCATGAACCATGGCCAACATGGCCAGCACCCCCGGTACCCCAACAGATTTCCCGCTGTTTACTGCATCCCAAAATGGCAGTGGCTTGCCATCTTTGACGAACCGGTCATTGCGTGCCGCCAACGGTGCCGTCTCGCGACCATCGTATGCAAGCATGCCTTTCACGGGGTCATACATGACCAGAAAAGCACCACCACCCAGTCCCGAAGACTGAGGCTCGACGAGCGCAAGCACCATTTGCATGGCGATGGTGGCATCTACAGCATTGCCACCCGCCGCCAACATGTCGACACCGGCCTGCGTAGCCAGTGGATTCGCGCTGCTCGCCATGTAATGGGCCGCCCTGGCCAATGCCCGGCCGGAAACGGCTGTGGCCGACTCGGGGTTGATGTCTTCTTTAGACGCAGTAATTGGAGCCGCAGCAGCTGGAGACGCCGCTTCTGCAGACGCCGCAAAGGCGAGAGGCAGCAACATGGCAAGAACCAACCCTGCCAGCACGCTTCGCATCGTGCTGTGCCACCCTGCCACAGCATAAGGGCTCAGTCTTTCATTGTGACGGCTTGCCCGCATGTTTCTCACTCCTTATCTCTTGTTTCCTGTTCGCTGCTCCGTGTTCGCTGCTCCGTGTTCGCTGCTCCGTGTTCGCTGCTCCGTGTTCGCTGTTCCGTATTCGCTGTTCCGTATTCGCTGCTACCTGCTACCTGCTACCTGCTACCTGCTACCTGCTACCTGCTACCTGTTACCTATTCCCTATTCCCTATTCCCTATTCCCTATTCCCTATTCCCTATTCCCAGCTCCCTATTCCCAGCTTCTAGTTCCCCGTTTCCTGCTATGTGCCGCTTGCCGCTTGTCGTTGGTCGTTGGTCGTTCACCCCTCCAACCATGTTACTGCGCCAGCCCCTGCACCCAAAGCTCAAACACCTTGAGCGCTTCAGATTGGTCGCGGTCTGCCGGGTAACTGAAAAAATAGGCTTCTGGCACTTTTAGCACACCCTCGACCGGCGCGATGAACGCGCCGGTATCCAGCTCGGGCTGTGCCAGAAAGCGCGGTACAAGCCCAACGCCCATGCCAGCCCTGACGGCTGCAATGACCATGGTAAACAGCTCATAGCGCGGCCCCGCGCTGATGGAAGGCAGGTATTCACGACCCTGGGCGCCATACCAGTATCGCCAGGCATCAGGGCGTGACAACATATGCAAATGAGTAAGACCTGACATGTCGCCTGCATCAAGCTCGCGCCCTTCAAGCAACTGCGGTATGCACACGGGCACCAGCGCCTCCTCATCAAAAAGTTTGATGCCACGCGTCTGCGGCCACAGTTGTTCAGCATGGTAAATGGCAGCATCGACCGGGTGGTCTTTGAATTGAAACGGCAGCGTTCGTGAAGACAGGCTTACCGCAATGTCGCCATGCAGTCGGTGAAACTGAGCCAGCCGGGGCACCAGCCAGGTCGTCGCCAGGGTTGGCAGAACAGCGATATGCAGACTGCGTCCCATGCCCGACCGCGAAATCAATCCAAACGTGTCCTTTTCCAGCTGTTCCAGGTGATGGCGCACACGGGCAGCATATTCGGCGCCAGCATCTGTCAGCCCCACACGACGCCGGATACGCGTTAAAAGTTGCACACCCAGACGCTCCTCCAGCCCCGTAACTTGACGATATACCGCGCTATGCGTCAACGCCAGCTCTTCCGCAGCGCGTGAAAACGAACCCAGTCGGGCAGTCGCTTCAAACGCCTGCAACGCCCCTAGATTGGGCACTCCATTTCTCATATCCGTCTCCGACGCCAGAAATCTGGCAAACTGTTGCAAACAACGCGACGATTTCGCGCCCCGAACGCGAGTAACTTAATGCCAGACATCGTGTACCGGGGCCTGAAACGCCAAGCGTCAGCGATTAAACACCCAAAATCGATACCTGGTGCCGGATGGCCAGCCACACCAGAAGCTGTACGTCACGCCAATGACTTGTCTAATATGCAAGACATTGTGCAATTTTATCAATTGCGTTGTGCGCCCAACGCACATTATCCTTGCATACCATGACTACTGAATCTCGCTCTACTCCGCAGGCCCGTATTGGTGGCCACATTCTTGTCGACCAGCTCGTCGCTCACGGGGCCGAACACGTATTTTGCGTGCCCGGCGAGAGCTACCTCGCGGTGCTCGATGGTTTGTATGACGCCTCGATCGAGGTCACGGTATGCCGCCAGGAAGGCGGCGCAGCAATGATGGCCGATGCCTATGGCAAGCTCACAGGCAAACCAGGCATTTGCATGGTTACCCGTGGGCCCGGCGCCTCCAATGCGCTGGCAGGCATTCACATTGCTCAACAAGATTCAACACCCCTCATTCTGTTTGTCGGCCAGATCGAACGCGGTGTGCGCGAGCGCGAGGCGTTTCAAGAAATGGATTACCGCGCCGTTTTCGGCACCCAGGCCAAGTGGGTTACCGAGATCGATCAAGTCGAACGTATACCCGAACTGATATCCAGGGCCTTTCATGTCGCCACGTCTGGCCGTCCAGGCCCCGTCGTTATCGCGCTGCCTGAAGATATGCTGGTCGAAGCCGCGCAGGTAGCCGACGCGCCACGCTATCAGGTCATAGACGCCGCACCGACGGCAACCCAGCTTGACGCCTTGGGTGAGTTGCTGGCCAACGCCCGCAAGCCCATTGCCATTCTTGGCGGCACCCGTTGGGATCAAAACGCCGTCGACGAATTCGCAGAATTTGCCAGCCGCTATCAATTGCCGGTCTCTGTGCAATTTCGTCGACAAATGCTGTTCTCCGTTGATCACCCCTGTTTCATTGGCGACGTCGGTCTGGGCAGCAACCCGCAGCTTATGCAGTACATACGCGATTCTGATTTAGTGCTGCTGGTGGGCGGGCGCATGTCAGAAATTGCCAGCCAAAGCTACACCCTGTTCGACATCCCTGTCCCCAGGCAAAAACTGGTGCATGTATACCCCGACGCGGGCGAGCTTAACCGCGTTTACCGTGCCACACTGAGCATTAATGTATCGCCCGGCTCATTTGCACAGGCGGCATCTGCCCTGAAACCGGCCGGAGCCCCCGTATGGGCTGACGAACTGCAACGCTTGCGCTCAAGCTATGTGGCCTGGAGCGATCCCAGCATCATTACGCACCCCGGCGCTCTGCAGGTAGGAAAGGTCATGACGTATCTGGCCTCGACCTTGCCCGACGACAGCATTATGTGCAATGGCGCTGGCAACTATGCCACCTGGCTGCACCGCTTTCACCCGTTCAAGCGTTACGGCACCCAGCTGGCTCCTACCTCTGGCTCCATGGGGTACGGCTTGCCTGCGGCAGTAGGTGCCAAACGCATCCACCCGTCGCGTACGGTCGTATGCTTTGCCGGTGACGGCTGCTTCATGATGCACGGACAAGAGTTCGCCACTGCTGTGCAGTACGACCTGCCCATTATTGTGCTTATTTTCGACAATGGTATGTTCGGCACCATACGTATGCACCAAGAGCGGCATTACCCTGCCCGCGTCTCGGCTACCATGCTCGAAAACCCCGATTTTGCTGCCTACGCGCAGGCATTTGGCGGCTATGGAGAACGCGTCGAAACCACCGAACAGTTTGCTCCCGCATTTGAACGCGCCATAGCCAGCGGCAAGCCTGCCATCCTGCATTGCCTGATCGACCCAGAAGCCATTACACCCACCACCACACTGCAGAAGATACGCGAGCAGGCGCAGGCGGCGGGCTGAAAATTCTGACCCTGGCTGCGCGGCTGCAGCCAGGTGTCAAACCACGAAAAACAGCGAGGTGCGCCCTCGTACAAGCTTTCTCGCACAACCACACCCTGCCGCCGCTATGCATCCCAGACAACAAGCAGGCGGCACGAACCATCACCATAAATTGCCCTCAGGCGATTGAAACCATATTCATCTGATACGAGGTATTCAAATGTCGTCCAACCCTTCATTCCACTGGGAAGACCCACTCTTGCTGGACAACCAGCTGACCGACGAAGAGCGCATGGTGCGCGATGCCGCCCAGGCCTACTCGCAAGACAAGCTGGCAACGCGTGTGCTCGAAGCCTTTCGTCACGAGAAAACCGATCCTGCCATTTTTTCTGAGATGGGCGAACTAGGCCTGCTGGGCTCCACCATTCCAGAGGAATACGGCGGCGCTGGCATGAACTATGTCAGCTATGGCCTCATCGCGCGCGAAGTCGAGCGCATTGACTCAGGCTATCGTTCCATGATGAGCGTACAATCATCGCTGGTCATGGTGCCAATCAACGAATTTGGCAGCGAGGAGCAAAAACAGAAGTACTTGCCCAAGCTGGCTCGCGGCGAATGGATTGGCTGCTTCGGCCTGACCGAGCCCAACCACGGCTCCGACCCAGGCAGCATGGAAACCCGCGCCGTCAAAACGGCCGATGGCTATGTCATCTCAGGTGCCAAAATGTGGATCACCAATTCGCCTATCGCCGACGTATTCGTGGTGTGGGCCAAGGTGGTGGGCGGCGATGATGATGGCAAAATCCGCGGCTTCATACTTGAAAAAGGCATGAAGGGTCTGTCGGCACCGGTTATTCATGGCAAGGTAGGCCTGCGTTCATCGATCACCGGTGAAGTCGTTATGGAGAACGTCGAGGTCGGTGCCGAACAGATGATGCCGGGTGTCAGTGGCCTGCGCGGCCCCTTCACCTGCCTGAACTCCGCCCGCTACGGGATCGCATGGGGTGCACTGGGTGCCGCCGAGTCTTGCTGGCATACCGCCCGCCAGTACACCATGGATCGCAAGCAGTTTGGTCGCCCTCTGGCGGCAAACCAGCTTATCCAGAAAAAACTGGCTGATATGCAGACAGAAATCACACTGGGTCTGCAGGGCTGCCTGCGTCTGGGTCGCATGAAAGATGAAGGCATTGCAGCTGTCGAGATTACTTCCATCATGAAGCGCAACTCTTGCGGCAAGGCACTGGATGTGGCCCGTATGGCGCGCGACATGCTGGGTGGCAATGGCATCTCGGATGAATTCGGCGTTGCCCGTCATCTGGTCAACCTCGAAGTCGTCAACACCTACGAAGGCACGCACGATGTGCATGCACTGATTCTGGGCCGTGCCCAGACAGGGCTGCAGGCGTTTTTCTAAGCCGTTCGCGGGTCAGAAAAACACAAGCGGGCATCATATGGCGGCACTCAGGCAGTGCCCGCCGCCCCCGCCCATGTGGCTTCGGCATACTCCAGATCGGCCAGTGTATTGATATTGCCGAATGCGTATTCGTCGTTATCAAAATGCGCCGGCACAGCGCCCGCGCTTTCCAGCCACAACATGACCTTGCGGTCTCCTCCAAGCAGATAGTTGCGCAGACTGGGCGCCAGCCCGGCATGCACCATCATGCATAAAGGATGTGAGCGGGTAGTGGTGGCGTAAGCGGCCTGGGTTTTTTGCCGGGCGATGACATCAGCAAGACGGGGAACAAGGTCGGAAGGCGGGTTGATCACATCAACGGGTGTGACGACCAGCCAGGGCGTGTCTATGCGCACCAGCGCACTATAGATACCCGCCAGCGGCCCCGCATCTGGCCCTATGTCCGGATCATCGGTAAACACTTTCCCATAGCGTGCATACGCCTCAACCCTGCGGTTGGCGCTGATTACCACCTGGCTGACCTGCCCGGCAAGAAAGCGTCGGGCGTGAACCACCAACGGCTCATCGCGCAACAAAACCAGGCCTTTTTCTATGGGTGGAATACCCCCATCGGACACAGCCAAGTCTGGTGAACGCCCCCCCCGCGGACCGTGGCGTACAGAGCGTCCTGACGGGGCTGACTCTACGGCACCCGGTTGCATGCGGCTAGCCCGCCCTCCGGCAAGAATGAGACCCGTGAGATATTCGCGCCGTATCATGCTTTGTACGGCGTTTACCCGCCGATGTAGCTCATCTCGATTTTGCGTGCCGCTGCCGTCTGCTTCCCGCGAATCTCGGAATAATGGTCACTACGACCCGACCAGATCTCGGCCCACCGCGCTGCAAGCTCGTCTACGCTAGCACCGCCGCGCACCAGTGCGCGTACGTCATGACCTTGGCTGGCAAACAGACAGAGAAATACCTGCCCTTCGGGCGACAGGCGCGCGCGCGTACAGTCGCCGCAAAACGGTTGAGAGACACTGGTGATCACCCCGATCTCGCCCGCACCATCCTCATAACGCCAACGTGCGGCCACTTCGCCACGGTAATCGGAAGTGACAGGCTGCAAAGGGAAATGGTCGGCAATCTGCTGCCTGATCTCGGCGCCGGTGACCACCTCTTTGAGGTTCCAGCCATTGGTCGTGCCGACATCCATGAACTCGATAAACCGCAGTATGTGTCCGGTATGACGAAAGTACTGGGCCATGGGAATAATCTGGTCATTATTCATGCCCTTGCGCACCACCATGTTGACCTTGACGGGAGCAAGCCCCACACGCGCTGCTTCGTCGATGCCGCGCAACACGGTCTTTACATTGACCTTGCTGTCGCTCATCTCAGCAAAAAGGCGTTCGTCCAACGCATCAAGACTGACTGTGACGCGGTTCAGCCCCGCCTCTTTAAGGGCCGCCGCCTTTTTCTCGAGCAAAGTGCCATTGGTAGTCAGGGTAAGCTCGAGCGGTTCGCCCTCAGGCGTGCGCAATGCCGCCAGCATGGCGACCAGCGCTTCGATGTTTTTGCGCAACAAAGGTTCGCCGCCGGTAAGACGGATTTTGCGCAAGCCCAGTTTAGTGCCGGCCTCAGCCACGCGAACAATTTCTTCAAAGCTGAGGAGCTCGGCATGGGGCATAAACTGGTAATCGCTGCCAAACACTTCACGTGGCATGCAATAGGTACAGCGAAAGTTACAGCGGTCGGTCACGGAAATACGCAAGTCACGCAATGGCCGGGACCGCGTATCCAGCACGGCGCTGTTGTCCGTTTGACCTGCCGCTGGCCTGACTGCAGGAGCAGGGCGCGAATCCGAATGAAAGATAACTTTGCTCATATTGCTATCATAGCGCGCCAGCGCGCCCTCCGAGTGCCTGCACGCCCTGTTCGCCAAATGCCGACTCTAATGTCTGCACTTGCCCCATACAGGCCGCGTCATAACCCACCAACTGAGAAACATAGGCCTGATACTGCTCCCCATTCATGAGAGTGAGCAAACGTTGCATTTGCGGCGTGTCGAGGGAGTCACGATGCGCCGCAAAAAAATAACGCTCCTGCACCAGTGGAATAAACATAAGACCGCAGCGCCAGGCAGCGGTTTCGACCCCAATGCCTACATCAGCCATGCCGCTTGCGATGTGTGCCGCAATCGCCATATGAGTGAACTCACTGGTGTCAAAACCTTGCACCTGACTGGTATCAATGTTGAGTTCCTGCAGCATGAGTTCAACCAGATAACGTGTGCTGGATCCGATCTGCCGGTTCACAAAACGGACATCGTCATTAACCAGATCAGCCACAGACTCAATGCGTTTGGGGTTTTCTGGCTTGACAATCATGCCGGTGTTGCGCACGGCCAGATGAATGAGCACATGTCGGTCAGCTTTGAGCCAGTGGCTGTACCGCTCGAGAATCGGTTGCTCAAACTCGCCCAGTGGCACCTGAAAACCAGCCAGATCGCATTCTGACCGGTCTAGCGACGCCAGTGCCTCAATGGCGGTGCGGTAGCGCAGTTCGACGGGCGAAATATCCAGGCCATTAGCCAGTTGCATCAGACCTTCTACCGCAAACCCGTGACTGGCGTGCAGGCGCAGCCGCGGCTGGCTTGCGGGATACAAACGATCAAGCTCTTCCTGCAGCTCTGATGCCATGCTCTCAAGCGTGGGCATGAGCCTGGCATCAACGCGCCGGTTTGCCCACAACAAATGCTGTCCGAACGCGGTAACGCGTGAGCCCTTGCGACGCGAGGTGTCGATAAGCGCCGCGTCAAACTCCTTCTCGGCATTGCGCACAATGCCCCAGGCGTGCCGGTAAGACAGCCCACAGGCCTTACAGGCGCCGGCAATATGTCCGGTAGCGTCAATTGCTGCCAGCAACCGCAAAACCTCGCTCAGGGCAAGCTCGTTTCCGGAGGGGTTTTCAAGCACCCATTCTGAACGCAGCCGCGCTTTGAATTTATAGCTCATTGATGTCTATATCTCCTTTATATGCTTCATATTGCATATAAAAATCTTTCTTATATGTCAATTTTTTCTTATTGAAGCTTATGATTTATGTGTGTAGATTACCTGAAAGCAGAAAAAAACATATATGCAATTAAAAACATATTAGAGACAACCCAGCTTTGGCTACCCAAGGCTGTCGGAGGAAGAAACCATGCATACGCCCTCGGCTTCAGACGAGTTCAGCCCCTCGGACGAAAGCGTGCACGACGTGACGCGCCAGGCCATCGCGCACTACCAAGGCCAGAACGGCAACTTGCTGCCCATACTGCATGCCGTCCAGCATGCCCTGGGCTGTATACCGGCCAGCGCCGTACCGGTGCTGGCCGAAGCTCTGCAACTGTCGCGGGCTGAAGTGCATGGCGTAGTCAGTTTCTATCCGCATTTCCGGCAGACGCCGGCTGCGCCTGTCGTGCTGCAGATGTGCCGCGCCGAGTCGTGTCAGGCAATGGGTGGCGAACAACTGGCCGAGCACGCCATGCAGCGCCTGGGCTGCAATTTTCACGAAAACTCATCTAATCAAGCCGTGACGCTTGAACCTGTTTACTGCCTTGGCCTATGCGCACAGTCGCCGGCCATCATGATCAACGGCCAGCCGCACGCCAGGGTCACGGCAGAAAAACTGGATCGTCTGCTTCGGGAAGAGGGGTATCAGGCATGAGCAACACAATAAAAGTCTTTGTTCCGCGTGACACCGCTGCCATTGCCGTCGGCGCCAATGCTGTAGCTGACGCCATTACTCAGGAAGCGGCGCACCAGCACTGTGACATTGAACTGGTGCGAAACGGTTCACGCGGCATGTTGTGGCTGGAAACACTGGTCGAAGTGGAGACGCCAACAGGTCGTATTGCCTACGGGCCCGTCGAGCCTGACGACGTACCTGGCCTGTTCAGCGCCGGCTTTCTGCAGGGCCAGCCGCACGCGCTCTGGAAAGGCCTGACCGAAGAAATTCCTTGGTTAAAAAACCAGGAGCGTCTTACCTTTGCGCGCATCGGTATCACTGACCCTCTGTCGCTGGCCGATTATCAGGCTCACGGTGGGTTCGCTGGCCTGAACAAGGCGCTGACCATGACACCGTCAGCCATAGTCGAGGAAGTGACCGCATCAGGCCTGCGTGGCCGCGGCGGCGCAGCCTTCCCCACCGGGATTAAATGGAAAACCGTACTCGAAACCGCTTCTGAACAAAAATACATTGCCTGTAATGCCGACGAAGGTGACTCAGGCACATTTTCAGATCGTATGTTGATGGAAGGCGACCCCTACACGCTGATCGAAGGCATGATCATCGCAGGGCTGGCCGTGCAGGCCACCTATGGTTATGTATACCTGCGCTCTGAGTACCCTTACGCCATTGAGACACTGGAAGAGGCCATACGGCGCGCCCGCGATGCCGGCTGGCTGGGCCAGAATGTGCGCGGCAGCGGCCGCGCCTTCGACATGGAGGTTCGCGTGGGCGCAGGCGCCTACATCTGCGGCGAAGAAACCTCAATGCTGGAAAGCCTTGAAGGCAAACGCGGCCTGGTGCGCGCCAAACCGCCACTGCCCGCCATAAAAGGCCTCTTCGGCAAACCGACTGTCATCAACAACGTCGTGTCGCTTGCTTCCGTACCCATTATTCTGGCCCGTGGCGCAGCGTTCTATCAGAATTACGGCATGGGCCGCTCAACCGGTACGCTGGCCTTCCAGCTGGCCGGCAATATACGGCATGGCGGCCTTGTAGAAAAAGCCTTTGGTGTCAGCCTGCATGAGCTGCTGTACGACTATGGCGGAGGCAGTGCAAGCGGACGGCCACTGCGGGCCGTGCAGGTTGGAGGACCTCTTGGCGCCTACCTGCCTTCTTCAAAATGGAAGGCACCGCTTGATTATGAAACCTATATCAAACTGTCGGCCATGATAGGCCATGGGGGCATCGTCGCGTTTGACGACACGGTGGACATGGCCAGAATGGCCGAATACGCCATGGATTTCTGTGCCGTAGAGTCTTGCGGCAAATGCACACCCTGTCGTATTGGTTCGGTACGCGGCGCAGAGGTTATTCAGAAGATTCGCAACAACGACCAGCGTGAAACCCAAGTGATGTTGCTGCGCGACCTGTGCGACACCATGATGGCCGGTTCGCTCTGCGCCCTGGGGGGTATGACGCCATACCCTGTCCTTTCCGCTCTGGAGTATTTTCCAGAAGATTTCGGCCTGCCCTCTTCCGAGGTTGCCGGCACACAGATCGCCTGACGGAGGCCACCATGCTTGAGACCATCGCCCGACGTGACCGTGATTTTGGCACCCCGGCATCAACACAAACCACCTATGTACGCCTCACTATCGACGGCATTGCCATCGATGTGCCCGAAGGCAGTTCGGTCATGCGCGCCGCAGCAGAAGCCGGTATCAACATACCCAAGCTGTGCGCCTCTGACAACCTGGAGGCATTTGGCTCCTGCCGGCTGTGTCTGGTTCAGATAGAAGGACGCCGGGGTTATCCGGCCTCCTGCACCACGCCCGTCGAGGACGGCATGGTGATTCACACCGAAAACCAAAAACTGCATGAACTGCGGCGTGGCGTGATGGAGCTGTATATCTCTGATCACCCGCTAGACTGCCTGACGTGCCCGGCCAACGGTGATTGCGAGCTGCAGGACATGGCCGGTGTGGTGGGGCTGCGCAATGTGCGCTATGGTTTTGAAGGTGCCAACCACCTGAATGACACACCAGACACATCCAATCCTTACTTTACCTACGACCCTGCAAAATGTATTGTCTGCAGCCGCTGCGTGCGGGCCTGTGACGAGGTTCAGGGTACGTTTGCCCTGACGGTGGATGGCCGTGGATTTGCCTCGCGCATTACGGCGGGTCAGAACGACGGATTTTTGGGCAGTGAGTGCGTCTCGTGTGGCGCCTGTGTGCAGGCCTGCCCCACGTCTTCGCTGATGGAAAACTCCGTCATAGAACAAGGCCTTGGCGAACACTCCGTCATTACTACCTGCGCGTATTGTGGTGTAGGCTGCGCATTCAAAGTCGACATGAAGGGCCAGGAAGTCGTACGCATGGTGCCCTGGAAAGACGGCAAGGCCAACCGTGGCCATTCATGTGTCAAAGGCCGGTTTGCCTGGGGTTATGCTACCCACAAAGACCGCATGACCAAACCCATGATACGCAGCCACATTTCTGAACCCTGGCGCGAAGTCAGCTGGGACGAGGCGATCAACTACGCTGCGTCAGAGATTCGCCGCATCCAGAACAAGTATGGCCGCGACTCGGTCGGCGGCATTACCTCTTCTCGTTGCACCAACGAAGAAACTTACCTGGTACAAAAACTGGTACGTGCCGCATTTGGCACCAATAACGTCGACACCTGCGCCCGTGTGTGCCACTCGCCAACCGGCTATGGGCTCAAGACAACCATAGGCGAATCTGCCGGCACGCAAACATTCGATTCGGTCATGCATACCGACGTGATCATATTGATGGGTGCCAACCCCAGTGCAGCGCACCCTGTGTTTGCATCGCGTCTGAAGCGCCGTCTGCGAGAGGGAGCAAAACTTATTGTTATTGATCCGCGCCGCATAGAACTGGTGCAAGCACCCCACGTCAAGGCAGACTTCCATCTTCCGGTACGGCCTGGCACAAACACAGCCCTGCTTACCTGCATGGCACACGTTATCGCCACTGAGGGGCTGATCGACGAGGCCTTTGTCGCCGAGCGCTGCGAAGCCGAAGACTTCGAGCACTGGCGTGAGTTTGTGGCTCGCCCCGAGTATTCACCGGAAGCCATGGAAAGCGAAACCGGCGTTCCCGCCGCCGACGTTCGCGGTGCTGCACGTCTGTTCGCCACCCACGGCAACGGCTCTATTTATTATGGTCTTGGCGTCACTGAACATAGTCAGGGTTCGACAACAGTTATGGCTATCGCCAACCTTGCCATGGCAACCGGCAACTATGGGCGCGAAGGCGTTGGCGTCAACCCACTGCGCGGACAGAACAACGTTCAGGGGTCTTGCGACATGGGCTCCTTCCCGCATGAGCTGCCCGGCTATCGTCATGTGTCTGACGACGCCGTGCGGCATCAGTTTGAGCAAGACTGGGGGGTTACCCTGCAGGCCGAGCCTGGTCTGCGCCTGCCCAATATGTTTGACGCTGCAATCGGTGGATCATTCAAGGGGCTGTATTGCCAGGGCGAAGATATCGTCCAGTCTGACCCCAATACACAGCATGTGGCGGCAGCGCTTGCAGCCATGGAGTGCGTCATTATTCAGGACATCTTCCTGAACGAAACGGCAAAATATGCGCATGTATTCCTGCCAGGCTCGTCCTTTCTTGAAAAAGACGGCACTTTCACCAATGCCGAGCGCCGCGTCTCGCGTGTACGCAAAGTGATGGAGCCCATGGGCGGACTGGGCGACTGGGAAGCTACCTGCGCACTGTCCAATGCCTTGGGTTATCCCATGCAATACAGCCATCCTTCACAAATCATGGATGAGATCGCCCGTCTGACCCCCACATTCACTGGCGTGTCGTTTGACAAAATCGATGCCCTGGGTGGAAGTGTGCAATGGCCATGCAATGAAGATGCCCCCGATGGCACGCCCATCATGCACGTTGATACCTTCGTGCGTGGCAAGGGACGCTTCATGATCACCAAGTATGTGCCCAGCGACGAACGCAGTACACGAAAGTTTCCGCTGCTACTCACCACTGGCCGCACCCTCACGCAATACAATGTGGGTGCGCAGACACGACGCACATCCAATGTGCTCTGGCACGACGAAGACCTCCTCGAAATGCATCCCCACGATGCCGAAGACCGGGGCATTCAGTCGGGCGACATGGTGGCGATTGCCAGTCGAGCTGGCGAAACTGTATTGCGGGCAGATGTTACCGACCGCGTCCAGCCTGGCGTCCTCTACACTACTTTCCATTTCCCCGAATCGGGAGCCAACGTTGTCACGACCGACAGCACCGACTGGGCGACTGATTGCCCCGAATACAAGGTCACGGCCGTACAGGCCCGCCGGGTTACCGAGCCCTCGGCCTGGCAGGCTCAATGGTCACGATTCAGCGATGTTCAGACCCAGCTGCTTGAACAGCGCATACGTGAAGGCGACGCCATTTCCAAAGCGGCACCCGGGCCGACGGTAAGGCCGGCGAAACAAAAGGAAAAAATAACTGTGGACGCATCTGCCGCAAAGGCACGTCAATCTGAGACTGACGCACGGACAACACCTGCGCTCGCTTCGGAAAGCTGAGCAGCGCACTGGAACCTGAGCAAAGCATGACACCCAAGCCTGAACCCTTGCCCTACGCCTACTCCGTTGAAACCACCTCCTATGTGGGCAGTGAATCTGCTGCGGTGTTACGGATAGGCACGGGTGAGCACAGCAAGTTTCATCAAGAAAATGACAGGCTGGCCCAGGAAGTCGCGGTGGCTCTGGAGTTCAATGGCATCAGCCACGCCACGCTTCTCGCGACACCCACCGATCTCGAAGATTTCGCTTTGGGGTTTTCTCTGACCGAAGGCATTATCCGTAGCGCCAGTGATCTGTATGACATCGAACTCTCCGAACGTGCTGAAGGCATTGTCATTCAGGCTCAGATAGCCAGTGCCTGTCTGCATGAACTGAAAATGCGACGGCGCAACCTTGCCGGGCGCACAGGTTGCGGGCTGTGCGGCATAGAGAGCCTGGATGAGGTTCGTCGCGTACTTCCGCCCGTAACGGCCCGGCACGAATGGGTATCTACGCCCGCCATTCTTGAGGCTGTGGCGCAGCTGCGCACGCAACAGCCGCTGTACCAGGAAACAGGTGCCACACACGCCGCCGGCTGGGCGTCGCTCGACGGAAGATTGCTGTACGTGCGGGAAGACGTAGGCCGGCACAATGCCCTGGACAAACTTATTGGCCACCTGTTGCGCGAGGCAATCGACCCCGCCACAGGATTTACCGTGATATCAAGCCGTGCAAGCTTTGAGATGGTGCAGAAAGCCGCCGCCATGGGAGTATCCGCGCTTATTGCCGTATCGGCACCCACCACGTATGCCTGTGCATTGGCCAACGACCTCAATGTCATGCTTGCAGGTTTTGCCCGCGGTAACGCGTTTACCGTTTACAGCCACCCAGAATTTCTGCTCAGTCATGGGAGTACGACTTGAACAATATCGACCATCTCATCCGTCTGGCCAACCGCATTGGAGCATTTTTCGAAGCCATGCCGCGCCATGACGACTCAATTGAAGGCATCGCAAATCATATTCACAAATTCTGGGAACCGCGCATGCGCATCGCCATGCTGGAATTCATCGAGACAACACCAGATGGCCAGTCTGCTGAGGTGGGTCTGGACGATATCGTGCTTGAGGCACTGCTTAAAAATAGGGAGAGATTAACCCCCAAACAAACTTCGACCCTCTGACTATTCAGTCGCACCCATTTTTTTCTGCACTCTGTATTAATAAACGCTGCCCACTCAGCGACAAGGAGACAACATGAGCACAGATCACACGGCAGGCTTTTCAGCAAGGAACGCATAACCGCGCGTCCTGGCTTTAACCGATGGATGATCCCGCCCGCGGCACTCGCCGTACACCTATGCATAGGCCAGGCCTACGCATTTTCAGTATTCAATGGCCCTATGACACGGCTTATCGGTATCTCGGAGTCCGCACCGGGCGACTGGGATTTGCCGACACTAGGCTGGATCTTCAGCATTGCCATCGTTTTTCTCGGGCTGTCTGCGGCGTTTGCCGGCAAGTGGCTGGAGGAAGTCGGACCGCGCAAGGCCATGTTCGTGGCCGCCTGCTGCTTCGGCGGTGGCTTTCTGGTCTCGGCAGTGGGCATTTCACTGCATCAGATATGGCTGGTCTATTTAGGGTACGGTGTGCTGGGCGGCATAGGTCTGGGCATAGGCTATGTGTCGCCTGTATCAACGCTGATTAAATGGTTTCCGGATAGACGAGGCATGGCTACCGGCATGGCCATCATGGGGTTCGGAGGCGGTGCTTTTATCGCATCACCGTTGTCGGTCGCCATGATGAACCATTTCCACACCACCACATCGGTTGGCGTGGCTCAGACGTTTGTCGTCATGGGCGTGCTGTATTTTATTTCCATGACCATCGGTTCACTGGCCGTGCGCATTCCTGCTGCCGACTGGAAACCAGAAGGCTGGACGCCACCCGTTACACAAAATGCGATGATCACGCGCAATCATGTGCACATTGATCAGGCGCTGAAAACACCTCAGTTCTGGTTGATCTGGTGGGCGCTATGCCTGAACGTGACTGCCGGTATTGGCGTGCTTGGTCAGGCCTCGGTCATGATCCAGGAGAGCTTCAAGGGCGGCATCACACCGGCTGCTGCGGCAGGCTTTGTCGGCGTACTCTCATTGGCCAATATGCTGGGGCGGTTTTTCTGGGCATCCGTTTCCGACTACGTGGGTCGAAAAAATACTTACTACATCTTTTTCGTTTTGGGCGCGGTGCTTTACTTTATGGTGCCTGGCATGGGGACGGCAGGTAATGTAGCGCTGTTTGTGTTGTTCTACGCCATCATCATCTCGATGTACGGGGGCGGTTTTTCAACCGTACCGGCGTACCTGGCCGATCTGTTTGGCACCCGTTTTGTGGGAGGCATCCACGGACGCCTTCTGACGGCGTGGTCTGCAGCCGGTGTCTTCGGTCCTGTGCTGGTAAATTACATTCGCCAATACCAGGTTGACAGTGGCGTGCCGCCAGCACAAGCCTATACCACCACCATGTACATCATGGCCGGACTACTGATCGTCGGATTTATCTGCAACATGATGGTGCGCCCGGTTGCCGTTCATCACCACATGGGCGAAGAGCAACCCGGTCTCAAGCCCGTTCTGGCCGGCGAATAAAGGAGAATGACGATGACAACACAAACAACTACTAGCCCGCCAGCCTTGGTGGCGGTGTTTTGGCTCTATGTAGGTATACCGCTGGTCTGGGGTATCTGGGAAACCCTGATCAAGGCAGCAGCGTTGTTTCAGTAACCTATATGAGGTCGGGCCGGCCTGTCGCGCGGGTTCGGCCTGACCAGCACAGCCAGAAAAGCTGTAGACAAAAAAAAGCCGCCGTGTTTTAAATACGGCGGCTTTTTTGCATGACAGATTAATGCCTGATCAGGAGGACTCTTTCACCCGATAGACCAGTACTGCCGTCTTGGCCAGGCTAAGCACCTTGATGGTGACACTGCCCAGCAGCAAACGTGAAAGGCCACTGCGGCCGTGACTGCCGATAAAGATCAGATCGCAATCTTCTTCTGTGGCTGTCTGCACAATGCCATCTGCCACGTTGAAGTTGGATACGGCCTTGCCCACAGCCTTGACACCCGCCGTCTCGGCCCGGTCAAGCACCGATTTAAGGTATTTTTGTGCCTGCTGTTGTGCTGTTTTATCGTAGTCTTCGTCAGTAATGGCATAGGCGGCCGCCATGCCATCAAAGCCGACCGTTGCGGCGAACGGCTGGGTGACGTATACAGCGACAATTTCTGCGCCCGTTTCACGGGCAAAGGAAACACCTTTATTAGCTGCCTGAGCCGACAGTGCAGAACCGTCAGTTGGAATTAAAATTCGTTTGAACATGGTCGTAGCCCCCATTTATTGCTTAGCCTCCGAGATTAACTGCAACTGTAATTAATAACACTTGGTATATACACCTGTGCTGATATGCATCAGACAACACGCTTATTATGACTTGTTCGCATGAACTTGTCGGGCGGCTTCAAATAACGTGGCGCAGCGTGCTCCCGAACGGCAATACGCCAGCACCGGCCCCGGAAGCTGCTGGAGCAACTGGGCAAAGCGTTCGACATCGTCATAAGTCATGGCACCGCTTACAACAGGCTGGTATTCAATTTGCAAGCCTTCTGCTTGTGCGGCTTTTATCACATCAGCCGACAGAGGCTGATCAGGCCCGCCTTCAAGGTCGGGACGATTAATAATGACACTTCGAAAACCGGCGCTTGCAACGTCGGGCATATCGTCGGGCCCCAATTGCGGCGCGACCGCAAAGGTGTCGGTCAGTGCTCTGACGTCTACAGACATGGCGTACTCCTGCTTAATGGGCTAATAGAAAATAGTATGACGGCCCACTGAGCGATGCAAGTCCTGCTTTCAGGCGTAATTGCGATACATTACCATTGACGAGAAAGGCGGCTTTCTATAAGATATATATAAAATGAATCTTTAAAGACGTTTTCACTCGAAAGCGCCTCATTCCCACTATCTCTAGGCTACCCGGAAGCTTCCTGATGTCCCGATCCGAACTCTGCACCGAAGCAGAAATCAGCACACTCGTTTACACGTTTTACGACAAAGTTCGCGCCGACCCCCTCATAGGCCCTGTTTTCAACAACGCCATCCACGACTGGGACACACACCTGGCGATCATGGTGCGGTTCTGGTCGTCGGTGCTGATTGGCAGTGGCACCTACAGTGGCGCTCCCATGCCCAAACATGTGGCCTTGCCTGGCCTGGACGCCGACATGTTCGTGCGCTGGCTTCAGCTTTTCCATGACACCACCGAAACTCTGCCAAACCGGCTGTTTGCTGAGCGCGCCGAAGAGGCCGCGCATCGCATCGCGCGCAGCCTGTGGTTTGGCTATCAAATGAATAACAACCCCGACAGCATGCCCAAGGATCTCCATAATGGCTGAACTTATCCACCCCCAGGAGCGCAACACTGGCCTGGCGCGGCCCGACCTGACTACCTTCCTCAGCCTCGGTTTTCGCCCCCTTTATATTGCGGGTGTTGTCTGGGCGCTCGTTTCTATCGCAATCTGGATATTCGCGCCACAACTCATCCCTGCGCCAATGTGGGGCGTTGCATGGCACGCCCACGAGATGCTTTGGGGCTTTATCGTTACGATTGCTCTGGGCTTCTTGCTTACTGCCAGTGCAACCTGGACAGGCTTTAACCCGCTGAAAGGCGGCCCTCTAGGTGTGATCTGTATTCTTTGGCTGATCGCTCGCATCGCCTATCTGACGGGCGGCAACACGGCCTTCACCGTGGGCGTGATCAGTGAGTCTGCCTTTTTTCTTATCAGTGCCCTCAGCCTGCTAAGAGTGGTCATCAAAGGCAAAAGTCGTCGCAATTATGGCCTGCCACTACTGGTGCTAGGTCTGGGCGCGGCCAATGTGTTGTATCTTTTGGCAGCAAAAAATGGCGATTACGTTCTTCTCATCGAGCACTTTAATCAAGGCTTGATAGCCATGGCAGTAGTCGCTCTGTTGATTGCACGCCGGGTTATTCCATTTTTCTCCATGCGTATGGTGCCTGAGCTGAAGCTGCCCATGCTGGTTGGCAGCGGCAAATACCAGTTGGGGTTTGGCGTGGCGGCTATTGTGTTCAGTCTGGCGGGCCTGACATGGGCCATGGCGCTGTCGCTTGCTATTACGGGTTTGATCAGTCTGTGGCAGCTTGCTCACTGGAAGCCGTTCTCAGTGCTGCACAAGCCTATGTTATGGATTCTGTACCTGGGCTATGCAATGATAGGCATCGGTCTGGTATGTGCAGCAGCACACATGGCGGGTATTGGTGCCAGTAGCCCGTTGGGCCGAAGCGCAACTCATGTACATATTATCGGCATGGGCGGGTTTTGCATTCTGATTATTGGCATGCTTACACGCACGGCGTTGGGCCATCTTGGCAGGCCGCTGGCGCTTGATGCCAGCATGCTGCTCAGTTATTACCTGATGATTGCGGCCGTGGCGCTGCGTCTGGCAGCTTTGTGGCCATCAGGTGCCACGCTGATGCTGTTGCATGCATCAGCTGCGTGCTGGATCGTATGCATGGGGCTTTATTTGTGGCGGTTTGTGCCTATGTTGATCCGCCCCCGGCCTGATGCGGTGCTCAAGGCCAAGGCGGCCAAGTAGTGGCAATTATGCAGCTCTCGAAGGTGCCAATATGCGGCTGACCACGATGACAGATTATGCGATGCGCCTGCTCATGTATGTGGGCGAGCGCCCTGAACGGCTGTGTACGATTGCCGAGATTGCGCGCGCCTATAGTATTTCAGAGCCGCACTTGATGAAAATTACGCATAGGCTGGCGCAACGGGGGTGGCTGGAAACAGTACGGGGCAAGAATGGCGGCATGCGTCTTGCCATGCCCCCTGATCAGATTAATCTGGGCGCGGTGGTGCGCGATACTGAAAATGATCTTGCACTGGTTGAGTGCTATACGGATGCAAACCAGTGCAGCCTGACTGGGCGTTGCGGTGTGCGGTCAATTCTCGACGGGGCTTTGGTGGCGTTCTTGCAGCATCTTGATGGGTTTACGCTGGCTGATGTGTTGGTTGCGCCAGCACCGTTTGAGGTGCCTGTGGTTTTTGAGGCCCGACGTGAGGTTACCAAGTAGGACTGCAGCAGTTGGTTTCTTCAATCGCGCCGCGGGCCAGTGCCCTGAGCGCCAAATCGCGCGGCCCCTGCGGGGCTCCCCGCCCGGCAGGCCCTGTCTCAGGGGACGGGCCCGCGGCGCTTTGCAGATTCTTATTGCTTAGTATGTGGTGATCTTCGCTATGCTCAGCGTCAGCGACGAGGCCAGGTTAGTGATCGTGTTGGTGTTGGCGAATCGAGTCGATGTCGGATGATATTTATGGCTGTGTTGCGCACTGTTGCACGATCTTTTTCATGAGCACCCCTCTGTCTGACAACAGAAGCGGGTCGGACCCGGAGCGCTTGTACTTAGGCGCAGGTGCAACTTCTTTACTGGGTAACCGCAAATGGCTTTTTAAAAAGTACGTAGCAGACTAGTTGCGGCAGGTGCCCTATCTTACGATTTACGGGGCACTCGCGCCGCTGGCTTCTGAAGGCGCGCAACAAGCAAGCTCTGACGCCGCTACTGCGACGCCAGTACTTCGTTAAGCATGAACCTACAAAGCTAACGCAACGGTATATTTTCCGCTCGCTGAATTAAACGATATCGCAACGCACAGTGATTGGGTGCGCTCTGAGTACCGAGACAACAGTGTCGTCAACATTGCCTTCAACGTCAGAAATTACATAGCCGATCTGCCCCTTGGTCTGCAGTTGCTGGCTGAGAATGTTGAGGCCGTGTTCGGCCATCAGGTTGCTGAGCGTGCCCATGGCACCCGGCAGGTTGCGGTGAACGTGCAGGATACGGGCGGTTCCCATGGCAGGCTGGTATGAGATTTCTGGGAAATTGACAGCACCTTTAGTGGTGCCGCTGAGCAGGTAATGAGAAAGCTTCTCGGCCACTTCGCGACCGATGTTTTCTTGTGATTCTTGTGTGCTGCCGCCAATATGCGGGGTAAGAATAACGTTGCGCTTGCCAATGAGCGGGCTCTTCAGCGCTTCGTCGCGGCTTTTGGGTTCAACCGGAAATACGTCGATGGCAGCGCCCGAGAGATGGCCTGACTCTAACGCGTCATTAAGCGCATCAATATCGACCACGGTTCCGCGTGAGGCATTGATGAGGATGGCGCCTTTTTTCATGGACGCGATCGCTTCTGCGTCAATGATGTTTTCGGTCGCTTTGCCACCAGGCACATGCAGCGTCACCACATCGGCCTGCGCCAGGAATTTTTTCAGTGAGGTTGTGGCGCGGGCATTGCCCAGGGGCAGCTTGGCTTCGACATCATGAAAAATAACACGCATGCCTGCGGTTTCGGCGAGCGTGCCGACCTGCGACCCAATGTTGCCATACCCGATGATGCCCAGGGTTTTGCCGCGCGCTTCAAATGCACCGTCTGCTGTTTTATCCCAGAAGCCCTGATGTACGCGGTTGTTTTTCTCGGGGATGCGACGCAACAGCAAAATGGCTTCACCCAGCACCAATTCGGCGACCGAGCGAGTATTGGAAAAAGGCGCATTGAAAACCGGCACGCCACGCAACATGGCGGATTCGAGGTCGACCTGATTGGTCCCGATGCAGAAACACCCTACAACACGCAAGTCGGCGGCTTCGGCGAGCACAGTGGCATCCAGCTGCGTGCGGGAACGTATGCCCAACACATGTGCGCCACGAACGGCTTCACGCAATTGGTCGGGAGACAGTGCAGAGGCATGCGTTACGACGTCGTCAAAACCGGCGGCATTGAAGACTTCTTTGGCGCTGGGGTGGATGTTTTCAAACAGGACAATACGAGTCATTGATGGATCCAGGCTAGTCAAAACGAAAAACGTTTATTGTGGACTATTTTAGGCCTGAATGCTTGTGAGGCCATTATTGAATAAGGGTTTATAAATAGCTGTCGGATATATAGGGCTGGTCAAGCTATCCAGAAACGAATTTAAGGTCAATGTGGTCGCGTTTACGCTCTAGAAGCGTACTTCTTTCTGGTTTTAGCCTGTTTGGCTGTTTTGGGCGTTTTAACCAGCTTTTCGTTTGACCGCTTTGTCGCTTACCGATGCACGTTCACAATGGTCGCTTGCATGGCGGCAATCACTTTCACGGTTGCGCCAGAATACGCATGCACTTCTCCAGCACAAACAGTGAGCAGCTTGCCTGCACTGATGACTTTACCAATGGCGACAAACCGATCGCCGATGGCGGGCCGCATGAAATTTATTTTGAATTCGGCAGTAACCACCTCATAGCCGTGCGGGGCCATAGTCAATGCAGCATACCCGCAGGCGCTGTCGACCACACTGGTAATCGCACCCGCATGAACGTAACCATGTTGCTGCGAAAGCCCCTTCGAAAAGGGCAACGCAATCTGCACCTCACCCTCTTCGACCAGAGCAAGCTGCGCACCAAGCGTGGACATCAGGCCCTGAGCATCAAAACTGGCGGATATACGGTCGTGGACGTCGCTCATGACAGGAAAGCCTTTTGATCAGAAAGTTGTTTTTTTTGGTAGCCAGCCGACTTTGAGGCCGAAGATATTTGCAGCGCCAAGCGCATCAGGTGCGTGATGGCCGTCATAAGCGGCAATGCTATGCGAAGGCGATAACCATCATACCTTGCCTTCCGCTAGCGTCGCCCGCACTTAGCGACAGTGAGAAGAAGCGCCTTAGTGCTTCGTCATAAAGCCGCTGCACAATATCGTCTCAATGGTGCACGTAGCATGGGTGATCAGCGCAACCACCACTCCACGGCTGGCAATAACTAACCTACACGGCTGTCACGATGCGCGACCATTCTTTTGTACAAATTGGTGATATTCGTACTGCCAGTTTTCACAAAGCAAAAAGGCAAAACACCATGAACGATGGCAGCCACACCACTACCCAGCATGGTCAGCGCGAAAGAAAACGACACCTTCATGTGTTGCAGGTAGGATTCACCGACAGAGCTCGGGTGTTTGGTAAAAAGCTGGGAGAAATTTTTCATGAGTTTTATAACAGCGTCTTAAATGGCAATATCACTATTTTAATTCTTTAAGCTTAAAAAATTATTGCTTTATTTACACGCAAAACCCTTGTTTGTAGAAATTAATTCCCTGCAAGTGGCGAAGAGCGAGAAATTTACGCGACGTAATTACATGAACGGCCGAAAAGTATGGAAGGGCTGATGGTGGCTGTGCACCTTCTTGAAGCCCGCATCAAAGTTTACGAAGTTATGAAGCAAGTTCAGCAACCGCGTCTTGTCGCACATCTGTACCAAGGGGCGATCCAGCAAGGCGTCGACTGTTGCCGCAGCTGATGGTTGCTCTCCGTTCCACTGCACGAAGAACTGTTCCGGCGTGCTGGCGACGCCGTAGTGCAGGCCCTGCGCATCATTCCTGGGCACCCTTGCTCATGGAGTTGCCCAGCTCTCGTTCGATCTGCATCACCAGCACGTTGCGCGACCAGTTGTGCTCGATAGCCTTGGCCGCATACCACTTACGAGTTTGCGTACCTGTTAAATCTGATCGGAAGGAAGAGACGTATGAGTCTTCATGAAAAAGTGGGTAATTAAATTAAAAATTACCCCATTTATTCATTGAGTACCCGATTCTCAGTTTCCCATCCTTGGCGAAGGCAAACGACAATGGAACCGCACACAAAGGGGCAACAAGCCCCTCAGATCAGACGTTGAATGGAAAATTGCTTGATAAACCATTGATAAATAAAAAGTTACCTGAAGCACTATCGATTTGTACTCGTTTATGTACTCAGATTAAGTGTCGCTGCCCTTATGCAGGTAGCTATGCACTGATCGTGCGATCGTCTATGAGCATCCGTATGCAAAATTGCATAAAAATCGCATAGAACCAATTCTATGCGCAAATCAATGCTCACGCGCATTGATATATTCATAGCGGGTCCAGCGGCGCTCACCCACTTGCTGCAGATCCGGATGCTCCACCTGGAGTTCCTGCATCAGCCGCCTCACCTGACTACGATCATAGTGCGTGATCTGCCGGATTTCCTGGTTGCTCAAACCGGGATCGCCCCGCTTGGCACGCTCCATCAGGATGCTGAGCACACGAACCTTGGCCGCGTCCCAATCGATACGACGACGTTTTTCGCCCTGCCCATCGCCCGTCAATCGGCGATACAGCGCCGGTGACAGACACCAATAAGCCCCCCTGCCCGTGCCCCCATGCTCGACATAGCCATTGGACTCCATGCCGGACAAACGTTCCCGGATTTCGGCTTCACTACGCTGGCACAAAACTGCAGCCGCTGCGGTATCTACCTCGGGATGCTGGCGCAAGTGGCCCAACAATAGCAGTTCATCCACGCCCAGAATATGGTCTTTCTCCGCTTCTTCGGCGACAAAAAGGCGCATGGCAGCATCGAACTCCCGCTGGGCAAAACTGACCAGTACAGAATCACCATTAGCCATGCACACGGCCATCTGTACCAAGGTCTTCACAGCCTTGTCTCGGCTTTGCGTATCCCGTTGTTTGAAGTCGAGATCCTGGTCTTCCATGTCATCCGCAACGTACAGCTCCAACTCTGGCAGTAACGCTTCTATCTGGGCTACAGAACGCATGAATGGGTCCTCATCAATGGATATTTTGCGTCGGCAGCCATGGTCGCGTCCATCTCTGCATACTGTCGACATTGAGAGAGCAAGCGGGCGCATTGCGCCATATCAGTGGTGCCAACGTGTCGATATGATGGCTGCTTCGTATGCGCAGCGTGTTAAACACAAAGGCAACAACCTGTTGACTCTGTCGCAGAGTGCAGCCTGCCATCTGTCTCATGGTGAATTCCCCCCGGAATTTAAGCCACTTACCAGCCTTCACGCGGCTGCAAAACTTAAACAGCACCTTTGGTCGCAGCGGCAGCCTCAATGACGCCCCCGCTCACGCCAGCAACAATGCGGGCGAATACCGAATCCTATTGCGTGCGGCAGACATGATGATGGCCGCCCTACACTGACCGGGCAATTGCCAAGACCGATGGGCTTTGTACATCGGCAACCCCAACAGCGCAGGTTCCTGCGAGCGCTGGCCCGACAGGGTGGAGCCACCCCAGGTATGCCCAGGCTCCGACCGCATACGCGAGGCCGGTTTCCGGCAGATGAAGGCTTCGTCGCTCAAGGGCAAGCACGTCCAAACGCTGCTGGATCGCTGGCAGGGCGAAGGTTTGTCATCTGGCACCATCAAGAACCGGCTGTCTCACCTGCGCTGGTGGGCCGAGAAAGTGGGCAAGTCTGGCATCTTGCCGGCGGACAACACGCAGCTTGGCGTAGCTGAGCGCCGCTATGTGACCAATATCAGCAAGGCCCGGGCACTGGGTATAGGTCTTGAACAGGTCACCGACGCTCACGTACGCATGAGCCTTCAACTACAGGCCGCCTTCGGGTTGCGTCGGGAGGAAGCGATCACCCCCCAGCTGGTTCTGGATGTTGTAGCAGTATTGCTTGGCCTGCTCGCGGCCAATGGCGGCATCGCGGCTGGTCTTCTTGGCCTCGATCACTGCCACGGGTTTGCGGTCTTTGCCGAGCAGGACGTAGTCGCTGAACTGGTGGCCCTCGTAGGGCGTGCGCGGCTCGGCCACGCCCACTGGCAAGGCGGTGAGGATGTCGAATTCCTCGACAACCTGGGTAGGGTCTTTGACGTTCCAGCCTGATGACGCGAGTTGCTGGTCAATCAAGTCGGCTCGTGTCTGTACCTCGAATTTAGACATGCCTAGCCTCCCTGGCGATGCGGAAGCGTTGGCTACCTGCGGCCATTTCCTCGGTCTGGAACGCGGGCACGTTACCGCAAGTGTGATCGTCGCGGATGTCGAGGCTGAAAATACTTTTTCTAGTCTTCATTTCTCACCGTCTTGATTGATGCGAAGCCACTTCGCGCCTCGCCCCTTGCCAGTCGATTCGATCAACCCCTCTGATTTCATCGCCCGCAGCACTAGCCGAACCATGTCCCGGCTCACGCCCGGGCAGGCTTCTTCAATCTCGGAAATCGAGAATGGCAGGGTGCGCCCCAGAACTTCCGTCCGCACCCGGTCGCCCTTACTGCCACGGCCACGCTCGATGGTGCCGACACGCTCTTCGAACTCACGGTAGGCCCGCAGCAAGGCACCCCAGAAGTAGTCGAGCCAGGGCTTGACGTCGTGTTGCCCCTGATGCCAGCCCTGAGAGCTGGCTTCCAGCGTCTCGTAATAGCTTTCCTTGGTATCTTCGAAGATGCGTTCCAAGCTGATGTAGCGGCCCACGGCATAGTCGAAGTGGTAGAGCAGCAACAGGGTCAACAATCGGGACATGCGACCGTTGCCGTCCGGGAAAGGGTGGATGCACAGGAAGTCGAGCATCACCAGCGGCACCAGTACCAACGGGTCGGCCAGGTGCTGGTCCAGCGCGGTGGCGTAGCGCCCGGTCAGATCGGCCATGGACATGGGCGTGAGGTGCGCAGCAACTGGCTGGAAGCGCAAACGCGATGTGCCGTCTGAGTGACGCTCGATGATGTCGTTGTTGGTAGCCTTCCAGCGCCCGCCCGCCTGCGGCATATAGCGGTACAGCAGGGTGTGCAATTGCAGCACTACGCCTTCGCTGAAAAGCATGTGCGTGGCGGACTCGTGGATCAGCGCCAGGGCATCACGGTAGCCGGCGATCTCCTGTTCGGAGCGGCTCTTTGGCGTTGCGTTGCGGATGACCAGAGACTTCAGCCGCGAGGGCGCGACAACAACGCCTTCCAGCCGGTTGGATGACTCGGTGGACTCCACCACCGCGATCTGGCGCAGGCCCTTAAGGGCTTCGGGCGACTGTGCGGCGTAGAGTTGCTGCTTACCCTGGTACTCGCCCAGTGTGCGCAACGTGGCGGCCTGAGTTCCATCGAAGCGAAGCGCGGCAAGGTACTCGGATGTGAGCGAGTGCATGGAAATGTAAGCCCAGGCTGTGTAAATGGGGTAATCATAGCCGTTAAATGGGGTATTTTCCAAAAAATACCTCATTAACATTGTTTGACTACCCCATTTCCTGAACGTAGGCCCGGTCGTGAGGGGCAGGCATAGCTGACCGGGAAGGAAATGGGCGACACGAATCTTAAAAAGAGGTAATAAAAGAAAATTACCCCCTTTAATCCATTGTTTACCCCATTCCTAGCGTCCAGCCTTCGGCAAAGGCAAACGGCAAGGGAACGGCACTCAAGGGGCAACGGCCCTATCCAGAAAAGGAAAAAGGCTGCCCCTGTCATTCGTTCTGCAACACCCGGTCAAATCGTCCCTATGCCGTGCCGCCGTCTTCCGCAGCACTCAAATAGTCCGCCCAGTCCTGCAACAGCGTCCTTCTCTGGTCCAGCAGCAGCGCCTTGTTGTACGTCGCCCGCACCTTGTTGCTCTCCACGTGGGCAAGCTGCCGCTCGATTGCATCAGGCCGGTATCCGTTCTCATTGGCCCAGGTCGAATAGGTCGTCCGCCAGCAATGCGGCGTCGTACCCCGGCCCAGGTTCATATCGCGCATCGCGTAGGTAAGTCGGTTGGGCGTCGTGAAGCCCTTGCCGCTCCGGTGTGGGAACAGATAGCGGCCACCGCCCGTGATGCACTGCAAATCCTTCAGTACGGTAATGGCCTGCACCGACAACGGGCTGACATGGTCACGCCGCGCTTTCATCTTCGTTGCAGGCCGACGCCACAAGGCATCCTCAAAGTCGAACTCGTCCCACTCGGCATCCGCCGCTTCCCCTGGACGGCAGGCAGTCAGCGCAATCAACCGCAGACACAACGAAGTTTCCGGATAGCCACGGTAGCCTCGCAACTCCTGATAGAACTTCTGGATTTGCTCTCGCGTCATCGCCGCCTTGCTCTCGCTGAACGGCACGCGCAGCAACCCGCGCAGACTGGGGATCGGATTGGCCTCGACCAAACCACGCACCACCGCGAACTCGAAGATGGCCGAAAGATCGCCTTTGACGTGAATGGCCGCCCACGCGCCATGAGCTTTGCATTCCTCCAAAAGCGGGCGAATCTGCTTCACACCAATGTCGCTCATCGGCATCCCATCGAACTTGGGCGACAGGTACTTCCTGATGCGAGACTCTTTCGTGCGATAGGAACTGAGCGCAAAGACTGGCTTGATCTCCGCCAAGTACGCTTTCGCCACCTTGGCGAACGAGCTTTCCCTTGCGCGCTTGCGTTCCTCCAGCGCCTCCAGGTTGCGCTCCTCGACCTGCCGCCGCTCATGGGCAGGATGGATGCCTTGCTTGACCAAGGCACGTGCCTTGTCACGGGCCGCACGCGCCTCCGCAAGGCTTACTTGAGGAAAGCCGCCAATAGCAAAGAGGTTCTCCTTGCCTTGCAGGCGGTACTTCCACCGCCAGAGCTTGCCCCCGGTGGGCTTGACCAGCAGGAACAAGCCCCCGCCATCTGAAAGTTTCCAATCTCGATCAGTCGATTTGGCCGACCTGATCTTGACATCGGTGAGTAGGTTTTCGGGCATCGTTGGACTCCACTGCGGGGAGATGTACCCCCACGGTTGAACACGAGTACCCCCAACGCTACCCCCGAATTTTCCAGACCTCGATGAACAATAGGAACGCGCAGTAGACCGTATTGTTTACGCAACCCATTGATTTCAAATGGGCTAGCCTGTCCACCAAGCGCTACTGAGCGCCACCGAGATCCAGCAAAAATCGTCAGACGTTAAACAAAAAATTCAGCACGTCACCATCTTTAACCACATACTCTTTGCCTTCTGCACGCATCTTGCCGGCCTCTTTGGCGCCCTGCTCGCCTTTGCAGGCAATAAAGTCGTCATAAGCAATGGTTTGCGCACGGATGAAACCACGTTCAAAGTCGGTGTGGATGACGCCGGCGGCATTGGGTGCGGTGTCACCAATGCGGATGGTCCAGGCGCGCACTTCTTTTACACCTGCCGTAAAGTATGTTTGTAAGCCGAGCAGCGAGTAGGCCGCACGAATAACGCGGTTCAGGCCAGGCTCTTCCATGCCCATGTCTTGCAGAAATTCGAGCTTATCTTCGTCATCAAGTTCGGCAATCTCGGCTTCCACGGCGGCACATACGGCAACCACGGGTGCATTTTCAGCCTCTGCGTAGTTACGCACTGCGTCGAGGTGGGGATTGTTTTCAAACCCATCTTCACGCACGTTGGCGACATACATGCTGCGTTTTGCAGTGATAAAGCAAAACTGTTTGATCAGCGCTTTGTCGTCGTCGTCGAGGTCTAGCGAGCGCACCGGGCGTGCCTCATTAAGTACCGGAATGATTTTTTCGAGGATGGCAACAAGCTTGATGCCTTCTTTATCACCCGCACGCGCGGTTTTTTGATTGCGGTGCAATGCCTTTTCAGCCGTCGCCAGATCAGCCAGGGCCAGCTCGGTATTGATAACTTCAATATCAGACACTGGGTTTACACGACCGGCAACGTGAATGACGTTCTCGTCTTCAAAGCAGCGTACGACGTGCACAATGGCATCAGTTTCACGGATGTTGGCCAGAAACTGGTTACCAAGGCCCTCACCTTTGGAAGCACCGGCAACCAGGCCAGCAATGTCAACGAATTCGACCACGGCAGGAAGCACTCGCTCAGGCTTTACGATTTCGGCAAGTGCCGTCAGACGCGCATCTGGCACCTCAACGACGCCAACGTTAGGCTCGATAGTGCAAAAGGGGTAGTTCTCGGCGGCAATGCCAGCCTTGGTCAGGGCGTTAAAGAGAGTAGATTTCCCGACGTTGGGCAAGCCAACGATGCCACATTGCAGAGCCATGAGTGTCCTGAAAAATAAAGAGTATTTCGAAAAGAAGCTATTGTAGTGGTTAGCAGGCAGCTTTGCCCCGGGCACTAAGACAGACCACGCTGACACATGCTGCGATCACATACCTGCCCGGTTCGTCAGTTCAACGCGCCTGAAGCCACCTGCAGCAATATCCATACGACCAGCAGCGGCCCGGCATTAAACATACAGTGCAACAGCATGGACGCACCAATGCCCCGTCGGCATCGCTGCCAACCAAGCACAAGCCCGGTCAGCCACTGCGGCAATACCAGCAGCGGCAGTAGCCACCACGCCGTATTATGCAGCTTAAAGTTATACAGATGCACGGCCGCGAACAATATCGACGCCAGATGAAATACCAGTGGAAAAGCACGCCGGTAATAAAGTCGCCAACGCCAGGGCGTTGGCCGTCTGACCCATTTGGCACCCGATAAATACGGAACCCAGCACATCATAAGCACTGCGGCCATTATCAACATGCCAGGCCATTTAGGCCCCAGCAACATGGCCGCGGTGGCGATTGGCGTGAGCCACCAGGCATAGGCCGGTCGCCGCATGCCGTAGCGAAAAACCATCTCTTCAACGATGGGAGCCCAGATCAACGCCTGTAACCAGGGCATGTTGTATACATCGAGCTTATGCGTCGCTCCACTAGACGTGGCAACCCACACGGCAATAGGCCCGAACAAAACCAGATTGATCGCCCATAAAAACACCGCCCATTTGAGCAGACCCAACAGTGGCACGCCTGGAAACCAGTCTTGCACCCATCCGCTTTCAGCTTCACGAGGAGGCAGGCGCGGAGTAAAGCTTGGCCGCAGCACAAAACGGACGAAATCACCGAACTCATCGCGAAATCGCAGAGTGGTCGATGCAACCGAGGTTGATGCCTGTGCCGTCATACCGGCCCCCCGAGAGAATCTGCATACCGCCAGAGCGGCAACGCAACAGCATTAAGAGGCAGGCAACGTGTACAGGCCGCCAAGCGTGCCCTGTCAGCCACGATTGCCCTCATGCAACTGACTCGTAGCCTGGACAAACTCACCTCGCAACAACGCCGGCAGCACAGCCCGGCAGCGATCGATCACGCTTTCGATTTCAGTTTGCTCTTCGCGGCGGGGCGCGCCAAGAACAAAATTAACGACTTGCTGGTTAAGCCCTAGCGTGCGCGGATGTCCGATGCCGATACGCAAACGCCAGAAATCACTACTGCCAAAGGCAGACTGAATGTCGCGCAAGCCATTGTGACCCGCATGCCCGCCGCCGCACTTGAGTTTGGCCTGCCCGGGCAGCAGATCAAGTTCGTCGTGCAACACAAGCACCTGATCGGGCGTCAGCTTGTAATAGCGCATTAAGGCGCCGGCAGCCTGCCCTGATCGGTTCATAAACGTGGTGGGTTTGGCCAAAATGACGGCATCACCATCGAACCTGGTCTTGGCGACCCAGGCAGAAAAGGCTTTCTCAAGCGAAAACGACGCTTTAAGGTCGTCGGCCAGATGGTCGGCCAGCCAGAAACCCGCATTATGCCGGGTAATTTCGTACTCGGGCCCGGGGTTACCCAGGCCAATGATAAGGCGTATGGCTTGCGTGGTCATGGTCAGAGTCTACACAAAAAACCCCTGCTGGCCACATTGGTCTGACAGGGGTTTTAAAAGCCAGGCGCTGGCCCCGAAGAAACAGCGCCTGGCCCGGCGACAGCCGCTTACTCAGCGGGGCTTTCGTCGGCTTCGCCTTCGGCCTCGTCGCCATCAGCAGCGGCAGTACCAGCACCTTTCTTGGCCAATGCAGCAGCAATGACCAGGTCGTCTTCCGCACCGTGAACGGTATGGGTAACGCCCTCAGGCAACTTGAGGTCTGACAGGTAAATATTGCCGCCAGCAGGCATATTGCCAAGATCAACCTGAATGGACTGGGGCAGATCGGAGGGCAGGCAAGTAATTTCAAGCTCGGTCAGCACCTGGCTGATGATCTGGCCTTCAAGCTTGACGGCAGGCGAGAGATCGCCATTGATAAAGTGCAGAGGCACTTTAGTGGTGAGGGTTTGTTTAGCATCGACACGCTGGAAGTCAACATGCAGCACCAACGCCTTGTAGGGGTGCCATTGAACGGCGCGCAGCAGCACGGGCTGGCCTTTACCTTTACCGTCAAGTTTCATGTCGAGAATAGAAGCGTGGAACTCTTCTTTGCGCAGAGCGTGGAAGATTTCGTTGTGGTCGAATTCGACGCTGATGGCGTCGTCTTTACCACCGTAGACAATACCCGGCACACGGCCAGCGCGGCGTAGGCGGCGGCTCGCACTCGTACCCTTGACGCTGCGCGAAGTGGCATTAAATTGCATGGAAAAACTCCAAATAACAGAAGGCGGATAGCCTTGTTGGTAAAACGCAGCCTTAGGCTGCGCAGAATTGTCATCTGCCGCGACCAGCAGATGACGAAAACAGGTTTATTCGACGAACAGTGAGCTGACCGACTCGGCGTTGGATATGCGAAGCATGGTTTCACCCAAAAGAGACGCACAGGACAGCTGACGGATTTTACTGCACTGACGTGCAGCCTCTGACAGCGGTATGGTGTCAGTTACGACCAGTTCGTCGAGCTCTGACTCAAGTATGCGCTGGACGGCTCCGCCTGACAGCACGGGGTGCGTGCAATAGGCGTACACAGAGATGGCACCGCGCTCTTTGAGCGCCTGGGCGGCCTTACACAGCGTGCCTGCAGTGTCGACCATGTCGTCCATGATGATACAGGTACGGCCATCGATGTCACCGATGATATTCATGACTTCAGACACATTGGCACGCGGACGACGTTTGTCGATAATGGCCAGATCAGCTTCAAGCTGCTTGGCCAGTGCACGCGCACGTACAACCCCGCCGATGTCTGGCGACACGACCACCAGATCACGGTAATTGCGGCGCCAGATGTCACCCAGCAGAATTGGCCCGGCGTAGACATTATCGACAGGGATATCGAAGAAACCCTGAATCTGGTCGGCGTGCAGGTCCATGGTCATGACGCGGTCAACGCCTACCACCTGCAGCATGTTGGCCACAATTTTGGCCGAAATGGCAACGCGGGCCGAACGCGGGCGGCGATCTTGGCGGGCGTAACCAAAATAAGGGATGGCGGCAGTAATGCGGCCGGCTGAGGCGCGACGCAGTGCATCAACCATGACCATGACTTCCATCAGGTTGTCATTGGTAGGGGCGCACGTGGGCTGAAGGACGAACACGTCTTTGCCGCGAACGTTCTGGTTAACCTCTACCATGACTTCGCCGTCTGAAAAACGACCTACTGTCATTTTCCCGAGCGACATGTCGAGGTGATTTGCTACATCGACAGCTAAGCGGGTGTTAGCGGTGCCGGTAAAAATCATGAAGCGTTCGTTTGACATGGCGAAAGGTCGATGCGTTGCGCTAAACAACAAAGCTGTTGACCAGCACCTTGAGGGCCGACTCAACAGCTTGTATTTAACAGCAAGCCAAAAGGCTTGGAAAGTGGCTGGGGAAGAAGGATTCGAACCTTCGCATGCAGGGATCAAAACCCTGTGCCTTAACCAGCTTGGCGATTCCCCAATTCTAACTGCTAATCCAGTGCCGTAGAGGGTGATCATGCAAGCCCGAGCAAGCCCAGGCGTTACGGATTACCGCTACGCTGCCGCTTTCGCGGCTGTATATCTTACCAAAAACTCGGGTCTGAAACTTTGCTGCCTGCTCGATTGTTACAAACTCGGCAAACAAACATGCGCCTGACCCGCTCATTCTTGCGTTGACACCCTGCTGATTTAACCACCTTGCGGTGGCCTGTACCTGCGGGTACCTGGCAAAAACAACTGGCTCTAGGTCATTACGACCAAAAAACCCACTTTCACGGTAACCGTTAAGTGGCTTGTTTTTGTTAAGCCATTCAGTAAAGACCAGCATTTTGACGCAAGCTGAATCTCTTGTCAAATCGGGTGCTGAAAATATGTCACCTGTAGGTACTGCCTGCGGCGGCTGCACCACAACATAGGCATTATCAGGCAGCGACAATGGTTGGAAAATATCACCAATGCCTGTCGCAAATGCCGGCTGCCCATAAATAAATACCGGTACGTCAGCCCCCAGGGTGCTTCCCAGCACCATTAACTGCTGGCGATCAAGCCCGGTACCCCATAAACGGTTCAAGGCAATGAGCGTAGAAGCCGCATCACTGGAACCACCACCAAGGCCGGCTCCCGATGGAATGCGCTTGGTATAGCGAATTTGCACCCCCTGCGAGGTTCCGGTGGCACGCTGTAGCGTACGCGCAGCGCGTACGACCAGATCGTCTTCGGGAGCCAGCCCCGACAACCCTTCGCCCTCGCGCTCAACCTGCCCGTCACGTCGCGTGTCAAACGCAAGCGTGTCATACAGCCCGACAAACCGAAATGCTGTCTGCAACAAGTGATAGCCGTCGTCACGGCGGCCAGTGACGTGCAGAAACAGATTTATCTTTGCCGGGGCCGGCACATCGTGCAGTTCCATACCCAAACGCTCAACTGTCGTCGACCACCAACCGCACACTGATATTGCGGCTGGTATCACTGCGGTTCATCTGCAGCAGTCTTGGCCCTTCGTTGTCATAACGTGACAGCCGCACACGCCAGCCATCCTGCGAGAAGCCACTGATATGGCCGTCTTCATCCTTCTTTACCTCGCTGATGGCCGAATCGCCAACCTTGCCCTGAAGCCAGTCGCGCAAGCCCCTGACAGGCATGGGGCTACCCAGCACTTCCTCGACCAGGGCATCAGGATTGGGGGCCTGCTCCATACGCCCATCACTGTGCGTAAGCGTGGCACTGGCTGCGCTGACATCGATGCGCGCCAGAATACTGCCCAGAGGGTTTGCAAGATCGAGTACAAGCAGGCGCCCGGTGTCGCGCCACGCAAAACCGCCCTGGAGCGCTTCGCGCTGGCCGTTGGCGCCACTGACATTAAGAGCAAAACGCCCCGCCCGCTCAAACGCAGGCCCGTCGCCAAACCCGGTGATTTTCTGTGGTGTCGCGCAGGCGCCCAGCAACAATGCCGCCGCACCAGCGCAAAGCCAGGCACGACGTGTTTTGAACCTTAGTCCTATGGAACTGCCCGACTTAAGGAGAGAATTGACTCTGTCACGATATTTGCAAGCCTTGACTCTGAGAAGCGGGTTATCTGCTTCAGCCTCGTTGTGAATGTGAGTGCGGGCCGTTAAATGTTTGTTCATTTCAGCTTGACCCCCAGGCGCTTCAGTGTTTCTTGCAATACCTCATTGTCGGATGCAGTGGTTGCCGCCTTGCTCCATACTTTCATCGCCTCGTCACGCCGGCCGCTTACCCATAGCACCTCGCCCAGGTGGGCACGAACTTCGACAGAATCCATCTGGCTGAGCGAACGCTTAAGATATTCGATAGCGGCCTCGTAATCGCCCGTGCGGTAGAAATACCAGCCTACGCTATCAAGAATGAACGGGTTATCTGGCTCAAGGTCGAGTGCGCGTTCAAGCAGGTCTTGCGCTTCATTGAGCTTGCGGTTCTGGTCGGCATAGGTGTAGCCCAGCGAGTTGTAAGCATTGGCGTTATTGGGGTCGAGCTCAATGACCCGCCGCATCAGCTTCTCGAAGTCTTCCGCACGGCCCTGTCTTTCATACAACATGGCCAGGTCGTATTTGATTTCAGTGGAATCAGGAATCTCTTTGTCTGCTTTGACCAGCACTTCAACGGCCGTGTCGGTGCGACCGGCCTCGCGGTATATCGACGCCAGCGTCAGCGCCAGCACTGAGCGTTCATGCGTATCTCGGGGGTGCAGCCGATCAAGGCTGCGGCGGGCGCCGTCAAGGTCGCCCAGGCGCGCTTGCAGCACCGCTTTGTGCACTTGTGCCTGAAAATTGAGTGACGGGTCATCAATGAGATCAAGCTGTGCAATGGCTTCCCGCAGATTGTTCTGACGCTCGGCGATCTGTACCAGCAGCAGACGCGCATCAGAAGCATCAGCCATAGCGTTGCTGGCCTTGTCTCGTATAGACAAGCGGCGCTGGCTCTGTACCGAAATGTATTCTTCGAGCAGTTTGCGGGCCTGGTCGTAATGCGCCGCCCGAATATTTACCTCAGCTTCGGTATATAGCAGGTCAAAGTCTTCCGGGGCGTTGCTGCGCATCAGGGCCACTTGCTGCAAAGCCTCGTCGAATTGGCGCCGCTCTACCAGACGGTTAACGTACAGTAGCTGCACATCGCGGGAGTCGGGATGAGTGCGTACGAATTCACGGGTTTCTTTAAGCGCCAGCTCGGGGTCAGCCTGCAGGCCATACTCGAGAATGCGTTGCGCGGCGAGCCCTGAGTCAGGGTCGATCTGTTGTGCTTTGCGAGCCTCTTTCAGGGCGCGATCGGGATCTGAAGCGGCCCAGGCTGCATCCGACAAGGCCAGGTGGGCCGCAGCCACGCCCATAATTGATGGATGCAAGGCTTTTTCAAGCACTTCAAGAGCCAGCCGTTTGTCTGGCATTTTGCCAATAATGGCAGACGCCTGCGCCACGGCGCGCTCTTTGTCATCAGCTTTGTCTATGCGATCCCAGAGCGCGTTGGCCAACCCTGTGGTCTGCCCGCTGGAAGCCGCGAGGGCCAGCGATGAGGCCACAGCTTCGGGATCTTTGGGCGCAAGCAGGGCCCACTGGCGCGCCGCCGCCAGGGCTCGCGCCAGATTGCGATCTATCATGGCAAACTGAAATGCCCGCTTGGCCAGCCTCGGGTCAGAGGTTTCGATGGCAAGGTCAAGCAAAGTTTGCCCTGCCAGGTCATACTGACCCTGAGAGGCAGCCAGTTCGGCTGCCAGCACTCGATATAGTATATCGGGCGTTAGCGTGACCGAAGGCAGCTCGCCGGCATGAAGTCTGATTTGCTCAACTGACTCTTGCGTATCGTCTGACGTGGGCTGTGCAGCCGCTGGCCAATGCAAAAAGGCAGACATGCATACCGCGTACAGCAGAGGATTTGAAAATTTCATTCAGAAAAACCGTCGTCGCTGAGCCATGGTGAGCGTCAGATGGCAAAATTACATAGTCGGAACACGATGTTATCACCCCCTTATGCCTGAACTACCAGAAGTTGAAACAACACGTCGCGGAATAGCTACGATAATGACCGGTCGCGTACTCGAACGCTTCACCGTTTATGAGTCACGCATGCGCTGGCCCATACCCGCCGACATGGGGTCCAGAGTCACGGGGCAACAAGTATTAAGCTGTGAACGTCGCGGCAAATACCTGCTGTTAAATTTTGCGCACGGTACGCAAATCGTGCATCTTGGCATGTCCGGGTCGATCAGGCGCGCCCCGCTTGACCAGCCGCGCCTGAAACATGACCATGTTGAATGGGTGTTTGGAGATGCCCGTTTTTTGCTGCACGACCCGCGTCGCTTTGGCGCTGTACTTTGGCATGACCTGGCTGATGGCCCGCTTTCTGGCCACCCGCTGCTTGCCAGGCTTGGCATAGAGCCTTTTGATGCCAACTTTACCGGCAGACACCTGCATCAAGGCCTGAAAGGCAAAACCCAGGCCATCAAGCAAGCTCTGCTGGCTGGCCATATTGTAGTGGGTGTCGGCAATATTTATGCCTCTGAGGCGTTGTTCAAAGCGCGCATCAACCCTCAGGCACGATCGGGCTCGCTTTCGCTGGCGCGATGCGAAACGTTGGCGACAGCCATACGGCAAACCTTAACTCAGGCGCTTGAATCAGGCGGCAGCACCCTGCGTGACTACGTTAACGCCACTGGCGAAGCCGGCGCCTATTTTAGCCTGCACGCTGCCGTTTACGACCACGCGGGCAAGCCCTGTGCAATCTGCGAAACACCGATACGGCGCATTATCCAGGGGCAGCGGGCCACGTATTACTGCCCGGTCTGCCAACGCCGCTAGCCTTCATATACCTGAGCGGTATTTTGATCCCATTGTTCTTCTGAGCCTGGCTGATCAGGCAGATGCCTTCCTTCTGCGTCTGCCTGTTCGGGCAGATGCCCTCCTTCTAAGCCTGGCTGATCGGACACATGCCGTCCTTCTGAGCCTGCCTGATCGGACACATGCCCTCCTTCTGAGCCTGGCTGACCAGACAGATGCCTTGCTCTCAGCCTGATGTTATCGTTCGTTTATAACGAACTGATTGCACATGAACAAACATTAAACTATAGTTTTAGGCATAAAACATCCAGCGAAAAGCAGCGGCGCTTTTGCACGTCAGAAGCATCAATGCAGACAACCACACAATACCGGGCCACCATCTTCGCGAAGGCAGCACGGCATATCCAAGGAAATTCGTGATGAGCAAACTTGACTACCAGAACGGGTTTGGCAACCACTGCACCACCGAAGCGCTGCCCGGTGCCCTGCCAGTGGGCCGGAACTCGCCGCAGACCTGCCCCTACGGCCTTTATGCAGAGCAGCTCACCGGCACGGCCTTCACCATGTCACGCGCTGAAAACAGGCGGTCATGGCTTTATCGCATTCGGCCTTCAGCCCAGCAGGGCGCATTCGAGGCCTGCAATGCCGCACCTTCGTGGACCGCAGGCTTTGGAGCTGGGCCGATCACACCAAACCGGCTGCGATGGAATCCGCCGCCCATGCCTGAAACGCCGACAGACTTTCTGGGCGGCATGCAGACCTGGGCAGGCAATGGCCATAATGAAGACCAGACAGGCATTGGCATACAGCTTTATGCGGCAAATCAGTCAATGACACAGCGCGCTTTCTACAATGCCGATGCCGAAATGCTGGTGGTGCCTCAGCAAGGCCGCCTGCGCTTTGTCACCGAGCTGGGTCTGCTTGATGTTGAGCCCTGCGAGATCGCGATTATTCCGCGTGGCGTGCGATTTCGCGTCGAACTGCCAGACGGACAGGCGCGAGGTTATATGCTGGAAAATTTCGGTGCCCACTTGCGTCTGCCCGAGCTCGGCCCCCTGGGCTCCAACGGCCTGGCCAATGTTCGTGATTTCCAGACACCTGTCGCCTGGTATGAAGACCTTGAAGGCCCTTGCGAGCTGGTCGCCAAGTTTACAGGCGGCTTCTGGCGCACTACGCTCGAACACTCACCTTTTGATGTCGTCGCCTGGCATGGCAATTACGCCCCCTGCAAGTATGATTTGCGCCGCTTCAACGCCATTGGCTCCATCAGCTTTGATCACCCCGATCCGTGCATTTTTACTGTACTGACCTCGCCGTCTGACACGCCCGGCGCTGCCAATGTAGATTTTGCGATTTTCCCACCCCGGGTTCTGGCCATGGAAAACACCTTTCGTCCACCCTGGTTTCATCGCAACTATGCCAGCGAATTCATGGGGCTGATTCAGGGCGTCTATGATGCCAAGGCCGAAGGCTTCGTGCCAGGCGGTGCCAGCCTGCACAACTGCATGTCAGCGCATGGCCCTGACGCCGCCACCTTTGAAAAGGCCAGCACCGCCGACACTGGCACGCCTGACTACATCCGGGATACGATGGCATTCATGTTTGAAACACGCCGCATCATACGCCCAGCCCCGGCAGCGCTTGAGGCTGCAACCTTGCAGACGGACTACGACGATGTCTGGGGCGGCTTCACGAAACATTTCAACCCCGACCGGCCCTGATCGCTGTCACGACCGAGCCGACGACCGACTTTCTCTTCGCTGGATTGCTGATGTCTTATCTGAATGAAACGCATGACCCTGCGCTGCAAAGCTGGGTTATCTCTGCCAATGAAAAAAACAATGGCTTTCCCGTACAGAACCTTCCCTTCGGTGTTTTTCGCCCGGGGGCAGGCTCAGGTAATTTCCGGCCGGGCGTCGCCATTGGCGACCAGATTCTTGATCTCGCCGTGCTTGCAGGAGTGCGCCCCTTTGCCGAGGAAGCCGGACAGGCACTGGACGCCTGCCGCAGCAGCACACTCAATGGCCTCATGGCGTTGGGGCAGACACACTGGTCAGCGCTGCGCCTTGCACTGTCACGCGCCCTGCGCAGCGGATCACCGCTGCAAAGCCAGCTTGAGCCACTACTCACCCCCATGAGTCAGGCAGAAATGGCTGTTCCAGCGCGTATCGGCGACTACACAGACTTCTACATTTCTTTGCACCATGCCACAGCGGTGGGCAAGCAGTTCAGGCCGGACAACCCTTTGTTGCCCAACTATAAGTGGGTACCCATTGGCTATCACGGTCGGGCTTCCAGCATTGGGGTTTCGGGCCAGCACTTCGTTCGCCCGACAGGTCAGACCCGTCCCGCCTCAGAAGGGGCAGAGCCCGGCTTCGAGCCATGCAAACGGCTGGATTTTGAGCTTGAGCTTGGTGTTTTTGTGGGCGAGGGTAACCCGCAGGGCAAGCGCATACCCATAAACCAGGCTGAAAGCCATGTGTTTGGCCTGTGCATTTTGAACGACTGGTCGGCCCGTGATCTTCAAGCCTGGGAATACCAGCCACTAGGGCCGTTTCTGGCCAAAAACTTCGCCACCACGATATCCCCCTGGATAGTCACCCTCGAGGCGCTTGCTCCTTTTCGTGTTCCGTTTGCACGTGGCGACGCAGAGCCTCAACCTCTGCCCTATCTGCAATCACAGGCCAACCAGGATGCAGGTGCTTTTGATATTGGACTGGAGGTTTTGCTGACCACGCAGACATCGCGTGCTCAGAATGCCGAACCCGCTTCGCTGGCACGCAGCAACTTCAAAGACGCTGCTTACTGGAGCATCAGCCAGCTCGTTGCACATCACACCGTGAATGGCTGCAACCTGCAATCTGGAGACCTGTTCGGCACAGGCACGCTGTCTGGCCCCAAAAAAGGCACAGAAGGTTCGTTGCTCGAGCTAAATAGTGGGGGTAAAGAAGCTGTGAAGCTACCCTGGGGCGAAGAGCGCGTATTTCTGGAGGATCACGACGAGATCATTTTGCGCGCACAATGCAGTAAACCGGGCTATCCCACCATCAGCCTGGGCGAATGCAGCGGAACCGTGCTGCCGGCCGCTCAGTAAACAAGCCACCCGGTCATACACAGCAAACTGGCCGGGCCATCAGGCCCTGGCCACTAGCTACCCGACAAGCACCTTGCCGGGGTTCATGAGACCGTGCGGATCAAGCACGTCTTTGATCCGACGCATGAGCGCCATTTCGACTGGATCTTTATAGCGCGGCAAGGCGTCGCGCTTGAGCTGGCCCACTCCGTGCTCGGCACTGATCGACCCACCAAACTGATATACGCTTTCGTGCACCAGTTCGTAGATATCGTACTGGCGCTCTAGCAGACCTTCTTCGCTGTAAGCCTGGCCGCGCGCAACGTTGTAGTGCAAATTGCCATCGCCCAGATGGCCAAAAATAACGTGCTCGATGCCCGGAAAACGCTCTTGCAGCGCCGCATTGGTGACGCGAACAAATTCGGCCATGCGTGACACAGGAATGGAAACGTCGTGCTTGATGCTTTTACCAAACGCCTTTTCTGCCAGTGGAATGCTTTCACGCAAATGCCACAAGGCCTTGCTTTGCGTAATGCTTTCTGCAATAACCGCATCTTGTACCAAGCCAGCCTCTATGGTTGCTCCGACAACGGTTTCAAACCGCTCACGGGCATGCTCTGCGCTTTCGCTGTCAGAAAGCTCAAGCAGCGCATACCAGGGCATGCTGGCAGACTCGCCTTCAAATGGAAGACGCTGTTCGGGGTAGCAGGAAACCACGCCCTTTAGGCAATTGCCAGCGATCAGTTCAAAGCCAGTGAGCGAGGCGCCAAAGCCTTTTTGTGCAGCAGAAAGTACGGTGACAGCATCTTCGACCGACCCCAACGCCAGCAGTGCGGTGCACTGTGCAACGGGAAGCGGATACAGCTTAACCGTGGCTGCCGTAATTATGCCCAGCGTGCCCTCGCTGCCTATGTACAGATCGCGCAAGTCGTAACCGGTATTGTCTTTGCGCAGGCCACGCAGCCCATGCCATATGTCGCCATCGGCCGTGACAACTTCGACGCCAAGGACGAGTTCACGGGTATTGCCATAGCGCAGCACCTGTGTGCCACCGGCGTTTGTAGCCAGATTGCCACCTATGGTGCAACTGCCCTCTGCCGCCAGGCTAAGTGGAAACAGGCGGTCTGCATCGCGGGCTGCTTGCTGGACTGCCTGCAAAATACACCCAGCTTCCACAACCATGGTGTCGTTATCGGTATCAACACTACGAATGGCATTAAGACGTTGCAGCGAAATAACCACGGCATTGCCTTTGTCGTCGGGGGTGGCACCGCCGCACAGGCCAGTGTTGCCACCTTGCGGCACCATGGGCACTTTATGCGCCACGCACCAGCGAACCACCTCGGCGACTTCTTCGGTAGAGCCAGGTTTGACGACAGCCAGCGCCGCACCTTGATATCGCCCGCGCCAATCGGTGACATAAGACTCGGCTTCTGCCCCCACCAGCACGTATGGCTGCCCCAGCATTTGAACTAACTCGTCGATCTGACTCATTCTGCGATTTCCAGTAAATACATCTAATTATCTATTTTAGGCCAGAAGTGATAGGTGGCCCAGAGCCTGCACAAGCTGACATTTTCAATAGCAATCCGGGATATCATGCGATATGCCAATCTATTCAAAAGGATATGTCGTGACGTCTTCCTCTCGGTCTTCCGCTTCCTGTAACGGCGCGCCAGCTGAGTCCTGGGCAGCAAGTGCTGTGTTTAAAGCTTACGATATTCGCGGCAAGGTTCCCGGGCAGCTCGATACCGATTTTGCCCGCCAGCTTGGTCAGGCCCTTGCTCAGCAGGCCCGCACACAAGGCATACATGGGCTGGTCGTAGGCTACGACGGACGTCTCAGCAGCCCTGCACTGGCACAGGCGCTGCAAGAGGGAATTCTTAGCGGTGGCATAGACACCATTGACCTTGGCATGGTTCACACACCACTCGTGTATTTTGGCGCACACCAAAAAAATACGGGCTCGGGTGTGGCCATTACAGGCAGCCATAACCCGCCTGACTATAACGGTTTCAAAATCATGATGGGCGGCGTTACGCTGCACGGCGAGGCCATTCTTGAGCTTGCCCGCATCATGGCTAACCCAGACCCGCTCAAAGGCATATCTTCTGGGACACATCAGCAAATCGACCTGTCTGAAGAATACATACAGTACATCAAAGACAGTGTCGTTCTGGCACGGCCCATGAAAATCGCCGTCGACTGCGGTAATGGCGTTGGCGGCAAATTCGCAGCGCGTCTTTATCGGGCGATGGGCTGTACGGTTGACGAGTTGTACTGTGACGTGGATGGCACTTTCCCCAACCATCATCCTGATCCGGCTGATCCCAATAACCTTCAAGACCTGATCCGCCATGTGAAGAAAACCGACTGCGAGCTGGGCCTGGCCTTTGACGGTGACGCCGACCGGCTGGGCGTAGTGACGCGTTCGGGGGAAATTATCTGGCCTGACAGGCAGCTTATTCTTTTTGCCAAAGACGTTTTGTTGCGCGCACCCGGTGCGTCGATTATTTATGATGTGAAATGCAGTCGCCATGTGTCACGAGCAATCAGACTCGCGGGTGGAAAACCCGTTATGTGGCAGACCGGACATTCTCTGATCAAGGCCAAACTCAAAGGAAGCGGCGCGCCACTGGCGGGCGAAATGAGTGGCCATATTTTCTTCAAAGAGCGCTGGTTCGGGTTTGATGATGGGCTGTATGCGGGTGCGCGCCTGCTCGAAATACTTTCAAGGCACGATATTGCAAGTGCTGTGCTTGAGGCCTTGCCCAAAGACGTATCCACACCAGAAATCAAGCTGGAGATGCCCGAAGGGCAGGCTCACCCCCTGATTGCACGATTACAGAAAGACGGCGTATTTCCGGGTGCCACCAGCATCAGCACCATCGACGGCGTACGCGCCGAGTACCGTGATGGCTTTGGCCTGGCGCGTGCTTCCAACACCACATCTGTCATCGTGCTGCGCTTCGAGGGCGACACACAAGAGGCTGTGGACCGCATCAAGCACGAATATCGTCAGGCACTTTCAGCACTGCAGCCCGATCTGCAGTTTCCATTTTGATGCACTGCCGTGGCAACCAGGATGACATCTCTGCGCCATAAATGTGGAGATGTCCGCAGCGGTCCGGGCGCGACAACAAGCCGCTCCTGCTTCGCTTAAATAGCATCTTTCTGACCGCATTACCACGGCGCTTACTTTACGGGCTAGCCAGGTGTGTTTCGATCTGAACGACCAAGCGCTTTACGCACCGCGTCAAAGTGAAAGGTATTTCTGGCGCAAGTCGTGGTCTTGCGCCAGCGCCTGCATGGGCCCGGTATAACGCACCAAACCTTTTTCCAGCACACAAGCCCTGTCAGCCACCAGCGCAGCAAAGTGCAGGTTTTGTTCGCACAACAGCAGACTGGTGCCCTTTTGCTTTAGCATCAGCATCATCTCAACCATATGCTCAACAATAATCGGCGCAACCCCCTCTGAAGGTTCATCAAGCAACAGCAAATAAGGGTTGCCCATAAGCGTGCGTGCGACAGTCAGCATTTGCTGCTCACCACCGCTCATCATGCCGGCCTGCCGACCACGCATGGAAGCCAGCGGCGGAAACAGCGTAAAAACCTCATCCAGTGACCAGTACGGTACCGATGCGCCGTCAGGCCAAACCCTGGGCGGTTGTTGACCTGCCATGAGGTTTTCTTGCACCGTCAGCCCAGTAAAGATGCGCCGATCTTCAGGCACATAGCCCAGCCCGCGCCGCGCCGCCTCAAAAGGCTTGCAGTGCGCCAGAGACTTTCCCATAAACTGGATATCACCGCGGCGATCCGCCACCAAACCCATCAAGGCCTTTAAGGTTGTGGACTTTCCGGCCCCATTGCGACCGACCAGCGCCAGCACTTCGCCCCGGCCAACATTAAACGACACATCATGAAGAATATGCGCGGCACCATACCAGGCGTTCAGGCCCCGCACTGCCAACAGCGGCGTGTCTTGCCCTGGTTGCAGGGTCGGCACCGCCACCCGCAGTGAACCCGAACGCAACACCGGATCTTTACGCAGAGCAGCAGGCTGGCGCACACTCCGACCCGGTTGCGACTGCGAATCACACACATACCTGCCGTTTTCCTGCGATCGCACGTCACCCGCCGATACGCCTTCTTCTGGCAATTGTGCATCACCCGCTGGTTCACGCTGTTGAGGAAAATGCGCGTCGCCGCCTGTATCAAACGTGCGCCCCTTGCCAAAGTAAACGCTTTGCACTTCAGGGTGGGCACGGATGTAGTCTGCCTGCCCCTCGGCAATCAACTTGCCGCGAGCCAGCACAATAATGCGGTCAGCGTAGCCAAACACGACATCCATACTGTGCTCGGTAAACAGCACGGCCATTTCTCTCTCTTCAACCAGACTGCGTACCAGTTTGATCAACGAAACACGCTCTGACGGTGCCATGCCTGCGGTGGGCTCGTCCATCAGCAGCAGACGGGGCTCACCCGCCAGGCTCATGGCAAGCTCAACCCGCTTGACGTCGCCATAGGCCAGCTCACTGCATGGGCGGAATGCCTGCTCATGCATCCCGACCTGTTCCAACAGACTCATGGCATCGTCAACATGCAGGGAACGCGCCTGTTTCCAGAACGACCATATCTGGCGGCGTGCGGACAGCAAGGCGGCCTGTACGTTCTCGACGACAGTTAATGAGGCAAAGGTGGCGGCAATCTGAAAACTGCGACCTATGCCTAAGTGTGCAATACGATGCGAGGGCAAACCCAGCAACTCTTTGCCATCAAACAGTACAGAACCTGATGTCGCCGGCAGTTGCCCGCCCAGCATATTGAAGAGTGTAGACTTGCCTGCCCCATTGGGGCCGATGAGGGCCAGCAGCTCACCCGAGTTGATCTCAAAACTGACGTCGTCAACCGCTCGGTTACCGCCAAAATGGCGTGACACATGCCTGACCTCAAGCAGACTCATGACGGCCTCTCTGAACGTCTGGCGAATACGTTTGTAGCACCGGCAATGCCCCCCGGAAAAAACATAACGCACAGCAAAATGACCAGGCCGAACAAGGCGCGCCAATATTCTGTGATGCCAATGACATAGTCTTGCAGCACGGTAAAGGCAGTGGCCCCAAGTATGGGCCCTGACAGCGCATGTATGCCACCAAGCAGCACCATGACCAGCCCATCCACCGACTTGCCCACGGTAATGACTTCAGGCGACGTACCGCCTTTCGCGAACGCATAGAGCGCGCCAGCCAGGCCGGCAAGCGTGCCCGCCACCACAAAGGCCAGCCAGTGCACGCGCTTGACGTCTATACCTATGGCGTCGGCCCGCAATACGGAATCGCGTGTGGCCCGCAGCGCCAGCCCGAAGGGTGAGAATGCGGTATGCCGCACAGCAGCGACTGCCGCCACCACTAGCACGAGCGTAAGGTAAAAATACGCAGACCCTGACAGCCAGTCATCAGGCCAAACCCCAAAAATGCCATTGGAGCCACCGGTGACGGCATCCCATTGGTACACGATGGACCAAATAATCTGGGCAAACGCCAGTGTCAGCATGGCCAGGTAAACACCGGTCAGCCGTACGCAAAACCACCCAAAAAACACGGCAGCCACGGCGGCGACCACAGGTGCGGCCAGCAACGAGGCCACCATACCCAGGCCCACTGATTTAAACACCAGTGCCGCAGCATAGGCGCCAATACCAAAATAGGCAGCATGCCCGAACGAAGGCATGCCGCCCAAGCCCATCATGAAATGCAAACTTACCGCGAACAACACGGCAACCAATACGTCTTGGGTCAACACCAGGGCATAAGGCAGCGTGTCGGCCCAGATCGGCAACGCGGCACACAGCACCACAACCCCCACCATCAGGACGCGGAACCGGCGCCCCCCTGTGCGCAGAGGGGCCAATGCCTCGCCCATGGGGCGCACGGCAGCCTGTGGCTTGCCAAACAGCCCCCACGGGCGGAACACAAGCACAAGGGCCATAAAAATAAATTCGACCACCAGCGTAAGCTTGGGAAAGGCAAAGGTCAGCCCGCCCAGCTCCACCACGCCCAGCGCAATGCACAAGGCTTTGAGCTCGGCGATGATGAACGCCGCCACAAACGCCCCGGGTATTGAGCCCATGCCGCCCACCACCACCACGACAAATGCATCACCAATAATGCTGAGGTCGAGCATGAGGCTGGCAGGCTGTCGCGGCAATTGCAGCGCCCCGCCCAAACCTGCTAAAAACGCACCCAGGCCGAAGACGCCGGTAAACAGCCAAGCCTGATTTACCCCAAGTGCTCCGAGCATTTCACGGTCTTGGGTGGCGGCACGCACCAGCCTGCCCCAGCGGGTTTGCGTCAATAACAGCCACAGTGCCAGCAGCACCAGCGGGCCAATAGCGATTAGCACCAGGTCATAAACGGGAAGATAGCGCCCAAAAATGCGCAGTGCACCGTCCAGGCCCGGGGCAAGCGGGCCCAACAAGTCATCCGGCCCCCATATCCACAATGCCAGATCATTAAGTATGAGCACCAGCGCAAACGTGGCGAGTAACTGAAACATTTCGGGCGCACGATAAATGCGCCGCAAAACAATGATCTCGGCCAGCACGCCAAGCAAACCGACCAGCAGCGCGGCCAGCAACAAACCACCCCAAAAGCCCAATGGGCCCGAACCAAAATACTGCACCATGCTGTAGGCCACATACAGACCAAGCATGTACATGGACCCGTGCGCAAAATTGACGATGCGGCTGACGCCAAAAATTAGCGACAGCCCCACCGCCACGAGAAACAGCGAGGAAGCCTCTGCCAGACCATTTAAAAACTGGACAACAAAGCCGGTGAGGTTCATGGGTGCTTAATCCGACAATGCCTTGGCCACCAGGGCCAAAGCGGCGTCATGCGATTTAGTCTGACGCCGCCTTGCGCCACTGCCTGACTTGTTCATCGGTGGGCTGCACACTGGCACCATCTACATAACTAAAGTCGACCATAATGCCTTTGCCGTCCTTGATGGCCAGCTTGCCTACATAAGCACCCATGGTCGACTGATGATCGATGCCGCGATAAACAATGGGACCAAATGGCGTGTCGACCTTAAGATTGCTGAATGCCTTGATCATGGCCTCGGTGTCAGTAGAGCCTGCCTTGCGTATGCCTGCTGCCAGCGAAAGTATGGTGTTGTACCCGACCACGGTACCAAGACGCGGGTAATCATTGAACCGGGCCTGATAGGCCTTGAGAAAGTCATTGTGTTCGGGCGTGTCAATGGCATACCAGGGATAGCCGGTGACCACCCAGCCCTCTGGCGTCTCAGCACCCAGCGTGTCGAGGTACTCGGGCTCGCCTGTAAGCATGCTGACCACGTCCAGGCCATCAAAGAACTTGCGTTGCGTTCCTGCCCGCACGAACTTGGCCAGGTCGGTTGCAAACAATACGTTAAACATGGCGTCTGGCTTGGCGTCAGCAAGTGCCTGCACCACGCTGCCCGCGTCAATTTTGCCCAGGGGCGCTGCCTGTTCGACCACAAACTCGACATCGGGCTGGGCCTCTTTGAGCAGTTTCTTGAAGGTTGCCACCGCCGACTGGCCGTACTCGTAATTGGGGTACACAATGGCCCAGCGCTTTTTGTTCATTTGAACAGCTGCAGGGATTAGCATGGCCACCTGCATATAGGTGGAGTTGCGCAAGCGGTAGGTGTAGCGATTGCCGTCGGCCCAGACGATTTTATCGGTGAGCGGTTCGCTGGCAAGAAAGAAACGCTGCTTGTGCCGGGCAAAATCGGCCACCGCAAGGCCGATATGCGACAAAAACGTGCCTGTGAGCACATCGGCCTTATCACGGGTTAACAGTTCTTGCGCCGCCCTGACGGCATCGCCGGGGTTGGAGTTGTCATCGCGGGTAATAAGCTCAAGCTGTTTGCCGTTTACCCCGCCCGCAGCATTGATCTGCTCGATGGCCAGATCCATGCCCTTTTTATAGGGTTCAAGAAAGGCGGGTTGGGTTTTGTAGCTGTTGAGTTCGCCAATGCGTATGACGTCGCGTGCGCTGGCCGACAGGCTGACGGCAAGCATGGCGGCCGCACCCAGCAGCCTGAAACAATAGTTGTTCGAATTCATGGCGGTTACCTGTAAGGTCAAAAAAAATAATGCAGGGCCAAGCCGCAATACCGCCGCGACCCGAACACATTTTTAATTATGCTAACAGTGAGCATAATTATTCGTCAAGCGGCACGCTGTTCAATACCTCTGCGTTGAAACATAACGCAAAATTTTCCGAAAGGCTTTACACTGTTCAGTCTGCATTTCCCATGTGCCGCTATGCGCGACCTGACCTTCGCATTCATTGTTTCCAGCTTTATTCTTCTTACCCTGAGCCGCAGCCTGCTCACGCTCTGGCAATGGCAGCGCGCCAAGCTTGCGGGCGGCTTCTGGCCTATCTTGCGTGGCGGCGTACGTATCGACGCCAACATCATTGCCATCATAGCCGGCATCCCCCTCATGGCCTCACCCTGGATAGGCGACTCCATCATCGCCATCCATGTCGTGCAGGGCTGGTTTATTTTTGCGTGGGCGCTGCTGGTGTTGCTTGAAGTTTCCACGCCGCAGTTCATCGACGAATACGACACCCGCCCCAACCGCCTGTATGTTGACTACCTGAAGCACCCGCGTGAAGTATTCGGCATGCTCTGGAAAGGTTACAAAGCCACGCTGTTGGGCGGCGTGCTGGCACTTGTCGTCATGGTAGGCACAGGCTGGGCAGTGTTTGATGATGCACTTCCCGACAACCCGCTGCCCTGGTGGAACGACGCACTGTTCACGCTGGCCAGTGCTGCAGTTGTGTTTCTGGCGATTCGCGGCACGCTCAAGCACCGCCCCATCAACCCGTCGACCGTAGCCTACTGCGGCGACAGCATGCTTAACACCCTGCCTCTCAATTCACTCTACAGCGTCGCCTATGCCATTTATGGCATGAAAAACGAACGCTCGGCCACCAAAGTGTATGGCCATCTTCCCGAAGACGAAATGAACGACATCGTCAGGGCTTGCGCGGGTATAAAGACAGGCGCACAAGACATTCCCACACTGCACCAGCAGCAGCCTTCGTGCGTGCGCGCACGTCCGCTCAATGTGGTCATTATTGTGGAAGAAAGCCTGGGCGCGCAGTATGTGGGCAATCTGGGTGGCGCAAACCTTACCCCCTGCATTGATCGCCTGGCACAAGGCGCCTGGAATTTCACGCGCGCCTACGCCACCGGCACACGGTCGGTGCGAGGCCTTGAGGCCTTGTCGGCCGGTTTTCCGCCCACTATTTCTGATGCGGCACTGCGTCTTTCAGGAGCGCAGAGCAAGTTCTTTACCATGGCGCAGCTGCTTAAAGGCCATGGCTATACGTCACGCTTTCTATACGGTGGCGAAGCGCATTTTGACAACATGAAAAATTTCTTTCTGGGCAATGGTTTTGACAAGGTGTACGACTTGCCCAGCTTTACCAGCCCGGCTTTCGTTGGCACCTGGGGTGCCAGCGACGAAGACATGTTCGATCACCTGCATGGTCTGCTTTCCCAACCCTCTGATCAGCCCCATTTCACGCTGGCGTTTTCCGTAAGCAATCATTCACCCTGGGAATACCCCGACGGCCGTATTCCGCCTGATGGCGATCCGCGCACTGTGCAAAATACTGTGCGTTATGCCGACTGGGCCATAGGCCAGTTTTTTGACCGGGCCCGCCAGAGCGACTACTGGAAAAACACCGTATTTTTGTTGGTGGCCGACCATGATTCGCGGGCATCGGGCGCCACCCGCATTCCGGTGCGGCATTTTCATATCCCTGCACTCATCGTCGGGGCCGACACCCCCGCGCGCAGTGACGACCGCATTGTCAGCCAGATAGACATGCCCGTTACCCTGCTTTCACTTATGGGCCTGCAGGGCGAACACCCCATGATAGGCCACGACCTTACACAGGCCGATAAAGGCGGCCGGGCCATGATGCAGTACAAAGAAAACTATGGCTACCTCAAAAACAACCAGTTTGTCGTGCTTGAGCCCCACCGCGACGCTACCCAATACCGGTACACAGCGCCTGACATCTACGACCCGGTAACGGTCGACCCTGACCTTGCCCGTGAGGCGCTGGCGCATGTATTGTGGCCTAACTGGGTCTATAACCGCCGGGCATACACCTTGCCGGCGCTGCGGGTGGTCACATGACCCCCGTTCCCTCCTCCGCTAAACCCACCTCCTCCCAGATGCTGGCCCGCCAGCAACGAGAATACTAATGGAATTGCTTTTAGACCCGGCCGCCTGGGTCGGTTTAATCACGCTTGTTGTCCTGGAAATTGTCCTGGGCATCGACAACCTTATTTTTATTGCGATTCTGGCAGACAAACTGCCACCCGCGCAGCGAGACCGCGCCCGGGTCATCGGCCTGAGCCTGGCGCTTATCATGCGGCTAGCGTTGCTTTCGGCCATTTCCTGGCTGTTCAAGCTTACTGCGCCACTCATTACCCTGGGACCGCTGACGCTATCTGGTCGTGACCTCATACTGATTGTCGGAGGGTTCTTCCTGGTCATGAAGGCGACCATGGAAATGCACGAACGGGTCGAGGGTGTGTCTCATGACCAGTCGGGCTCGCGCATGTATGCCTCGTTCTGGGTTGTCGTCACCCAAATCGTCGTGTTAGATGCGGTGTTTTCGCTAGACGCCGTCATCACCGCCGTTGGTATGGTTGACCACCTGGCCATCATGATGGCGGCGGTCATTATCGCCATCGGCATCATGCTGGTTGCGTCCAAGCCTCTGACACGCTTTGTCAACGCCCACCCCACTGTCGTCATACTGTGCCTGGGCTTTTTGCTCATGATAGGTTTTGCCCTGGTGGCCGAAGGCTTTGGGTTCAAAGTGCCCAAGGGCTACCTGTATGCCGCTATCGGCTTCTCTGTGGCGATCGAAGCCCTTAACCAGATTGCACGGCGCAACATGCGCCACCTCGAAACCCTGCGCCCCATGCGTGAGCGCACGGCTGAAGGTATTTTACGCATGCTGGGCAAGCGGCCGATCAATGACGAAGAAGTGGCCTCGGGCGACACCATGATGGCCGCCGATGGCCCGTTTGGCAGGGAGGAGCGCAATATGGTCAGCGGTGTGCTCAAGCTGGCCGACCGAAACGTGCACTCTATTATGACGCCGCGTACCGATATCAGCTGGATTGACCTCGATGACCCGCCTGAAGACATTCGCCGCGAAGTCAGCGAAACACCGCACGGGTTTTTCCCGGTGTGCCGGGGATCACTGGACAACATGGTTGGTATTGGTCGTGCCAAGGACATTATCGCCGACATTTTGATTCACGGGCACCTGCGTGAATCGTCATTGCGGCCTCCCATCCATGTGCATGAAACCGTGCGCATTCTCGATCTTATGGAAATATTAAAGTCAGCCCGGGGCCAGTTGGTGCTAGTAATTGATGAGTTTGGGGCTGTCGAAGGGCTGGTTACGCCCATCGATATTTTTGAGGCGATTGCCGGCGACTTTCCTGACGAAGATGAAACCCCTGACATCATTGTTGATAAAGAGTATCGCTGGATTGTCGATGGTGCCACCGACATGCATCATTTTGAGCAGACACTGCAGGTTGAGGGGCTGTTGCTCGACACCGATAACGACGACTACAGCACGGTGGCAGGCTACCTGTTGCAGCGTTTTGGCCGCTTACCCGAAGAGCACGAAACCATTACACTATCGACAGCCCGGGGTGAGTTTCGCTTCGAGGTGCTGGAGCGCGAGGGTCGCCGCATAGCAAAAGTACTGGTCGAGCGTTACGTTGACGATGAGCAGCAATCAAAAGATGCGCACGTTGCCTGAAAATTTTGCCTAGTCCAGCACCCAACGTTTGTTTTTTATGCTATATTGTTTGGCTTGTTCAGTCGGGGCGTAGCGCAGCCTGGTAGCGCATCTGGTTTGGGACCAGAGGGTCGAAGGTTCGAATCCTTTCGCCCCGACCACTATTTATCGGCCTTGCGGGTTTTCTCGCAAGGCCGTTTCTTTTTGTGCTGTATTTGCGCAATTGGCGCCATAAGATGGCGGCCTAAATACTGCGGCTCGCGGTGCTTGCTCAAAGAAGCCGCCCCCTATTTAAGTGCGATTTCCAGCTCGCGGCCAAGACTGGCCAATGCCGCGCCTCACACGCTTGCCGGTAACAGGATCAGTGTCTCTTCTTTTCTGGTGGCAGAAGGGGGCGGCACTGATCGTCGATCTTCGAAGTAAAAGTCCATGGCGGTGCGCAGTGCAAAAAGTGACTTTAACCTTCATCAGACTTGCACTATTTCATCCATGAAAAGCGATGACGTTGACCTATTCCTTTAAGAACTCACTGGGCGTGGTGCCCAGGTTGCGGCGAAACATGGCGGTAAAAGCACTTTGTGTCTGGTAGCCCAGATCCAGCGCAATACTCAGTATGGGCCGCCCCTGGTTCAACCATTCAAGCGCAGCCAGCAACTTTGCGTGTTCGCGCCATTTAAGAAAAGACATCCCCAATTCGTGTCTGAACAGGCGATGCAGTGTGCGTGGATCATATCCAAGCTCACGCCCCCACTCTTTCAGGCTTTTATTGTCGTCCAGATGCTCCTGGACGTAGGTACAGATATTTGCCAGTCTGTAATCGCGCGGCGATGGCAGATGCAAGCGTGCACCAGGCACCTCATTGATTTCTTCGAGCAACAAATCAAGCAACAGCCCAATGCGTCGTCCGGGTTGCTCGTCGTTTGCCGCCATGGTTACGGCCGCCACGATCTCACGCAACAGGGGTGTGCCCGGCAGAAGACAACTGCGCACAGGCAGGCGGTGCGCCACCTCTGCATTGACGAATACAGAACGAAGCTGCACTTTCCCCATCATACGCACGCGATAGCGCACATGAGGTGCCAGCCATAGCGCACGTGTTGGGGCGACGACCCAATTACCATCGGCGCTAGAGACCACCATGGCACCACTCTGTGCAAACTTAATCTGTCCCAACGAGTACGCGTGCTCGGTCAAAACCGTGGAGTCGGCGAAATCGCGATTCAGACCTCGAACCAGCAGTGGTGCTGGCGTCTCAATACCTGGAGATGAGTGGGTCTGAGCTTGATGCATGTTGTCTACTTATCCCCCTAAAACCAAATGCCTTTAAATACATGTTGATCAAGACGACAAACAACAACCCGGAAATAATCTACACGACCATTCTAGAGAGACGCCTGCGCAATGCCATGGAGGAAAACCCCCTGTTTCGGTTTAAATCGCACACTATCCAGTTTTTCAGAGCCGGAACACCACGTGCCGGCTCTGCAGCCAATTAATACACACCTGTAAACTGCTTGAGAACGTCTGGGTTTTCGAGCGTTGACACGTCCTGCAAGACTTCTTTGCCTTCGGCCACGACGCGCAGAAGTCGACGCATGATTTTGCCAGACCGGGTTTTGGGCAAGTTATTGCCAAAACGGATATCACGTGGCTTGGCAATGACCCCAACTTCACGAGCTACCCAATCGCGCAACTGGGCGGCAATCTCCTCGGCCTCCTTACCCTCGGGCACGGGGCGCTTAAGCATGACAAACGCCACGATGGCCTCGCCCGTGGTCGCGTCGGGCCGACCCACCACGGCAGCTTCTGCAACCAATTCGTGGGAAACCAGTGCCGATTCGATTTCCGTCCCGCCCAGACGATGTCCCGACACACTGAGCACATCATCGGTGCGGCCCATAATCCAGTAATAGCCATCCGCATCCCGCTGCGCGTTATCACCAGCCAGGTAGGCGCCCTTTAGCTCCGGCGGAAAATACCCTGTGGTAAAGCGCTCAGGGTCACCCCACACTGTGCGAATCATGGCCGGCCATGGGCGCTTGATGACCAGCAACCCGCCTCTTCCATCGGGCACTTCATTGCCGGCCTCATCGACCACGCCTGTTGAAATACCGGGTAAGGGGAGCGTGCATGACCCGGGCTTGAGCGGCGTAGCGCCCGGCAACGGCGTAAGGATATGGCCGCCTGTTTCGGTCTGCCACCAAGTATCCACGACAGGGCAGCGGCCACCGCCCACATTGTTGTAGTACCACACCCAGGCCTCGGGGTTTATGGGTTCGCCCACCGAGCCCAGCAGGCGCAAACTGGACAGATCGTAACGATCGGGGTGGGTTTCAGGATTTGCTTGCGCAGCCTTGATCAGTGATCGAATCGCCGTTGGTGCGGTATAAAAAATTGAAACCTTGTGTCTTTCTATCATCTGCCAGAAACGGCCCGCATCGGGGTAGGTGGGTACGCCTTCAAATACAACCTGCGTCATGCCCGCCGCCATCGTGCCATACACAATATAGGTGTGGCCGGTGACCCACCCTACGTCGGCCGTACACCAGAACACATCGTCTGGCCTGGCATCAAACACCCATTTGCTTGTCACCGATGCCCACAACAAGAACCCCGCAGACGCATGCTGCACGCCTTTGGGCTTGCCGGTAGACCCGGACGTATAAAGAATAAACAACGGGTGTTCGGCTTCGACGGCAACGGGCTCACACGTTTCGGGCTGCCCTTCTTCCATATCATGCAGCCAGATATCGCGCGCCTCATCCCACGCGACTTCAGTATCCGCGCGCTTATACACCACAACCTTTTTAACCACTTCACTGCCCTCTTCGGACAGTGCGGCATCGACGGCGGATTTCAGCGGTATAACCCGGCCGCCGCGCATCTGTGCGTCGGCGGTGATGACCAGACTGGCGCCTACGTCGACAATGCGCTGATGCAGGCTTTTGGCAGAAAACCCGCCAAACACCACGGAGTGCGTCAAGCCTAAACGCGCGCACGCCTGCATGATGGCAATAACTTCAATAGACATGGGCATATAAATAATTGCCCGATCGCCTTTACCAAAACCCAGCGCCTTAATGCCATTGGCAATACGGCACACACGGGCATGCAGTTGACGAAACGACACCTGCTGCACAGCGCCATCATCGGCCTCAAAGATAAGCGCCGTCTTTTCAGCGTTGCCGTTTTCAAGATGCACATCAAGACAGTTTTCGGAAACATTCAGCTCGCCGTCTTCAAACCAGGTGTAGAACGGCGCGTTCGACTCGTCCAGCACCTTGCTGAACGGTTTGCGCCAGGTCAGGTGCTCGCGCGCCAGCCTGCTCCAGAACGCATCGGCGTCCTGCTCAGCCTCGGCGCACAAGGCCTTGTAGGCATCCATACCCGAGATGCGGGCTGTCGAAACCGTTTCTGCAGAAGGCATGAAAACCCTGCTTTCAACGAGAATGGAATCAATCGTAGACGACATAACAAACACTCCTGCTTAAACTAAAAATGGCTTACGCGGCCGCACCTAAATACCGGTTCATGATCTCCGGTCTTTGCTGCAGCTCTTCGGACGTACCACCAAATACAATATGCCCCGTGTTCAACAGATAGCAACGGTCGGCCATGCTGAGCGCCGCCGTCACGTTCTGCTCTACCACGACGATGGTTCGTCCTTGCTTTGCCAGATCCTGACACACGTTCATGAGATCTCGCACAATCAACGGTGCCAGCCCTTCAAACGGCTCATCGAGCAAAATCAACTGAGCGTCCCGAATCATGGCCCGCGCAATGGCAACCATTTGCTGCTCACCGCCTGACAGCGCCCTGCCTTTGTTGTCGCGACGCTCATCCAGACGCGGAAACGTACGGTAGATTTCGCTGAAGCTCAGCGGCTTTTTCGCCGTCATGGCCGCAAGTTGCAAATTCTCGTGCACGGTAATCCCGCCAAACACACGTCGCTCTTCGGGCACCAATTGCAGCCCGAGCCGGGCGATCTCATGGGCAGGCATGCGGTCTATGGGCACGCCATCAAAAACAATGGAACCCGACTTTGGCGACAGCGCGCCGGCAATGGTTTTGAGCAACGTAGACTTGCCCGCGCCATTGCGGCCGAGCAGCGCCACGACTTCATTTTTCCTCACTTCAAGAGATACATCGAAGAGTATGTGAGAATCACCGTAATAGGTGTTTATGCCATCAACGTCGAGCAGACTCATGATTCTTCCACGCCTCCAAGATAAGCTTCTTGCACTGCCTTGTTGGCCTTAATTTCAGCCGGCGTGCCTTCTGCCAGGTAATTGCCGTCATAGAGCACGGTGATGCGATCTGCAAGCTCAAACATGGCGTCCATATCGTGTTCCACGATCAGCAGCGTGCGCCCTTTGCGTATGCTCTTTAGCAGCGCCACCGCATGTACCCGCTCCTCAGGGCTCATGCCGGCAAGCGGCTCATCGAGCAGCAGCACATTGGCACCGGTGGCTAGAGCCAGGCCAATCTCGACACGCCGCTTTTCGCCATATGACAGCTCATGCACAGGGGTGTCTGCTTTATCAGTCAGCTCTACCAATGCCAGCGCCGCCTCGACCTGATCGTTGTAGATACCTTTGCCATGCAGGCTGGACAGCGCATCAAACCGGAAAGAACCGCGTGACAGCCCCAGCACCGACATCAGTATGTTCTGGCGTACGGTCAACGCATCAAACAATTCGTTGACCTGATAGCTTTTGCTCATGCCAAGTTGACACACTTGCGTGACGCCAATACCGGTAATCTTCTGACCACGTAGCAGCACTTCACCCGAGGTCGGCTCGATCTCACCGGCCAGCATGCGGAAAAACGTAGACTTGCCGGCACCGTTGGGACCTATAAGGCCACGAAGTTCTCCTTCCTGCACAGAGATTGACGCGTCCTTTACGGCCTTGAGCCCACCATAGTGTTTGGCGATGTTTTTGGCTTCAAGGACCGGGATCCCCGGGGTTAGCGCCACAGCAGGCCGCATTGCCAATTGCAGATTACGACCATGATGCGCCGCCGGCGCGCGCCCTGCAGGGCTGTCGGCAAGCGCCATACGACGCGTCAGACGTTTCTGGCGCCAGGCGGCAAACTCACCGCACAGGCCACGGCCGAACAGCGTTACCAGCAAAACGAAAATAACCCCGAGAATCAGTCGCCAGTAGGGGCCGACGGAATCCACAAACTGCAGCACCTCAAACAGGTACAGCCAGATCATGGCACCCACCAGCGGTCCCAGCAACGTTCCCGCCCCGCCCATTACGGTCTGGATAACCAGCTCGGCTGAGGTATGCAGATTGAACGCATCGGGCGGCATATAGCCCTGAAACAGCCCCAGCAACCCTCCGGCCACGCCACCATAGGCCGCCGCCACCACAAATACCGCCAGCTTGTAGCGCTGTATTTTGTGGCCGACCGCCATGGCACGAGTGGGGTTGCCCTTGATGGCCGTAAGAATGACGCCAAACGGTGAGAGCGAAATTCGACGGGCCAGAATGAAGCCAAGAAAGAACACCACAGCCAGGAAGACGTACATCGGCCAGCCTGGCCCGATGGTGTAGCTCCAGAAGCCCAGGTCAAGCACAGGCTCGGGTATGCCAGGTATCCCGTTTTCGCCACCCGTCCATTCACGCAAGGGGCCGAACTCAAGAAAATAAATCATCTCGGCGAAGGCCAGCGTACTCATCGCAAAGTAAATGCCACTGCGTCGCAGGGTAAGGTAGCCAATCATCACCGCGAGCACGGATGAAATCAGCATCGCCACCACCAGTGCCAGCAGCATGTTGGAGATAATGCCCGTAGTCAGCAGGTAAGCGGTGACAAAGCTTCCGGTGCCATAAAATGCCGCCTGGCCAAACGACAGCAGGCCTGCATAGCCGAAAAGCAAGTCAAAACCCAGGCCAAACAGCCCCCATATCAGCACACGGCCGAGCAGGTCGGGCCCGGCACCTATGAGTGGTGCAAGAAACGGCGCCACACAGAGCACCATCGCTGTAAACATCTCCAGGGCGTAACGGGCCCGCAATCCGGCGCCTCCCTGGGCGCGACCAGAAGGCGTTGTCCTGGCGGCAGCATCCGCAGCGCCCGCACCGCGATCGATAGCGACAGAATTATCAGTCTGACTCATGCCCTGCCCTCCACACCAAGCAGACCTTGCGGTCGCAGAATAAGAATGACGGCCATCGCTGCAAACAGCATGACATCGGAATAAACCGGATTAACCAGCGAGGTCAGACTCAATATCTGACCGGCGATCAATCCGCCAAGAATCGCACCTGGAAACGATCCAACGCCACCCAGAACGACCACTACAAACGACTGGATCAGCACACGAAAGCCCATATCGGGCACGATAGACACAATGGGTCCGTAAATCACTCCCGCAAAGCCTGCAGCGGCCGCACCTACGCCAAAGACCACCAGAAATGCCCGCTGGATGTTGATGCCCAGCAGACGCGTCATGAGTGCGTCTTCAATACCTGAACGTATGATCAGCCCGAGTCGCGTGCGATAAAGCACCAGCCAGCACAAACCCAGCGCTGCAGCGGCAATGCCGAGAATCTGTATGCGGTACAGGGGGTAAACCACAAACCCCATGTCAACCACACCCTCTCCCCAGGTGGGAACAGGCACTCGCTGCCCAACCCCGCCAAAAATGGCGCGTATGATTTCCACGATCACAATACTCACACCGAATGTGACCAGTATCTGATCCTCCACGGGCCTGTGATAAAACCGCTTGATCAGCCCGCGCTCCATGATGAGGCCCACTATCATCGCGGCGACTGCACCGCCGGCAATGCTGAGCAGAAATGAGCCAGTTGCCGTAAAAACGGAAAACCCCGCATAAGCGCCCACGACAAACAAGGCACCATGGGCGAAGTTGATAACGCCCAGTGTGCCGTAAATAATGGTGAGCCCTGCGGCGATGAGGGCGAGCAGCACCCCCAGCGCGAGGCCGTTAAAAATCTGGGACATAAAAAGGCCAAGGCTAGGCATGCCAGTCTCCCTCGTTGTTTATCGGTAGATTACGTTTGACGGAACCCGGCCCTAGGCGGCGGGCGACATCTTGCATCCTGCGTAGCCCACGGGAGGCAATGTATCTACGCCATTGGCGATGGCTACAACATCAACCAGATCATCGGGGTTTTTGATCTCGTCAGGTTTTTTGCCACGTACTACCGCAAAGTCGGCAGCGCCGTCATGGTCCTCAGCACGGAAATACACCTCGCCGCCCATGGTGTGGGGTCGCTTGTTATTGACGCCGTCTTCCAGCGCCTCGACCACCGCCGCCGGATAAAACGTACCGGCACGCTCAATGGCATCAGCCCACAACAGCATGGTCATGTAAGCGTTGTGCTCAGGATCACGTGGCTTCGCATTGAACTTGGCCTCATAGGCCTCGACAAAGTCCTTGCCCACCTCGTTCTTCAGCGACTCACTCCACCAGAAATCCATAGTGCCCAGCACCCCTTGCATGATCTCGGGGCCTACCTCTTCCAGCATGTAGGCAGGCATGTACGGCACACACATTTTCATATTCTTGAGCACACCGAACTGGTGCGCCTGCTTGGCCGAGTTGACCGCATCAGCACCGTAATCCAGATTGATCAGAATGTCGGCACCACTGTTGGCGATATTGAGCATATAAGCGCTGTAGTCGGTTGCGCCCAATGGATGAATTTGTGCCGAATCAATCGTGGTCCAGCCCTGAGCCTCAGTGAACTCACGCATATGGTCATGAATCGAATGCCCATAGTTATAGTCAGGCACAAGGTAGATTACTTTCATCTCTTTGCCGTACTCATTGGCGAGCACCGGAGCAATGGCCTTTGCAGCGGTGTAGGCGTGATGGCAGAGGCGAAAGCCGTAACGACGGCAATCTTTGCCTGTTGTGTCGCTTGAGCCGCTAATAATGGGGAAGTAAAGCGTCTTTGCACGCTCGCAGGTGTTTTGCAGGGCAATGGCTACCGAGCTGCTCACGCTGCCCGCCACCATCATGGCTTTATCCTGCCGGAGAAACCGCGTGGCGGCCTGCACGGCGCTGTTGGGTTTGGTTTCCGCGTCGCCGACAGCGAGCACCAGCTTTTTGCCCAGTATTCCCTTTTTGGTCAGGGGCGATACTTTTTTCACACGCTCATCGCCGTTATTAATCATTTCGGCGGCGAGTTCAAACCCGCGTTTTTGCCCAGCGCCCTCGGCAGAATAAGGCCCAGTCAGGTCCAGTGTCAGGCCTGCCACAACTGTGTCACCTGACACACCATCAGGGTAGTTGCCCAGCTTCGGGTATTTTTTCTCCTGGGCGAACGCCACACCTCCTGACGCGACGGGCAATATCAGCCCGCCAGCCACCAGCGATCCCGTCTTAAGAAAATCACGACGCTGTGTCGCACCCTGTTCGTTCTTGATTTGTTTCTTTCCCACGGCCAGTCTCCTTTGATAATATCGTGACGTTTGAAACGTCCTCGTTTTCTTGCGGCCAAGCTCCGCCCTTTCTGTGAAGAAATGGCATGCCTGTTGTTACAAGAATTTTTTGCCTTCGCAGAAGCATTGCCTGCGAAGATTGCTGTCTCGTTTTTTTGTTTCTACTTTTTAAGTCGCGGTGCCTGACTGCCTGTTACTTTCTTATGACCCGCGATTGAGCACAAGGCTATCATACGGAAAAGGCAATCTCTGCCCCGAAACAGACATAATCTACGCAGAAGGCGACATGATGTGCGTAATGTGTAAGAAGATGGCACGATTTATGCCATCAGGTCACGGAACAATGTCGTAAAACCCTGGCTCATAAGACGCACATACACCACACATACACCACAAAGTTCCTGACACTAAACGTACGTACGCATCAAGCCAGACATGGTGGGTCTTAAGGGCGTTCAGGCAACCGGTTCTAATACCATCTCAAATGTTACAAGCACGGCATTTTTGCCCCGTTGCAAGCGCCCTGATGACAGTTGTCCTGTGTAATCCACCATACTTATATCTATGGCAGCAACAGGCTGACCATCGCGGCCGGGCTCAATAACGCCATGGCGGATGAACACTTCGGTGATATGCGATTCAACAATACGCCCGTCGTCAAAACAGGCACCCACCAGGCTGCCCACCCCACCATGAAGCACAGCCTTGTTGATACCGTGCGCACGGCAAGCCTGCTCCAGGGCCGTGCACACATCCACATTGGGTGCCACACGCACGGCGTAGCCGCTGACGCCTGGGGCCACGGGGCTTGGGCTTTGGCTTGGGCTCTGATTCGGGCTCTGGCTCGAGCTTTGGCTTTGATCCTGGTTCTTGAGTACCCTGGGCTGAAACAGCGAAAAATTAGTTTCCGCATCAGCATCGACCACAAAGCCCATGCCGTGCATCAGCCATACTGACGCTTGTATAGACTGGCTAATCACTACGTCGCCTGGCAACAAATGCCCCCCGCCCAGCCTGCCCTGAGCGTCACGCCAGTCGGCATGACAATGCAAGAAAGAAAGATTTTCACGCAAGCCATAGGTCACACACGCTACGAGCAACTGCACCTCACCCTGAGCATCGAAGCGGTCGCTAAAGTACACGGCATGATCAGTGCTACGCGATTCGGCAGGCATGACATACGAAAAAGGCTCAAACGCCCCACCGCGCAGCGTAAGCACTGCACTCTGCGCACCGTGTGCAGAGACGAAATCTGAAATGGCTTCGAGCAGGCTGGCACCTGGGGCCAGCCTGCATTCAAGATGTTCGATGCGACCGCCAACACATTGAAAACGGTCGACAGCCACCGGGCCTGGGTGGACAATACTACGCATGACCTTGCCCCTCAGAGGAGCAAAGGGCGGCAACCGTAAATGCCTGGGTAACCAGCCTGCGTCGTTCAAGTGCTTGTTTAATCATTTGCCGGGGCTCCTTGCCATACGCAGATTTGATCAAACCCCCGACTTCTCAGCCTTGGGTAATTTTGCTGCAACCGCACCCCCCCCTCTGTTTAGGGCTGGGCCGCTAAAGCGCGTGCGAGCATCTGAGCCCTGCTGCGCCTGTCAAAGCTAGGACTGCTGTCGCCATTGTTCAATAAGTTGCCTTAGATCGCGACGCACCATTTTGCCCGTCGTCGTCATGGGAAGCTCATCAACGAAATACACTTCGCGCGGGTACTCGTGGGCCGCGAGCCGCGTCTTTACGTGATCTTGAATGGCGCGAGCCAGCTCGGCGTCAGGCTTGTGGTTATCCTGCAAAACGACGACCGCCACAACGACTTCAGTACGTGCCGCGTCAGGCGCGCCAACCACGGCCACCATTTTGACGGCGGGATGCTGCAGTATGCAATCTTCAATTTCGCCCGGACCTATGCGATAGCCAGCCGAGGTGATCACATCGTCGTTGCGCCCGACAAAATGTACGTAGCCATCTTCATCCAGAAAGCCGGTATCGCCGGTGACCAACCAGTCTTTAATGAATTTCTCCTGAGTGCCTTTTTCGTTGTTCCAGTACCCCAGAAACATGACAGGATCAGGCCGCTGCACAGCAATATGACCGGTCTGACCGGCCACCTGCACCTTGCCCTGATCGTCGATGACAGCGAGTCGATGACCGGGAACAGGTTTGCCAATAGCACCAGGACGTACAGGCATGATGTCGGCACAGGCCGACACCGTCATGTTGCATTCGGTCTGACCATAAAACTCATTAATTGTCAGCCCAAATGTACGCTTTCCCCAGTCGAGCAGCTCGGCCCCGAGTGTCTCGCCACCACTGGCGACCGAACGCAGCCGATATGACCAGCGCTGCTGTGGATCAGGCACTGTGCGCATCATCTTCAGCGCGGTGGGCGGCAAAAAAGTATTGCGCACCTGGTGATCCTGCATAAGCTGAAAGGCCGCCTCGGGCGTGAACTTTTGAAAGCGGTGCGCCACCACTGGAATACCATGATGCCAGGCAGGCAACAGCACATCAAACAAGCCACCTATCCAGGCCCAGTCTGCCGGCGTCCACATGCGATCGCCTTCTTGCGGAAACAGGTTGTGGGAAATCTCAACGCCCGGCAAATGCCCCAGCAAGACGCGATGCGCATGCAACGCCCCCTTGGGCTGACCCGTCGTACCCGACGTGTAAATAATGACGGCGGGGTCGTCGGCTGCGGTGTCAGCCGGGGTCAGGCTTGTGCTGTGCTGCGCAAGCGATTTATGCAAATCCAGCGTGCCGTCGCTTGCCCCTTCTATGGAAAACACTGCCCGCAAGGCTGGAAGGCTGTCACGTATTTCGGCCAGTTTGGCTGCGCCTTCGGCGTTGGTGATAACAATGCTCGCGCCACTATCGTTAAGGCGGTACTGCAGGGCCTCTGCGCCAAATAGCGTGAACAGCGGAATGGATACACACCCAATCTTGAAGGCGGCAATGTGGGCAAATGCCGTCTCTGGCGACTGAGGCAACAACACACCTATGCGGTCACCCGGCCGCAGCCCCTGAGCCAGCAAAAGATTGCCCAGACGATTGGACGCCTCGTGTATCTCACCAAAGCTGTATTCATGCGCCTTGCCGGCCTGATCCACAAAAACCAGTGCAAGGCGTCCAAAGTCACGTTCGGCCCATTTTCCGCAGGCATCCACACCAATGTTGTAACGCCCCGGAATCTCCCACCGGAAGCGTTCACAGGCATCGTCATAACTGGTGAGGGACGGCGGCAGCATTAAGTCTCCTTGCAACAATTTCAGGTGTTTGTTTGAGTATATTACGCTGCCAGCGTGCACAGGGCATGGCTGTCTAGCCCGAAAACCCGCCCTCGTCCAGAAACCGCTGCTCTTCTTCTGTGGTCACACGCGCCAGGCAGTCATTGCGATGCGGGAAGCGTCCAAAACGGGCAATGATGTCATGGTGGATGTTGGCCCATTTCAATCCATCGGGGGCCAACTCGCCGTACAACGTCAGAGCGTAATCCTGGTCAGCAAGCAGTTCAGAATGGACGAATGGCGTGCAGACAAACAGACGCAATTCAGGTGCAATATGAGCCGCGTGTCCTTGGTCGATCATAATGCCTGCGTAATGCCGCGCCAGCGCGTCTGTGGCAAACATATGCGCCGTTCCCCGAAAGGCATTGCGCGGAAACTGATCCAGCAAAATCAGCAGCGCCAGGCAGGCTTCCGGGTTTTTTGCCCAGTCCTCCAGCTCACGGCGGGCCGCAGCAAAATGCAGATCGAGAAACTTGCTGCGAAAAGCGTCATCCAGAGCCTGATCTTTTGCAAACCATTTACCGGGGCCGGCATCAAGCCAAAAGCGCACGACTGCCTGTGCCTGTGGAAAATTTTTGGAGCTGGGATCAGATGTATTCATCATGGACTCACATGCGTTGATGAGGGGCCAGACTAGGCTGGCTCACCCCCCTCTGTGTAGGAGACCTGCGCACCTTGCCACAACATGGCGCACAGGAGCTGTCTATATAAAATTAACGCGACACTGCGGTACCAGGCGCGACCGTCAAGGCATAGGCCGACAAAAAGCGCCGCAAAATGCCCGCAGAATAAAAGCTGGCAACCTGCTTCAGAAAGGCGCTGAAATCAACGCCGGCGCTGTCATCAGCACGATCTGAAATCGTTCTAAATACGGCACACGGAATACCGTATTCATGGCAAATTTGCGCCACGGCCGCACCTTCCATTTCGACGCACAATACCTCGGGCAATGCCTGGCGCAATGCGGCCACACCAGCCACGTCATTAACAAAACAATCACCACTGGCAATCGTGCCTACATGCACAGAGGGTCGATCAACACCAAAATTTTGGCGTGTAGCTGCACTGACTTCATGTGGAAAGCCTTCGGCCAGATAGCGGGAAGCGCAATCAGCCAGCATGGTGGTCAGTGCCTCGCAGGCATCAAAATGACTGCGCCCGAGCAACGGCACTTCATAGCGCGGAAACAAAGGACTGGCGTTAAGATCATGCTGCAACAGATGACGCGCCACGACCACATCGCCCACACGCACGTGCGTGGCCACTGCGCCCGCCAACCCGGCAAAAATCACACTGCCAGCATTAAACTCGCGGATCAATGTGACCGCCGTAGCCGCTGCTGCCACTTTGCCGATTCGGGCAAGTACGAGCACACACTCACACCCCATTAACATGCCTACGTAATAGTCGCGCTGCCCCACTGTGTGCACACGTGCGTCCGGACCCATGGCCGCCACCAGAGCGGCCACTTCATCATGCAGGGCCGCCATGATGCCGATTCGCACGGGAGTCGCCGCCGTGAGCGCCGACACAACCGTATCAGGCTTGCTCACGTAATCAGGCAGTGCGGGCTGCCACGGTTCGTCAGCCCCATCGGGCAGGCTATCACCAGATTGGCCTATGCTCATTACAGTCTTCCAAGACAATTAATATCTTCTGATTTAAGCATACGACTTACCAAAGCGACGAAGGCGATCCGTACCTATGCTTCAGGCGGCACCTGCAAGTGTGTCGGCCGTTAGCTATCCCTTACACAGGGGAAACCCCGACACGCCAAATGAAAAAAATGGCGCTGACCTATCTATACTCGTCGCTCACACCATGACACTTACAGGATTCTGCCAATGCCATTTACCCTAGATTTTCTGAAAAGCATGGCGCACACGCATGGCGAGCTGACTGCCGTGCAGCACAATGGCGTAGAAGTCAGCTATGCCGAGATGGCTACGGCCGTCAACGCCCTGGCTGTCGCCCTGCAAATGCTAGACCCCAGCCATCAGTCACGCGTGGGTCTGTGCGCCAGCCTTACGCTCGAATATCTGGTTAGTGTGCTGGCCATACAGGCTGCCAGCAAGTTACCTGTTCTGCTGGACGCCCAGGCGTCAACCGAACAGTTGCATGCGGTGCTTGAAGCACATGCGCCCACAGCCATTATTGTCGACGAAGAGGGCGATGAAAAAATAAACTGCGATAACGAAATCAAGATACGCATTTCGCAGTTTGAGGGCCTGGTGCTCACCTACCACGCACACACACCCGTACCCATGCAGGACACCAGCGGCCGCTACCCTATTCTCAAACTCTGACTGCCTGTGTATATGGGCCGGCGCGCACTCTATAATGCTTGCCTGACAAAGCCACGTCACATTCGGCCCATTTTCTGCATGCCGGCACCGCGTGCCGGCCAACGGAGTACACATGTCATCAAACACCCTCGAAGACCTCGGAAAACTGGTCCTGCGACTTACCGTGGGCATACTGCTGCTCTTTCACGGCATTGCCAAAATGCGCTACGGAATCAGCGGCATCGAAAGCATGGTGGTGGCGCGCGGGCTGCCTGCCTTTTTTAGCTGGGCGGTCTATATTGGCGAGGTCGTGGCCCCGCTCATGCTGATATTCGGCCTGTACACCCGCGTTGCAGGCCTTATCGTCGCGATCAATTTACTGTTTGCCATCGCGCTGGTGCACACTGGCCATCTCAGTCAGTTCAGCAATACCGGTGGATGGCGGCTCGAACTTCAAGGCCTCTACCTGTTTGGCGGGCTGGCCATCGCCATGCTGGGGGCCGGGCGTTACGCCATCGGCAACCGCTGGAACTAACCCCTGCGCCCTGTTCTGCAACCCGGAGCACAGCTTCTCATGCCTAGAATCCAACGACGCAAACCCCGCCTGGGCCTGGTTCTGGGCAGTGGCTCAGCCCGAGGCTGGGCCCATATCGGGGTTATTCAGACGCTGAAGCGGGCAGGCATTGAGCCCGATATCGTATGCGGCACGTCCATAGGCGCCCTGGTCGGTGCCGCCTATGCCGTGGGCGAACTTGATCGCTTCGAAGAGTGGGTGCTCAGCCTGGGCTTGCGAGACGTCATTTCCTTTATGGACTTGCGGCTCAACGGCGGCATGCTCAAGGGCGGCAAACTTATGGAGTTTTTTCGCCGCAACTTCATTGATTTGTCGATCGAAGACCTGCAGAAACCATTTGGGGCTGTTGCCACCGATCTGGAAACCGGGGCCGAGGTCTGGCTAAGATCCGGATCAGCCATAGACGCCATAAGAGCGTCCATCGCGCTGCCAGGTCTGTTTGCGCCGGTCTGGCACGAAGACCGGTTGCTGGTCGATGGCGGGCTGGTCAACCCGGTTCCGGTGTCGCTGGCGCGCGCCATGGGTGCAGACATTCTGATTGCGGTAGACCTCAACTCAGATCTGCTCGGGCGGCATCTGCAACAAGACCGCGATGCCGAGGCTCATGCTGAACCGGGCACGCAGCACACCACAGGCGCCATGCCTGACATACACAGCAGTTCGGGGCCAGATATCCCCCATGCGTTCAACGCAGGGTCACTTGCCCGCTCAGAGCCCGACGCAGACTCACATGCCGCTGGCGAAACAACGCACCATGCAGACAGTCGGCCTTTGTCGCAATCAGCTAAGGCAGACAGCAACATTGCCAGCAGGCCAGACACCCATGTGGGTTCTGAATGGATGAAAAGGCTTCAGCAAAACCTCACGGCCTTCCTGCCATCGCCCTCAAACGAAGTAGAAGAACAGTTACCTTCGATGCTCGACGTGATGGCTTCCAGTGTCAATATTATGCAGATCCGCATAACACGCAGCCGCATGGCGGGCGACCCACCTGATGCCGTCATTGCGCCACGTCTGTCTCAATTGGGCTTGCTTGATTTCCATCAGGCGCAGGCGGCCATCGAAGAAGGTCACCGTGCAGCGGAGCGCTGTCTTCCGGCTCTGAGAGAGCTTGGTTTGGGTGGAGGGCGAAAAGCCTGATCCACCCCCAGAAGTCAGCCCGTACGCCCCCTGCATGACCATCGGGTTCTTTATGAAGTCCTGAAGATGCAGCGCCCGTCGCCTCGTCTATGGCATTAACAATCGCCAAACCAGACGTGCGGCGACCCGCGCTGTATGGTGGTCGATGTCAAGATCAGGGTTCATTTCAGCAATGTCAGCCAACCGCAGCTTGCTACTAGAGTGGATCTTATCAACGAACGCCTCGACCACACTCAGGGGCACGCCATAGGCGGCGGGCGCCGACACACCTGGAGCCACGGCCGCTGGCAGCACGTCGAGGTCTATCGTTAAATAGACGTCTTCCGCCTGAGCCAGCAACAACGCCAAGTCTGCCAGCCGCTGATCGAGGCTGCGCTCCTGCATATCAACATCTTCAATATAAAAAGCCCCAAGGCTATCCGCATGGGCAAATAGACCTGAGGTATTGCCTAACCGTGAAATGCCGAAGCAGGCGTAGGTTACGGGCCGCCCTTGTGTCCGACACGCTTCAAGTATCTGGTCGAAAGGCGTTCCCGAACTGCCTGGCCGACTGGTCCGCAGGTCGAAATGTGCATCCATGTTGACGATCAGCAGCGGCTTTCGCTCTCCATTGATCTCCTCTGACCGACTTTCGAGATATTGCGACAGCCCCTGAAAGCTGCCCCAGGCCATCTCATGACCACCACCGAGCACGACAGGGCGGCCGCCCAGGCCAAGGATCGTCGCTACTCTCTCTCCCAAAGCAGCCTGGGCAGACTCCAAAGCATCGCCCTCGCAGATCACATCGCCCGCATCCCATAGTACGTTTAGCGTGTGTGCAGGCAACCCCGCCAGCATGGCTCGTATGGCGCGCGGGCCGCCACGGCTGCCTGGCCTACCTTTATTACGACGTACCCCGGCATCGCAAGCAAAACCCAACAAAACGGGATCCCCCCCAGTACAAGCGGAGACTTCCTGTTGCACGATCTGGAAAAGTCGGCGGGTATCTCCCTGCTCTGATGCGTCATCCCTGCCACGCCAAATTTCACTGTAGTCGTTCATAACGCTTGCGTCTCCTTCTTAAGCACCGCCTGCAGGAAACTGCGCGTGCGCGCTTCCTTGGGATTGGTGAAGATCACGTCAGGAACGTCTGCCTCGATAATGCGGCCTCCATCCATCACGACAACCGTATCCGCCATGTCCCGCGCAAAGCCCATTTCATGCGTAACCACCATCATGGTCATGCCTTCTTTGACAAGCAATTGCATGACTGCCAGCACCTCACCCACCAATTCAGGATCTAGCGCCGAGGTGGGCTCGTCGAACAACATCACCTTGGGCTCCATGGCCAAGGCCCGTGCAATCGCCACGCGCTGCTTCTGCCCTCCTGAAAGGCTGGCGGGCATCGCCGTCGCCTTTTCTGCGAGGCCCACTTTTTCCAGCAGCGCCATGGCGTGTTCCTCAGCCTGCCGGACAGTCATCCCACGAAGCGTGCGCGGCCCCACGGTGACATTCTCAAGAACGGTGAGATGTGGAAACAGATTGAATGACTGAAACACCATGCCGACCTGCGTTCTAAGCTTATCCAAAGCCTTGTCCTGCAGCATGACGCCGTGTTCCAACAAACGCTGCCCGCATATATCGATGGTACCGCCTTGTCCCGCTTCCAGGCCATTGCAGCAACGCAACAAAGTGCTTTTGCCAGATCCGCTGGGGCCGATCACGACCACAACTTTGGATAAATCAACCTCGAGGTCCACACCTTTGAGCACCTCGAGTTCACCATAAGACTTGCGCAACTGACTGATCTTGATCATGGCTTTCTCTGTCATTGCACCATCCCTCCCGCCTGCAGCTTGACCTCGATGCGGCGCAACACAACTGTTACGAAAGTCGTCATGAACCAGTAAATGATCGCGATCACAAGGTAGATCTCCAGCGACCGGTACGAAACACTGATAATCTTCTGTCCTTCATGCATCAAGTCGTGAATGGTCAGCAAGGAAACTAGCGCAGAATTCTTGATCAGGGAGATAAACTCATTGCCCAGAGGAGGAATCATGCGCACGAATGCCTGGGGCAGAATTATCTTGAACATAGCCTGCCTGTAAGACATGCCCATAGAGCGCGCCGCCTCCATCTGCCCTCTGTCCACCGACTGTATCGCTCCGCGGACGATCTCCGACACATACGAAGCGGAATACATGCCCAGGCCCAGAATGCCGCAAGCGAACGCGGGCAGCAGCAGACCAAAACGAGGCAAACCAAAGAACCATAAAAACAATTGGACCAGAAGAGGCGTGCCGCGAAAAAAAGACAAGTACGCGCTGCAGAAACCATAGGTGACACGACGCTTCGGATTCAGCCGTCCTATCCCTATCAACAACCCTAGCATGCAGGACAGCAGTAACGCGCACACTGTCACTTCAATTGTGACGATGGCACCACTCAGTAGCGCAGTCCAGTCCGTGAAGGCCGGTGTGAAGTCAAAGTTCATTGGCCGCCTTCAAACCACTTGTCGACGATCTTCTGATAGACGCCGTTTTCTTTCAATCGTTTGAGTGCATCGTTAAATGCCTTGGTCAATTCAGGCTGCTTCTTGTCCACGGCAATGCCGTAGGCTTCAGTCGTGATCTGTTGATCCAATACGACCAGATCAGGATGAGCCTGGGCATAGAGCTTGGCGGCCGGTTTGCCAGTCACCGCGGCATCTGCCCTGTTTATTGCCACCAGATTGAACATCTCTTCATTTTTTTCAACCTCAACGCGCTGCACCTTGGGGTATTGGGATTGGAGGAACGAGACTGACTTAGTTCCCACCTGAACCGAGACCTTGTGTCCGTCCAAATCTTTGAGTGTCTTGATAGGACCATCTTTGCGGGTCAAAACGACCAGACCACCCGCATAATATGAATCTGTAAAATCGACAACCTGCTTGCGCGCGTCGGTGATATATATGGCCGACACAGCGGCGTCGGCGCGACCCGACAAAACTGCAGGAATCAAGCCTTTAAAATCGATGTCCGTCCATTCGATCTTCTTGCCCATTTCCTTGCCCAGCGCCTCGACCAACTCGATATCAAAACCAGTGCGCTGCCCGCTCTTAGTAAATTCCATGGGCGGGAAGGTGGGATCCGTAACGATGCGAATTGAATCTGCTGCCTGGCTCACTGCCGCAAAGCCACTGAAAGACATAGCGACTATGGCGGCCAATATAGATTTACGTAACGTCATGACAACTCCTTTGCGCGTACGCAAGTTAAAGGCTTTGCAGCCGTGAAGAAATACGTGATGCAACTGTGACTGTCATATCAATAAAAAAACGCTCCCGATTGCGCGTGCGTGTATTGGGCGCCATCAAGGTAATGACAGCGACAGCGTTGCCGCCCTGCTGGTAGACGGGAGCGCTGACGCCCCAGACACCTTCATCGACTTCGCTGTCTGTTGTACTGAAACCTCGACCGACAATGGCGCGTAGTTCAATTTCCAGCTGCTCAATATCTTCGACAGACAAGATTTTTTCGCGCACAAGGTAACGAAAAACAGCCGCGCGACGCTCCTTCTCCATAAAGGCGAGCAAGGCCTTGGCGGATGCACCTTTGCACAAGGGCAGAATGCGCCCCTTCACAAATGAGCAGCGCAGTGGTTGACGGCTTTCGACCATATCGAGGCACACCGCCTGGTTATTGAACGCCATGAGCAGGCCTATAGACTCGCCGCTACTGCGAGACAACTGCTCCAGTTCACTGTGCGCTTCCTGAGTCAGATAGGACGATCGGTCGAACCCCCAAGCTAGCGGCACGCACATCGGGCCTGGCATGAACTCGCTGTTGTTATCGACCACAAACCCCCAGCGCTTAAGCAACGCCAATTGCCGGTAAAGCGTGCTTTGGGCAAGCCCGGTTTCTGCGACAAGTGCGGAGATAGACACCGAACGTTCCAGACGGGCGAGCGTGGCCAGCACGAAAAGAACCCGCTCTGCGCCGCCTTTGGTAGTTTGTTCATCGAACATGGAAAGCACGAAAATAAGAGAACGAGAAATGAGATTAGTCCTGTGTTCTCAATAATTGCGTACTCAATTCCCAAAATGCGAGAAATCCCGGGCAAACCCCTACGAGAAAGTCGACGCGACCAGTTGCTTGTAACGGTCCAGAATAGCGTTGGTTATTTTCTGCTGCCTGCTGTTACGTGCCTCGATCAACCCGACATCACGAGTAAGGCTTCCGAGCTTGTCCGGAAGGATGACTGTGCGAAGATCGCTGCGCGCGCCCCAGGTCATCGTATGTAACAAGGGCAGCACAGTTACCCCGACCTCATCCCTGACCAGGCCCAGGATCTGCTCTATGGCATTCAGCTCCAGAAAGTCATCGGGAATAACGCCGAGTTTTTGCAACACCCGGTCAATCTGACGCCCCGTATGCTGCGTACGATCAAATCGCAGGAAAGGGTAATTGGCCAGAATTTGCCGGGGGTCATTGCCCTTGACCGATGCGCCCACGATAAGCCGCAATGGTTCGCGCTGCAGTAGCGACCAGCGCACACTCGCCGGCCGCTTGCCCATGCTGACCACAAACGCGGCATCAACGTCACCGTGTTCCAGTTTTTGGGCCAGTTCACTAGACTTGCCCGCCACCAGGCGTATTCCCAGCCCCGGATGCTCTGTTTTCAGTTGCGAAACAATACGGGCCAGGATGCTCATGCACGATACGATGGCGCCTATAGTCAATTGCCCCTGAAACTGCCCATCGGGCTGACCTGGCCGCCTGATGTGATCGTACATATCAAGCAGCTTTTTAATTTCTGGCAGCAACTCTTGCCCTGCGGTATTGAGCAAGGCGAGCCGCCCGCAGCGATCAAACAGCTCACGGCCAAACTCCTGCTCCAGCGCTCTCATTTGCAGACTCACAGCGGCCTGCGACAGCCCCACGTGGTCAGCGGCCTCGGAGAATGACCCCAGCCGCGCGACGGCAACGAAAGTGCGCATGAAGCGAAGGTTACTCATAAGAAAAACTTGTAAATTGAATTATTAATTTAAATTGATGTAATCAATAAATGATAGTAGCGTATACGACTCGAGAAATGCAGGCAGATGACATGAAAGACTTCAACTGGGCCAACCCCTACCCCTCCACACGCACGCCACTTTTTGCGCGTAACGTCGTGGCAACATCCCATCCGCTCGCGGCTCAGGCCGGGCTGCGTATGATGCTCAAAGGGGGCAATGCCATTGACGCCGCAATCGCTGCTGCCGCCACCATTACCCTGGTTGAGCCGGTTTCTTGTGGCATAGGGGGCGACTGTTTCGCCATTCTGTGGGATGGGCAAAAACTGCACGGCCTGAATGCGTCAGGCTGCGCGCCGGCCGCCTGGAATGTGGAGTATTTCAAACGCAAATACGGTGTAGGTGCAGATGGGCTGGCCCAGCGCCCCATGCGCGGCTGGGATACCGTCACCGTGCCCGGTGTCGTTTCGGGCTGGGCAGCGCTGCACGAGCGCTTCGGCAAGCTGCCTTTTGATGTTTTGTTCGAGCCTGCCATTGAAATAGCACAACGCGGCTTCATCGTTCCGCCTGTAGTCGCGGGCAAATGGGCCAAGGCCGCCGAAGAGCTCAAGGATCAGCCCGGCTTTGCCCAGGCCTTCATGCCCCAAGGGCGTGCACCCCGTATAGGCGAAAACTTCCGCTTTCCTGATGTCGTCGACACACTCAAGCGCATCGCGCAAACACGTGGCCGCGATATGTACGAGGGCGATCTGGCCGAAAAAATGGTTGCCTTCAGCCGCGAAGGCGGCGGTGCACTTACCATGGATGATTTACGCAACTACCAGCCAGAATGGGTTGACCTGATCTCCAAAGACTATCACGGCTATACCGTTAACCAGATCCCTCCCAACGGCCAGGGTATTGCCGCACTAATCGCCCTTGGCATCGCCGAACGTTTCGATCTGCGCAATTATCCGGTGGGGTCGGTCGAGTCGCAACACATCCAGATCGAAGCCATGAAGCTGGCGTTTGCCGATTTATACCGCTACGTTTCCGACTCGCGCAGCATGACGCTGACGCCCGAGCAAATGCTGGATGACAACTACCTGGACAGCCGCGCCAAGCTTATCAGGCTGGACAAGGCCGGGTTCCATGCGGCCGGCCGTCCGCCCGCCGGCGGCACCATTTATCTGTCGGCTGCTGATGAAAGCGGGATGATGATTTCTTTTATCCAGTCGAACTACATGGGTTTTGGTTCTGGCGTGGTTGTTCCGGGCACTGGCATCAGTATGCAAAACCGCGGCGTGGGCTTTTCCATGGACCCGGCATCGCCAAATGTGGTCGAAGGCGGAAAGCGCCCCTTCCATACGATTATTCCGGGCTTTCTCAGCAAAGACGGCCAGCCCGTCATGGGCTTTGGCGTAATGGGTGGCGACATGCAGCCGCAGGGGCATATGCAAACCCTCGTGCGCATGATCGACTACGACCAGCAGCCGCAGGCGGCATGTTGCGCGCCTCGCTGGAAAGTAAACCGCGACTTTACGCTAGACATAGAAACCACCATGACACGCGATGTCGTTGACGGCCTGCACGCCCTGGGCCATAAATTCCATTCTGTAGACGATCCTTACATGGATTTTGGCGCCGGCCAGTTTGTCTGGCGCCTTTCGGCCAGCGACCCGGACGCCGGTTACGTTGCTGCAAGCGATGGCCGCCGGGACGGTCAGGCCGTCGGCTTTTAATTACATAATAAAGAGGGGACAAACCAATGAAACCAATCACTATGCTGCTCGGCGGCATTATGCTGGGTGCTGCGGCACTCAGCCATGCCCAAGTGCTTCGTATCGGCATGCAGGATGATCCTGATACCCTGGATCCACACAGGTCACGTACCTATGCAGCCCGCATTGTCTTCACATCGTTGTGCGACAAGCTGGTAGACACCGATGCCAAGCTCAACTTTGTGCCGGCCCTGGCGAAATCCTGGTCCTGGAATGACGACGACACCAAGCTCACACTAAAACTGCGCGACGACGTTGTTTTTCATGACGGCAGCAAATTTGATGCGCAGGCAGCCAAGGCCAACCTGGATCGCGCCAAGACGCTGCCCGACAGCCAGCGCAAAAGCGAACTGACCTCGGTCACGCAGGTAGACGCGCCCGACGCCACAACACTGGTGATTACCGTGGCACAGCCTGATGCGCCCCTGCTCGCCCAGCTATCCGACCGCGCGGGCATGATGCTTTCAGCCAAAACCTTTGCAGACAAAGACAGTGGAACCAGCATAGGGCGCAATCCTGTTTGCTCAGGCCCATACAAATTTGTAGAGCGGGTACAGAACGATCGCATTGTTCTGGAAAAATTCGACAACTACTACGATGCAGACAAGTTTGCCTTCAAACAAGTTGTTTACATGTTTATTCCAGACTCAACCGTGCGTCTGTCCAACCTGCGCTCTGATGGCATCGACATCCTCGAACGCCTGAACCCCACCGACGTGGCGGATGTCAAGCAGGACAAAGCCCTGAACTTTCAGTCTGTGGCAGGCCTGGGCTTTCGCCAGCTTATGTTCAACACCAACAATGGCGAGCGCGCCAAAACCAACCCATTGAGCGACAAGCGCGTGCGTCAGGCTTTCCAGCTGACTATAGATCGCAACGCCATCAGCGAGGTTATCGGCGGCGGCATCTTCCCGCCAGCGCAACAGCCTTTCCCGCCTGCCAGCCCTTACCACAGCGACAAATTCCCGCCCAAGCAGCCTGATATTGCCAAGGCCAAGGCTTTGCTCAAAGAGGCCGGGCAGGAAAACGCCAAGGTCGAGCTAACCTTCGCCAACAACACCATAGAATCGTCGGCAGCACAGATGATTCAGGCCATGGCCGGGCAGGCAGGCTTTCAGGTCAGCCTGCGCCCCACTGAATACGCCGCCATGCTCTCCGACTCGGCTCAGGGTAAGTTTCAGTTCGATATGCGCGGATGGTCGGGCCGTGTTGACCCTGACGGCAATATCTACTCGTTTGTTACCTGCAAAGGCACGCTGAACGATGGCAAATATTGCAACCCCAAGGTTGATGAGCTGCTGAACAAAGCACGCACCATTTCAGATCAGACCAAACGCAAAGCGGTCTATGATGAGGCGCAGACCATACTGCAAGACGAACTGCCCAGCATGTATTTGTATTACCAACCTTGGCCATTCGTTACCAGCAGCAAGGTTCAAGGATTTGTGCCCTATCCGGACGGCATGATCCGCCTGCGAGGCGTGTCGTTCAAATAACCGTCCCATAGCCGGATCTCTGCATGTTCATACTTATTTTGCGCCGCATTATTGTTGCGATACCAACCCTGATACTTGTATCGCTCATCATATTCGGCTTGCAGAAAATATTGCCCGGAGATCCGGTGCTGGCTATGGCGGGCGAAGAGCGCGATCCTGCCGTGCTCGAATTTCTTCGTGAAAAATACCGGCTTAACGACCCCCTGCCCCAGCAATATTTTGCCTGGGTCAAGGAGGTCGCCCAGGGCAATCTCGGCGTATCGCTGCGCACGGATATTCCGGTTACCGAACTCATAGCCGACAAGCTACCGGTCACTGTACAGCTGTCTGTGATGGCCATGTTCTTCGCGATTCTTATCGGCATCCCGCTGGGCATCATCGCAGCGGTCCGAAAAGGAACAAAAACAGAGTTCGCTGCCAATTTATTTGCATTGTCGGGCATGTCCATTCCCAATTTCTGGCTGGGCATAGTCATGATCATGATCATCTCGGTCTGGTTGCGATGGCTGCCAGCGTCGGGCTACGTGCCGCTGAGCACCGATGTCTGGCTATCGCTCAAAACCATGCTCATGCCTGCCATTGTGCTGGCGACTGCCATTAGCGCCTACCTGATGCGTCACACCCGCTCCGCCATGCTGGAGGCCCTGCGGGCCGACTACGTGCGCACAGCGCGAGCCAAAGGGGCGTCTGAGCGTACCGTCGTGTTGCGCCATGCCTTGCGCAATGCCCTCATGCCCATTGTCACACTGGTCACCATATTGTTTGGCGAACTGCTGGCAGGCGCCGTCCTCACAGAACAGATTTTCGGCATCCCTGGCTTTGGCAAACTGCTGGTCGACGCGGTGTTCAACCGCGATTATGCAGTCGTACAAGGCGTGGTGCTGTGCATTGCCGTAGGTTTTATCGTACTCACACTGGTTGCCGATGTGCTCTACACACTTGTTAACCCCAGGCTGAGGTACGCATGAGCTCGCAAGCCATACAAGGTGCGCCGCCATTACCTGAGCGCCGGCGCAACCGCTCCTGGAGCAAATTCAAACGCAACCGTTCAGCCATGCTGGGTGCAGCCATCGTGCTGTTAATCATCATAATTGCGGTGTTTGCACCCTTGCTGACCAGCTTTGACCCGGCACAGGTCAGCTTCACCGCAGTCCGCAAGGCCCCCTCGGCCACTCACTGGCTGGGCACTGACGAGCTTGGACGCGATATCTTCTCGCGTCTGCTTTACGGAGCACGTGCTTCTCTGCTGGCCGGCATGTGCTCTGTGCTGATCGCCCTGGCCGCAGGCGTGCCGCTGGGGCTGCTCGCAGGCTATTTTGGCGGACTGATCGACGGTTGTATTTCGCGACTAACCGAAGCCCTGCTGTCAATTCCATTTTTGATTCTGGCCATCGCACTGGCGGCGTTTTTAGGGCCCAGCCTGACCAACGCCATGATTGCCATCGGCATTTCTGCCGCACCGTTGTTTATACGTCTGGCCCGTGGTCAGGTGCTTGCCATCAAGAACGAAGACTATGTGCAGAGCACGCGGTCACTGGGCGCCTCGAACACGCGCATTATTGTTCGGCACATTTTGCCTAATGTCATGCCCGCGTTAATCGTACAAGCCACCATCATGATTGCCAGCGCCATTATTGCCGAAGCCAGCCTCTCTTTTCTGGGCTTGGGCCTGCAACCGCCCAACCCGTCCTGGGGCTCCATGCTCAATACTGCCAAAAACTTCATGACACAGGCACCCTGGATGTCGGTGTTTCCGGGAACAGCAATCTTTCTCGCCGTGTTCGGCTTTAACTTGCTAGGCGATGGCCTGCGCGATGCGCTGGACCCGCGACAGGACGATTGATCATATGCAAACCATGCAAGACCAACGCGTCATCCAGGTGTCCAAACTGAACGTCGTTTTCAAAACGCCAGAACGCACTGTTGCCGCTGTAAAGGATTTGTCTTTTCACGTTAGCAAGGGCGAGACACTGGCCATCGTGGGCGAGTCAGGGTCGGGAAAATCTGTCACCTCTCTGTCACTCATGCGTCTGGTGGAGTTCGGCGGCGGCACGATTACGCAAGGCGAAATGCTTCTGCGCCGACGCAACGGCAAGCTGATTAACCTTGCCCGTGCCAGCGAGCCCGAGATGCGCAAGATACGCGGCGCCGACATCGCCATGATTTTTCAGGAGCCCATGACGTCGCTAAACCCCAGCTTCACGGCGGGCAGCCAGATTGCCGAGGCCCTTATGCTGCACCAGAGCCTGGATCACGCTGCGGCCAGAGCAGAGACCTTGCGACTGCTGGAGACGGTGCGCATTCCTGACGCCCGCGCTATTTTAGATCGCTATCCTCACCAGCTATCGGGCGGCATGCGCCAACGCATCATGATCGCCATGGCGCTGTCGTGCAAGCCTCAGGTGCTGATTGCGGACGAGCCTACTACGGCACTGGACGTGACCATACAGGCCCAGATTTTGCAGTTAATACGCCAGCTGCAGCAAGACATGGACATGGGCGTAATTTTCATCACGCACGATATGGGTGTGGTCGCGGAAGTGGCCGACCGCGTCATGGTGATGCTCAAGGGTGACAAGGTCGAGGAAAATGATAGCGACACACTGTTCAGAAACCCCACCCATCTCTACACGCGGGCGCTGCTCTCGGCCGTGCCCAGACTGGGGTCCATGAAGAACACCAACGAGCCTGCCCCCTTCAAGCTCGTGGGGGCAGATCAACAGGCCCAGGCCTTGGCCAGCGACAGCCCACCCAGTACCGCTCGCTACGATGAAGCGCCAGTCCTGCAAGTCGAGAACCTCGTCACCCGTTTCGACATTGCCAGCGGTATTTTCGGCCGGGTGCGCAGCCGCATCCATGCGGTCGAGCAGGTGAGCTTCGATCTGTATCCTGGTGAAACCCTGGCCATCGTGGGCGAATCGGGCTGCGGCAAAACGACCACAGGCCGCTCGCTGGCGCAGCTTGAGTCCATACGCGCAGGCAAGGTAAGCTTTCGCGGCCAGGATGTCAGTCTGCTCTCGCGCGGGCAGAAACAGGCCTTGCGCAAACATATTCAGTTTATTTTTCAAGACCCATTTGCCTCGCTTGATCCGCGCGTAACCGTGGGTTATTCCATTATGGAGCCGTTGCTCATCCACGGCGTGGCGAAAGGCAAAAAAGCAATGGAGCGCGTGCGCTGGCTCATGGACAAGTGCGGGCTTACCCCCGACATGGCCGACCGCTATCCGCATGAGTTTTCTGGGGGGCAGCGTCAGCGGGTGTGCATTGCGCGCGCACTGGCCCTGAACCCGCAAATCGTGATTGCAGACGAGTCCGTCTCGGCGCTGGATGTGTCCATACAGGCGCAGATTGTTAACCTTTTACTGGACCTGCAGCGCGAATTCGGGCTCTCCATTCTTTTCATATCTCATGACATGGCTGTGGTAGAACGCATAAGCCATCGTGTCGTCGTCATGTACCTGGGCCAGGTGGTCGAAATAGGATCGCGCCGCTCAGTGTTTGAGAACCCGCAACACCCCTACACAAAGCGTCTTATGGCCGCCGTGCCCGTTGCCGACCCGAGCTATCGCCATCGCACCCATTCGCTCATGGTCGATGAAATACCCAGTGCCGTCAGAAGCATTCATGACAAGCCTGTCGTGCAGCCGCTGGTGAGGGTGAACGATGACCATTTCGTGGCGCAACACCCCATCGGCGTCTACTGATCCAGCCGTCAGCACAGTTATTACAACGCAATACAACCACCCACGCCCACCAAGGGAGAACGCTCATGTATAAAAACACACTCAAACTGGCGCTGATCGCCGGCTTGCTTTGTTCGGCCAGTGCATTTGGTCAGAGTACCTTGCACATAGGCCTGCAGGATGACCCCGACCAGCTTGACCCTGTGCGTGCACGCACTTTTGTAGGACGCATTGTGTTTGCTTCGCTCTGCGACAAACTGGTAGACATCAAGCCTGACCTGTCCTTCACGCCTCAGCTCGCGACGGCCTGGTCCTGGGTAGACGATAAAACCTTAAAATTTACCCTGCGTGACAAGGCGGTGTATCAAGACGGCACGCCCATAGACGCCGCCTCGGTCAAGGCCAACCTGGATCGCGCCAAGAGTCTGCCCGACAGCAACCGCAAGAGTGAACTGGCCACACTGGTGAGTGTAGACGCGCCTGACAGCAAGACGGTAATACTGCACCTGAGCGAACCCGATGCCTCTCTGCTTTCGCAACTCTCAGACCGCGCCGGCATGATGCAGTCGCCAGCCAGCTTCGACAAGGATCCCGGCAAAAATCCAGTGTGTTCCGGCCCCTACCGATTCAAGGACCGGGTGCAGAACGACCACATTACCCTGGAGAAATTCCCCGAGTACTGGGATGCGGACAGCTACCACTTCGACACAGTCATCTTTAAGCCAGTACCCGACGCGACGGTGCGGCTGAACAGCCTGCGCGCTGGCGGGCTGGACATCGCCGAAAGAATCGCCCCCAGCGATGCGCAAATCGTCAAGGACGATCCACCCCTCAAGTTCATGCCAGTCACTGGTCTTGGCTTTCAGGCCATCTCTGTCAACTTCGCGAACGGTCCGCGCGCCGATAATCCATTTGCCAAAGACGAACGTATTCGTCAAGCCTTTGATCTTTCCATTGACCGAGATGTCATCAACGATATCGTCGGCACTGGCCTGTATCAGCCTGCCTTCCAACCCTTCCCGCCAGCCAGCTTTGCCTACGACAAATCGGCAGAGCGCAAAGGCCGGGATGTTGAAAAGGCACGCAAGCTACTCAAAGAAGCAGGCGTGAAGCGCGTGAGCGTGGAGATATCCTATGGCAACAACACCATCATGCAGCAGGTATTCGAACTGATACAGGCCATGGGAAGTGAGGTGGGTTTTGACATCAGCCTGCGGCCCATGGAGTTTGCTGCACTTCAATCCACCCTGGCACGCGGCGATTTTCAACTGGCCCAGGCAGGATGGTCGGGCCGCGTGGACCCTAGCGGTAATGTGTTCCAGTATGTGTCATGCAAGGGCAGCCTGAATGACGGTAAGTTCTGCGACAAAGACATGGACGCGCTACTCAATGGGGCCAGGCAGGAACTGGACACCGAAAAGCGCAAACAGCTCTACAGCGAATTTCTCAAGCTCATGCAGGTTAAGCATCCTATTTTTTACACCTATTACCTGCCCTGGACCTTTGGCGTGCAAAAAGCCATACAAGATTTCGTCCCCTACCCAGACGGTCTTGTTCGCCTGAAAAACGTCACACGCCAGGGAAAGTAATGTTTACCACCCGCCCTGAAATTACCGGCACCTTTGGTGTTGTCACCTCCACGCACTGGCTGGCTTCCACCGTGGGCATGTCCATGCTCGAGCGGGGCGGTAACGCGTTTGACGCCTGCGTAGCCAGCGGGTTCATGCTGCATGTCGTGGAGCCCCATCTGGTCGGCCCGGCTGGCGAAGTGCCCGGCATTTTCCACTCAGCAAGCACTGGCCGCACCGAAGTGCTCTGCGGTCAGGGCAGCACGCCGGCAGGCGCGACGCTAGCGCACTACCGGGCGCAAGGCCTTACCATGATCCCGGGCAATGGCCTGCTTGCAACGGTCATACCGGGAGCCTTTGACGCGTGGATGATCTTGCTGCGCGATCATGGCAGTAAGTCTCTTCGAGACGTGCTGGAGCCGGCTATTCATTATGCAGAGCACGGTCATCCGCTCCTGCCCAGGGTGGCCGACACCATCGCCAACCTTAAGGAATTCTTCGAGTCGTATTGGCCCACCTCGGCCCAGGTTTATCTACCCGGCGGGGCTGTGCCCGAGGCAGGCAAGCTCTTTTGCAATCCGACGCTGGCCCAGTGCTGGCGCAGGCTACTCACCGAGGCCGAAGCTGTCGGCGCAGATCGAACACAGCAGATCGAACAGGCCCGCAAGGTATTCTATGGCGGCTTCATTGCCGAAGCTATAGACCGCTTTGTGGCGAACAACGAAGTCATGGACGAAAGCGGCAGGCCCAACAAAGGTGTGCTGACCGGTGACGACTTGTCACGCTGGTCAGCCAGCTACGAACAACCCCTAACCTACCAGTACGGCAACGTCACGGTGGCCAAGACGGGCCCGTGGAGCCAGGGCCCCGTTTTTTTACAGACGCTGGCTCTGCTCAAGCATACCGACATCGCCGGACTGCCCCATGGCGACCCCCGCTTCATCCACACCCTGGTCGAAGCCATGAAGCTGGCCTTTGCCGACCGCGAAGCCTACTACGGCGATCCTGATTTTGTTGATGTCCCCATGCAGCAACTGTTGTCGGACGACTACAACCGCGCCCGCAGCCGATTGATCGGCGATACCGCTTCTGACCTACTGCGCCCTGGCGTTCTGCCGGGCTTTGAAGCCCAGCACCAACGCATTATGGATGTGCTGGCCCGCCTCTCTCCGGAACTGACCGCCGACACGCCGCTGTCTGCCATGGACAAGTCCAACCCAATGCTGTCAGCCAAGCGCGGTGACACCACCCATATTGACGTCATTGACCGCTGGGGCAATATGGTTTCGGTCACGCCTTCAGGCGGATGGCTGCAGTCGTCACCCGTGATACCCGAGCTTGGGTTCGGGCTTAACACCCGTGCGCAAATGTTCTGGCTGGAAGAAGGCCTGCCAGGCACACTGGCGCCCAACAAACGCCCGCGCACCACGCTTAGCCCTACATTCTTGTTCAAAGACGATCGTCCATATATGGTGATGGGCACCCCAGGCGGGGATCAGCAAGAACAATGGCAACTCGTGCTTTTTCTGCGGCATCTGCATCAGGGCATGAATCTGCAAGAAGCCATAGACGCTCCACTCTTTCATACCCAGCATTTTCCCAGCTCGTTTTATCCACGCGGTCGCAAACCGGCCAACATCACCCTGGAAAGCTCCGTCGGCGAGGCCGTCATGGACGACCTGCGCCGCCGCAGTCACGCGCTGGAAGTATCGCCACCCTGGACCATAGGCCGGCTCACGGCGGCCACGCGCGACGCAGATGGGATACTGCACGCGGCGGCATCGCCACGGCTTATGCAGGCGTATGCAATAGGACGTTGAACCAATAGCGCTGCTTTTGTGCCAATGCCGCCTCACTCCATTTCGGCTTCATCCCATTTCTCGGCGCTTGCACCCGCCAGCGCTCTCACGCGTTCTTCATCCTGGCCGAACTCGGCGGCGGAACCTTCGTAAACAATGCCGCCGTCATCCAGCACATAGGCACGGTCAGCAATCTCGACTGCCGCGCGTACATTCTGTTCAATTAACAGCACAGAAGTCCCGGCGTCCCGCGTCGCCTTGACCACCCGGAACACTTCCTGCACGATTAGCGGCGCCAGACCCTGCGAAGGCTCGTCCAGCAGCAACAGCTTCGGATTGAGCAGCAAGGTGCGGGCAATGGCCAGCATCTCCTGCTCGCCACCAGAAAGCTGTCGACCTTTGTTGCTTTTGCGCTCCTCCAGTCTGGGAAAGAGCTTGTAGACTGCGGGTATGGTCCAGGGCCCCGGTCGCTCCACAGGTACTTTCAGGTTTTCATCTACGGTGAGGTTGGCGAAGATGCGCCTGCCCTCGGGCACAAACCCCACCCCCATGGCGGCGATACGGTAGGGTGGCCACTTGGTCGTGTCCTTGCCAAGAATATGAATGCTGCCACTGCGTGCGGGCGTAAGCCCGATAATGCTGCGTAATGTCGTCGACTTGCCCGCACCATTGCGACCGAGCAGCGTCACAAGCTCGCCCTCGCCAACGACCAGGCTCACACCGTCGAGAATATGGCTTTTGCCGTAGTAGGTATGGATATCCTTAACTTCAAGAGCATTCATGCCGCCTTCCCCAAATAAGCCATTTGCACGGATTCACTGGCCGCGATGTCATCGGGCGCTCCTTCATCCAGAACCCTGCCTTCAGCCAGCACCGTTATACGATCCGCCAGATTAAAAATAACGCGCATATCGTGCTCGACCAGAACAATGGTCAGTTCCTGTTCACGATGCAGTTTGCGTATCAGCATGGCCGTGCTGTAGGTTTCCCGGCTGCCCATCCCCGCTGTGGGCTCATCGAGCAACAATAAGCGGGGTTTTAGGGCCAGGGCCATCATGATTTCAGTGGCGCGCTGATCGCCGTGCGACAGTTCACCCGTCAGCCTGTCTGCATTGGCCTGCAGACCGCCCATGTCCAGCAGCTCGTCCACTCTTTCCTGCGCGCGGCTAGCATCAGACCGGCTCATCCATGGTCTGAGCCGCAGGCCCATTGCAAGCTCCACAGGCGTGCGCAGATTTTGCCTCACAGTAAGCTCAGGAAAAATCTCGGTAATCTGAAATGTACGAGCCATACCTAGCGCTACCCGCTGATGCGGTGCCGTGTTCGTGATGTCGCGCCCGTCGAGCAGAATATGGCCGGCTGTGGGCCTGAAAAAGCCGCTGATCAAGTTGAAGAAAGTGGTCTTGCCGGCGCCATTGGGCCCTATCAATGCACGCAGCTCGCCTTTCTCGACCGCCATCGACACATCGTCGACCGCCACGAGATGACCGAACTTCTGGGTGACATGGTTTACTTCCAGCATACTCATGGCTGCCTCCTGCGGATGATGCCAAGCACCCCTCTGGGGAAAAACAGCACAATAAGCACGAAAAACAAGCCAATGAAAAACAACCAGTTCTGCGTGTAGCTGGAAACATAATCTTGCAACACAACAAAGATGGCAGCGCCGATCAGCGGCCCCCAGAACGAGCGCATACCTCCTATGACAGCCATAATCACGAAATTTCCCGACACCGTCCAGTGCAGAGAGCGCGGATCCACAAAATTGTTAAGCAGCGCGTACAGCCCGCCGGCAAGGCTGGCAAAGACAGCGGAAATGACGAAGGCGATAAGAATATGGCGCTCCACCGGTATTCCGAGGAATCTGGCGCGTCGCTCGTTCTCGCGTATGGCCAGCAACGTTCGCCCGAAAGGGGAGCGCAGAATCAGAGCCATAATGCCCACAGACACCGCAAACAACGCCAGCACCACATAGTAGAAAGTAACGCCGCTGGATACGATATCGATTTTGGTCAGGCCCAGATCTATCGGAACCCTCCGCCATCCAGTCAGGCCGTCGTCGCCTCCCGTGACGGTATTCCATCTAAACGCGATGAAATAAAACATCTGCCCGAACGCAATCGTGACCATGGCAAAGTAAATGCCCCGCAACTTGACGATCAACGCGCCCACCATAGCTGCGGCAATGGTACCGACCAGAACTCCCACGAGAATTCCCAGTGGCGTGCTAGGCGCCACATACTTGATCACCAGCCCCACACCGTATGCGCCCAGACCGAAATACGCTGCATGCCCGAACGACAGCACCCCCGTAAAGCCAAGCAAGAAATTGACCGACATCGCCGCCAGCCCCAGGACAAGCACACGCGTGGCAAGGCCTGTGTACCCGCCAACCGCCCCCATCCAGTAAGGCATGGTCAGCAACACGACCCACAGGGCTACATTCCAGAACAGTTTTGTATTGTTCTCGCTCACAGGTTCATCCCCTCTTCACCCAGCAGCCGCGCGGCGCGCCAGCAGTACGACGGCCATCATCAGATAAATAATTGCTTCAGAAGCCGAAGGCAAATAGACCGTCGCAATCCCCGACGCCACACCTATCAGCAATCCGCCCATCAACGTGCCGACCAGACTTCCCAGGCCACCCACGATAATGGCAACAAAGCTGGGCATAATGAGCGCATCGCCCATGGTTGGCTGCAACCCCAGCAAACCAGCTGCAAGCACACCGGCCAGCCCGGCCAGGTAGATGCCCAGGCCAAAGTTCAGGTTGCGCAGCAGGCGCACATTTACACCCAGCACCGCGACCGTTTCGAGATCGAGGGTGCCAGCCCTGATGCGTATGCCCAGCCGTGTACGCGTCAGAATGAAGAACAGGCCACCCACAGCAATCGAGACGAGAATCACCATAAAGACCCGGTAGCCAGTCAGGAAGAAAAAATAGTTGCTCAAAGGCTGCATGAGCCAGTCTGGCACCCGAAAAGGCAAGCTTTGTGCGCCCCAGATGTAGCGCAGACTATCTTCGAACACATAAGCTAGTCCGAACGTCAGCAACAGGCTGTAGAGCGGATCACGGCCATAAAGCCGCCGTATCATCAGCCTTTCCACCAGCAGCCCCAGCATGGCGGTGAGGATGGGCGCGACAATGAGCGCGCCCCAGAATCCTATGTAAGGCACAAGCTCATAGGCAAAGTAGGCACCCAGGGCCAGAAACCCACCGTGTGCAAAGTTGATGACGCTGGTCAGATTAATGATGAGGGAAAGGCCCAGTGCCATCAGCGCATAGAAGGCACCGACAATCAACCCGTTGAAAATATTGAAGAGAATCAGCTCAGTCATTCAATGTTCCATCATGCAGAGATTCTGAACCCGGCGCAGGGCCAGGGCCGGACAGCGGGCGGGCTGGCCCGCCCGCCGCTACTGCTTCTATTGTTTCTGCTCCTGCCACTCCTGCCACTTCTGCCTTCTGCCTTCTGCCTTCTGCCTTCTGCTATTCCTGCTACTTCTGCTACTTCTGCTACTTCTGCTACTTCTGCTACTTCTGCTACTTCTGTGGCTTCTGTGTGTGGCTTCTGTGGCTTCTGTCGCCACTGCTGCCCCTGCTGCAATCAAGTCTTGGGCCAAACCATTTTGCAGCCTGATTCCTCCACCGTGCCCGCCACATCTTTGCCATGCACAATCGTGTCTACATGGAAGAGGTCATCCGGCGTACTGCCCTTAGCCTGCGCATGACCCACAAAGAGTGAGCCGATCAACTGATTCTGATCTTTTCGATAAAACGGCGTATCGGGCATCAACCCGACTTCAGGCGGCAACTCCATGCCCTGCAGCGCCTGCGCCATCTTGACGGCATCCAGCGACTTGGCCTTGTTAGCCGCGAGCGCACATGTCCACGCCCCCACAAAACCAAACCATGTCCTCGCAGTCGGCACCCTGCCTGTTTTCTTTTTGATAGCGGCCACAAACTCGTCCACATGCGGCACATTGGGCTGCACGTGATACCACTCTGCCACCCAGTCGCCAATACGCGCTTCGGGCGGCAGGCCCTCCAGCACTTCAAGTTCGGTGTTGGCGCCAGCCAGGTGTATGCGCTTCTCCAGTCCAAACTGCACGGCCTGCTTCAGGGCATTGAGCAGGTCATCGCCGTTCATCAGAAACACAATGATGTTCGGGTCAGTCGCCTGCGCCTTGATGAGATAAGAGGAAAAGTCTGTGGTGCCCAGAGGAATGAGATCCTCACCCAGCTTGGTGCCGTTGTACTGCTTCAGATTGGCGTCGTAGCCGTCCTGCAGGGTATGGCCAAAGGCATAGTCAGAGGTCAGGAAGTACATTTTCTTCCCGTATTTTTCCATCAGAGTTTTGGCAATGGCGTTGGTGAGCATGCGCGTGGTATTGCAGACGCGAAACACGTTCCAGTGACAGGACGTGCCGGTGACGGCATCAGTGTGCCCACCAGGAACAACGTGCAGCACACCTTTTTCGTGGCTGACCTCGGCCATGGCCAGCGACAGCGCTGAGTTGACATTGCCCAACAGAAAATTGACCTTGTCCCGGTCGATCAGCTTGCGAGCTTTTTGCACCGCCGTCCCGGCGTCGCCGCTGGTGGAATCCTCAATTAACAACTCGGCCGGACGGCCGAGTATTCCACCTTTGGCGTTGATCTGCTCGACAGCTAGCTGACAGCCCGTAAGTTCGTTTTTGCCGGTAGCGGCATACGTGCCAGTGAGCGGGTTATCAAGCCCGAGCCGCACTGCCTGTTCGCCGCGTGCCTGAATAAGCATGGGCGGGGCCAGTTGCGCCAGCCCTGTTGCTGCGGCCAGCTGCAGCACGGCACGCCGACTGACGGCAGATGATTTTTTCGGTTGCTCCATGGGAACGCCTCCTAAACGCAGCCGCTGCGCATGGTGTTCCCATGGCGGCCTTGTAGTTTGCGATCCCCTGTTTCAAATGTGCGCCTGCGCTCAATTTCTGTCAACCTCTTTTTGTTCTGTATGCAGCGCTCCATGAAAACCCTGTATCTCCTGCATTCCGACTATCAGGTATGCTGCATAGCTTATATCCGCTTACACACACCACACTCATGGCCAAAATTACGATAGAAGGCGTCACTAAACGCTACGGGGACGTAACCATCATTGATAAGCTGTCTCTGCAAGTCAGGCACGGCGAATTCTTTACGCTGCTGGGGCCTAGCGGGTGTGGCAAGACCACCCTGCTGCGCATGATCGCGGGCTTTATTGTTCCCGACGAGGGCAGACTGCTGCTCGACGAACAAGACATCACTCACATGCCGGCACACAAGCGCGAAACAGGCATGGTGTTTCAGGATTACGCCCTCTTTCCCGACAAGACCGTCTTTGACAACGTGGCCTACGGCCTGAGAGTGCGTAAGTTTTCTTCACGCCAGATCGCCGACAAGGTTGGTCAAATACTAGAACGCGTAGGGTTAGGACACCTGCCCAAACGCTATCCAGGCGAGCTGTCTGGCGGCCAGCGCCAACGGGTAGCTCTTGCGCGAGCACTTGTCATCGAGCCGCGTGTGCTCCTGATGGACGAGCCGCTGTCCAATCTTGATGCCAAGCTGCGCATACAGATGCGCGATGTCATTCGTCAGTTGCAGCAAGAATCCAAGATCACCGCCATTTTTGTTACGCACGACCAGGAAGAAGCCTTGTCCATGTCCGACCGTATCGCCTTGCTGCGTCAGGGCAGAATAGATCAGCTTGATACGCCCGAAGGGCTTTATGCTCGCCCCGCCACATCCTACGCAGCAGACTTCATCGGCGCCGCCAACCTCATCACCGTACAGAGCCTCGCGACGAAGGCCGACAGCATGCAGGTCAGCATAGCTGACGGCCATATCCACGTGCCTGGCGTCGTCTCAGGTGCCGACTGGCAACTAGCCGCGCGCCCCGAGCACATCACCATACACCCAGATGGCGCAGCTCCAGGCCGCATCTCGGCCCAGGTTCTCTACCGGCGCTACCTCGGCTTCAAGGCCACATACGCCCTGCGCCTGTCGGACGGCGCTACGCTCAACGTCGATGTACCCGCTGCCAACGATGCGGCTTACGTTCCCGGAACTGCCGTATTCTTGAGTTTCAGCCCCGAATGCCGCCTGGTTCGCGCCTGACACGCTCATCATGAATCTGAACCTGCAACGCCTGCGCTCTCCATGGCTGATACCGTCTTTGTTTTGTCTGGCCGCCCTTGTTGCGCTGGTTATCTGGCCGCTGGCATCCCTCTTTTATCAAAGCGGCATTGATCCGCAAACCGGGAAGCTAAGTCTTGCCGGGTTCCGGACTTTTTTCGGTAACCCACGCTACGTACAGGCTTTCACCAACACCGTCATTCTGGGTACCGTGTCGACAACGGGTGCGGTATTGCTGGGCGCACCGCTCGCGTATATCGTGGCCCGTTTCGACTTCCCCGGCAAGAGCATCGTGGCGCTGCTACCGCTGGCCACCATTATTTTGCCTGACATCGTCGTATCACAGGCCTGGCTCATGCTGCTGGGCAACAACGGCATTGTGCGCCTGGCACTCGAAAGCATAGGCATAGACCTGCCGTCGTTTTACGGCTGGTTCGGCATGACCTTCGCACTCATCCTGAATGATTACACCTATGTCTATATCGGCATGCTGGCCGCGCTCAAGGCCATAGACGGCACCATCGAAGAAGCGGCGGTCAACCTGGGCGCAAGCGATCTACGCCGCACCTTAACCGTGACGCTACCTGTCCTGGCCCCGGCCCTGCTCATCAACGCCATGATTGTCTTCACACTGGCCGTCGACAATTTTTCTATTCCTATGATTCTGGGCGGGCGGGTCGACGTGCTGTCGTCGCTCACCTACACCACGTTTCTGTCAGAGATGGGCGGCAACCCCATCATGCAAAGCGTGCTGGCCGTGGTGTCTGTGGTGCTGGTGGGGTTTGTTCTCTTTGTACAAAAGCGCGTGGTAGAAAGAAAAACCTATCAGATGTCGCAAGGGCGCGCTCCCATGGCTGTGCGCGCACGAGGCCTTACGGCGGTGCTGCTGACGGCGTGGGCCACGCTGTTTGTCGCATTTTCCATGATACCCGCGGTCATCGTAATTATTGGCGCCTTTACCAAGGCGCGCGGCCCCGTCATGAAATACGGCACGTGGACGTTCGAAAACATGGAACGCGCAGTGCGTACTGCGCCAGAGCCCATACTCAACTCATTGATGCTTGCCAGTGTGGCGGCGATTGCCGGCACCTGTTTTGCCACTCTCGCCAGCTACCTCATTGTCAAGAAACGCATTTGGTCTGTCACCATTCTTGATTACGTGGTGATGCTGCCACTGGCTATATCGGGCACGGTACTGGGCATTGCGCTAATCCATACTTACAACAGCGGGGCCATTATTCTTACTGGCACCTGGGTCATCATGGCCTCGGCCTTATTCGTGCGCAAGGTGCCGTTTTCGATACGCTCGGCCTCCGCATCGCTGTACAGCATTCCCGACTCCATCGAAGAGGCATCCATCAATCTTGGTGTCTCGCCCATTGCCAGCTTTTTCAAAGTAGTATTGCCGGTGATGAAGCCCGCTATATTCGGAGCGGCCATTCTCATGTGGGTGACGTCGCTGGCCGAATTGTCCGCCACCATTGTGCTGTATTACGGCGGCATGGAAACCATGCCCATACAGATGTTCCGTCAGATTGACGCAGGGTTTCTTGCCAGGGCATCCGCCTATGGCGTAATTTTGATGATCGTCATCATCGTTCCTATTTATCTGGCCGTGCGTTTTCTCAAGCTCGACCTATTCTCAAGCCGTTGATTCTAATAACTCCAGGAGGGGCACCATGTTCAACCCACGCTATCTCAGGCACAGCATTGCCGCCACACTTGGCAGCGCCGCGTTACTCGCCGGAGCATCTGCCGTCGCCGCCGACGCCATCGTCTACACATCAAACAATGTCCAGACCATCGAAACTGCACTAGACATTGCTCGTAAAAAAGCACCTGATCTGAACATACAGCAGGTCACTTCCGGCACCGGCGCACTCATGAAGCGCATCGAAGCCGAAGCCGCCAACCCGCTCGGCGACGTAGTCTGGGGCGCCGGTTTCGGCACCATGGCAGCCTATAAACAGAATTTTCAGCCCTATCAGTCAGCCGAAATCAAAGGGCTGGACCCGCGCTTTATCGGTCCAGACAATCTCTGGGCAGGCAGCAACGTGCACGTCATGGTCATCATGATCAACGACAAGCAGCTCAAAGGCATGGCCGCACCCACACGCTGGGCTGATCTGTTTGACCCCAAATGGAAAGGCAAGCTCATCGTCGGTGACCCCGGCACATCAGGCAGCACCTACGACCAGATGTACGGGCTGTATCAGCTGTTCGGCCAAGACGGCTTCGACAAGCTGGTCGCCAACGCCGACATTTCTCGCAGCTCCGCACAAATCTACAAAAGCGTGGCCAACGGCGAGTATGCAGTTGGCATTACCATGGAATATGCGGCTTATGCCTATATCGCCGGCGGCCAGAAAGAAATAAAAATCGTCTATCCGGAAGAAGGCGCTTTTGTCGCGCCCGAGGCCGTGGCCATCATCAAAAACCCCAAAAATGGCGACAAGGCCGCAGAACAGCTTTATGACGTACTGCTGTCCAAAGATGTTCAGGAGGCTGAGCTTACCGACAATTTCCGTCGACCCAGCCGCTCGGACATCGACGTGGCGTCGCTCACCGAACTGCCCAACCTGAAAGACATCAAAATCGAGGCCACCGACCCCATGAAAGCTGCCGCCGCCTATGAAAGCATTATTGGCGCCTGGAAAAAAGCACAGGACAAAGCCGGCAAGTAAGTTAGACGGCCATGTGCACTGCATGGCCTGAATGCCTCACTCGTACCCCAGGGCCAGCTCCTGAGCCTGCTTCGCCAGTTCTTCCATAGCTTGGCCGCTGACACGTTCACGTTCAGTCTTGAACTGTATCAGATCGGCAAACCGTACGCGGCGGTGCTTGCCCGTCTTGTGAGAGAGATGCCAAGCACGCGCTACCGTGCACCGTGTAATGCTTGGCCCGGAAGCCATCCGAATAAATCAGCCAAAACGCCCGGTGATGTAGTCTTCGGTTTCTTTGCGGGCCGGCTTGACAAATATCTGGTCGGTTTCACCGAACTCCATGAGTTCGCCCAGATACATGTACGCTGTGTAGTCAGAACAGCGGGCTGCCTGCTGCATGTTGTGCGTGACGATAACCACCGTGTAGTCAGACTTGATCTCGGCGATCAGTTCTTCGATTTTTGCAGTGGATATCGGATCAAGCGCCGAACACGGCTCATCGAGCAGCAGCACCTCGGGCTTGATCGCCACGCCGCGTGCAATACACAGACGCTGTTGTTGCCCACCCGAAAGCCCGTTTCCGCTTTGATTGAGCTTGTCTTTTACTTCATTCCATAACGCCGCTTTGGTCAGCGCCCATTCGACACGCTCGTCCATTTCACCTTTACTGAGCCGTTCAAAAAGACGCACCCCAAACGCAATGTTGTCGTAAATGCTCATGGGAAAAGGCGTAGGCTTCTGGAATACCATACCAACCTTGGCGCGAATAAGCGAAATATCCATTTTTGACGACAGCAGATTTTCGCCGTCAAGATTGATCTCACCTTCGGCCCGCTGGCCGGGGTAAAGCTCGAACATGCGGTTAAACGTGCGCAGCAACGTAGACTTGCCGCAACCCGAAGGCCCGATAAAAGCAGTGACCTTGTTTTCTTGGATAGACAGGTTTACATCTTTGATGGCCTGAAACTTACCGTAGTAGAAATTAAGGTTTTTGACTTCCAGCTTGATGCGTTCGGCAGGAGGTTGGTTATGCATGAATGGTTCCCGACCAGGCCAGAGGGCCTGGCGTTCAAGTTATTTACGGAACAGGCTGCGGGCCAGAATATTAATGCCCAGCACCAGCAAGGTGATCATGACAGCGCCTGCCCAGGCCAGGCGATTCCAGTCTTCAAACGGACTGGCCGCATACTGGAAAATCACCACCGGCAGGTTGGCAATGGGTGCGTTCATGTTCAAACTGAGAAACTGGTTGTTCAGTGCGGTAAAAAGCAGTGGTGCGGTTTCACCCGAAATGCGGGCAACTGCCAACAACACCCCGGTCATAATGCCCGAACGGGCTGCGCGGTAACTGATAAACACCACTATCCGCCATTGCGGGCACCCCAGGGCTGCCGCCGCTTCGCGCAGGCTGTTTGGCACCAGCAGCAACATATTGTCGGTAGCGCGCACCACGACGGGTATAACTAGTATGGCCAGAGCAAATGAGCCCGCCCAACCAGAATAATGGCCGACCTGGGCGACGTATACCGCGTAAATAAACAGGCCAATAACAATAGATGGCGCTGAAAGCAGCACATCATTTAAAAAACGCGTGGCCGGGGCCAGCCAGCCACGTTTACCGTATTCAGCCAGATACGTACCCGCCAGCACACCAATCGGCGTGCCGACAAGCGTGGCCACCGCTGCCATCATGACACTGCCCAGTATGGCATTGAGCAGGCCACCGGCGGCACCTGGCGCAGGCGTCGACTGGGTAAGCAAGGTAAGCGAAAGTGCGCTGCCACCTTTTACCAGCAGGGTAAGAATGATCCAGCTTAGCCAGAACAAGCCGAATACTACGGTGGCACCCGAGAGCACCAGCATGATCTGGTTGAATCGGCGCCGCCGCCGGTATACGGGGTTTGCAAGACCAACCGTCGAATTGGAAGAGAACATGATGTCGGCCCTGCCTAGTGCGAAGTACCCTCGCCCTTGGCGAGGTGCTGCAGCATGAGTTTGGAAAACGCCAGCACAACCGTGGTGATCAGGAACAAGATCAACCCCAGCTCAAGCAGCGCGCTTTTCTGCATGCCACCGGCCTCGTTGAACTCGTTGGCCAGTGCGGAGGCAATTGAGTTGGATGGCGAAAAAATCGACGATGGAAGATTGAACGCATTACCAATGACAAAGGTGACGGCCATGGTTTCGCCCAGTGCCCGGCCAAGCCCAAGCATGATGCCGCCGATAACGCCTGTTTTTGTAAAAGGCAGCACCACCTTCCAGACCACCTCCCAGGTTGTACTGCCCAGGCCATAGGCTGACTCTTTAAGCATGGGAGGTACCAGCTCAAACACGTCTCGCATGACGGCTGTGATGAAAGGGATAACCATAATCGAAAGAATTAGCCCGGCCGTAAAGACGCCAATACCAAATGGCGGGCCAGCAAAAATGTCGCCCAGCACGGGCACCCCTTCGAACAGGTTGATGACATGGGGCTGCACGTATTCCTGGAATACGGGTACAAATACAAAAAGCCCCCACATACCGTAGATGATGGACGGGATGGCAGCCAGCATTTCAATGGCAGTGCCCAGCGGACGCCGCAGCCAGGTGGGCGAGAGCTCGGTAAGAAACATGGCAATACCGAACGAGACGGGTACCGCAATCGCCAAGGCAATCAGCGACGTGAGCAGGGTTCCGGCAATAGGTACCATGGCCCCATAAATATTCTGGACGGGATCCCAGTTGTTTGTCCAGAGAAACGCCAGGCCATACTCGGCAATCGACTGGCGGCTGCCCCACACCAGCGAGACCATAATGGCACCCAGCAGCACGAACACCATGAACGCAAACGTACGCGTCAGGTTTTTGAACACGGCATCCAACAGTGCGTTCCGGTTATGTTTCATGTGTTTCTTCTGGCATTCTGGAAGGGCCAATTATATAAAGCATGTCTGGAATTGGGCACACAGGCCCAAAGGCGTCATTTTCACACAACTGGGACGGCGCCGCCTGCGCAGCCCGTCCCGGCCAGTTCACAGGGGCTGCGCCCCGGATCGTAGCGATTTACTTCCAGATGGCGTTGCCGTCGGCAGACTTGATCTCGGTTTTCCAGGATTCAGCAATCTGGCTGGTGACAGCATCGGGCAAGGGCACATAATCAAGCTCTTGCGCCATCTCGCCGCCTTGCTTGAATGCCCAGTCAAAGAACGCCAACACCTCTTTTGCCACCTCGGGTTTTTGCTGCGTCTTGTGGATCAGAATAAAGCTGGCCGCCGTGACAGGCCATGAATCGGCGCCTGGCTCGTCGGTGAGCACTACCCCCATACCGGGTGTGTTTTTCCAGTCAGCGTTAGCTGCTGCTGCCGCAAACGACTCTTGCGAAGGCTGTACAAACTTGCCATCCTTGTTCTGCAGTTGAGCCCAGGGCAGCTGATTTTGCTTGGCATAGGCGTATTCAACGTAGCCAATCGAGTTTTTAAGCTGGCGCACATACGCGGCAACCCCTTCGTTGCCCTTGCCGCCCTGCCCTGCAGGCCATTTGACGGCCTTGCCTTCACCGACTTTTTGTTTCCAGTCGGGCGACACTTTGGACAAATAATTGGTCCAGCCAAACGTCGTGCCAGACCCATCTGACCGGTGTACTACGATAATCGAGGCAGAAGGCAGTTTCAGATCAGGATTAAGCGTCTTGATGGCTGCGTCATCCCACTTGGTGATTTTACCCAGGAAGATATCGGCCAGAACTGCACCCGACAGCTTCATCTGGCCCGGCTCTATGCCGGCCACGTTCACAACAGGAACCGTGCCGCCAATAATGGCTGGAAACTGCAGTAATTGGTTTTCATCAAGCGCCTGAACCTTCATGGGGTCATCAGAGGCACCGAAATCAACTGTTTTCGCAATAATCTGCTGCTGCCCGCCACCCGAACCGATGGACTGATAATTAACGCGATTTCCCGTCTCTTTGTGATATTGAGCAGCCCATTTGGCATAGATAGGAAAGGGGAACGAAGCACCTGCACCCGTAATGTCTGCGGCATGCGCGACCAGCGAGGCCGCACCCAATGCGATACTGACAGAAACTTGCACAAAAACGCGTTTAAGCATGAAGAAGTCCTTTTGGAATCTGTTGCATGTCATTGACAGGTACACCCTGTCAAGAACGTCATAGTACGCAGCCAATATGACATGTTCATGACAATGCCATGTTTTATTGGCCGCCTAGTGTCTGCAACAAATGCTCATGTAGATTCAATGACCTTCCCCTGCCCTTGACCTTGACATACGTGCCGTCAGACATGCCTCGCCAGGCCAGCTGGTTGTCACGCAGGGCGTAGGTAAGCGCCTCGCTGATCACGCGTTTTTTAAGGGCTGTGTCCAGTACGGGGAAGCCGATCTCTACACGTCTGAAAAAATTGCGATCCATCCAGTCTGCAGACGACAAATACACTTTTTCTGTGCCATTTGCATAAAAATAAAAGACTCTGGCATGCTCAAGAAAACGACCAACGATAGACCGCAAACGTATATTTTCTGACATGCCCGGCACCCCGGGGCGCAAGGCGCAGGCGCCGCGCACGATCAGGTCTATTTGCACCCCCGCCTGGCTGGCCTTGTATAGCGCCTCGATAATAACGGGTTCTAGCAGCGAATTCATTTTGGCCATAATACGTGCCTTGCGCCCGGCTTTGGCATTAAGCACTTCATCACGCAGTAGCGCAAGCATGGTTTCATGCAGCGTAAACGGCGATTGCAGCAACAACTGCAGCGGACGCCGTGCGCCCAGACCAGTAAGCAGAGAAAACACATGGTCCAGATCGTGACACAGCTTTTGATCTGCGGTAAGCAGACCAAAGTCGGTGTACAGGCGCGCCGTACGCGGATGGTAGTTGCCCGTGCCTAAATGTCCGTATCGGCGAATTTCGCCTTTTTCGCGCCGCAGCACCAGCATCATCTTGGCATGGGTCTTGTGGCCCACAACGCCATAACTTACGTGCGCGCCCACCTCTTCAAGACGGGCGGCCCAGTTGATATTGGTCTGCTCGTCGAACCTGGCCATGAGCTCGACCACGACAGTGACCTCTTTGCCGGCCCGCGCGGCAGCCAGCAACAGACGCATGAGCTCGGAGTCTTCACCGGTACGATAAATAGTCTGCTTGATGGCGACCACGGCCGGATCGCGAGACGCCGCACGCAGAAAGCTTAGAACGGGTTGAAAAGACTGATACGGGTGATGCAACAGACGGTCTTTGTGTGCAATAGCAGCAAAGAATTCGTCAACGTTATCGGATAACGTGTCAAACGGTGGTGGCACGCTCGGATCGTGCTGGGGAAAGAGCAGATCGGGGCGATCTATGGTGTTGCATAGCTGCAAAAGCCGTGACAAGTTGACCGGCCCGATCACGCGATAAGTGTCGTGCGGCTGCAAGAGAAATTCGTGCTGCAGAAACACCTCTAGCGCTTCAGGCATGGCATGGTCGATTTCAAGCCTTACCGCTGCGCCGAAATTACGCTGAGACAACTCACCTTGAAGTGCCTGCCGCAAGTTGGTGATTTCTTCCTCATCGACGAACAGGTCGCTGTTGCGCGTTACCCGCCACTGATAAACGCCTTTAACATCAAGACCCGGAAACACGTCGCCCACAAAGGCACTGATCAGGGCTGACAGAAGCACATACCCGTGCGGCACGCCCGAGACGCTGTCAGGCACCCTCATGACACGTGGCAATGCCCGTGGCGCCTGTACGATGGCAATCGAAGCGCTACGACCAAAAGCATCATGCCCGGACAACGAAACAATAAAGTTCAGGCTTTTGTTGTACACCCGCGGAAACGGATGCGCCGGATCAAGCCCGATGGGTGTAAGCATAGGCATGACATCGCGATTAAACAATTCATAGGCCCACTGCCGCATCGTGTCTGACCAGAAAGAAGGCTCAAGCAGTACGATGCCCTGCCCCGCGAGCGCGGGCAACACGGCCCCGGTGAGCAAGCGGCTTTGTTGATCTACCAGCTTGTGGGCTGCCTGTTGCACCAGGTCGAACGCCTGACTTGGCGTCAACCCATCCTGGCCGACCAGGCCAGGCGTCTGGCGCTGCTGTTCTTTCAGGCTGGAGATGCGAATTTCAAAAAATTCATCCATGTTTGAGCTGACAATGCACAGATAGCGCAAGCGTTCAAGCAACGGCACGGAAGCATACTCAGCCATGGCCATAACCCGCTCGTTGAACTTCAGCAACGACAGTTCGCGATTAAGCAAAGGCGGGTGTAACGGCTCAGATGACATAAATATTTTACGTTCGAGATGAAAAACCTGATTTAACAAACGCCTGTTACACGTTCGTGAAAACCGGCATGGATGCTCTCAATACTATAGAAACCGCCGGGTTTTCGCCACTTGCGCGACCTTTTACACGACCTTTTCGAACTTGGGTCAGGTCTTTACAACGGATCGGCCACTATAATCCCCCGTAACCAGTTCAAGAGTCCCCTAATGGATCACCTGCTTGCCGCCATCGACCTTGGCTCCAACAGCTTCCGGCTTTCTATCGGACGCGTCGTGCAACAAGATGGGAATGCCCAGATCTATTCCCTCGACAGAATGAAAGAGTCCGTCCGGCTCGCTGCCGGTCTCGACGACGACAGAACGGTCGACGAAACCTCCATACTGCGCGCTATCACTGTCCTCAAGCGCTTCAACGAGTTGCTGGTGGGGTTTCATCCTAACCGGGTAAGAGCAGTTGCCACCAACACGTTTCGCATCGCGCGCAATGCCGCTGAGGTGGTGCAACGTTGCCAGGACGCGCTTGGGTTTCCCATTGAAATCATTTCGGGGCAAGAAGAAGCGCGGCTTATTTTCTCCGGCATTACCAACGAGCTGCCACCTTCCGACAACCGACGGCTCATGATAGACATAGGAGGGGGTTCAACCGAAGTCATTATCGGCAAGGGCTTCAAGCCCATGTATCTGTCTTCGCTCTATATGGGCTGTGTCAGTTATACGCGCAAGTTTTTCCCTGACGGCCACATTAATGCCGAACGCATGGAACAGGCTGAAATCTCAGCGCGACGGGAGCTTGAGGGTATTTCACGGCTTTATCGCAAAACAGGCTGGCAAGAAGCCTATGGCTCGTCAGGCACCGCAAAAGGGCTGATCGCCGTGCTTCAGGAAGGCGGCATGTCCAAAAAAGGCATTACGCTAGAGGGTCTGCAAAAGCTAAAGGCCAGGCTTATTCATGATGGCCAGGTCGTCATGGAATCCCTGCCTGGTCTCAAACGCGACCGCTCGCTGGTTCTGGCGGGCGGGCTGGCCATTATGCTGGCCGCTTTCCAGGAACTGAACATCAAAACCATGGCGCCGGGCGAAGGCGCTTTGCGCGTCGGCGTACTGTATGACCTGTTGGGTCGTGACTCAGAGCATGACAAGCGCCACGAAACCGTGCGGCAATTTATGAAGCGCTACCACGTCGACGTTAACCAGTCAGAGCGCGTCAAAAACCTGGCGCTCACATTCTTCAGCCACCTTAAGCCCGAAGAGAACGTGCCTGAGTATCAGGAGCTGCAACGCACGCTGGAGTGGGCCGCTGACCTGCACGAGGTTGGGCTGAGCATCGCACACGCCGACTACCATAAACACAGTGCGTATATTCTTGAGAACGCCGACATGCCCGGCTTCTCCAACGACGATCAAGAACTGCTTGCGTTTTTTGCACTGGGCCATCACGGCAAAATATCAAAATTACGTGATCTGTCGCCGTCGCGCCCCCAGTGGCTGACGTTGCTCTGTCTGCGGCTGGCAGTATTGCTGTCACGCCGGCGCGAAACGGCTGAGCACCACCCGCCTGTAACCATTGCCGTCAACAACCGCGCCATTACAGTCAGGGTTCAAGCCCACTGGCTGGCAGAGCGGCCCCTGTCTGATTACTCGCTGCGAGCCGAAAAACGAGAATGGATCAAGGCTGGCTTTGATTTCGACCTGGAAACCGTTGAGTCCAAGAAAAACTGAACCGACTCAAACGAGGCCAAAATGACGCCGGTAACGCGGGTCAAGATTTTCAATATCAAGTAAAACAGGAAAGTCGGCAGTATTAAAGTCGGGATCCCATGCTGGCTCGCCGCAAATACTGGCCCCAACTTTCAGATAGCCCTTTATAAGCGGCGGAACACGTGCCGGCAGGCCTTCATCCAGACAGTCAACCGGGTAACGATGCAAGGGGGCGACCCTGGGCAAACCGGCGCGAGCGGCCTCTGCCATGGGCCCGGACGCCTGGCGCCAGACTTTGGCCGCCGACGCACCGCCATCACGCAAGCTGACGCTGGCACAGCCCAGCACATACCGGCATGCGTGCTGCTGCACGAGGCGCGCAATACCCGACCACAGCAACAAAATAACCGAGCCATTGCGGTAATCGGGATGCGTACATGAGCGGCCCAGTTCAAATAACTGTTCACGCAAATGGTCAATAGGGCCCAGATCAAATTCTGCTTCGGAATAGTAGCCGCCGGCACGCCTGGCATTTTCAGGAGTAAGCAAACGATATGTGCCCACCACACGTCCTGTGCCTAGTTCGCTCACCATGACGTGTTCACACCAGGTATCGTAACGGTCAGCATCCAGGCCATCACGCGCATCGGGGAAAAGAGCCTGCATTTCCTGGGTAAACACCTCGTACCGAAACCTCTGCAACGCTTCAAGCTCGTGGTGGGTACGCGCCAGCCCGACAACCAGCCCTCCGGGTTCTGAATGAGACCAGTTGGCTCCAGCCTGCGGCTCAGAATTAATACGTGCCAGTTCTAACATGCGGACAACTCCTTGAAAAGTTGCCGCAAGTTTGCCTGCCAAATATTTCAGGCTTTTGAACACATGCAAAAAGCCACGCCGACGCTCAGTTGAGATTAACCGCAACCAACTGCTGTATTCCCTCTTCGACCAGGCCCATATCTTCGGCTTCAACCATGAGCCGCAGTTTGGGCTCGGTACCCGAGGCTCGTATCAGTACCCTTCCGCGATCGCCCAGCATTTTCTCGACCTGCTCCCGCGCGGCCTGTAATCCGGTGTGTGACTGCCAGTTCACGCCAGCTGCCAATGGCACATTGACCATTTTCTGGGGGTACATTTTAAGATCCTCCAGCAACTGGGACAGCGTCTTGCCACCATGCCGTACGGCGGTAAGTACCTGCAATGCCGCAATAATGCCATCGCCTGTGGTGTGGTAATCAAGACACAGCAAGTGGCCCGAGCTTTCGCCACCATAAAGCCAGCCACGTTGCTGCAGCGACTCAAGTACGTAGCGGTCGCCGACGTTGGCGCGATGGAATGAGACACCCAAAGATTGCAATTGCTTCTCGAACCCCAGATTGGTCATTAGCGTGCCCGAAACCCCCGCAACGGGGTTACTGGCCATGCGGTCGCGCACAATGACGTACAGCAGCTCGTCACCGTTATAAATACGGCCATCGCTATCGACCATTTGCAGCCGGTCGGCATCGCCATCCAGAGCAATGCCCAGGTCAGCACCACGCGCCTTTACTTCAGCAGCCAGGTGCTCAGGGTACGTGGCACCCACGCCATCGTTGATATTAAAGCCGTCAGGCTCACACCCGATAGCGTGGACTTCTGCCCCCAGCTCGCGGAAGACGTGAGGAGCAATACGGTATGCCGCGCCGTTTGCCGCGTCGACAACAATGGACAAGCCGGAAAGATCAAGCTCGTTGGGAAAGGTGCTTTTGCAGAACTCGATATAACGGCCGGTCGAGTCTTCAAGGCGCCGCGCACGTCCAAGCGCTTCAGAACCTACGCAATTTAGGGGCTCATCAATGGCTTTTTCGATTTCAAGCTCGATCTCGTCCGGCAATTTGGTGCCCTTGGCCGAGAAGAACTTGATGCCATTGTCTTGAAATGGATTATGCGACGCGCTGATGACTATGCCTGCTGTAAGACGCAACGCCCTGGTCAGGTAGGCCACTGCCGGCGTAGGCATGACGCCGGCCAGCAACACATCAACCCCAGCCGCCGACAGACCAGCCTCAAGTGCGGATTCGAGCATATAGCCCGAAATGCGGGTGTCTTTACCCATAACGAGAGAGGGACGACCGTGGCCTGCATGATTGCGCGCGAACACACGTCCCGCTGCGTAACCAAGCCGCAAGGCGAACTCGGCATTGATTGTGGAGCCACCCACTTCGCCCCGCACCCCATCGGTACCAAAATATTTACGCTCAGACATTAGAAACTCCGTATTCGATTGCGCGCCACACCTTGACCGCATCGACAGTCTCGGCCACATCATGAACACGCACTATATGCGCCCCTCGGGCGATACCCGCCAGCGCCGCCGCGACACTGCCAGCAACACGCTCACAGGGGTCACGGCCAACCACATGGCCTATCATGGATTTACGCGACAGACCCAGCAGCCAGGGATAGCCCTGACTGCACAGATCACGGAGCTGGCGCAATAAAAGATAATTTTGTTCAACTGTCTTGCCAAAGCCAAAACCAGGATCAAGAACGATACGATTTGCTGCCACACCGCCCTGCCTCAATGCCTCGGCCCGCTGGGCCAGAAACTGCCCTACTTCGGCGACCACGTCGCTATAGCGGGGAGCTTGCTGCATGGTCTTGGGTTCGCCTTGCATGTGCATGACGCAAAGCGCGCATCGGGCACCTGACACGGCCTCGATTGCGCCTTCGCGGCGAAACCCATACACGTCGTTGATCATGTCGACCCCGGCAGCGATGACCTGACGCATGACCTCGGGCTTGAACGTATCGACAGAAAGCGGAATACGCTCATTACGTAACGCTTCGATGACAGGGAGAATTCGGTCGAGCTCTTCAGCGGCGCTGACGGGCACCGCACCGGCCGGGTCGACTCACCGCCGATATCGAGCATATCAGCGCCCTGGCTGATGAGCAGGCGCGCATGGCCCACCGCTGCATCTGCATCGAAATGGGCCGCCGCGTCAGAGAAAGAATCAGGGGTAACGTTGACGATACCCATGATAAGCGGGCGTTCAAGGCTAAGCTCGAAGCGCCCGCAGACCAGTATTGAACTCATTGAGTGGGAGAGTTCAGATTATCAGACCGGCGTAGTTGCCGTATCGCCACCTGCGCCAGCCAGACCTGCAGGAGGAGGCGTCTTGTCAGACGTATCGTTGCTGACCGATGGCGGCTGTGGAGCGCGCGGTGGCCGGCCTTCCATGATGTCGTTGATCTGGTTTGCGTCTATGGTTTCCCACTCAAGCAGCGCCTTCGTCATGGCCTCGATTTTGTCACGATTATTTTCGATGATGGTACGTGCAACGGTGTACTGCTCATCGATAATGCTGCGGATTTCGTGATCAACCTTTTGCATGGTGGCTTCGGACACGTGCGTAGTCTTGGTGACGCTGCGACCGAGAAAGACCTCGCCTTCGTTTTCAGCGTAAACCACGGGGCCGAGGGAGTCAGTCATGCCGTAGCGCGTGACTATGTCGCGTGCAATAGCAGTTGCCCGCTCAAAGTCGTTGGAAGCGCCGGTAGTCATCTGGTTCATGAAGACTTCTTCGGCGATACGCCCGCCAAACAGTACGGCAATGGTATTGAGCAAACGCTCTTTGTCCATGCTGTAGCGGTCGCCGTCAGGAAGTTGCATGGTTACACCCAGTGCACGACCACGCGGAATAATGGTTACTTTGTGCACCGGATCGGTTTTGGGAAGCATACGGGCAACCAGAGCATGACCGGACTCGTGATAGGCCGTGTTGCGACGCTCTTCTTCGGGCATGATAAGCGAGCGGCGCTCGGCACCCATGATGATTTTATCTTTGGCCATTTCGAAGTCGCTCATGTCAACCGTGCGGCCACTGCGGCGTGCGGCAAACAATGCAGCTTCGTTGACGAGGTTGGCCAGATCGGCACCCGAGAAACCTGGCGTACCGCGAGCGAGTACCAAAGCATCTACGTTAGTGGCCAGTGGCACCTTGCGCATGTGAACCTTGAGGATCTGCTCACGACCGCGAATATCGGGAAGCGATACAACCACCTGACGGTCAAAGCGGCCCGGACGCAGCAGCGCAGGGTCAAGCACGTCGGGGCGGTTGGTGGCTGCGACGACGAGCACACCCTGGCCGGTTTCAAAACCGTCCATTTCAACAAGCAACTGGTTAAGCGTTTGTTCGCGCTCGTCGTTGCCACCACCCAGGCCTGCACCACGCTGGCGGCCTACGGCATCGATTTCATCAATAAAAATAATGCACGGAGCCTGCTTCTTGGCGTTTTCAAACATGTCGCGCACACGTGCAGCGCCCACGCCAACAAACATTTCGACGAAGTCGGAACCCGAAATGCTGAAGAAAGGTACTTTGGCTTCACCCGCAATGGCTTTTGCCAGCAGGGTTTTACCCGTACCGGGCGAACCCACCATCAGTACGCCGCGGGGGATACGACCGCCCAGGCGCTGGAATTTTGTGGGGTCGCGCAGAAAGTCGACCAGCTCTTGTACGTCTTCTTTGGCCTCGTCACACCCCGCCACATCGGCAAAGGTAATGTGATTGGTGTTTTCGTCAAGCATGCGGGCACGGGATTTACCGAAGCTGAATGCCCCGCCCTTGCCGCCACCCTGCATTTGCCGCATGAAGAACACCCATACACCGATGAGCAGCAACATGGGGAACCATGAAATGAAGATGCTGGTCAGGAAAGACGGCTCTTCGCGTGCCTTGCCGGACACCTGCACGCCGCTCTTGACGAGCTCGGGCACCATCCACAAGTCACCGGGCGAGGTCAGACTATAAGGACGACCGGCATCGGGCGTTACGTATAACGTATCGCCCTGAATGTCGACCTTATTGATGCGACCAGCCTGTGCATCATTCATGAATTGGGTGTAAGTTACTGTATCTGTTGTGGCGGGGCGCCCGTCAAACTGTTTAAACACTGTAAACAGAACGAGCGCTATCACCATCCAGATCGCAACCTTGGAAAATGAGTTGTTCAAAGCCAATCTCCTACTTGTAACCTTAGCTTGCCAAACCCCCGCAATCACGGCAGCAAAACAAGTATGTCAATTAAGCCATTCTACCCGATAGATCGAATGATGGTTTGTATAACCCGTCTATTAACGGGGCTTGAATTTTGAGGCCACCAGAAAGGTCTCCGACGACTTCGCGCGCGATGCTTTGGGCTTGCGTTCAACCACCCGCTGAAAGTGCTGCTTGAAGGTTTCCACAATTTGAGAAAACCCGCTGCCATGAAAGGCCTTGACAATAAGTGTGCCGTCGGGCTTAAGATGATTGCAGGAGAATTCGAGCGCAAGTTCGCAAACATGTTGAATTCGCGCCGAGTCGGCTGAGCTCACACCTGATAAGTTGGGGGCCATGTCTGACATTACAAGGTCTACTTGCTGACCTTCGAGCTTATTTGACAATTGATCGAGCACTTCATCTTCACGAAAGTCGCCCAAAATGAACTCTACACCGGCTACAGGCTCCATGGGCAGCATATCGAGCGCGATAACGCGCCCCTGTATGATGCCTTCAGAGTCAGCAAGCCGCTCGCGGGCCACTTGTGACCAGCTACCCGGGGCAGACCCCAGGTCAACCACCACATCGCCCGGACGCATCAGTTTTTCGGTATCAAGAATTTCGAGCAGCTTGAATGCTGCACGTGCCCGATACCCCTTCTGTTGCGCCATTTTGACGTATGGGTCGTTAATATGTTGCATAACCCATTCTTTTGAGAATTTTTTCTTGGCCATTCCCGTACAATTCCAACATGCCTAAACTCGACATTACCTCAAACAAGCGCAGCGAACTTCGCGCCGCGGCCCACCCTTTGCGTCCGGTCGTGCTCATCGGCGACCGCGGCCTGTCAGAATCTGTTCTAAAAGAAATAGACCTTAACCTGAACGCCCATCAGCTTATCAAGGTGCGGGTCGCCGGCGATGACCGTGAAGCCCGAACCGCCATGTACGACACCATCTGTGACACACTTTCGTGTGCGCCGGTGCATCACCTTGGCAAAACATTAATTTTGTACCGCCCAGACCTGGCAGCCGAACGGGCCGCCGCCGAGGCGCTGAACATGACCCGCGCCGTGCGCAAGCCGTCCGACCCCTACACACCCAAGAAACTTGCGGCTGAAGGCGTAACGCGCCGCCGGCGCGCACCCAAACCCAAATCGCCCGAGGCTGCTGGCGGCGGTCTGTCACCCCGTGCACGCAAAACCAGCTCACTTAGCGAGCGCGATGCCCATGGCATACCTCGCCGATCGGGCAGTGCGCTGTCGCTGCGTGGCGGTGCGAGGCGGCCTCGCACCGGAAAACGCTGATCCAGGCCAGAAGTATACGGCCTGTTAACGAGAAAATCAGTTAGCGTGGGCAGATTATTGGTAGCTGACGCTAACAACTTCGTATTCGCGCACACCGGCCGGCGCTCGAACTTCGACAACGTCGCCCTCTGACTTGCCAATAAGCGCACGCGCCACAGGGCTGGACACTGAAATGAGGTTTGAGCGGATGTCGGCCTCAACGTCGCCCACTATCTGATACTTGACGCGCTCGCCCGACTCGAGATCTTCGATCTCAACAGTGGCACCAAACACAGCCCGACCGTCGGTCTCAAGGGCTGAGGGGTCGATGATTTGAGCGTTCGAAAGCGTACCTTCGAGCTCACGGATGCGCCCTTCAACAAAAGCCTGGCGCTCGCGTGCGGCATCGTACTCGGCGTTTTCAGACAGATCACCTTGCGCTCTCGCCTCGGCGATGGCATTGATGACATCTTGACGTTCTACTGTTTTCAAACGATGCAATTCTAGTTGCAGGCGCTCAGCACCGCGGGCAGTCAACGGGATCGTGGACATAGTCTTCCTGATTTAAAAGTAAAAAGACGCTCCTTACAGGGAGCGCCTGAAACAATAGGTAGTTGAGTGTCCTGTCTGGTTAATGGCCTTTTTAACGACCTGAATACAAACCCAGGGCGGCGAACTAACCAGACAAGACACCGGGCTCAAAAAAAACCCGTAGGCACAACGCACCAGCATTGCTGATTGTTATCGGTTTAACAATGCTGGGTCAGCCCAAAACAAACCCCCGGCCGTGGTTGTGAACCGGGGGTATGTATTCATTGTCGGCAATGTCAGACAAAATTGCAAGCCCCCGGTCAGATTTCTGTAGTCTGAAAACAAGAAATCAGGAAGCACTTAATTACAAAAATTTTGGCTCTGACGCCACGATGGCCTACTGCCTGCCCCGCTTTAAGAGGGCATACAAAATAATCGCCCCGAAAGTGGCCGTGCCTATGCCGTCCAGCTTGAACGCACCCAGTTGTACTGAAAAATTGCCGGCGCCCAAAACCAGGGTGACTGCCGCAACGATAAGATTGCAGTTATCGCTGAAATCGACCTGGTTTACCACCCAAATACGCGCACCTGCCACAGCAATAAGGCCAAACACCACAATTGACATGCCCCCAAGCACAGGGCCCGGGATGGCCTGAATCAGCGCGCCAAATTTGGGCGAAAACCCCAGCAAAATGGCGATGAGCGCCGCAATCACAAAAACCAGAGTTGAATAAATACGGGTTACGGTCATGACGCCGATATTTTCGGCGTACGTGGTTACGCCCGTACCCCCGACCGCGCCAGATATCATGGTGGCAACACCGTCGCCCACAAACGCCCTGCCCAGGTATACATCAAGATTGCGGCCTGTCATGGCACTGACGGCCTTGATATGTCCAAGGTTTTCAGCCACGAGGATGATGGCCACGGGGACAATGACACTAATGGCGTGCGGCTCGAAAACGGGGGCGGCAAAGTGCGGCAGCCCCAGCCATGGCACGGCGGCAATCGTGCTGAAATCAATGGGCTGGCCCAAACCAAGGCCGTTTGTAAGAATGCCATAGATGACGCAGGCCAGCAGCAACCCGACGAGAATCAGCAACCGCTGAGTAGTGCCCCGGGTGTACACCGCAATACCGCCCACACACAACACGGTCATCAAAGCCATAATCGCTTCAAACGTAGAACCACCCATGGCACCTTTGGCAGCGATAGGGGCCAGATTAAGGCCAATCACCGCCACGATGGCACCCGTGACTACCGGAGGCATCCAGGCGTCTATCCAGGCTGATGCACCACCAGACCGGACATTGGCCCACCAAACCAGCAGACCAATCAGCGTGTAAACCAGGCCACAGATAATGATGGCACCCAGTGCCACGCCAATATTGGGATTGGGCCCGCTACCCGAGTACGCCGTCACAGCAATTACACCGCCAATAAAGGCAAAACTGGACCCCAGATAACTGGGCACGCGACCACCGACAAATACGAAAAAAATGAGTGTTCCCACGCCTGACATCAAAATCGCGACGTTGGGGTCAAACCCCATCAGCAGGGGTGCCAGAATGGTCGAACCAAACATGGCCACAACGTGCTGAGCACCCATGGCAATGTTTTGCGGCCATGACAGGCGTTCGTCAGGCTGCACGACAACACCGCTGGCGCCGCTCTGCACACGACGCCAGCGGGGAAAATAAGCATTGGACATGGGGGTTTGCCTTAGTTGTTATAGGAATTAATGAAGCGCTGAGGCGAGAGTTTACGGTTTGAACGCCCCATACAGCAAGGCCCACCGTATTGTTGTACAGAAATACACTGCAAACCGACCCGCTAAAAAGCCACGCCGCGGGCAGCATACCGCTGCCGTCACACATACCGGCTACACTCAACGGCAAGCTTTTTATTTTAAACATCTACCTTTCGCGTGAGCGACCGGAACCATGAACCACACCTTCTTCTGGCTTATTCGCCATGGCGAAACCGACTGGAATGCCCAAAGACGCCTGCAGGGCTGGCGCGATATCCCCCTGAATGCCAAAGGCGTGCACCAGGCTGAAAAACTGGCCCATGCATTGCACCCTCCAGGCTTTGATGTCAACGTGGATGTCATTATCAGCAGCGATCTGAGCCGCGCAGCGGAGACGGCGCGTATTGCCGCAGGTCATTTGGGCAAGCCGGTCGAGACCTATCAGTCACTGCGCGAACGCAACTATGGCATTTATGAAGGGGAAGACTGGGCGAGGCTGGAAGAGATCGGCATCCAGACCGCATTGCGGTCGCCCGATACGCTTATTGAGGGCGGCGAAACACTGCAAGACTTCAATACGCGTATTCGCGAAGCCTTTGAGCATATTGCACGTGTGCACGCAGGGCAGAAAATTCTGGTCTTTTCGCACGGGGGCGTCATCGACATGGCTTGGCGTGTATGCGACCAGCAGACCCTTATAGCCCCCCGGCCAGCTCCCATATTAAATACCAGCATCAATGAGTTTTCGATATGCCAGAGTGGCACATGGGCGCTGCGCGAGTGGGGCAACACGGCACACCTTGATGCGCTGGCCTTCGACGATATCGGCTGATACCAGCGGGTGCGCCATATGGCATTTTTACTGTCATAACCAGACGGGCTTCACGCCAAAAGTGTGAAGCGGACGAAGCCCTCTTTAGCGTGCTGACGATCGCGGCTTGCGCTTGCGACGCACGGCAACACGGTCATACAGCCAGTCTGGCACCAGGCGCAACAGCCGGGCAACCCAGCCCATTTGCCACGGAATGACCCTGTAGCTGATGCCACCATCAATGGCCTGCGCGGCCTTGCCTGCAAAGATGTCTGCTGGCATGAGAAAAGGCATTTTGTAAGGATTGTGTGCCGTCATCGGCGTTTGAATAAAGCCAGGGGCAAGCGTTACCACTTTGACGCCGGACGGCCCCAGCTCTACCCGAAGGCTTTCACAATATGCCCGCACTGCTGCTTTTGAGGCACTGTAGGCACCCGCACCGGGCAATCCTCGCACGGCCGCCACACTGGACACTCCTACCAGCACGCCGTGTCCGCGCTGCTTCATGGCAGCGATAAAAGGCTCAAACGTGGCAACTGTGGCGTTAAGATTGGTCGCCATCACCGCTTCAAAGACCTGAAAATCATCCAGCTCTTCAGTGAGCGTGCCGACGCTGATACCGGCACAAGCGATGACGATATCTACGGGGCCATCGCGCAGAAAGTCATGGGCAGCGTCGTGCAGGGCCTGACGATCGCGTACATCAAGCGCATAAATACTATGCGCAGGCGCTTGCGTCACCGCCTGCGATATGCCTTCGTCACCCTCGTTACGGGCGGGCACGGGCAGGCTATCACTTAGCGCACGCAGCACGGCCTCACGACGCCCCAGCAACGCCAGCTGGTCGCCCTGCCTCGCATAATAAAGGGCGAGTGCGGCGCCTATGCCGCTACTCGCCCCGGTGATGAAGATGCGCCGCACCCAGGCCCTGCTATTGCGCAGGCAGGCTCGCGTGCAGTTCTTGCAGCGAGTACACCTTGAGCCCGTCGCCATCGCGCAGGTATTGCAAGCCTTCTACGGCGGCACGCGCCCCTGCAATGGTGGTGAAGTAGGTAACACCAGCCGCCAGCGCATTAGTGCGGATGGCGCGTGAGTCGGCGATGGCATTTCGACGTTCTTCAACCGTGTTGATGATAATGGCGATTTCACGGTTTTTGATCATGTCGACGATATGCGGTCTCCCTTCAGTAACCTTGTTGACCATCTGCACATCAAGACCTGCTTCCTGAATAGCCGCCGCTGTACCACGTGTGGCGACTATTTTGAAACCAAGGCTAATAAGCCCGCGCGCGATCTCGACAGCTTTGGGTTTGTCTTGCCCGCGAACACTGACAAACGCTGTACCCGTCTCGGGTAACCAGGCACTGGCTGCAATCTGTGACTTAACGAAGGCCTCACCAAAGCTTTCGCCCACACCCATGACTTCGCCCGTGGATTTCATTTCGGGGCCAAGTATGGAATCAACCCCCGGAAACTTGACGAAGGGGAACACCGCCTCTTTGACCGAGAAGTAAGCAGGAACGATTTCGCGGTGTATGCCTTGCTGGGCCAACGATTTACCCGCCATCACGCGTGCTGCAATCTTGGCCAGTTGAAGACCGGTGGCTTTAGAAACGAATGGTACGGTTCGCGAGGCTCGCGGATTGACTTCCAGTACATAGACATCGCCATTCTGTATGGCAAACTGTACGTTCATCAGGCCTTTTACATTGAGCGCGCGCGCCATAACCGTTGTCTGGCGCTTGATTTCTGCAACGGTTTCATCTGACAAAGAATACGGCGGCAGACTGCATGCCGAGTCACCCGAGTGAACACCGGCCTGTTCGATGTGCTCCATGACGCCACCAATAAAGACGGTCTCGCCGTCGCTGATGCAGTCGACATCGACCTCAGTGGCGTTGTTCAGAAAGTGGTCTAGCAGCACAGGCGAATCATTGCTGACCTTGACGGCCTCGCGCATATAACGCTCGAGATCTTGCTGCTCGTGCACGATCTCCATGGCGCGACCACCCAGCACGTAGCTGGGGCGAACCACGAGCGGGTAGCCAATTTCGGCAGCCAGGGCCAGTGCCTCACCTTCGGTGCGGGCCGTACGGTTGGCCGGCTGACGCAGACCCAGCTTGCTAAGCAGCTTCTGGAAACGCTCGCGGTCTTCGGCGATGTCGATGGACTCGGGGCTGGTGCCGATAATGGGTACACCGTTGGCCTCAAGCGCACGTGCCAGTTTGAGCGGCGTTTGCCCGCCATATTGCACGATCATGCCCACCGGGTTTTCTTTGTGTACGATTTCGAGCACGTCTTCAAGCGTGAGCGGCTCAAAATAAAGGCGGTCAGAGGTATCGTAATCAGTGGAAACCGTTTCGGGGTTGCAGTTGACCATGATGGTTTCATAGCCATCTTCGCTCAGGGCCAGCGCGGCATGCACGCAGCAGTAGTCAAACTCAATGCCTTGCCCGATGCGGTTAGGCCCGCCACCCAGCACGATGATTTTTTTGCGGTCGGTAGGCAGAGCCTCACACTCGTCTTCGTACGTAGAGTACATATAAGCCGTCTGTGTGGGAAACTCTGCGGCGCAGGTGTCAACACGCTTGTAGACCGGTCGCACGCCAAGCTGGTGGCGCAGCTTGCGCACCTCAGACTCGACAGTATCCAGCAGAAATGCAAGGCGACGGTCAGAAAAGCCACGACGCTTAAGCTGCCATAGCGTTTCGAAGTCAAGTTCGGCCAGCGTGCGCTGCTCAAGCGCCAGCTCGATATCAACAATTTCTTTGATCTGGGCGAGGAACCAGGGATCGATACTGGTCAGGCCGTGTACTTCATCGAGGCTGAAACCCTGGGCAAACGCATCGCCCACGTACCAGATACGCTCAGGACCGGGCTCACCCAGCTCAATCTGCAGCTTTTCGCGATCAGTGGTTTTCTGGTTGAGGCCATCGACATCGACTTCGAGCCCGCGCAAGGCCTTCTGGAAGGATTCCTGGAAGGTACGACCTATGGCCATGACCTCACCCACAGACTTCATCTGTGTGGTGAGGCGCGAATCGGCCTGCGGGAATTTTTCGAAAGCGAAACGCGGCACCTTGGTGACCACGTAGTCGATGGCTGGCTCGAACGAGGCCGGCGTGGCGCCGCCCGTGATTTCGTTTTGCAGCTCATCCAGCGTATAACCCACGGCCAGACACGCAGCAACCTTGGCAATGGGAAAGCCGGTGGCCTTGGAAGCCAGCGCCGAAGAGCGCGAGACACGCGGGTTCATTTCAATGACGATCATGCGGCCATTGGCAGGGTTGACGGCGAACTGCACATTGGAGCCGCCGGTATCTACCCCGATTTCACGCAGCACCGCAATGGATGCGTTGCGCATGACTTGATACTCTTTGTCAGTAAGCGTTTGCGCCGGTGCGACAGTTATGGAGTCGCCCGTGTGCACACCCATGGGGTCAAGGTTTTCTATGGAGCAGACAATAATGCAATTGTCGACACAATCGCGTATGACCTCCATTTCGAACTCTTTCCAGCCCAGCAGCGACTCTTCGATAAGCAGCTCTTTGGTGGGCGAGGCCTCAAGGCCGCGCCGGCAAATGGTTTCGAATTCTTCGGCGTTGTAGGCGATGCCGCCACCGGTGCCGCCCAGGGTAAAACTGGGTCGGATAACCACCGGAAAACCTGCACTGCCGACCTGTACAGCGATATCGCGCTGAACTTCCCAGGCCTCGTCCATGTTGTGCGCCACACCCGATTTGGCAGATTCAAGGCCAATACTGTTCATCGCCTCTTTGAATTTTTGCCTGTCTTCGGCTTTTTCGATGGCGTGCTCGTTGGCGCCGATGAGTTCTACCCCATACTTGGCCAGAACCCCATGATGAACGAGATCTAGCGCGCAGTTAAGCCCCGTCTGCCCACCCATGGTGGGCAGCAGCGCGTCAGGGCGTTCACGCTCGATGATTTTTTCAACCGCCTGCCAGGTTACGGGTTCGATGTAGGTAACATCGGCCGTTGCCGGGTCGGTCATGATGGTGGCGGGGTTGCTGTTGACCAGTATGGTACGAAAGCCGTCAGCCTTAAGGGCCTTGCACGCCTGCGCGCCTGAGTAATCGAATTCGCAGGCCTGCCCGATGACAATAGGGCCCGCGCCAATGATGAGAATGCTTTGTATGTCTGTACGCTTTGGCATATTGATAAATTATTTTTGACCGGCCATAAGGCTGATGAATTTGTCGAAGAGCACCACAATGTCGTGCGGCCCGGGGCTGGCTTCAGGATGGCCCTGAAAACAAAAGGCAGGCGCATCGGTAAGCTCAAAACCCTGCAACGTTCCGTCAAACAGGGAGCGGTGCGTAACACGCACATTGGCCGGAAGCGTATCGGGGTCGACATTGAAGCCGTGATTTTGGCTGGTAATAAACACTTTGCCGGTTTCAAGATCTTGTACCGGGTGGTTGGCGCCATGATGGCCGGTTTTCATTTTGACGGTTTTGCCCTGCAGCCCCAGACCGAGAATCTGCTGCCCAAGGCAAATGCCAAACAACGGAATTTTGCGTTCAATGGCAACCTTGCAGGCCGCAATGGCATAGTCGCAAGGCTCGGGGTCGCCCGGACCATTGGAAAGAAACAGACCATCGGGGTTAAGCGCGAACACCTCATCGACCGGTGTTTGTGCTGGCACCACGGTGACACGACAGCCACGGTCGGCCAGCAGACGCAGAATATTGGTTTTGACGCCATAATCGTAGGCAACAACATGGTACTTGGCCTTTTCGAGGCTGTTAAAGCCCTTGCCCAGCTCCCATGTGCCTTCGTTCCAGGTTTTGTTTTGGGTAGTGGAAACGACTTTGGCCAGATCTTGCCCCGACATGCCCTGAAAATTACGGGCGAGCTCCAGCGCGCGATCTATATCATCACCCACCAGAATGCAGGCGCCCTGCGCCCCGCCATCACGCAGTATGCGCGTGAGTTTGCGGGTGTCGACGTCGGATATGGCAACGACGCCTTCGGCCTTCAGGTAGTCAGGCAACGACTGGGTGGCACGAAAATTTGATACCCGCTGCGGACAGTCTCGTACGACCAGGCCAGCAGCGTGCACCTGCGAAGACTCGACGTCTTCTTCGTTAACGCCGGTGTTACCGATATGTGGATAGGTGAATGTGACGATCTGGCCGTTGTAACTGGGATCTGTCAAGATCTCCTGGTAGCCAGTCATGGCGGTATTAAAGACGATCTCTGCGACGCAATAACCATCGGCGCCTATAGAGACACCCTTGAAGATGGTACCGTCTGCCAAGGCAAGAATCGCTGAGGGAGGCCTGTTGGGCTCCTCTGAAAAAATAGACGGCAGCACTGTAAACCCCGGTTTGAAAGTGATTTTCGCCGTCGATCGACGGCGCCTGGTAGCCACTATTCGGGAGCGCGCGAAACGCCAGACCCAAAATTGCCGCGCCGCGCCTGCCCCTCGCAGGGCCTGGCGCACGCAGCGGCGCGTGGTCAGTAATTAAACCTTCTGATTATACATTGAGTAGGCCCATGCTTAAAAATAGCCGCGGCCAGTTTGTACTGAATATATGAAGCCCCAGGCAAAATCGTCTACAGTTACTTTATATTCCTCAACCGCATTTTTCTATCCAGAACCATCCGTATTATGCCAACTCAACTCGAAACCCTGCGCACTTACACCACCGTTGTCGCCGACACGGGCGATTTCGATGTCATGCGTAAACACCAACCTACCGATGCCACCACCAACCCTTCGCTCATCCTGAAGGCGGTGCACGACAAGAGCAATAAATACCTGCTTGACCGCATCATCAATGACTACCGCAACGCCCCCTTAAGCGAAACGGCCAGCCAGCTGCTTGTGGCCTTTGGCCACGAAATCCTGCAAATCATTCCGGGCCGGGTTTCCACCGAGGTTGACGCAAGGTTGTCATTTGACACGCAGGCAAGCATAGAGCGCGCACGTCAGATCATCGCCATGTACGAAAAAGTGGGTATTGAGCGTGAGCGTGTGCTGATCAAGCTGGCTTCAACCTGGGAAGGCATACAGGCGGCCAAGGTACTGCAGGCCGAAGGCATACGCTGCAACATGACGCTCATGTTCAGTCTGGCCCAGGCAGTGGCAAGCGCCCAGGCCAAGGCACAGCTGATTTCACCGTTTGTAGGCCGTATTTATGACTGGTACAAGAAAGACGCCGGCGACACGTGGAACGAACAGGAGCGCAGCGGCGCCAATGACCCGGGCGTGCAATCGGTGGTCAGCATCTTTAATTACTACAAGGCTTACGACATCGACACCGAAATCATGGGTGCCAGTTTCCGTAATATTGGCCAGATTCGCGCACTGGCCGGGTGCGATCTGCTCACCATCAGCCCCGATCTTCTCGATGAGCTGGCTGCTTGCGACCAGCCATTGGCACGCCAGCTCGATGCGGCAGACGCCAAAGAAAATGCACCGGCATGGATAGCCGCCAATGAAGTCGTGTTTCGTACCGAGCTAAATCAAGACGCCATGGCCACCGAGAAACTGGCCGAAGGCATACGCAAGTTTGCCGCTGATGCCGTGGCCCTGGACGAAATCATTGCCAAGGCTCGGGCACAGTAAGACACCAAAAGAGGCCCCCATCTCGAAGGCCGACGTGCACAAAACAGCCTATGCACGCTGAACTGGCCTATTAATTTTGGACGATCGGGCTGGCAGGGCTGCGTCCTGTTTTGCACAGGGCCCAGCCCTTTTGGTTTTTGCCTGGCCTGATCGTAATGAGAGCAGTAGATATAGCGTCAGCGGCACGCCTGGAGTTGTTCAAAGCGGATGCACCGTCTGGGTTAAAAAAAACCAGACGTCGAGGTTGCGTACACGCTATTCATTAACCGACCATGCGCGTGCTGTCTACTATGGGCGTGCTACTGACTATGGCTGTAGTACCTACTATGGCTGTAGTACCTACTATGGCTGTGCTACTGACTATGGCTGTGCTACTGACTATGGCTGTGCTACTGACTATGGCTGTGCTACTGACTATGGCTGCGCTACCTACTATGGCTGTGCTACCTACTATGGGCGTACTGCCTCTTGCCAGGGGTGTGCTGCCGGCTTTACCTTACATCTTCTCGGTATCGCCGGTTTTTGGACGCCAGGCCAAAAAGCGTTCTTCGGCCAGTGTGACTATGCCATCCAGCACCAGGGCAAACACCGTCAGTACAACAATGCCAGCAAACACCGTGTTCACGTCCAGCGTGCCCTCGGCTTGCAAAATCAGGTAGCCCACACCAGCGGCAGAACCAAGATACTCACCCACTACAGCTCCGACGAACGCCAGACCGACAGAAGTATGCAAACTAGAGAACACCCAGCTCGTGGCTGACGGTAAATACACATAGCGCAGCAACTGATTGCGGCTGGCGCCCAGCATGCGGGCGTTGTCGAGTAAGGTAGAACTGACTTCGCGCACACCTTGGTAAACGTTGAAAAACACAATAAAGAACACCAGCGTGACAGCCAACGCCACCTTGGACCAGATACCCAGACCAAACCACATGCCAAAAATAGGGGCAAGAATGACGCGGGGCATGGAATTGGCGGCCGTAATATAAGGGTCAAGCAATGCACTGGCGCCACGAGAAAGCCCCAGCCACAGACCAAATGCCAGACCGCCTATCGTGCCTATGGCAAAAGCCAGCAAGGTTTCGCTCAGGGTTATGCCGAGATGGCGGTATATGTTGGCATCAGTGATAAACCAGACCCAGATGACTTTGGCCACTTCGACCGGCTGGCCAAAGAAAAATGCAAAATTCCGGTCGCGCGAGGCAATGTGCCAGGCACCCAGCACAATGACCAGCAACAAAATTTGCCAGAACCGTAGCCACAGCTTGCGGTGTTGAGTAGAGGTAGACATCAGTCAGGCCCGCTTTTGTTGGGCATAGCCCTTGAGCACTTCTTCGCGCAGCACGTCCCAGATGGCTTTGTGCAGTTCAACGAAACGCGAGTTGGTGCGAACTTCAGCCACGTCACGCGGCCGGGGGAGATCAATGTCGAACTCGCCGATGGGGTGCGTGCCCGGCCCCGCCGACAACACCACAACGCGATCACTCATGGCAATGGCTTCGTCGAGGTCGTGGGTAATGAACAGCACCGCCTTACGGCTGGCCATCCAGATTTCAAGCACTTCGTTTTCCATCAACTGCCGGGTCTGAACATCAAGCGCAGAAAAAGGCTCATCCATAAGAATGATGTCAGGATCACGGATCAGGGTTTGAGCCAGCATCGCACGCTTGCGCATGCCGCCCGACATCTGGTGCGGGTAACGGTCTTCAAACCCGCCCAGGCCAACGCGGCGCATCCATTCGCGCCCACGCTGTTCGGCCTGGTCTGCCGCCACGCCGGCGAACTGCAGGCCGGCCGTGACATTGCTTAGCGCACTGCGCCAGGGCATTAGTGCCTCGCCCTGAAACATATAGCCCGCGCGGTGATTAACGCCTTGCAAAGGCTTGCCGAAGACCCGCACCTGCCCCGACGTGGGCGCGAGCAAACCCGCGCCCACGTTCAGCAACGTAGACTTGCCACAGCCGGTCGGGCCGACGACGGAGACAAACTCGCCGGGCTGAACATGAATAGTCGCCTGGCTGACGGCAACGTAGCGGTTTCCAGCGCCATCATTCGACGCAAACGTGCAGGTAATGTCGTCCAGCGAAAGTGCAGCATCAGCCATTGGGGTACTTCTGGTTGGCCTTGATCACGAAATCGTTGGTCCACACTTTCGAAATATCGATTTTGCTGGCGTCTAACTTGGCATCGAAGGCGGCCAGCGCCTTGAGCGCCGTGGCCGGGCCGTCTTCAGGCACCATACCGTCAGGTGACAAAGCCTCTTTGTTGCTTGCCAGCGCCCGTTTGTACAGATCAGGGTCGCCCAGCAAATAGCCCTCGGGCACCACTTTTGCAATGTCGTCGGGTGTAGCCGCGTGAATCCATTGGTCTGCACGAACAATGGCATTGGCCAGCGCCTGCGTGGTATTGGGGTTGGCGTCGATAAATGATTGCGAGGTATACAGACAACCCGAGGGCATGTTGCCGCCAAAAATTTCTTTGGTTACGGCGAGTGTGCGTGTGTCGGCGATGATTTTGATAGCATCTTCTTTCTGCAGCGTCGCAATGACGGGATCCAGATTGGCAATGGCATCAATCTGCCCCGAGCGCATGGCCGTGATGGCACCCGCCCCGCCCCCTACACCAATAAACGAAACATCAGAAGGCTTGAGCCCATGTTTGGCCAGGAAAAAACTAACCATCATATTGGTTGACGAACCCGGTGCCGTAACGCCGATTTTTTTGCCTTTGAGGTCTTCGGGCGATTTGTAGTCTGGCATGGTTTTGTTGGAAACTGCCAGCACAATCATGGGCGCCCGGCCTTGTTGTGCAAAGGTGCGATAAAACTGGCCTTTGGACTGCAACGAGATTGTGTGCTCAAAAGCGCCCGACACCACATCAGCACTGCCGCCCACGACGGCCTGCAGCGCTTTGGAACCGCCGGCAAAGTCTACAACCTGAACCTTAAGCCCTTCATCTTTGAAATACCCTTTCAGATTGGCAATGGACAAAGGCAGGTAGTAAATGAGCCCCTGCCCACCCACAGCAATGTTGACGTCTTTTTTTTCTAGCTTCTGGGCCAGAGCTAGCCTGGGAGCAAGTGTTGTGGCACCCGCTACGCCTGCCAGCTTGAGCAGTTCACGCCGTGATAGTGTCATGATGGTCTCCTGATTGTTGTTTTCTGGAAGGGGGGCTGGCCATTTCATAGTAATAAAAACGCCTTGCCCGCCCATTTGGGCTTTTACCGCCTGCCCCTACGCCAACCGTCTGCTGCGCGAGAGAAAGCCAGACAGCAAGAAGCCCGATTGCAAGGGCACACTGCCGTGGTTGCCATCCTGCCTGACTTCAGCATTTGACGGCGCACCGAATTGCATCGTAAGCGAATTTATTGTGCAGCAGCAACTACCCTGTTACTCCAAAAGGCTATCGCAGGGCTCGCAATGCTTGCTTCTGCTTTAAACGGCGGCGCTTGTCACAGCACAGCAGATCAGGTGTTGCGCCGTTCCATCAGTGCCCAGGCAATAGTGCCCGCGTCAACATATTCAAGCTCGCTGCCGGCGGGTACGCCGCGCGCCAGACGGGTAACATTCAGACCGCGCTCGCGCAATAGCTCAGAAAGATAATGAGCAGTGGTCTCACCTTCGGCGGTAAAGTTGGTGGCCAGAATAACTTCGTTAACCACCCCATCGCAGGCGCGCGCAAGCAGCCGGTCAAACTGCAGCTCAGTGGGGCCTACCCCCTCGAGCGGGGCCAGGCGCCCCATGAGCACGTAGTAAAGCCCCCGGTAACCGTGACTGGATTCAATCATATTCTGGTCTGCCGGTGTTTCGACAATGCACAGAATTGACTGGTCACGCTTGGGATTAAGGCACGTGGCGCAGACCTCGTCTTCAGTGAAGCCATTGCAGCGCACACAATGACGCAGCCCAGTTACCGCACTCGCCAGTGCCCGGCTAAGCCGCTCGGCACCTTGCGGATTATGCTGCAGCAGGTGGTAAGCCATGCGCCGCGCTGAGCGTACACCCACCCCTGGCAGGCAGCGCAGCGACTCAATGAGCGACTTGAGTGGCTCAGGTTCAGGCAGAGGTGTACTCACGGCAGCGTCAGAACGGCAGTTTCATCCCGGGAGGCAAAGGCATGCCTGCCGTGATTGACGACATTTTCTCTTGAGAGGTGGCTTCAGCCCTGCGCAGTGCGTCATTGAACGCAGCGGCGACCAGGTCTTCAAGCATGTCTTTGTCATCAGCAAGCAGCGATGGGTCGATGGTGACACGTCTGACGTCATTGCGACACGTCATGGACACTTTCACCAGGCCACCACCGGAGGCGCCTTCAACCACAATTTCGGCAAGCGCCTCTTGCGCCTTCTTCATGTTTTCTTGCATTTCCTGCGCCTGGCGCATCAAACCAGCGATCTGGCCTTTCATCATGATAAGAATTCCTAAAAAACAATTGAAAACGGTGAGAATCTGGAACTGAAAAAAACCTGTACAGCGACTACGCTGCTTTTAGTTCGGGGGCGGCGCGGATGGAACCCGGCACAACTATTGCACCGAACTCTGTGATCAGGGCCTGCACCAGCGGATCATTGGCAACGGCCTGCTCTGCCTCTTGTTGCAGGGTGGCCTGATGGGCTATTTCGACAGCGCGTGCGGTTCCATCACCGGTTGCGCCGCATTCGACCTCAAGCCGCACCACAGTGCCAAAGTACTCGGAGAGCACAGTGCAAAGGCGTGCCCTGCCCTGGCTTTCAGCCAGCGACCAGATGCCAACACGCAGCCTGACTTCATCACCCTTGACGCCCAGCCATTCGCTTTGTTTGGCCAACTCGGCGGCAAGACCAGTGACCGGCAACTGCGCAGCCAACGCAGGCCAGCTCTGGGCGGTCATATCGCGTAACTTGGGGTGTTTGCTTTTTTTACTGCGACCCGATTTGAATGCAGAGGTGAGAATTTCTTGCCCTGATTCATCGGACAGGGCCGCCCCCCCAGGCATGTCGCCGGACTCAGCCTCGGAAAAATCGACCGGTTCAAACCTTGCATCGTCGAAATACGCGTCTTCTGGCGATTGCATGGTTTCAAAACTGTCTGCTCCGGCGGAAAATTCATCTTCGGGTATCGGCCCGGGCGCGGACACGTCTGACGTGGGCAAGGCCTGGGGTGCATGTATGTGGTGATCGGGCTGCGCTACCTGGGCCGGTTGCCCGGACGCGTCAGCGACAGGCATGTCTTCCCAGGCGGGGATGTCTGTGTGTGTGTCAGCCTGGGCTTGTGCAGTGCCAACCTCTTTGGTGTGTGTATCAACCTGGGCCTGTGCAGGCGCTGACGTAACGGGCGTGACGGGCAGCGGGGAAGTCGATGCGGCCGACACGGAAGCAGGGCTAGCGGTGCTGGCAGCAGTCGTCGGGGAAACAGAGGCCGACGGCGCAGCTGCCGCCGCAGGCTGTGCAGATTCAGCAGCACCCGCTGACGAGCCTGATGGCGGCTTCCCTTTGTTTGCCTGGGGGCCGCCTCCACCCGACGGAGGTGGCAACCCGTCAGGGACGAGTGCAAGCATGCGCAAACAAGCCATGACAAAACCTGCATATTCATCAGGTGCCAGCGACAACTCTTGCCGGCTGTGCACGGCAACAGAATAAAAAAGCTGTGCCTGGTCTGGGTGCAGCAACGCTGCCAGGCTTGCGATATCTTCGGCCAGTGGGTCGTCGGCGGGCGCAGCGCCAGGCACACGCTGCTCAATAGCAATACGCGACAGCAAAATTGCCATGTCGGCCAGTGCGCCCGCATAGGAAAGGCCGCGTGCGGCCAGTTCGTCGGCCACCTGCAACACCTGCGTGGCACTGCCCTCTGCAAGCGCCTTGATCAGCACCACCAGATGGCGCTGATCTATGGTACCCAGCATGCCCTGCACCGCATCAGCGGAGAGATCGCCTGCGCTATACGCGATAGCCTGATCGGTCAGTGACAGTGCATCGCGCATTGAACCCGAGGCCGCCTGCGCCAGCAGACGCAGGGCCGGGATTTCGAAAGGGATGTCTTCTTGCTGAAGAATACCTTGCAGATGGGTAACCATGGACTCGCCTGTCATCTGCTTGAGATTAAACTGCAGACAACGCGACAGCACAGTGACCGGAATTTTTTGCGGGTCTGTGGTGGCCAGTATGAACTTGACGTGCGGAGGCGGCTCTTCGAGCGTCTTGAGCATGGCGTTGAACGCATGCCCGGTGAGCATGTGCACCTCGTCAATCATGTAAACCTTGAAACGACCGCTGCCCGGCGCATACACCGCCTGCTCAAGCAGTTGAGTCATTTCGTCTACGCCACGATTGGACGCCGCATCGAGTTCAACATAATCGACAAACCGCCCGGCATCGATTTCGGTGCACGCCCGGCAGACACCACAAGGCGTTGCCGTGATGCCGGTTTCACAGTTGAGTGCTTTGGCAAGAATGCGCGACAGCGTCGTCTTGCCGACACCACGCGTGCCCGTAAACAGCCACGCATGATGCAACCGTTGTGTGGACAAGGCGTGCGTGAGGGCGCGAACCACGTGATCCTGACCAACCAGAGTCTCGAATGAGCGTGGCCGCCATTTGCGCGCAAGAACCAGATATGTCATGCAGGGAGCCTGAAGCCAACCGAAAAGATAAACAAAAAGTGTACCGGATTCGGGGCAGCTTGGGGGCGGCGGGAAAAACCCGGCCAAATGAGATGGTGAGCCTTACTTCGGCACTGACTCTGAGCGACTATGGCTGCTTCGTTCCCGACCTGACCAGGTTCACCGCCGAACCATGCGAAGGGGCCCACCATTTATAAGTTTAACAGGACTTGGCGCGTCACGCCGGCAAGCACGGCCCGCCGGGCGTCTTCCAGTGTCCTGGCCTTAATTGCGACTTTCTTTTTCGTCATTCGGCTGCAATGCTGGATCGGTGTGATCGACAGAAAATGCCGTGCGGTGATCCTGCTCATAGTCGACCCATATATCTGCCCGAGGAAAGTAAAGCGCGCCTCGCGCCGGGCGGCCATCCAGCGCGCTGACGCAGGCACAATAGCGTTCAATTTGGTCGCGGTAACGTTCGCGCATGCGCCCGGCAAAATGCTCAGACGATTCGCCTTGCCCTGGCACGCCCGTTTTATAGTCCACGACCAGCCAGTCTGTTTCCTGAGACACCGCCAGGTCAATGACCGAAACCCGCCCTGAGATATCCAGCAGACTCCATTCACGATGCGCGCGTGCCACACGCAGCAGCCATTGCCCGCGGTCACTGCCCACGGTAGCGGCCAGGGTATCGCGCAAGGTATGCGCAGCGGTGTCCAGCGCTGCCTCAGGCAGGCCTGCACGCGCTAGCTGGCGCCGGAATACCGGCAGCGATGACGCTATGCGTTCTGGGCTCCAGGCATCGGCGCCTTCTTTGCCAATACGCTCAAGCCATGCATGGGCAACGGTTCCGACAATGGCCTCAGCACCCGTTTCTTCACGCCACTTCCAGGGAAGGCCCCGTCCCGGCGTACGAATGGCAGGCACCAGGGCAGGCAACACCTGTACCGGCCTGCGCACCAGCAACCGCTGCACCGGATCGCGAAACCCAATTCCCGGCATTTCGGCATCCAGCTCCGAAGGCTGCGGCGGCGTGGTTTCGGGCATGAAATCCCAGATCCGGCCAAGCAGGGAAGCCGCCGCTGGCTTTTTGGGCCTCATCTCTTCATCCAGCCCGACCGCGCCAATAAGATGTAGCTGTTTGCGCGCCCGCGTCAACGCCACGTAGAGCAATCTGTCGGTTTCAAACATGGCACGTTTTTTCTCGCGTGCAGCAAGATAAACGGAAACGGGGTCGTTTTCGTCTGACGCCCGGTGCCGGATGGGGCCTAGCAGCAGCTCGCCATCCTGATGCTCCAGGCGCAGCAGCGGAGGTGTATCGCCTCTTGGGCGCCGATGCAGCCCGGCCAGAATTACAGTGTCGAACTCCAGGCCTTTGGCCTTGTGTATCGTCATAACTTCTACCGCCCGCCCACTGCTTTCGGGGGCGGCATACAGCTTTTCTAGCCGTCTCTCCAGGTCGTCCGGGTCAAGGTTGCCATAGGGGGCGATCTCTTCGATCAGCCGGAACAAGCGCTCGGTGTCGGCCGCATCACTGGGATTGCGGTAGATGTCCGGGCCACCCAGCCGCCGCCAGGTGTGCTCCAGCCAGGCCGCAAAAGGCATAGACCCCGACGCATTGCTGTCATCCAGCAAAATCGCGCTGGCCAGACGCAGACGCGCGGCATCGTCAGGCGCGATACCGCTCTGAACGGCAGCCTCGCCACCTGCCTGCTCCCTGTACAGCCAGGCCGTTAGCAGTCGAGGCACAGGTGTGAAATGATCCGCGCCACACAAGGTATGCAAGCTTTCAAGCGTCAATCCGCACAATGGCGAACGAAGCACAGCCAGCCAGGATAGCCGGTCGGCGGGGTGGGACAAGGCCCGGGCCAGCTGAGCCAGATCTATGACCGCCTGGCGCGACTGCAATGACACAAGCTCGACGGCCCGGCAAGGCACTCCCTGCATTGTCAGCCGATGCACAATTCCGTCAAGGTGTGCACGTGCCCGCACCAGGATGGCAACGGGGTGGGTGCTGTCCGGGTGCTGCTGCAAGGCTTGCTGGGCCAACTGCACGGCGACAGCCTCGGCCGACGCAACGCCATCATCATCATCATCATCCTCTGGCCCGTCCTGCCCACCTTTTGAGCTCTTTTTGGCTTTACGCACCCAGACGGGATGAAATTCAGCACTAATTCCCTCTTCGGGGTCATTGAACGGCACAGATGGCGTATAGACAATCGCTCCGAGAGTCGGATTGCTCTCGGATGGAAAACAGGCCCGCAGGTACGGTTAACCCATTCCACCAGATTAGCCTGGGAGCGAAAATTCTCGCGCAACTCTAGTGCCGTCAGCGCAATATCACCCAGACCACGCTCGCGCACTCTCAGAAAGCACCCTACATCAGCCTTGCGAAAACGGTAAATCGACTGCATGGGGTCGCCTACCAGAAAGAGCGTACGGCCATCTCCCTGTTGCCACCCCGACGTAAGGCGTTCAAGCAGGTCTATTTGAGTCTGGCTGGTGTCCTGGAACTCATCAACCAGAATATGTTGTATGGCATTGTCCAGCGACAGCAGCACATCACTGGGGTCATCCACCGAACCCAGCGCTTGCAGCGCACGCTGGGAAATTTCGGCGAAATCGACTTCTGCCTTTTCCGTAAAACGCACACCCAGCTGGGCCGCCGCCAGCCACAACACCTCGATCAGCACGCCCAAGACCTCTTGTTGCGCTTCGGTATAACCGTCGTTCGGAGCACTGCGGATATCAGCCAGCGCTTCTACCCATGGCTCATCGCCCGACGCCTGCTTTAGCCAGGCTACAAAGGTGTCTTTGTACTCAGACTTGGCTTCGAAGCCCTGGCGCTTGTCAACCGAACGACGCAAGGTATTTTTGTCGGTAAGCAAGGCTGCCGCCAGTGCCTGCCATGCCGAAACTGACGCCATATCGGCGTCAAAAGGCTGGCCGTCCCAGTCAAGCAAAGGGCTGAGGCCCTGCGCGGGATCAGTGCGCGCACGCATTTCTGTGGCAAGGCGCAAAGGCTCTGCCAGTGACGAAGCCCAGCCCAGTGGCATCGCAGTTGCCAGCCGCTCAAGGTCAGCTTCGACGGCGCGCTCCAGGCTGTTCATGAGGTAGTCAGCCATGCGGCCCTGCGCCAGCAAAGGAAGCCACTGGTCGCGACTGGCCAGCATGTCGGCCAGCAGGTCGCGGGCCATGCGCACGTCAACGTCAAGGTGCGCAATAAGGCGGGCCACACACGGATAGTCATCAGCCATACCCAGTGTGGCCATTGCCGCCGCCTCGTAGTGTTCGCGCGCGTTGTCGGTCACGGCTGGCATGCCCCCAAGAGCGCTCACCCAGGGCATGGCACGCACAAGGTAGGCGCAGAATGAGTCAATGGTGCGTATGGCCAGCCGCGCGGGGTACTGCAGCAAATTCCACCCTTGGGCTTTGTCACGGTGCATGGCTTGCTGGGCAAGCTCCCAGCCCCGCACTTTATGGGGTTCAATGGGACGGGGGCCTTGACCTGCCTGCAGCTTTGCCAGCACGCGAGCATGCATTTCAGAGGCTGCCTTGCGCGTAAATGTGATGGCCACGATCTCTTCGGGGCGATTTACGGTGGCCAGCAAGGCAAGAATCCGGTCGGTCAGCAACTCGGTCTTGCCCGAGCCTGCTGGCGCCTGAATCAGAAAAGAGGCGGTGGGGTCAATGGCCGCAGCACGTACTGCAGCATCACTGGGCTGTTTGCTAGACACTGGGGTATTCCTCGTTCAGACGCAAAAATGGCTCTACGTCGCAATACTTGAGATCGTCGGTGCGCAGGCTGCGGTTATGCGCCACGCCCGTGCTAAATTCTTGGGCAAGATTTTGTATGGTGGTGCGCCATTCGTGCATCAGTTCTTCCCAGCTGTAGTCTGCAAACGCCGGCCAGTCAGGCAAGGCAGCCACACCGCCCAAACCACAATCAACATCTTGCAGACCTCTGGCTTCAATACCGCGCGCGTGCAGTTTCAACAGCACCAGCGCACCCACAGGGCTGTTCTCCTGAGCCAGCACTGAGGCATAAAACGGTAGTTGCAGCCCGACTGGCCGCTCCCGCATCCAGTCTGACTTGGGGTCGATTTTGCCCGCACCCGTCTTGTAATCGATAACCACCAGCCTGCCGCCAGCACCCGACTCAGAAGCCGGTCCTGCCTGCGCGGCAGGCACAGCAGCACCGGCGGCACTGTCGTCATCAAACAAGGAGTGGCTGCCCTGCAGAGCAAGGGCGTCGTCGCTCGTCTTGTCATGTGCTGCGCCTCCTCCTGCCTCGTCGAGCACATCAACCCTGTCCAGACGCAGACTCAGGGACATCAGACCGTGCGTCCAGGTGTAATCCTGCTCAATATCGTGCACCCGAAACGGCGTGCGTGCCAGCTCAACCATGAGCCATTCGTGCAACAGGCTTTCAGCCCTTGCCGTTTCCAGCGCCCTTAACGTTTGGCCGTAATCAGCCAGAAACTCATCAGCAGCCAGAGCGACTGCCTCTTCAATCAAGATGCCCAGGCTATCCTGCTCATGTCTGGCTTTCAACGCCTGCTGCCCCGGCAGTAAACGCCATATGATTTCTGCTGCCCGATGCAGCAGCAGGCCTCGCGCATTCTGATCGAAAACGTCAGCGTACCCTGACAACACTCTTGCACCGAGCCGGAACTTCACAAATGCCCATAAGGGGTTGCGGGCCTGCGTATCAATAACACCTATGCCCCCCCGCGTGACGGCATCGCTTTTCAGAGGTGGGCCCTGCTCGTCAACCACATACTCGAGCGCAGTCTGACCCGCTGCCATCGGCGCATAACCCGGTTCCTCAGGCGCCATGACGGCCAGCGGGACATCGCCTATGCAGGGGCTGGGCCGCAGCTCACGCTCGCCCTCGTGCAGAGCGTGGCTCAGCCATACCTTGGGCGCACACTCAAGCAGAGAGGCATACATAGCGTGGGCCCACTGCAGCTCGCGCTCGGGCGTGGCGCGTGGTGCACCGGTCTCGCGCAAGGCTGCCAGCGGGATGAAAGGATTGGGGCGTGGCGCTGCGGGCATAACCTCGTCAGTCAGACCAAGCACCCAGACGCCATCCCAGCGTCCACCCTCCGATTCGAGCAGCCCAAGAACGTCGAGCCGGGCGGCAGGGTCTCGTTCAGGCTGGAACGGGGTTTCACGCGTCAGCTTCAAGAGCAGGCTGACAGCAGCGGAAAACCGGAGCGGGCCCGTCACAAAAGCGAGCCTCGCCATTTGGTCAAGTACACGGTCAAATGCTTCCATGACCTGATAGGCATGACTGTCGAGAGCACCCTCGCCCGGAAAGCCCAGCGCCTCCAGCAAGGCGCGAAATCGCTGCACCCAGGTGTCGGCTTCTGCCGGAGCGGCGTGGTTGTCCAGTGCTGCACCCACATTAAGCCAGGCCTGAGCAAGCTGGGGCGTGTGCTTTTCAAGCAAATTTTGAAAGCTCGCTGCAGGCACAGACACCACCGCCCTCTGGCGCCAGTACGCGTCAATGGCTGCACGTGCAGCTCTCTCATCACGCGCTGCCACGCAGCCACCGGCCAGAAGCGCGGCACCCAAATCGGCGGGTGTAAAAGCTTTGCGCTGAACTTGTACCGACATGACTCTCAGCCAGGCAAGCGCGGCCCGCACCAAAGGCCAGTCAGCCAGCGGACGCGCCACTGCCACGTTGTAAGGTGTCTGCCCACCCAGCGCCGTGCGCAAATATCGGTGAGCAAGCACTACGTCTGCCTCAAGCCGGGCGGCAACAATGGCAAACCGCCCTTCTGGGTGAGCAGTTAATTGCTCTGCGGCCCAGCGCGCCGCCTGCCGCCACTCGTCATCAAGGTCTTGAGCCTCTATGCGCGAGACGGCCGTGGCCGGTTGCACAGCACGGGCAAGCACCCGCAGCTGCACGCCTTGCTGCTCCAGGCAGCGAAGCATGTGCGACAAACGTGGCGACAGTTCGTTAAACCCGGCCAATACCAGCGTGGTGAAAGAAAGAGGAAGCGACCCCTGCTCCAGGCTCTGAATAATACGCAGATAGGAAAGGTTGCCGTCATCGAGGTCTCTGTCTGCCAGCAGCGCACGATAGCGCGTGCGCCATGCGTCAAAGCGCTGATAATCAGGTGTGGCGGCGTGCGGCTGAACCTGTATGCGCCAGTCGTCCATGAGCCGGTCAGCCTCGGCAGCAAGCCGGGCCGCCTGGGCAACATCAAGCAAAGCATGGTCGGCTTCGGCCTCATCAATGACGTTTTGCCATAGCCACTGAGCACCGAAGCCGTCAACCGTACGCATGGCCTGGCCCGACTCAGGCAAAAATGCCAGCTGGTCGGCAAGACGCGCCAGCCAGCCGCTTAACGGCACAATGTCAGGTACCGCCATGACACGACGGGCATCGTCCAGCCCCGTCAGCAGCTCGGACAATACACGCCTGGCGTGACGGTTATTAACGGTCAGCACGAGAACCTGCTGGGCCTCCATCTGTGACAACTCATCCAGAGTGAGCGTAGCGTAGTTTTCCATGATCCTAGAACGTATGACTTAATCTGAAAGACTCATTCTAACGAGAACGACAGACTGCATTGTTCTGTCTGAGCGCTTAAACTAGGCACTATGAAAAAAACAACCATGTCCACCGCCGAAACACCGGAAGCTAAATTGACTGAAATCGAACTCAGCGGCTCCATTGCGTTTCGCTCGGGCGGGCGTAACTGGGGTAACGAAAATCGCATGGCCCTGCTGGCCGCAATCGGTACCGAAGGATCCATCACTGGCGCGGCACGCAAGGTCGGCCTCAGCTACAAAGCGGCCTGGGACGCCATCGACGGCATGAACAATCTGGCGGGCGAGCCCTGGTCACGCGCACTACTGGCGGCAAACGCGGAGGTGGCGCCACGCTTAGCGCCCGGGCGCACGAGCTGCTGCGTCTGTACGAGGTATTAAATCGCGAACACGAACGTTTCATGGCACGACTGACAGCCGCGAGCGAATCGTCGTCACACAATCTGGAGCTCATGCAACACATGATGGTACAGACATCTGCACGCAACAGGCTGCTCGGCACCGTCAAGCATGTCAAGCACGGCGTCGTCAATGACGAGGTCACGCTGTCTATCGCCGACGGCCTCGACGTTATTGCCAGCATTACCAGTGAAAGCGTACAAAACCTTGAGCTGTCGGTTGGTCGTCGTGCCTTGGCTTTTATCAAGGCGTCTTCCGTACTGGTGGGCACGCCAGACGGCGACTTGCGCCTTTCTGCCCGCAATCAAATTAAGGGACGCGTCACACGCATTGTCGAAGGCGCCGTCAACGCCGATGTCACACTTGAGCTGGTTTCTGGCCACACGATCACCGCCATGCTCAGCATCGATGGGCTTAGAGCGCTCAGGCTGAAAGAAGGCGCTGAAGCCTACGCATTTTTCAAGGCGTCCAGTGTGATGATGGGTGTGGCTGACTGACATCTGATCAACTCGGTCGGGCTGCAGGCCTGCTCAATACGCCCGTCTCTGATTCTGAAAACCTGGTCCGCCAGTTTTTCGACATCTGCCGGATCATGGGTGATAAGAATCGTGGGGATATCAAGCCTTTCCTGCAACAAGGCCAGTTCATCGCGCATGCGATGACGCAAGCCAGCATCCAGGGCCGCCAACGGCTCGTCAAGCAGCATCAGCCTGGGTTTGACAGCCAGAGCGCGTGCTAACGCCACACGCTGCTTTTGACCTCCTGAAATTTCAGACGGATAACTGCTCAAAATAGGGCCCAGCTCAAACGACTCAACCCAGCGCTGTGCGGAGTCGGGCAGCGCGCGGGCCCGCGGGTTAAGCCACCCTTTGCTCAGGCCAAACACAATGTTTTGCGCGACCGTAAGGTGCGGAAAGAGCCCATAATCTTGCTGCAGATAGCCCAGCCGGCGCTGCTGCGGTGTCAGGAATACCCCTTGCTCTGAGTCAAACAATATCGTGTCGTTGACAGAAATATGGCCCCGGTCGGGACGCAGCAAGCCCGCGATTGCATTAATGGTCAACGACTTGCCGGCACCAGACGGGCCGAACAGCGCGATACGTGTCGCCGACGACTCTAGCTGCACGTTCAGTTCAAAATGGCGGCTGCCTGCAGATAGTTTGCGGTGGATGTCCAGACGTATCATCGTTGCTTTCCTGGCAGGCCCATGACGCGGTCGCGGCGCGGCACCAATGCACTTGCCACCCACAACACGGTCACGCACGTTATTGAGGTAACCAGCACCAGCATATTGGCCAGATTGTCATTGCCCGCCTGTACGGCTTCATAAATAGAGATGGACAGCGTTTGGGTGCGACCCGGAATGCTGCCCGCAATCATGAGTGTTGCACCGAACTCACCCAATGCACGCGCAAAAGCGAGTAAAACGCCCGCCACAATGCCACGCAAGGCCAGCGGCAATGATACGCGAAAGAAAATGGCCGGCCCGCTCAGGCCAAGCACACGCGCCGCATTTTCGAGTGTGTGATTGATGTCTTCAAACGCGGCGCGCGCCGCTTTGAGCACCATGGGAAACGCCACCACGGTTGCCGCCACCACGGCACCCTGCCAGGTGAACACCAGCTCAATGCCCAGCCCGGACAGCCACTCTCCCAGCCATCCGCGCCGGCCCAACAGCACCAAAAGGTAATAGCCGATAACAGTGGGCGGCAGAACCAGTGGCAGTGTGAGCAGCGAATCTAGCATGTCGCACCAGCGTGAGTTCCAGCGCGAAAGCCCATAAGCAATCGAAACACCCAATAACGTGGCGCACAAGGTAGCCCAGCCTGCGACCTTAAGGGACAAAAATAACGGGACGCTTAGCTCGGCCATTTAATGCTCAAGGCTTGGAGAAGCCGTATTTGGCGAGAATTTTTTCACCCTGGGCTGAAAAAATGAAATCAACAAAGTCTCGGGCTGCTGGATTGCTGCTATCACGCTTGACCAAAGCAATGGGGTACAAAACCGGAATTGGTGATTCAAGCTTTTGCACGACTTTCACTTTGTCGGGCATGATGGCGGCGTCGGTGGCGAATACGAAACCCGCATCAACCTCACCCCTGGCCACGTAGTCAAGCACCTGCCGTACGTTCTGCCCCAGTACTTCGTGCTGCTTAAGGCTTTCCCAGTGGCCTGACTTTTCAAGCGAAGCCTTGGTGTAACGCCCCACCGGAACCGTAGCAGGGTTACCCAACGCAATCCGGCTCACCCCAGCATTTTGCAAGTCGGCAACTGACTTGATCCCAATGCGGTCATCTGCGGGCACAATCAGCACAACTTCATTGCGCACAAAATTACGGCGGGTGCCTTCGACAATATTTCCGGTCTCAACCGCTTTGTCCATGGCCTTCTGGTCTGCCGAGGCAAATACGTCAATAGGCGCGCCCTGAATCACCTGTTGCGCCAGCGTATCAGACCCCGCAAAGCTGTTCAGCACTTTGGTGTCTGCATGCGATTGCTGAAACTTCACGCCCAGCTCGGTAAACGCGTTGGTCAGGCTGGCAGCTGCCGCAACGATCAGCTCGTTGGCCGACGCCTGCGCCTGCCACCCCAATGCAACCAGGGCAGTGGCTGCCATCCATTTGTTTAGCTTCATGTAATTTTCCTTTTTTCGAGAGGGCGAGAATAAATAGCGAGTATGTTGATTACCGGGTACCGCTGATACAAAATGGGCGTTGCTATTACAAACCAGATGCTGCTGGTGCAAAGAGGGTGCTACTGGTACAAACCGGGTACTGCTGATCCAAACACCCGTAATATATATACGTATATAGCGATACGTCAAACGGCTTGAGATAAGATATTGATTGTTGTCAAATTCACTTCCTTCAAAGCCGCGTGTCTTCCCCACCCTTTTCCCCTCCTGCCTCTATCGACGTTTTTCTTGATGCTGTCTGGCTTGAAGACGGTCTGGCTGCCAATACCCTGGCCGCCTACCGTCGCGACCTGACAGCGTTCGCACAGTGGCTGCACACGCAACGGGCGGGATCTCTGGACCAGGCCGGTGCCAGCGAGATCCAGGCGTGGTTTGCCGCCCGCCACGCCAGCACCAAAGCCACGACAGCCAACCGGAGACTGGCTTCGCTCAGGCGTTATTATCTTTGGGCGCTGCGCCATGGCCAGGTTACGCAAGATCCCTGCCTTACTTTGCACGCCGCCAAACAGGCTCCCAGATTTCCCAAGACGCTTTCTGAAGCCCAGGTCAACGACCTGCTCGAAGCCCCCGACACTCGCGGCACGCTCGGGTTGCGTGACCGTGCCATGCTCGAGACCCTGTATGCCACCGGTCTGAGGGTTTCCGAACTGGTCAGCCTCAACGTGCTTGATGTCAGCCTGACCGAAGGCGTAGTGCGGGTTAACTTGGGAAAAGGCGGAAAAGACCGGCTGGTGCCGCTGGGCGAAGAAGCCCTGCACTGGATAAACCTGTACCTGAATAACGCCCGGCCTGAGCTTTTGGGACGCAGGCAATGCGATGCTCTGTTCATTACGGGCCGGGGCTCTGGCATGACTCGACAGGCCTTCTGGCTTATTGTAAAAAAATACGCAGCCCTGGCCGACATACAGGTACCACTATCGCCCCATGTATTGCGTCATGCGTTTGCCACGCATTTGCTGAACCATGGCGCCGATCTGCGGGTCGTGCAGATGTTGCTGGGCCATGCCGACATTTCAACCACTCAAATTTATACGCATGTGGCGCGTGAACGCCTCAAGGCCCTGCATGCAAAACATCATCCGCGCGCCTGAAGGCAAACCACATGAGCAAAGAAAAGCACGTTTCCGAGACACCTGCGACGCAGCTGCTTAAAAAAAATAAAATCGCCTTTACCGGGCACACTTATGATTACGTGGATCATGGGGGCGCGGGTGAAGCCGCGCGTCAGCTTGGGCTTGACCCGCACCAGGTAGGCAAAACACTGATCATGGAAGACGAAAACAGCAAGCCGCTGGTCGTAATCATGCACGGTGACTGCGAAGTATCAACCAAAAACCTGGCACGCCAGATCGGCGTCAAGCGCGTGGTGCCCTGCTCGGTTGAAACCGCTCAAAAGCATTCAGGGTATATGGTGGGCGGCACGTCGCCTTTTGCAACGCGCAAAAAAATGCCTGTCTGGGTCGAGGCCGCACTGCTGAATTACCCCGTGATCTATATCAACGGAGGCCGGCGAGGCTATCTGATAGGGGTGACGCCTGCGGCGCTAATCCAGATGCTGGGCGCGCAACCTGTGGAGGCAGGGCTGGCGAAGATATAACGCAGGCTTTGTCTGGCTACGGCTATGACAGCGACTGGCGCTCGGGAACACGACAACCTCAAAACCACGGAAGTCTTGTCCCGGCGCCATCAAGCTGAGTTAAGCCCTATTTGTCGGCGGCCTTCTGAATGCTTTCGCCACCGCGCTCGATATCCTTACCAGCACCGCTAATTGTATTGCAGCCTGCAATAACAACGGACGCCCCCAGCAGCAACAAAACAATTGCTTTTTTCATTTTTTAGCTCCTTTACATACCTTGCAGATAAGGAAGACCGGGCTTAAATACCCGGGGCACTAACTGCCGTGAAGATCATACGCTGTAGTTTGATTCTTGACCAACCCGAAAGAAGCCGGCGGGCCACACACATGTACACGTTAGTGCTCAGGCCTTGGGTGTGGGGCGGGTGCGCGCCAGCTTTCAGACGCGCAGCAATCACAACCGTGATCGCGACGGAGCTTGCAACTGCGCGCAGCCTGCATAGTTTCTAGTCCTGACTTTTTCTCATAGCCGCTACAAAACCAATGACAAGTTGCGCCAACTGTACGTATCAGTTGATGTCGGATAGTCTCGGTCAAAAACATCTTTTCAGCCAAGATTCTCCAGATTGCGAAGCAGATAATCATTAAACATTGGGACGGTGAATGCCACATCTCCATGTGAGGGGCTATAAATCATCCCCTTACTAATAATCTGGGCACGGCGTGGACCAAGGCTTTGCGGGGTTTCATCGAGCGCATCGGCGATATTAGCCCCTTCGTCCGATATGGGCTGACGGATCGCGGCTTTAGCATCATCGTCTGAAAGTGCGCCAACTTCCGGATAGTGAAACAATCTTTCCGCATACGATTTTGCATCTCCTGACAAGGCCGCAACCTGTGGCAATCCGGCCCCGAAGAAAAGCACTGCTAACTTTTTTTGAGTAATTTTGTGCAGTGAGACGATCAAAGCCGCCAGGTCCTTCTCGCTGAGATATTGGACCTCATCGATCAGAAGTGGCCAGGCCTTGCCGGCAGCCTTGGCAGCTTCGCCGATACGTATGAACAGTTCGGGAAGATCGTTCTCCAGGTTGCCGCTATCTGCAACCCCCACTTCGGGGTCCACAATACACCCCTTTCTAATAAAGTATAACTATGTATATGACGATTTTCATATACATGGCTATATTTCTATAGAGTTCAGTAAAGAGTGCTTTCATACCAAAAGCGTAAGGATGGACTGGAACAAGTACACCATCAAGCCACCAGGCTTTTACTCGCTTAAGCTTTATGCCGGTCAGCGCCATGACAATATTTTTCCTGTCGGTATGTGTGCCATCGAAGAACCGTCCATGTCAATCAACTACCGTATAGGGTCACAGACGCAAAAAAAGCCGCTATGCCAGTAAACATGCGAGCTTATATTCTTAAATCAATGGTCTTATATCGTACTGTGGCGTCCCCGGCAGGAATCGAACCTGCAATCTTCCCTTAGGAGGGGAAAGTTATATCCATTTAACTACAGGGACGCAAAGATCAGCGGGTGGATTAGCGGCTGCATATAGGTGCCAATGCACTAAGCCAGCTGCTCCGGGCTCGAATTATAAAGCAATGTGGCCATGAACCCGAATGCAGCAGGAACCGCCGCGCCAGAAGCATGACCTTGAGATGCTCCGTCTGCGCCTATGTATGAGGGCAAAGCCCTCGGCAGTAATGAAAAAAGCCAATACCCGCAGGCATTGGCTTTTTTTACTGGTCACAGTACGAATGCACTGCGAACTTAATTTACGGCATGAAAAAGCAACAGGCTTTATTCAAGCGTGATGTGGCCTTTGGCGACAACGTCACGGGCCCAATCGTATTGCTCTCTGATTTCTTTGGCGAACTCTTCTGGCGTATTGCCTGAAGGCGCTGCGCCCTGTTTTTCAAGCGCACTGACCACCTTGGGGTCTTTAAGCGCCTGGACGGCTGCATCGCGCAAGGTGTCGATGATCTCTTGCGGCGTACCTGCAGGTGCCAGCAGGCCATACCAGGCTGGCTGGTTAAGCTCGGGGTAACCTTCTTCGGCAAGCGTAGGCACGTCTGGCAAAGCCTTCAGACGCTCAGGCCATGCAACGGCCAGTGCACGAAGTTTGCCGGCCTGGATCTGGCCCATGGACGATGGCACGTTGTCGAACATGCTGTCAATCTGCCCGCCAACAGCGTCGGTAACGGCAGGGCCCGAGCCCTTATACGGTACGTGGATGGCATCAGTTCCCGTCGCCTGCTTGAATGCCTCGCCGAACAGGTGCAGCACCGAGCATGTGCCCGAGCTTCCATGCGTGTACTTGCCTGGGTTGTCTTTAAGTACCTGCACAAATTCTTTGAAGGTTTTGGCAGGAAACTTGGGGTTGACTTCAATTACATTGGGCACGTTGGCAAAGTTGGTGATCGGCATGAAGTCTTTGAGCGGATCGTAGGGCAGGTCTTTCGGCCGGCAAGCCGAATTAACGGCCATGGTCGAGACTGTGGCGATGGACAGCGTATAGCCGTCGGGTTTGGCACGCGCCGCCTCTTGTGCGCCGATGGCACCGCCAGCGCCGCCCTTGTTTTCGACAACCATGGTCTGGCCCAGGATCGCGCCCATACGTTGCGTCACGATACGCGCAACGATGTCGGTTGAACCACCGGGAGCAAAGGGAACAATGACGCGGATGGGATTCGACGGGTAGTCGGCAGCCATCGAAACGCTGGTTCCGAACAGAGATACAGCGCCCAGGGTAAGCGCTGCGGCGACGAATTTCTTTTGGAAAATTGCCATGTTGTAGGGAGCTCCGTGATTAATTATTGTGGATGGACAGCTGGCATTATGCCAAGCATTGACTGATGGCGCACGATACCGAAGTAGCTGGCCACTATACTGAGCGGCCGCAGCGCGTATTTCGGTAGAATGGTAATTCTTGTACGGGTGCGCTCAGAACGCCGCCCCTTAAAGCCCGCTCGGGCTCCAGCCACCCAAATACATACTAACTTTATGTCAGTCGTACAACTGGTTTTACCTGATTTTTTGCTGATCGCTATGGGTTGGCTGCTGTTTCACAAGCTAAAATTTTCAGCAAGTTTTTTTCAGGGCACTGAAAAGCTGGTCTATTTTATTCTTTTCCCCGCCCTGCTGTTTCACTCCATCACGCAAACCCCGCTCACGCTGTCCAGCACTTATCAGGTCTTTGTGGCGGTCGCTGCGCTCATGGGGTTTGGGGTGGCAGCCTCATGGCTGGCCGTACCAGTCATCCGCCCAAACAGCCTGGACCACGCATCGGTGGCCCAATGCGGCTATCGCTTCAATACCTATATTGGTCTGTCACTGGCCGCAGGCCTGGCCGGTGCCTCAGGCCAGACCGCCATGGCTGTTATCGTTGGCTTTGCCGTTCCTATCAGCAATATCGCTGCCGTTCACGGGCTGGCCCGACAGCAGCAAGGGGTCAGGATACTTCCTGAACTGGTCAAAAACCCTTTTATCATCGCCACCCTGCTGGCCCTGGCCTGCAATTTACTGCGTATTCCCGTTCCTTCTGTCATTGACGTAACACTGGGCCGCCTTGGCGCATGCGCCATTGCCTTGGGCCTGATGTGCGTAGGCGCGACACTGTCGCTGCGTGGCGGCCGCGGATCAGGTGCTCTCATGAGCTGGATCGTGGCGGTGCGGCTCCTCGTCATGCCCGCTGCTGCACTTTTTATCGGCTGGGCGCTTGATCTGCAACTGGCTGAACGTCAGGCGCTGTTGTTATTTGGTGCTTTGCCGGCTTCCTCGGCAGCATATGTGCTGGCAGCCAGAATGGGAGGCAATGGCCCCCTGGTTGCCGTTACCATGTCGCTGACCACACTGTTCTCCATCATGACCATTCCGTTGTGGCTAACCATTGCGCCATTGACGTAGAGAGAAGAAATGTCGACAAATAACGACAATTACTCACAAATTAACATATATTTACCTGACGAAGCCGCCACAGAAACAATGGCCAACGCGCTTGCGCCCATGCTTTGCGGCACACATCCTGATCTTCCTGACCAGTCTCCAGGAGGCCGTATCCATTTGCGCGGCGAGCTGGGTGCGGGTAAAACCAGCTTCGCGCGAGCCCTATTACGGGCCTGCGGAATCACCGGAAGAATCAAAAGTCCTAGCTATGCGCTGCTTGAAAGCTATAATCTTTCTAACTTATACTTCTATCACTTTGATTTTTATAGATTTAGCGATACGCGCGAATGGGTAGATGCAGGTTTCAGGGATATTCTCCGGGATGATGCCGTAATTTTGATTGAATGGCCTGAGCAGGCCGGTGGCCTACTTCCTCTTCCTGATCTGGACATCAAGCTTGACTATGCTGATGTCGGGCGCAATGCCTGTATCGCCGCCCATAGCGAAAAAGGACAAAAATGGCTGACGACACTTTCCCTGCCCGCGCCGATACAAAACCTGCCAATGGCTCCAGACGACGCCTCTTAGCGTCCACGGGGGTCTTGCTGGCTTTTCAGGTTATCCCCTCGCTGTCGCGCGCCGCGACCATAGTTGCGGTGCGTACCTGGCCTGCGGACGAATACACTCGCGTCACCCTGGAAATGGATACCGAGCTGAAGGCAGAACACTTCACCCTCGATAACCCTCACCGGCTGGTTGTGGACATTCAAGGGGTAACCATGAATTCCACCATCAAAGAGCTGGTTTCCAAAATCAGGCCCAATGATCCGTACATCGCTTCGGTTCGCGTCGCACAAAACCGCACTGACGTTGTGCGCCTGGTCATGGATCTAAAGCAACCCATCGCACCTCAGGTCTTTACGCTAAAACCCATTGGCGAATACAAGTACCGGCTGGTGCTCGATCTGTACCCCAAAGTTGCGCAAGATCCCTTGCTGGCCATACTTAACAACACCGAAAGCGACCCACTGGCACAGGTACTTGAAGACCTCGCCCATAACGCGCCTGCAGCCGACGCGCCCGTGCCGACTGTTCCTGGGCAAAACCTGCCGTCAAAGCCTGCTGTTCCGCCGCCCGGCAGGTTACCGCCTGTCGCCACAATACCCAACGAACCTGCTCCTGCGCCTCCCGCCATCACCCGGCGGCGCAGCAGGCCGTTGATGATTGCGATTGACCCTGGCCATGGCGGTGAAGACCCCGGTGCCATCGGGCGTGGAGGCACGCGTGAAAAAGACATCGTGCTCAGTATTGCAAAGCGGCTCAAAAAATTAATTGATGCCCAGCCCAACACACGCGCCTATCTCACACGTGACGGCGATTACTTCGTGCCGCTGCATGTGCGTGTTCAGAAGGCGCGCAGAGTAAAGGCCGATCTGTTCATCTCTGTGCACGCCGACGCCTGGATCAAGCCCAGTGCGCGCGGCTCGTCGGTATACGCACTGTCGCAAAATGGTGCCACGAGCGCAGCCGCCCGCATGATGGCCAAGCGTGAAAACGAGGCTGACCTCATCGGCGGCGTAAACCTTGGCTCGCACAATGAGCAGGTGGCAAAAGTACTGCTCGATCTGTCGACCACCGCGCAGATCAATGACTCAATGCGCATTGGGCAGATGGTTCTGGGCGAAATCAGCAAGATTAATACCTTGCACAAGCGCAACGTCGAGCGCGCAGGCTTTGCCGTGCTGAAAGCGCCGGACATCCCGTCTATCCTGATTGAAACCGCCTTCATCAGCAACCCTGAAGAAGAACGCAAGCTGCGCAGCAGTCAGCATCAAAACCGAATTGCCCAGGCAGTGCTATCGGGTATTAACGGTTATTTTGAAGCCAGCCCGGCGCTGGCACGACGCAGCTAAGAATGGCATGCCGGCAGCCCGGCATGCCTGGTACCACCAAGGTCAGGGCCTGCTCGCCTGACCCTTGATCAGCCGCCACAATACGCCGCCAACCACCGGCACGGCAGCGGCGCCGATGCCGATCAGTACAATGGTATTGAGATGCTCTTTGATAATGGGGACATTGCCAAAGAAGTAGCCCAGCGTAATCAGACCACATACCCATAGCAGCGCGCCCACTGCATTGAACAGCTGAAACTTCAGGATGCTCATGCTGCCCACACCGGCAACAAACGGCGCGAAGGTGCGAAACACCGGCAAAAACCGCGACAAGATAATGGTTTTGCCACCGTGCTTCTCGTAGAAAGCATGGGTGCGCACCAGAGCCTTGCGGTCTAGATAGCGTGAATTACTGGTAAATACACGCGGGCCGATATACCGGCCTATATGATAATTTACGGTATTGCCCAGTACGGCAGCCAGCACCAGCAACGCAGCCAGCAACACCGGATCAAGCAAACCACTGGCTCCGAATGCGCCGGCAATAAACAGCAACGAATCGCCCGGCAAAAACGGCAATACCACAAGCCCGGTCTCACCAAATACAATCAGGAACAGAACCAGGTAGATCCATGCTCCATATTCAGCCACCCAGATGCCCAGGGTCTGGTCAATATGAAGAATCATGTGTAAAAAATCTAGCATAGTGTCTACCGGTAAAAGCGGCCTGCCCGAAACACGCGGGGGTGAAACCCACCCACCTGCCTGGCAGCCAAGGGCTAAAATCGTACCATTCTCCCATTCTTCTTACTTTGATAATTTCCCAGCATGCATGATCGTCGCTCCATTACCCCCCTGCCCGACCTGCTGATCAGCCAGATCGCTGCCGGCGAGGTCGTTGAGCGCCCCGCCTCCGTCCTTAAAGAACTGCTCGAAAACGCCATTGACGCAGGCGCCCGCGCCATCGAAGTCCGTCTTGACGGTGGCGGCATACGGCGGATCGCCATCAGCGATGATGGCAGTGGCATTCCTGCCGACGAAATGCACTTGGCGCTTACCCGCCATGCCACCAGCAAAATCAACTCACTGGACGAGCTCGAAGCGGTCGCTTCCATGGGGTTCAGGGGCGAAGCCCTGGCCTCGATTGCCTCCGTATCACGCCTGACACTTACGTCGCGTACGGCTGACGCCCCACATGCCTGGCAGATCACCTCAGCCTGCGAACCCCCTATGCCCGCCTCAGGCTCGGTAGGTACCACCATAGACGTAAGACAGCTTTTTGACGACGTACCTGCACGCCGTAAATTCTTGCGTACTGAATCCACCGAGTACGGGCATTGCGTCGATGCATTCGAGCGTATTGCACTGGCCCACCCTCATATCGCATTCAGGCTCTTCCACAATGACAAGCCTCAGCGTAACTGGCGTGCCTGTGACATGGGGCAGCGTGTCCGCGATGTACTCGGCCCCGAATTTGTCGGTCAGGGCGTGCAGATCAGCCATGAGCTTGGTCTGGTGGCAGTGCATGGCATCATCACGCGCCCCACGTTTGCACGCAGCCGCGCAGACCGCCAGTATCTCTATGTCAACGGGCGCTACATCAAAGACCGCACCGTATCGCACGCCATCCGGCAGGCCTATGCTGATGTGCTGCACGGTGACCGCCAGCCCGCCTATGTGTTGTTTCTTTCGACCGACCCGACCGGCGTCGACGTCAACGTACACCCTGCCAAACACGAGGTACGCTTTCGCAATAGCGGTGCCATCCACAAATTTATCAGCCAGACACTCAGTCAGGCCCTGGCGGCAGCTGGCGGCCATGTGCTTGAGTCCGGCCAGGACGACGCAAGGCCCCAGGGCACAAACGATTCAGCGCAAGCCGAAGGACAGCACCAGACGGGCGCGTCAGACAGTGCCTCGTTGCCAGGTCAGTCAGCGCACCGGCCCGGCGCCTTCCCTTTTGGCAGCCGCGCCTTGCAGCAGCCGCTGCGGCTGCGCCCGGATGACGCAGCAGGTACCGACTGGCGTGAGCTTTATCGTCCTGCCGATGATGCGCAGCACGCGCATACGGCAGGCGCTGACCAGTTCCCTCAGCCTGCTGACAGGCTAGATGCGCCCTATCAAACCTACACCACGGCCGCTGCCGGGCCTTTGACAGCCCTGCCGGCAGCTATGCAACGCATGGGCGAGCCACTGACGCAAGTCCGCTCTGATTCTGAGTTTCCGCTGGGCATGGCGCTGGGGCAGCTTCATGGCATTTATATTCTGGCGCAAAACGAGCACGGGCTTGTTCTGGTCGACATGCACGCCGCACACGAGCGGGTTGTCTATGAACAGCTTAAAAAAGCAATGGATACGCGCAGCCTGCCCCGCCAAGAGCTACTCGTTCCAGTCGTATTCAGCGTGGCCGAAAAAGAAATCGGCCTTATTGAAGAGTATGCCGACACACTGTCCGAACTGGGGCTCGACATAAGAGCGGCAGGCCCTGCCTCAGTCGCCGTGCGGGCCGTGCCGGCACTGCTGGCGGGCGGCGATATCGAATCACTGGCACGCGGTGTATTGCGTGACCTTGCTGGGGTGGGTTCCTCACCTCGTCTGACTGAGCAGCGTAACGAGCTACTGTCCACCATGGCATGCCATGGTTCAGTCAGGGCCAACCGCCGCCTCACCCTCGACGAAATGAACGGCCTGCTGCGCCGCATGGAAACCACCGAGCGTGCTGACCAGTGCAACCATGGTCGCCCCACCTGGATGCAATGGCCGATTACCGAACTCGATCGGCTATTCATGCGTGGCCAGTAGCCTGTTGAAACACCACCCACCTGTCCCGCCTGACGCAAACCGGTGCATTCGCCGCTTCAGGCACATCACCTATTTGCGTCATGAGCTCATTTGCCGGTTTTATCCATGAGTATGTCTGCTGACGCCAACACGCCGCCTGTCATCTGCCTGGCCGGGCCCACGGCCTCGGGGAAAAGTGCGGCAACGCTTGCCATTGCTGCGCGCTGGCCTGTAGAGATTATTGTGGTCGATTCAGCCACAATTTATCGCGGCATGGATATTGGCACCGCCAAACCCTCGATGGCAGAGCAAGCCAGAATACCGCATCATCTGCTCGATATCCGCGACCCGGCTGAAAGCTACTCGGCCGCCGAATTCCAGCGCGACGCCAGCACACTTATCCCGCAAATTATCGCGCGTGGAAACTACCCCCTGCTGTGCGGGGGCACTATGCTGTACTACAAGGCCCTGCGCGAAGGCCTGAGCGACCTGCCCGAGGCTAACCCCGCCTTGCGTGCGCAAATCGATCAGGAGGCCCGTGAGCAGGGCTGGCCCGCCATGCACCGGCAGCTGGCATCCTTTGACGCCAAAACCGCTGAACGGCTAAAACCTAATGACAGCCAGCGCCTGCAACGCGCCATTGAAATTTATCGCATCAGCGGACGCACCATGACAGACTGGCTGGAGCAATCTCGACCGCGCACGGCAACACCGTTTTCATTTATTACGCTTAGTCTGGAACCGTCGGACAGGCTCGCGCTGCATGCCCGCATTGCCGGACGCTACCAAAGCATGATCCAGGCCGGGCTGGTCGAAGAGGTTGAGGCGCTACACGCCAGGCCAGACCTGCATACAGGGCTGCCCTCGGTGCGCTGTGTGGGGTATCGCCAAATCTGGGACTACCTCGATGGCACGTGTACGCTGGACGCAGCCATAGAGCGCGCCATTGCCGCCACGCGCCAGCTGGCAAAAAGGCAGCTGACCTGGCTGCGGTCGCAACCAGAAAGAACGATTGTTGATTGTCTGGCCCCAACAGCGGCAGAGCAGATTGCAGACCTGGTGGCCCCGTACTGGCGCTAAGCACGCATCGCTATGGCGCTGCTGGGCGGTTTGAGCCTCCTGCATACGGGCGAGCAACCAACACGTTTCAAAAAGCCTGACCGATATTTGCCCCACACGATGGCATTTTAGCCATCACAGTGTGGATCTGGATTAACCGCAACCATGTGGCACTTATAGCGGGGCGCTACTGCAACGCCACCGCCACCAGCGCCGCCAGCGCCGCCAGGGCGATGATTAAACGACCGTCGTTTGCGGCGCGTCAGCGCTTTCTTGGGCCACGATCTCGCCCAAGTGACTAACCTGCTCACCATGTTGGGTCAGCGTGGCGGCAATCGCGTCTGCCTGGTCAGCCGGCACAACAATAACCATGCCAATGCCGCAGTTGAACACGCGATACATTTCTACGTTGTCGACGTCACCGTTTTGCTGCAGCCAGGTAAAGAGCTCAGGCATTTGCCAGGCATCACGATGCAGGCGTGCGGCCAGCCCGGGCTGAAGAATACGGGGTACGTTGTCGAGCAGACCGCCGCCAGTAATATGCGCCAGACCCTTAATGGCATCGCCATGCTCGGCCAACGCGGCCAACACCGACTTGACATAGATGCGGGTGGGCTCCATGACAGCGTCGCGCAGCGGACGGCCACCGAGTTCTTGGTCAGGCCGGGCATTGGCGTGAGTGAGAATTTTGCGCAGCAGCGAGAACCCATTGGAGTGCGCGCCACTGGAAGCCAGACCCAGCACGACATCACCCACGGCAATCGACTTGCCATCGATAATGCGTGATTTTTCAACCGCGCCGACAGCAAAACCTGCCAGATCGTACTCTCCGTCAGGGTACATGCCCGGCATTTCAGCCGTTTCGCCACCAATTAACGCGCAGCCCGCCAGCTCACAGCCTTTGGCGATACCACCCACCACACTGGCCGCGGTGTCTACCGACAGCTTGCCGCAGGCGAAATAGTCAAGAAAATACAGAGGCTCGGCGCCCTGCACCAGAATGTCGTTGACACTCATGGCCACCAGATCTATGCCGACTGTATCGTGGCGATTCCATTCGAACGCCAGGCGCAGCTTGGTGCCCACGCCGTCGGTGCCCGACACCAGCACAGGCTCTTTAAGATGGCGCGGCACCTCGAATAATGCGCCAAACCCGCCGATTCCGGCCATGACACCTGGCCGCATAGTGCGTGCCGCAAGAGGCTTGATACGATCAACCAGCGCCTCACCGGCGTCGATGTCGACCCCTGCATCGCGGTAGGTCATGGGAGCGGAAAATTTGTTTGTCATGAGAAAAGCCGTGGGATGTGCAAGAATTGCATGTTTAGTTGAACTTGAAGGGTGATTTTACGACGAACGCGGCATTCCATGGAAAGTCGCTCGCCCCGCACAACAAAATCATGACACAACAACTGATTCTTGACCTGCTCCCGCCCCCGCCTCCCTCCCTCGATAACTTCGTAGTGGGTGCCAACGGCGGCGTACTTGACGCGCTTGAACACAGCGAGCCGGGTCGGGCTATTTACTTATGGGGCCCGCCGGGCGCCGGGCGCACGCATCTGCTGCGCGCCATGGCTCAGGGCGACGAGGCTTACTATTATGGCTCCGGCTCTTCGCCTGACGTGCTGTCCCGCATTGCCACCTCAGACACCCTGAAGTATCGCCTGATCGCCGTCGATAACGTCGAGCTGCTTGATGAGGCCGGACAGGCAGCCCTGTTCACCCTGTACAATCGCTGGCGTGAGGTCGCAGCAACAGATCAAGGCTTCATGCTTGTGCTGGCAGGCGATCGTGCGCCGCTGACCTTGCCGCTACGCGAAGACCTGCGCACCCGTCTGGGCTGGGATCTGGTGTTTCGACTCGAATTATTGTCTGACGACGACCGTGCACGGGCGCTCAATACCAAAGCCACCGAACGCGGCCTGCGCCTGGCGCCCGAGGTGGTGGCTTGGGTGCTTAGCCATTACACACGCGATATGCGCATGCTAAGCGCATTGCTCGATGCCCTTGATCGTTACTCACTTGAAAAACACCGGGCCATTACATTGCCCCTGCTTAAAGATCTGCTGGCCTCTGGCCACCCAACCCATCATCCTGAAGACACATGACAAGCTCGCAACGCCTGGCCCTATTCGATCTGGACCACACTCTGCTTCCTCTGGACAGCGACTATCAATGGGCTGATTTCCTCGCCCGCACCGGACGCGCTGGTGATCCGGTCGAGGCACAGCGCCGCAACGAAGAACTCATGGAACGCTATAACGCGGGTCAGCTCACCGCCGAGCAGTCTGCCGAATTTATGCTGGGCCTGCTGACCCGCGCTGCGCCCGCCGAGCTCAACGACTGGCATCAAGACTTTATGGCCAGCATCGTCAAACCCGCCATCTTGCCCGCGGCGCGTGCGCTCGTGCAAGAACATACCCGCCGCGGTGACCTGTGTGCCATTGTGACGGCCACCAATGAGTTCGTCACCAAACCCATTGCCCAGGCGTTTGGCATTCCTCACCTTATCGCCACCGTGCCCGAAATGCACGACGACCGCTACACAGGCCGCATACAGGGTGTTGCCAGCTTCCAGGAAGGAAAAATCACCCGTGTCCAGGCCTGGCTGGCCGATATGGGTCTTACGCTCGACAGCTTCGAAGTCTCGTACTTTTACAGCGACTCACCCAACGACTTGCCGCTGCTTGAGGTGGTCACCCACCCTGTCGCCACCAACCCCAGCCCCGCCCTGCGCAAAATCGCGCAGGCCCGTCGCTGGCCCATACTTGACCTGTTCAGCGACATGCTGGATACAAAGTCTTAAACTAACGCCATGCTAAAGCAAACAATAAAAAACTTTGTCGGGCGTCTTTTCGCGGCACCCGCACGCGGGCCCGAGCGAATTTCACCCGAAAAACACGGTATCGACAAGCGCAAGGTCTCGCGCCATGCCGTCAAAGTGTGTGAAGTGCTGCGCAATGCCGGCTACGAGGGATACATCGTCGGAGGCGCCGTACGAGATCTTATCGTGGGTCTTCAACCCAAAGATTTCGACGTCGCCACCAACGCCACTCCCGAACAAGTCCGTCCGCTGTTTAGGCGGGCACGCATCATCGGCCGCCGCTTCCAGCTGGTGCATGTGGTGTTCGGCCAAGAAATCATAGAAACCTCCACATTTCGGGCCATGGCCAATGGCGACGAATTCACCGATGAGCATGGCCGCATTTTGCGCGACAACCTGTTTGGCAGCCAGGAAGAAGACGCCGCGCGGCGCGACTTTACACTGAACGCGCTTTACTACGACCCCCTCGACGAATACGTCATCGATTACCACCGGGGCGTTGCTGATCTCAAAAATCGCGTTGTTCGCATGATCGGCGATCCCGAGGCACGCTATCGTGAAGACCCGGTGCGCATGCTGCGCGCCATGCGCTTTGCGGCCAAACTCGACGCCACTATCGACCCGGCCACGGCCGAACCCATACAGCGCATGGCGGGGCTAATCGAGCATGTACCCGCCTCTCGTCTCTTCGACGAAACGCTCAAGTTGCTCACCTGTGGCCACGCCATGGACTGCCTGCGACTGCTGCAGAAAGCAGGCCTGCACCGCGGCTTGCTGCCACTCATTGATCAGGTATTTGCAGAAGAAGGTGGCGAAGAATTCATCGAACTTGCCTTGGCGCGCACCGACGCACGCGTGCGCGGCGGTAAAACAGTAAGCCCCAGTTTTCTCTTTGCCGCGCTGCTCTGGAAGCTGGTCTACCGGCGCTGGAACGAATTGCGCGCCTCAGGTGAACCAGCGGCTCAGGCGCTGGTGCAGGCCGCCGATTCAGTTATCGAACAGCAAACACGCAAACTGGCCATACAGCGCCGCTTCCAGGCCGACATGCGCGAGATCTGGTTTATGCAGGCCCGCTTTGAACGCGTCAACCCACGCGCCATCTGGCGCATGCTGGATCAGCCGCGCTTCAGGGCGGCCGCCGACTTTCTGCAATTGCGCGCCGAAGCCAAAGAGGTCGACAGCGTGCAGGCGCAATGGTGGATGGATCTCGCCAATGCCAACGACGCCGTCCGCGCCGAAATGATCGAGTCATATCAAGAGCAAACTCGCAAGAGCGGCGCCATCCCTGGCACCAAACGTCGTCGCCGCCCTCGCAAAAAACGCCCCACAGACGGGGCATCGGCGCACACTGATGGCGAGGCAGGTTCAGGCAAGGCCGCCAGCCCTAGCGCCCCAAAAAACAGCGCACCACAAGACTGAAACATGGCACAGCGTATATTTATTTTGATGCTGACAAACCCGCGCATGCCCTTTCAGGTGACGTCTGACGCTGATGAACCACGCTGAGCACACCGGCAACCCGGCTGTACGCGCCTATATCGGCTTGGGTGCCAACCTTGGCGACACGCACACCAGCCTGCGTCGGGCAATCGAGCAACTGGCCTGCTTGCCCCGTATCCAGCTTGTACGGGTTTCACCGCTATACAGCAGCGCCCCTGTAGATTCCAGCGGCCCTGACTACCTGAATGCCGTAGCCGAAGTCGCCACCTCGCTCGACGCACACGAACTGCTGTCTATTTTGCTGGGCATAGAGCGCCTGCACGGGCGCGAACGCCCATATCGTAACGCTCCTCGCACGCTGGATCTCGACCTGCTGCTATACGACGACCAGGATATTGACCGGCCTGATCTGCGCGTGCCCCACCCGCGCATGCATGAGCGCGCCTTTGTGCTGCGCCCGCTCGCTGACCTGGAGCCCGGGATGAAGCTGGCCCAAGGCAGCCTGAAAGATCTTATTGATGCCTGCGCCGATCAGGTTTTGCGCCGTATTAATTAATGACGACAGCCTACTGCTCGCCCACCAGCGACAGTATGCGCCGCGCCCGTTCAATCACCGGCGCGTCAACCATTTGCCCGTCCAGCTGAAACGCTGACGATGCAGTGGCTTCGGCCTGTTCCAGCACACGACGGGCCCAGCTTACCTCTTGCTCGGCAGGCTGAAAAACCGTATGAATTACACCTACCTGCTTTGGATGTATGCACAGCATGCCGCCAAAACCCATGTCACGCATCTGTGCCGCCAACTGCGCAAGGCCCTCGCCATCGGCAAAATTGGGATAAACCCCGTCCAGCGGTGCCGCCAGCGCATTTGCGGCGCTGTGCAGCAGAATCTGGCACCGGATGTGATCCAGCAATAGTCGTGCACCTGCCGTATCCGGCGTGGTGGCCGTATCCAGCATGAGATCGAGGTAGCCGAAAGAAAGTCGCTGTATGCCGCCCGCACCGGCAATCTCGGCCAAGGCCAGCACACCACGCGCGCTTTCTATAATGGGCACAACCGGCTTGCCAACAGCCGCTACACGGCTGACCTGAGCCGCCGACTCGGTCTTGGGCAGCATAATGCCGGCAATGGCATCGCAGTCAGCACACAACGCAAGATCATCTTCAAACCAGGGGGTCGACGCATCATTGACACGTAGCAAAAATGACGCTGGCGCCGCGTTGCGGGCAAATTCACGCACATGGTCACGGGCCTGCGTTTTGGCGGTGCGCTCTACCGCGTCTTCCAGGTCAATGATAACGGCGTCAGCCCCAGCCGCCAGCGCTTTTTCAAAACGCTCAGGGCGGGTGGCCGGCACAAACAGGGCACTGCGAAGTGGTTTAGCAGAGCTAGGCATCAGATCATCCCCTGCTCGGTGTAGCTTTGAATCTGCTCGGGGGTATAGCCCAATTTCTGCAAAATAGCGGCAGAATGCTCGCCCAGAGCGGGTATTTTATCCATACGGGCCTGAAACTCAGAATTCGTGGCAGGCGGAATCAATGCCGGAAGCGAGCCTGCTTCGCTATCTATCTGTGTCCAGCGTGCGCGTTGCTGCAACTGGGGGTGGGCCCAGACATCAGCCATGGTATTTACGCTGGCATTGGCGATGCTGGCCGCTTCAAGTCGCTCAATAACCTGTTCACGTGTCAGCGCTGCAAATACCGTAACAATAAGCACCCGCAGTGCATCTTTGTTTTCAACGCGCTTGAAGTTGGCATTGAAACGACTGTCGTCGATGAGTTCAGGCTGGCCCAGCACGGTCGTGCAGAATGACGCCCATTCACGTTCGTTCTGCAGACCCAGCATGACCTCGCTGCCATCACCCACCGGGAAAGGCCCATAAGGGGAGATCGTGGCATGTGAGGCGCCTGCTCGGGGAGGAGGCTCGGCCCCATCGAAAGCGTAATACATGGGAAACCCCATCCACTCCACCGTACTTTCAAGCATGCTCACGTCTATACGAGAGCCCTTGCCGGTTCGCCCACGCAACAGCAGCGCTGAAAGAATGCTGCTGTAGGCGTACATGCCCGCAGCAATGTCTGACATTGAGCAGCCGGCTTTGGCTGGGGTTTCAGGCGTACCCGTTACCGACAAAAAGCCACTTTCGCTCTGAATAAGCAGGTCGTACGCTTTTTTCTTTTCGTAGTCGCCCCCTTCTCCATACCCGGAAATATCGCAGACGATAAGTCGGGGGTACTTCTTGCTCAGCGCCTCATAGGACAGGCCCATACGTGCTGCCGCGCCCGGAGCCAGGTTTTGCACCAGCACATCGGCCTCATCCAGCAGTTTTTCCAGAACACCCGACGCGTCGGGGTGTTTCAAGTCGAGCGTCAGGCTTTCTTTGGAGCGATTGGTCCACACAAAATGAGAAGCCAGACCTTTGACGCGCTCATCGTAGCCTCGGGCAAAATCACCCACACCCGGCCTTTCCACCTTGATGACCCGTGCGCCCATGTCGGCAAGCTGACGCGTGCAGAACGGCGCAGCGATGGCATGCTCCAGGCTGATGACAGTAATGCCGTCCAGAGGGCGCGGAGCGTCGGAGGCTGGCATGGAAGTGGTAGTTGGCATATTCATTCTCTTGAGTTCAGCTCGGAAACGGGGCATGGCACTAAACCATACCCGTCACGTTTACATTGCCGGTATATCTGTGTTTCTGTACGTTGCCTGTGACTGCCCTGCGCACCGGCATTACGCATGGCCCGGCTTGGGGGTCGCCCACAGAAGGCGTCCCGTGCACCGGGGCGAGTCAAGAATCAAGACTTAAATGTCAGCTCGGCCTGATGCGCTAGCGTACCGTCTTGTTCGACCCACAGCATGGCCTTTTCGTCGTTTTCCAGACGGCCAGCCGCTTGAAATGGCTGCGGCGAAATCAGTGGCCGCAACCCTCGATAAGAAAGCGTCTGCAGACGTTTTTCTGGGTGTGCCTTCTGGAATGCACTGCACATGCGCGTGGCCAGCAAAGGCCCATGCACTACCAGGCCCGGGTAACCCTCAACCTCGGTGACATAGGGGTAGTCATAATGGATACGATGGCCGTTGTAGGTAACTGCCGAATAGCGGAACAGCATTACCGCGTCAGGGGTGACAGATTCAGACCACTGCGCCTCAGGTGCTTCTATGCTGCCCGTCAACTTGGGCGGGCTAGGTTCGCGGTAAACAATGTCCTGCTCTTCGTCAATGCACACCACGCCGTCCTGGACATACTGGTGGGTAACCGTCACAAACAGCAGCTTGCCAGTACGGCCTTCTTTTTCTTTGACTGCCGCAATGACAGACTTTCGTTGCGCTGGTGTACCAACACGCAGTGGCTGGTGAAAATGTACACGCCCGCCTGCCCACATGCGATTACGACCTTCGATAGGCGGCAAAAAGCCCCCTCGCCGCGGATGCCCGTCATCGCCGATTTCAGCGTAGGGCACACCCTCTATGAAAAAAGCCCACTGCCACAGGGCAGGAAGTGCCTCACCTGCGGCGGGAGCCGTCTCGCCAATGGCAAGGGCCACCTTGCGCACGTGCCCCACGTCAAGATTGTCGTCGGTGGACTCTGTGCGCCCTAACCAGGCGCTGAAATCTGGTGATGTCATGATTTATTCCGCATACTAGAAGTTCAGACCATAGATTGCCTGAGTCGCCGCAAATCTGGAATTCGTTTTTCTGCAAGAGGCCGTTTACTTCTGCCAAAGCACTCAACGGCCATGCAGCGAAACGCAACGAAAATACGTGCTTTGCGCTACATAGCGCTCGTGCACACACTTCCGCAGGCACGCCGGGCTGCGATCAGTTCACCGGGATCAGAGGGATCTCGGCGATGCGGGCCTTCCATTGTTTTGGCCCCGTTTCATGCACCGACACCCCTTGGGCATCAACAGCAACGGTCACAGGCATGTCTTTAACGTCAAACTCGTAAATCGCTTCCATGCCCAGGTCTTCAAAGCCGACCACGCGCGCGCCACGAATGGCTTTGGACACCAGGTAAGCCGAACCACCCACAGCCATCAGATACGCAGACTTGTGCCTGCGGATGGCGTCAATGGCAACAGGGCCACGCTCTGCCTTGCCAACCATGGCGATCAGGCCTGTCTGGTCTAGCATCATGTCGGTAAATTTATCCATGCGGGTTGACGTCGTTGGGCCTGCAGGCCCGACCACTTCGTCACGCACAGGGTCGACAGGGCCCACGTAGTAAATAACTCGGTTGGTAAAGTCTACCGGCAATTTTTCGCCATTGGCCAGCATATCCTGAATGCGTTTGTGGGCCGCGTCACGGCCAGTCAGCATTTTGCCGGACAGCAACAGCGTCTGGCCTGGTTTCCAGCTTGCCACTTGCTCAGGTGTGAGCGTATTCAGGTCAACCTGCAGTGACTTGTTGTAATCGGGCGCCCAGTGCACATCAGGCCAGGTATCCATCGGAGGTGGCGTCAGCTCAGCCGAACCAGAGCCATCAAGCACAAAATGCACGTGACGCGTCGCTGCACAGTTGGGAATCATGGCCACAGGCTTGGAGGCGGCATGGGTCGGAAATGTATTGATCTTGACATCCAGCACCGTGGTCAGGCCGCCCAAACCCTGGGCGCCGATACCCAGCGCATTGACTTTTTCGTACAGCTCGAGACGCAGCTCTTCAACCTTGTTCTGCGGCCCGCGCTGCTGCAGCTCGTACATGTCAATGTCTTCCATCAACGACTGCTTGGCCAGCAGCATGGCTTTTTCTGCCGTACCGCCTACGCCTATGCCCAGCATGCCGGGAGGACACCAGCCCGCACCCATGGTTGGCACAGTTTTCAGCACCCAATCGACCAGCGAATCGCTGGGGTTGAGCATGACAAATTTGGCTTTGTTTTCGGAGCCGCCGCCTTTGGCCGCCACCTGCACGTCAAGCTTGTCGCCTTCGACCAGTTCGACGCTGACAATACAGGGGGTGTTGTCGCGGGTGTTTTTTCGGGTAAACAGTGGGTCGGTCAAAATAGACGCCCGCAAGGGGTTGTCAGGGTTGAGATACCCCTGGCGCACCCCCTCGTCACAGATTTCCTGCATGCTGCGCTGACTGTCAAAGCGCACACCCATGCCAACCTTTAAAAACACGTTAACAACGCCAGTATCCTGGCAAATTGGCCGGTGCCCTTCAGCGCACATGCGCGAGTTGGTCAAAATTTGCGCAATCGCATCTTTGGCAGCGGGGTTTTCTTCACGCTCATAGGCACGGGCCAGGTGCTGGATGAAATCGGCGGGGTGATAAAAACTGATGAACTGAACTGCGTCTGCAATAGACTGGATCAGATCACTCTCTTTGATAACAGTAGTCATAAGATAAGCTCAATCGTAAAAAGGGCGGGCCATGATGACCCGCCGTTATGCTGATGCAAAAAGGGGCTATTTTCCTGTCCAGACAGGTTTGCGCTTTTCGGCGAAGGCGGTCGCGCCTTCTTTGGCGTCTGCCGAGGTAAAGATATGAGCGATACGGGGGCGTTGCAGGTCAAACATGTCTGACTCACGCCAGTCGCGCGACTCACGCACAACCGACTTGGCCGTACGCACAGCCAGCGGGCCATTGGCCGCAATAATACGCCCCAGCGCCAGCGCGCCTTCAAGCGCCTGCCCTGGCTCGGTCACACGATTGACCAAGCCGTAATCGGCCATGCGACTGGTAGGGAAGAACTCGCCTGTCAGCACGGCTTCCATGGCGATATGGTAGGGAATGCGACTGGGCAAACGCAGCATGCCACCCGAACCTGGCACGATGCCGCGCTTGACTTCGGGTACGCCGAAGCTGGCATTGCTGGCCGCAACGATAAGATCACAGGCCAGGGCAATTTCAAAGCCGCCTGCCAGCGCATAACCTTCGATGGCGGCAATGAGGGGCTTGCGCGGCGGCTTTTCGCAAATGCCGGCAAAACCGCGATCACCCACATAGGGGCGCTGCCCCTCGCGCGCAAAGGCTTTCAGATCCATACCCGAACAGAAGGTGTTGCCGGCGCCCGTAAGCACGCCCAGAACAATGTCATCGTCGCTGTCGAGACGGTCAAGGGCGGCGGCCAGTTGCAGGGCAGCCTCCATACTGATGGCATTGCGCGCCTCGGGGCGATTAAGCGTAATGACCAGCATCTGGTCGATGACTTCTGTATTTACCAAGTCTGACATAAACCTTCCTCGTGATATTTACCTCGCCTTCGTGGCGGGCACAGGAATACAAAAAGCACAGTAAAACCAGACTAACGGCGGGCATTACACACGCACAGACCTGGCAACGGCCTTCTTTGTCGCGGAACCAGTTAAAATCGTACACTTTTGCAGCACTTCGCATTACTGGCTATCGCTCATGCTCACTTTTCAGCAAATCATTTTAACGCTACAGCAATATTGGGACCGCCAAGGGTGTGCGCTCCTGCAACCCTATGACATGGAAGTCGGTGCGGGCACCTCGCATACCGCCACGTTTCTTAGGGCTATCGGGCCAGAACCATGGCGCGCTGCCTATGTACAGCCATCCCGACGCCCCAAAGATGGCCGCTACGGCGAAAACCCCAACAGGCTGCAGCATTATTACCAATATCAGGTCGTACTGAAACCGGCACCTCCAGAGATCCTCGATCTTTACATAGGTTCGCTTGAAGCGCTGGGCATTAACCCAAAAGAACATGACATCCGGTTTGTCGAAGACGACTGGGAAAACCCCACTCTGGGCGCATGGGGCCTGGGCTGGGAGGTCTGGCTAAATGGCATGGAAGTCACGCAATTTACCTACTTCCAGCAAGTGGGCGGTCTTGACTGCACGCCAGCCACAGGTGAAATCACCTACGGGCTCGAACGCCTGGCCATGTATCTGCAAAATGTTGAAAGCGTCTACGACCTGGTCTGGACAGACGGTGCGCAGGGTCAAAAAATCTATTACCGCGACGTATTCCATCAAAACGAGGTTGAGCAGTCGGCCTACAACTTCGAGCATGCCTCGACCACCATGTTGTTTGCCCACTTCAATGATTACGAGGCCGAGGCCCAGCGCATGATTGCCGTGCCGCTGGCGTTGCCCGCCTACGAAGTCACCCTGAAGGCCGCCCACACATTTAACCTGCTTGATGCTCGCGGTGCCATCAGCGTCACCGAGCGGGCGGCTTACATGGGGCGCATTCGCAACCTGTCGCGTGCAGTTGCTCAGGCGTATTACGATTCACGCGAACAATTAGGATTCCCCATGCTTGCCCAGTCCGCCGCAGAGGTCGCAAAATGACTACTGACACATTGTTGCAACCCCTGCTGATAGAACTGCTTACCGAAGAGCTTCCCCCAAAGGCGTTAAACAAGCTGGGCCAGGCCTTTGCCGACGGGCTGCGCAAGGTGCTGGCACAGCACAAGCTGCTAGCCGCCGACTGCAAAATCACTGACTTTGCCACGCCACGCCGTCTGGCAGTGCACTTTGACGCGGTACTGGGCCAGGCACCAGACCTGCCCTATACCGAAAAGCTCATGCCGGCCAAAATCGGCCTCGACGAAACCGGCAACATGACGCCAGCCCTCATTAAAAAGCTCGCCAGCAAGGGCCTGCAAGACACCCCCGCTTCGGCGCTTATTAGCGAGTCTGACGGCAAGCAAGACTATCTGTACGCAAAAGGCGTGGCGCACGGCAAAGCCCTGGCCGAAGGCCTGCAAGAAGCCCTAGACTATGCCATCACCCACTTGCCTATTCCAAAGGTGATGCGATACCAGCTGGCTGACGGCATCACCAGTGTCAAATTCGTGCGACCTGCACACGGCCTGGTCGCCTTGTGGGGCGACGCCATCATTCCTGTGCAAACCCTGGGCCTGCAAGCCGGCCGCGACACGCTGGGGCACCGCTTTATGTGCGATCAGCCCATTGTCATTACATCCCCCAACACGTATGCACAGCAGCTGCTCGAGCAAGGCAAGGTGGTGGCGTCGTTCGATCAGCGCAAGGCGCAGATCAGCCAACAGTTGCAAGAAGAAGCACAGGCGCTCAACGCCACCCTAGGCGACAGCCCGGAGGTCGGTGCCTTGCTCGACGAGGTCACTGCCTTGGTAGAGTTTCCCAAGGTCTATGTGGGCCAGTTCGAAGAGCAGTTTCTTGAGGTGCCGTCCGAGTGTCTCATTCTTACAATGCGGCTCAACCAAAAATATTTTCCATTATTTGATCCGGACAGCGGCGCACTGACCCATCGTTTTCTTATCGTCAGCAATATGCTGGCAGCCGATCCGGCCAATATAATCGAAGGCAATCAGCGCGTTGTGCGTCCGCGTCTGGCCGATGCCCGCTTCTTTTTCGAAACCGACCGCAAAATCGCGCTGGCTGACCGCGTTGAAGACCTCGCCACCAGCGTGTACCACAACAAACTGGGGTCGCAACGTGAACGCACTGAACGCGTTCGGCACATAGCACGGTATATCGCCGACCAGCTTGGTGCCAACGTTCAGCACGCCGACCGTGCTGCCCTGCTGGCCAAGGCCGACCTGGGCTCCAACATGGTGGGCGAGTTTCCTGAACTGCAAGGCGTCATTGGCGCGTACTATGCGGCCGCCGACGGCGAGCCTGATGACGTCGTACGTGCACTGCGTGAGCAATACCTCATCCATCTTGATAGCCCTGTCAGTGACAGCACGCTCACCGCAACCGTATTGTTTATTGCCGATCGCGTCGAAACCCTGGTGGGCATCTGGGGCATAGGCCTGGCACCCACCGGCGAACGCGACCCCTTTGGTCTGCGCCGCGCCGCGCTAGGCATCATCAGTGCGTTTGAGCAGCTCCAAGCGGGAGGCTTTCTCAAAACCAGCGACAGCACCACACTCAGTTTGCCCCAACTTTTGCAGGTTGCATCCGGCACGTTCTCAGCGGGTGTCATCGCCGACACAACCGTCGCCGAAATCCAGGTATTCATCTACGAACGCTATCGCAATCAGCTTACCCAGCAAGCCGACCGCAATGTGGTCGATGCCGTCATTGCCATCCAGCCCCCCCTGCACCAGGTGGCAGCGCGCGTACAGGCCTGCGCGGGGTTTGCACAACGCCCCGAGGCCGAGAGCCTGGCCGCCGCCAACAAACGCATTGGCAATTTGCTGCGCAAGGCCGACGAAACGCCCGGAGCCATTGACAGCAGCCAGCTCAATGAGCCGGCTGAAAAAAGCCTAGCCGACGTCATTGCAGAACTTGGCCCGCAAGCCCGCAGCCAGTACGCTAAAGGCGAGTTTGGTGCCAGCATGGCTACCATGGCCCAGGCACGCGATGCCGTCGATGCTTTCTTCAATGATGTCATGGTGATGGCCGAGGATCCCGCCATCCGGGCCAATCGCCTCGCCCTGCTCGCACAGCTGCACGGCCTGATGAACCTGGTCGCCGATATTTCGAGGCTGGCGCGGTGAAGCTCGCCATTCTCGACCGCGACGGCGTCATCAATCATGAAAGCAAAGACTTCATCAAGACGCCAGACGAATGGATCGCCCTACCTGGCAGCCTTGACGCCATTGCACGACTGTCGCAGGCAGGCTGGCGCGTCGTCATTGCCACCAATCAGTCAGGCATCGCACGCGGGCTATTCAGCATGGATGCACTCAACGCCATTCATGCCAAACTGCGTCGCGAGGTAGCACAGGCAGGTGGCATCATAGACGCCATTTTTGTCTGCCCGCACGGGCCCAACGACGGCTGCGCATGCCGCAAACCCAAACCGGGCATGTTCCACGACATTGCGCGGCGCTACGAAATTGACTTTTCCCGTGTGCCTTCAGTAGGTGATTCATTGCGAGACTTGCAGGCCGCCTCAGCCGCAGGCTGCAAGACATGGCTGGTGCTCACCGGCAACGGTGCAAAAACTCAACATCAAGACAAGCTACCACCTGACACCCAGGTTCGCGACAATCTGGCTTCGGTCGTAGAGGCCTGGCTCACTGAGGAATCTGCATAATGGCTTTACTGCGCGCAACCCTGTATCAGCTTTTTCTGATCATTACTGTCATCCCCTATGCCATAGCCTGCATTCTGTGGGCGCCATTGCCGCTAAGCTGGCGTTACCGCCTGACCATAGGCTGGCCGCGCATGGGCATATGGGCCGCAAAAGTTATTCTCGGTATACGCTGGCAGCTAAAAGGCGCCGAAAACCTGCCTGACGGTCCGGCCATTCTTTTGTCCAAGCATCAGTCCGCCTGGGAAACCATGTTCCTGATCGCCTATATGCCGCGTCAGCTGTGTTTTGTTTATAAGCGCGAGCTGCATTGGGTACCGTTTTTCGGCTGGGGTCTGGCTTTGCTGCGCATGATTCCCATCAATCGTTCACGCGGACGCGATGCCTTCGAACAGGTCGTTCGCGTTGGTCAGCAACGCATTAATGACGGCCGATGGCCTATACTGTTTCCAGAAGGTACGCGCACAGCACCCGGGCATCAGGGCCGATACAAACTGGGTGGTGCCCTGCTTGCTACGCGCACCAACACGCCTATTATCCCGGTGGCGCACAATGCCGGCGAATGCTGGCCGCGCAAGGCATTTATCAAAAAGCCGGGTCTGGTAACCGTATCTGTGGGGCCGCTTATCTATCCCGACGGCCTGACCGCAGACCAAGTCAACGAAAAAGTTCGCACCTGGATCGAAAATGAGATGCGGGTGCTCAATCCTGAGCGCTATGAGCGTAGTTAACCAACTCGATCTTTTTACTGACCACCCCTCGTCAAGCAGCCTTCCGTCTGAACCCTCGCTTGAAGCATCTGTGCGCCCGGCCACTAACCTGAACGCTCCACTGCGCGCGGCTCCACAGCCCATGACCCCTACACCTCGCCCACCGACGCTGCCTGATGGCGCACGCTGGCGCGAGGTCGTTACGCCCGCGCAAAGCATCGGCTACGTGTTGCGCCGTTCGCGCCGTAAAAGCATAGGTCTGGTCATCAACGATGACGGGCTGCAAGTAACGGCGCCGGGCTGGGTGCCATTGGGACAGGTCGATGCAGCGGTCATCGAAAAACATAAATGGATCGTCAACAAACTGCGGGTACGTCAGGCACGCCAGCAACAACTGGCCACTGCCGACACGCAATGGCAGCATGGTGGTCAGGTGCCTTATCTGGGGCAGCGCATTGTGCTGATGCTCGATGGCACCCGCAAGGCGCCTGAATTCGACGGACAGCTTTACATGCCGTCAGAAAACGACATCCTTAATCTTGCGCTGCCCGCAGATGCTGATCGCGAAAGAGTGCGAGACAGCGTGCATGCGTGGCTGCAACAACGGGCACGCATCTGGTTCGGCCAGCGTCTCGAGTATTTTTTGCAGGCTAATCAGCTGGGCATTCGCCGTTGGCGTTTGTCCTCTGCGGCAACGCGCTGGGGTTCATGCAGCAGTGACGGCAACATCATGCTTAACTGGCGACTGATACACTTTGACCACGGCATTATTGATTACGTTATTGCGCATGAAATAGCTCATTTACGTGAAATGAACCACAGCAAGGCGTTCTGGCAGGAGCTGGGCCGCATATTGCCAGGCTTTGAACAGGCACGCGACAGGCTGCGCCAGCATGATCCGGGCTCTTTGCCCCTGCTGTAAGGCAACGCACGCACAGCGGGCCTGACCGGCGCCTGCCGATGACCCAATTTTCAAGGAGTAAACCGAATGCGAATTCTACATACGATGTTGCGAGTGGGTGATCTTGACCGCTCACTGGCCTTTTATACCGATGTCTTGGGCATGCGCCTGTTGCGGCGCAAAGATTACCCCGACGGCAAGTTCACCCTGGCCTTTGTGGGTTACCAGGAAGAAAGCGAAGGGGCTGTGCTCGAGCTGACCCACAACTGGGACACCTTCAGTTATGATCTGGGCAATGCCTATGGGCATATCGCGCTTGAGGTGGACAATGCCTACGACGCCTGTACAAAAATTAAAGAGAAAGGCGGCAATGTGGTGAGGGAAGCTGGCCCCATGAAACATGGCACAACCGTGATCGCCTTCGTCGAAGACCCCGACGGCTACAAAATCGAGCTCATACAGCGTAAAGACCGCAACGATTAACGGGCAAATGCCCCGCACTGTGCGGCGGGGCTTGTCGTGCACGGAGTCAGCGCACCGGCCAGATCAGCCACCTGGGTTGGTCTGGCCGCCTTGTTTGCATCGCGCACTACATTAACGCAAGACGGGGCTTTACTGTAGCTTTATGACGGGCAGGCGCTTGTTGCATGGCGCAGCAAAACTGCTTTCCGATGATGCCCGCCGGTTACCGCCATCAGCAGGCCATGGTGTCGGAAGACATCTGGTACACCTTTAAACATGCGCCCGAGCCAGCTCATCAAACGCAAAGTCATCCACCTCAATGACGGCAGCAACCGCCTCTTCAGCCGCTTTGAGCACACTGGCCTGCGCGTCGCTAATGGCACCACGTTCATGGGCTATACGCCAATCGTGCAGCCCGCCCTGCCGTATGCGGTCAAGCACAGGCTGTGCATCGACCACAAGCTGGAAAGCGCGCTCAAGCTGTTCAACACTGCTGCTATCGTGACCGTCCCACACAGCACCCACCAGACGGTCGCGCGCCGTGGAAGGCTCAAGCAGAATATCTGCGCACGCCATGGTGGTGCGGTCTGACGGTGCCTTCGCACGCGACCACGGTGGAAGCACAAGCAACCGTAGCAGCCACGCAACCGGTCGTGAGGGCAGATTGCTCAGCACTTCATCCATGCGTCGGTCTATGGTCGAAAAACCTTGCTGCATGCAAAGATGCACCAGGGGCAGATCGGCCTCGTGACAACCCTCATCACGCCATCGTTTGAGCACCGCCGACAACAGGTAGAGTTCGGAAAGCACATCGCCCAAACGGGCCGAGATCATCTCTTTGCGCTTGAGCGCACCGCCCAGCGTAACCAGTGCCATTTCGGATACCAGCGCAAATGCTGACGTCCAACGGCCCATTGCCCGGTACAGAGGCGCTGCCGCACCCGCGCCTTTGGGTGCGCTACCCAGTTGACCGGCCGTCCAGCCCATGCCGGTCGCACGCAGGGTGTTCTTGAAACTATGCCCCAGATGCTGCCAGAGCACGGCATCAAAGTCATCTTCGCCTTCAGCCTCATCAGGGTTGTTGAGCGCAAGAATTTCCCGCATGAGATACGGATGTGCCCGCACCGCGCCCTGACCGAACACAATAAGGTTGCGCGTAAGAATATTGGCGCCTTCGACGGTAATGGCCACGGGCACCGCACGGTACAGATTGCTTAGATAGTTGCTGGGCCCGTCGATAACGGCCTTGCCGGCATGGATGTCCATGGCATCGTTAACCGATTGCCGCATGCGCTCTGTTGCATGCAGCTTCATAATGGCCGACACCACTGCCGGTTTCAGACCCGTTTGCAGACCCGCCATCGTGCAACGCCTCGCAGCCTCGACCACGTAAGCGTTGGCAGCCAACTGGCCCAGACGCTCTTTGATGCCTTCAAACCGACCTACCGGTATACCAAACTGCGATCGTACGCGGGCATACGCGCCGGAAACGTGCGCCGTAAAAACGCACGCTGCCGCCGACAGTGACGGCAACGAAATACCTCGCCCTGCCGCCAGCGCACTCATTAGCATCTTCCAGCCCTGCCCCGCCTTTTCTGGCCCCCCGATAAGCGCGTCTATGGGCACGAACACATCGTGCCCTTCGGTCGGGCCATTAAGAAAAGCCTGGCCGGCGGGAAGATGACGACGGCCGGTAACCACACCCGACAAATGGGTAGGCACCAGCGCCACAGAAATACCTGGTTCTTTTTCGTCTCCCAGCAGGCCTTCAGGGTCAGAAAGTTTGAAGGCAAGCCCCAGCACCGTCGCCACCGGGCTTAGCGTGATATAGCGTTTGCGCCAGTTAAGACGAATGCCCAGAGTGGGTTCACCCTCGACATCCTGCATGCAGACAACACCCGTGTCGGTCATGGATGCGGCATCCGAACCCGCCTCTGGGCTGGTCAGGCCAAAGCAGGGGATTTCTTCGCCGCGCGCCAGGCGCGGCAGCCAGTAGCTGCGCTGCTCAGAGGTACCAAACTGCATGAGCAGTTCGCCTGGCCCCAGCGAGTTGGGCACCATGACGGTGACGCCCGCCGTCACTGAGCGCACGGACAACTGCCGCACGACCTCAGAGTGCGCATACGGCGAAAACCCCAGCCCGTCGTATTCTTTGGGAATAATCATGCCAAAGAAGCCCTGCTGCTTCATAAATGCCCACACATCGGGCGGCAGGTCGGCGTCTTTCCAGTTGATTTGCCAGTCGTTCAGCATGCTGCACAGCTGCGCCAGCGGGCCGTCTATAAAGGCCTGTTCATCAGCCGTCAGTACAACCGGCGGCAAGCTCAGCAAGGCATCCCAATCAGGCTTGCCAGAAAAAAGCTGTGCATCCCACCAGACATCGCCCGCATCAATGGCTTCTTGTTCTGTTGCCGACAGCGATGGCATGGCTTTACGCCCCATACGGTAAAGCGGCTCAGTCAACCATCGTCGGCGCCAGGCTCTCCAGTTCATACAGCCCCCTATAAACAACACTATGCGATAAAACCATTATCCCCTGAAACACGGGTGACAGTGAAGTCTGCGACAATCATGGCTGCCAACCAATCGCCTTGCACACCGCCATGCTCAATACGCTCTGGCTTGTCTTTTTTATTGCTGCATCGATCTCCGGCCTGTTTCAGTGGGTTGTTCTGAACGACGCTGAGGTATTCGGACGCATAGTGCGCAGCCTGTTCGACATGGCTGACCTGTCAGTGCAGGTCATGATTCTGCTGTTTGGCACACTGACGCTGTGGCTGGGTTTTTTGCGTATTGCCGAAGCAGCCGGCCTGGTCGAAAAGCTTGGCCAGCTGCTGGCACCGCTGTTCCGGCGACTGATGCCGGGCGTACCTGCAGGCCATCCTGCGCTGGGCCTGATCACGCTTAACTTTGCCGCCAATGGCCTGGGGCTCGATAATGCCGCAACACCTATCGGGCTGCGCGCTATGCGTGAGCTGCAAAAGCTCAACCCCGAACCCAAAACAGCGACCAATGCCCAGATTCTTTTTCTGGTGCTTAACTCTTCGTCACTGACGCTTCTACCAGTCACCATTTTTATGTACCGCGCCCAACAGGGCGCCCCTGACCCCACCATGGTGTTCTTGCCCATTCTGCTGGCCACCTCGGTATCGTCACTGGTGGGGCTGCTGTCCGTGGCCGTCATGCAGCGCATCCGCCTGCAAGACCCTGTCGTGCTGTTGTGGCTGGGCGGCCTGATACTGATACTGGGCACGTTCATGGCGGTACTGGCCACCCTCAGCACGGCTGCCATCGCAGCGTTTTCTTCACTTGCGGGCAACCTGGCACTGTTCTCCATCATCATGCTTTTTCTGATTGTGGGGGCGTATAAAAAAGTTGCTGTCTACGAGTGTTTTGTCGAAGGCGCCAAAGAAGGCTTCGATATCGCCAAAAGCCTGTTGCCCTATCTTGTCGCCATGCTTTGCGCCATTGGCGTGCTAAGGGCCTCAGGCGCCCTTGATGCCGCACTCGACGCCATTCGCTGGGCAGCGACAGGCCTGAGCCTGGATACCCGCTTTATCGACGCACTGCCCACTGCCCTGGCCAAGCCATTTTCTGGCAGCGCCGCACGAGCTTTGCTTATCGAAACCATGCAGCATTTCGGGGTCGACAGCTTTCCCGCCCTGCTCGCTGCGACAGTACAGGGCAGTACCGAAACCACGTTTTATGTGCTGGCTGTTTACTTTGGCGCAGTAGGCATACAACGTGCGCGACACGCAGTGGGCTGCGCGCTGCTGGCCGACCTGGCAGGCATACTGGCCTCTATCGGCATCTGCTACTGGTTCTTCGGCAGCGGTACCTGACGGCGGCCAGCAAACGGGCGACGCCAGCTCTTTCGCAGGCGAGCATCTTCCGCACCCGTGCTATTTGGCGGCAGCTTACGGGGTTGATGTTTTCAGGTCAAACAAGCTGGTTACTTCAGCGTCGAGTACCTGCTCGTCCCGCTGATTGTAAAGACGCCAGGCCCAGCGCACGATACCGAGTTCTTTACGGGTGTCAGAAGTACGCACTGAGCTGATCGCAGCCTCTAGCCGCAGGGCATCTCCTGCCCGCACAGGCTTGAGCCAGCGCAATTTTTCAAGGCCTGGCGAGCCGAATGATTCTGAATCATGCAATACGGCATCTACCGCCATTCTCATGGCCAGCGAACACGTTAACCAACCGCTGGCGATGAGACCATCCCATCGGCCCTCACGGGCGCGCCCGGCATCTAAATGAAACCACTGAGGGTCGTAGGCCTTTGCAAAAGCCAGCATTTCGGCCTCCTCCACCACCACCGGCGGGTGCTCGATCACCATGCCGACTTTGAATTCACTGAATTTCATGAACAACACTCCGGGTAAGCCCATTACAAAAATGAAACAGACGCCAAGGCCTGTCTGGGCTGAACTTAATATTGACGGGCGAACCCGAAAGTTTACCCTTGAAGCACTTTTACTGCGACCCTTAGCATTGCGAGCGGCCCGGCCAGGCCTTGTATTGACTCTGGCCTTCGCGACATTGGGATGTTCTGCGTCCTTAGCCCAGCCAGCCGCCTGCGCACACCGGCTATTACGTGCCGTGTACCAGAAGATCAGCTAAACGCTGCAGCGGCGCGCCCTACACGATCATTGACGGCACGCCAGGCATCAGTGCCCGGCGGCTGCTCCACATAAATGCAGTCATAACCCTGAGCATCGAATGCTCTCAGCAAGGCATAGAGGTCACGGGCATACAGTGCCGGATCAGAGGGGCAAAGCCGCCAGTCAATATGGCTTGCTGACGTGACAGAAGGCACTTCAAACACCAAAGCCACCACGCGTCCGCTGCCGCCACGAAGTGGTGTCGCTGCGCCCGCTGACACGCGCGCAGCCGCCTCGTTGGCCTCTGGCGACTGCGCAACGGCAGCCTCTATGATTTCATGAGTTGCAGCTGGCGTGTTGGTCTTGCCTGCCTCCCCCTGCAGCTCATCACGCGCCATGGCTTGCAACTGGGCGCGCGTCACCAGCCGCAGCGGTGTGTTGGGCGCATAATGCGCCTTGAGCGAGCCAGACACCCTGGGCGCGGCGTCATCAGGCTGGCCCGGCGGCTTTCCCAGCACGCGAGCAAGCTGTTCCGACGTAATATGCCCCGGACGCAACAACACAGGGCCTATGCCCTCGTCCAGCCGTGACACATCCACAATGGTTGACTCGATGCCCACCTGCGAGGGCCCACCCTCCAGCACCATTAAGCGGTCTTCAGCCAGTTCAGGGAATTCGGCCCGCACGTGGGCAGCCTGCGTCGGCGACACATGCCCGAACTTATTGGCCGACGGCGCGGCCACTCCGCCATGACCGCCCGGTTTCAGGCGTGCAAATTCACGCAAAAGTGCCTGAGCCACAGGGTGCGAGGGACAGCGCAAACCCACAGAATTCTGTCCGCCACTGACAGCGGCAGGAATGTGACTGGCTCGCGGAAGAATCAGGGTAAGTGGGCCAGGCCAGAACGCCTGTATTAACGCACGCGCTTCAGCAGGTATGGATGAAGCCCAGTAAAACAGGTCTGCTTCTGTCGCCACATGAACAATAACGGGATGATTGGCAGGCCGCCCTTTGGCGGCATAGATGGCGGCGATGGCATCAGGATTTTCGGCGTCTCCACCCAACCCATAAACGGTTTCGGTGGGAAACGCCACCAGCCCGCCTGCGGCCAGTTGCTGCGCTGCCTGCGCCAGCAGGCGCAACGTATCAGGCGAAGTCATGACTGGTAGGCAATGCCCAGCGCCGCTGCCACGTGCCCTGCAGCCTCCTGGGCATCGACCAGCGTGTCACCGAGTATGTTTACATGCCCCATCTTGCGACCCGGGCGCGGCTCAGCCTTGCCGTACAAATGCAGGCAAGCACCCGGCACGCTCAGCACCGATGCCCAGTCGGGTTCACGCTGATGACCGCTGACTGGGTCGAACCAGATATCGCCCATCAGATTAAGCATGACAACACTGGTGAGGCACTGGGTCGCCCCCAAAGGCATGCCGGTCATGGCACGCACCTGCTGCTCGAACTGACTGCTTGCGCAGGCATTCATGGTGTAGTGACCACTGTTGTGCGGACGCGGTGCGATCTCATTGACCACCAGGCTGCCATTTTCAAGCACAAAAAATTCTATACACAACACACCGACATAGCCGAGTGCTTGGGCGATACGCAAGGCAGCAGCCCCTGCCTGCCCTGCAATATCACCACCAGCCAGAGCTGTGTCTACCGTAGATACCGCCAGAATGCCGTCACGGTGTTCATTGCGCGCAGCGGGGTAAAGCACGGTCTGTCCGTCAAAGCCCCGGGCCATGACGACCGACAGCTCAAACGCCAGCGGCAGCATGGCTTCAAGCACACAGCTTGCGCCCTCAAACTGCCTGAACGCCGCCAGGGCTTCATCACGCGTTTTGACACGGGCCTGCCCTTTGCCGTCGTAGCCCAGCCGGGCTACTTTGAGAATGCCTGGGAACAACGCCTCGGGTGCCGAAACAAGATCGGCCTCGTCCTGTACGGCGATATGTGGCGCAACAGGCACATCTGTGCCCTGAATAAAGGCCTTTTCCTGAATACGGTCTTGCACAATGGCCACCGCATCAGCGCCCGGACTCACCCGAGTGCCTTGCGCCAGTATGCGCAAACTCTCTGCCGGCACATTTTCGAACTCGGTACTGACCGCCTCGCACATGGACGCCAGACGAGCCAAGGCCCCGGGGTCTGTATAACCTGCCTGGATATGACATTCTGCAATCGATCCGGCAGGGCTGTGTTCAGCAGGATCGAGCACCGCTACCTTGTAACCCAGGCTCTGCGCTGCATGACAAAACATACGACCCAACTGCCCGCCCCCGAGCATGCCCAGCCAGCTGCCCGACACCACAGGTGTTGTGACTGAGCGTGTCATAAGGGCACCACCATGGCGCGGGCCGCTTCCGTTTGCCTGGCTCTGTATGCCACGAGCTTTTCGCGCAAACCGGCATCGGTGGTCGCCACGCAGGCGATCAGATGAAGAGCCGCGTTGGCAGCCCCCGCCTCGCCAATGGCAAACGTGGCGACGGGTACCCCTTTGGGCATCTGCACTATGGACAGCAGCGAGTCTTCACCGCGCAAATAGCGTGACGGCACCGGCACGCCAAAAACCGGCACAGGCGTCAGCGCGGCCATCATGCCGGGCAAATGTGCTGCCCCGCCTGCGCCTGCGATAATGCCCCGCAAGCCGCGTTCAGTCGCGCTGGAACCATACTCGACCATATCGTGTGGCATGCGATGAGCAGACACCACTCGCACCTCGTGTGCAATACCAAACTCTTCAAGCACCGCCACCGCGTGTTTCATGATGTCCCAATCGCTGGAGGAACCCATAATAATGCCGGCCAGAGGCGCAGTGCCCCGATCATCGCTAGCCGTGCGTGATGTCTGATCTGGCGCGTAACGCCCTGTCTGTTCGGTCATATGCGTGTAGATAAAAAAATGGGGTTAGGCCAGAGAGACGGCACCGATCATGCTCCCTGGCTGTGTCAGCTGACCTGGGTAAGACGCGTCAGGGCCTCACGATATTTGTCAGCGGTCTTCTGAATGACATCTGCCGGCACCTTGGGCGCAGGCGGCGTCTTGTCCCATGGCTGGGTTTCGAGCCAGTCGCGCACAAACTGCTTGTCAAATGAGGGTGGGCTAATACCTTCTGAATACTGGTCTGCAGGCCAGAAACGCGAGGAGTCTGGCGTAAGCACTTCGTCCATGAGATGCAGACGGCCTGCTTTGTCGAGGCCGAACTCAAACTTGGTGTCAGCAATGATAATGCCCTTGCCTCGGGCAAACTCGGCCGCTTCCGCATACAGCTTAAGCGTAATGGCGCGAATTTCTTCAGCCAGCTCACCGCCCACTTGCTTTACGACGAAATCAAAATCGACATTTTCGTCGTGAGACCCGAACTCTGCCTTGGCGGCAGGTGTAAAAATAGGCTGGGCCAGCTTGCTAGCCTGCCTGAGGCCTGCGGGCAAGGTTACGCCGCAAACCGCACCTGTAGCCTGGTAATCTTTCCAGCCAGACCCGATCAAATAGCCACGCGCTACGGCCTCGACCATGATGGGCTCAAGGCGTTTAACCACCATGGCACGACCGATAACCTGATCGCGCTCTGCCGGCGTAACAACGCTTTGTGGATCAATGCCGGTGGCATGGTTGGGCAGCACGTGGCCCAGCCGGCCCAGCCAGAACTCGGTCAGCGCGGTTAGCACTTCGCCCTTGCCCGGAATGGGGTCATCAAGAATGACATCAAATGCAGAAATACGGTCAGACGCAACAATGAGCAGTTTGTCGTCGTCTACCGCATACATGTCGCGAACTTTGCCGCGGCCCAGCAGGGGTAATGAAGTAATGGTTGATTCATGCAGGGCCTGCGCCACGGTTTATCCTTGAAAAGAAAACGCCCCGCCCGGCAATGGCCGGGCGGGATGCGTGTCAGAGAAACAGCAAAAACATTACTGAACGACCTGAGCCAGTTCACCGGCCGCATAGCGGCGGGCCATTTCGTCAAGAGCGATGGGCTTGATCTTGCTGGCATTGCCGGCTGTGCCGAACTGCTCGTAGCGCTGCAGGCAAATACGTTTGGCCGCTTCACGAGCAGGCTTGAGGTATTCGCGCGGATCGAATTTGGCGGGGTTCTCGGCCATAAACCGGCGAATGGCGCCTGTCATGGCAAGACGGATATCGGTGTCGATATTGATCTTGCGCACCCCGAACTTGATGGCTTCCTGGATTTCTTCGACCGGCACGCCGTAGGTTTGATTCATGTCGCCGCCAAACTCGCGGATTTCTGCGAGCAGATCTTGCGGCACACTGGAGCTGCCGTGCATGACCAGGTGCGTATTGGGCAGGCGCGCGTGGATTTCTTTAATGCGTGAAATCGACAGAATGTCGCCCGTGGGCTTGCGGGTGAACTTGTAAGCGCCGTGGCTGGTGCCGATGGCGATGGCCAGCGCGTCTAGTTGTGTTGCACGCACGAACTCGGCAGCCTCTTCGGGATCGGTAAGCAGTTGTTCCATGGTCATCGTGCCTTCGGCACCGTGACCGTCTTCTTTGTCGCCCTTCATGGTTTCAAGCGAACCCAGGCAGCCCAGCTCGCCTTCGACGGTAACGCCAACCTTGTGGGCCATCTCGACCACACGACGAGTGACGTTCATGTTGTATTCGAAGTCGGCGATGGACTTGCCGTCTTCTTTGAGAGAGCCGTCCATCATGACACTGGAAAAGCCCAGGTCGATGGCGCCCTGACAGATGGCGGGCGACTGACCGTGATCTTGGTGCATGACCACCGGAATAGTGGGATAAGACTCTACAGCCGCCTGGATGAGGTACTTGAGAAAGCCTTCGCCTGCGTACTTACGGGCACCTGCCGAAGCCTGCATAATGACCGGACTGTCTGTTTCAGACGCCGCTTCCATGATGGCCTGAACCTGCTCAAGGTTGTTGACGTTGAATGCGGGAATGCCGTAGCCATGCTCGGCGGCATGGTCCAGTAGCTGACGCATGGAAACTAAGGCCATTGTAGACTCCTGAAATCAATGAATTATGTAATTGAGGTCATTTTACCCGAACGGCAGACTTGGGACGGAAGGCCCTTACGATGTAATCATGTGTGTCCACATAAGGTCCGCCAATCAGGTCTATGCAGTAAGGTACAGCGGCAAAAATACCTGCCGCCAGCACCTTGCCATCAGCATCCTTCAGGCCTTCCAGCGTTTCTTTGATGGCCTTGGGCTGGCCGGGCAGGTTAATGATTAATGCTGCGTGGCCGGTCGTTTCGCGGATAACCGCCACCTGTCGCGACAAAATGGCTGTAGGCACGAAACGCAAGCTGATCTGGCGCATTTGCTCGCCAAAACCAGGCATCTCGCGCGTTGCCACCGCCAGTGTGGCTTCAGGCGTGCAATCTCGTCGTGCCGGCCCTGTACCCCCCGTCGTAAGCACCAGATCGCAGCCGGCGTTATCCACCAGATCAATCAAGGTTTCGGAAATCAGCGCCGGCTCGTCGGGAATTAGACGGCTCTGGAACTGCGGAGCTTCGGTCAGCGCTTCGATCAGCCACGACTGCAAGGCCGGAATGCCCTGGTCTTCATAGGTGCCTGAAGATGCCCTGTCGGACACTGACACCAGGCCAACCAGCAGTTGATCGGGATGATTACGAACCAAACGTGTAGAAACTGACATGTATTGCCTGCAAATAAACGCGCATCGGCTGCCTGGGCGGCGGACGCTGAGTAAAACGCGTGGACAAAGAACCAGTGGTGAGATGCCCCCGCGACCAGCCAAGCCATGGGGCCTCTTTCTTGAGGCCGACATGGCTGGCTGACGCCAATGCGCGGGACGACCCGCGCCTTGACAACGCCATCAGTGCTTAATGGCGATGGTCTTTAGCGTAGTAAAACCATACAGCGCCTCAAAGCCTTTTTCACGACCATAGCCTGATTGCCCTGTTCCACCAAAAGGCAGCTCTACCCCGCCACCCGCGCCATAGTTGTTGATATACACCTGGCCTGACCGGATTTTGCGCGCAAAACGCATCTGGCGTGCGCCATCTTGTGTCCATACCCCTGCTACCAGGCCATAAGCCGTACTGTTGGCAATATGCAAGGCCTGCTCTTCGGTATCAAACGGGATGACAGCCAGCACGGGACCAAAGATCTCGTCCTGAGCCAGGGTGTGGTCGGGAGGTACGTCACTGAGCAATGTAGGTACCTGATAAAACCCGCTTTGGGAGCGCTGGGGTCGAGCGCTCCCTGGGCTGCAACGGTAATGCCTGAGCCATCAGCAGTGCCCAGCAGTGTACGTACGCGCTCCAGCTGTTTTGCATTAATCAGCGGGCCGCAATCAGGGTCGTCCGAGGCGGCACCTGTGCGGGTAGCACGAAACAGCTCAGAAAGCCGCCCCACCACGTCGGCGTATATGGCGCGCTGAACCAGCAGACGACTACCCGCCGAGCAGGTTTGCCCGGCATTTTGAATAATGGCATTAAGCCAGACCGGTAGCCCAGCTTCTATGTCGGCATCCGAAAAAACAATTTGTGGCGACTTGCCGCCGAGTTCAAGCGTTACCGGTGCAAAGTGCCCGGCGGCTGCCAGGGCAACCTGCCGGCCAGTGTCGGGCGAACCTGTAAATGAAACATGATCAATGCCAGGATGCGCGGCGAGCGCAGCACCCGCTTCAATTCCGAACCCCGTCACAATATTGAGCGCACCAGCAGGCAGCCCGACCTCAGCGGCAATTTCGGCAACCCGCAGCAATGAAATGCAGGCATCTTCAGCAGGCTTGACCACACACGCATTGCCGGCGGCCAGCGCCGCACCCACGCTGCGCCCGAAAATTTGTAGCGGGTAGTTCCAGGGAACAATGTGGCCTGTGACCCCATGCGGCTCGCGTACCGTCAGTACGGTGTAATCGGATGGATAAGGAATGGTTGTGCCATGCAGTTTGTCGACCGCACCGGCGTAAAATTCAAAGTAACGGGCTATGGCAGCGGCGTCGGCCATGGCCTGCGCCATGGGCTTGCCGGTGTCTCTGGATTCAAGACGGGCCAGCTCTTCTTGATGGTCAAGCAACGCGGCACTAAAACGCCACAACAGACGACTGCGCGCAGCGGGTGCCATTGCCCCCCATTTACCCTCAAACGCCTTGCGCGCGGCATGCACTGCCGACTCGACATCCGGTTGGCCTGAGCGGGCGATTTCCGCGTACAGCTGTCCGTCAGACGGGTCGAGAACCGGAAGCACCTGGCCTCCAAGGGCACTTACCCATTGATTGCCAATGAAGTTTTTGTAAATCATAGCTTCCCCTCTCGTGTGTGATTACAGCTAGTCGTTTGCGCGTTGCTGCAGAATGTCTACGGCAGGCAGGGTCTTGCCCTCGAGAAACTCAAGAAAGGCGCCACCGCCTGTAGAGATATAGTCAATTTTGTCAGTAATATGATACTTGGCGATTGCGGCCAGCGTATCACCGCCCCCGGCAATCGAAAACGCTTTTGATTCGGCAATGGCACGCGCCACCACCTCTGTACCCCGGGCAAACGCATCAAACTCAAATACACCCACCGGGCCGTTCCAGACTATGGTGCCCGCCTGTTTGAGAATGCCTGCCAGTTGCTGCGCCGTCTCAGGGCCGATATCCAGAATCAGATCATCTCCGGCTACCTGATCGGCCGGTTTCACTGTGGCCTCGGCGTCGGCGCTAAATGTTTTGGCGCAGACGACATCTACCGGAATGGGTACTGCTGCCCCACGTTTTTTCATGATGTCAATAACGGCACGCGCCTGATCGGCTTGCTCGGGCTCGGCCAGTGACTTGCCTATACCCAGCCCCGCCGCCAGCAGAAAGGTGTTGGCAATGCCGCCGCCTACAATCAACTGATCGACCTTTTCAGCAAGCGCCTGCAATATCGACAGTTTGGTTGACACCTTGGAGCCTGCAACAATCGCCACCAGCGGACGGCTGGGCTCGTGCAGCGCACGCCCCAGGGCGTCGAGCTCGGCTTCGAGCAGCGGACCAGCGCACGCCACAGGTGCGTACTGAGCAATGCCATAGGTGGTTGCCTCAGCGCGATGTGCGGTACCAAAGGCATCGTTCACGTAAACATCGCAGAGAGCAGCCATTTTTCTGGAAAGCTCTGGATCGTTTTGCTTTTCGCCGACATTGCAGCGACAATTTTCAAGCAACACTACAGTGCCGGGCGAGGTGTTAACCCCTTCGACCCAGTTTGTCACCAAGTCAACCGGCTGCCCCAGCAACTCAGACATGCGCCGCGCAACTGGCGCCAGCGTATCGCCTGGACCTACCGTGCCCTCGGTCGGCCGGCCAAGATGCGACGTGACCATAACGGCCGCACCGGCATTTAATGCCATGCGAATGGCGGGAACCGATGCCCGTATGCGTGTGTCTTCGGTGATTTTTCCGTCGTTCAGCGGTACGTTCAGATCAGAGCGAATGAACACACGCTTGCCGGCGAGTGCATCGGTCTTGGCCAGTGAAGAAAGTGTTTTAACGGTAGTCAAAATAGATACCTCGCCGTTGCGGGCTGATAAAAATAGAACGAAAGGCTTGCCGCCCGAAACAGAGCTTAACGCACGCGGCGGACTCTGCCGCCAGTGACAGACGCGCCAAGGGCGGGTTGCCCCGCCCTTGCGTCATCAACAAACCGTTTATTTGGCTGCCATGAGTTCAACCGTGGTGTCGAGCATGCGGTTGGAAAAGCCCCACTCATTGTCGTACCACGAAGAAACCTTGACAAGCGAACCCGAAACCTTGGTCAGGCCAGCGTCTACCGTGCTGGAAGCCGGGTCATGGTTGAAGTCAATCGAAACCAGCGGCTCATCGCAGTAGTTGAGTATGCCTTTGAGCGGACCCGACTGTGCGGCGGCTTTCAGAATGCCATTGACTTCTTCAACCGAGGTTTCGCGCGCAGCAACAAATGAGAGATCAACAATGGAGACGTTAATGGTGGGAACACGGATGGCGAACCCGTCGAGCTTGCCATTGAGCTCAGGCAGCACCAGACCAACCGCTGCCGCCGCGCCCGTATTTGTAGGGATCATGCTGTGCGTCGCCGAACGTGCGCGGCGCAGATCTGAATGGTACACATCGCTCAGCACCTGATCGTTGGTGTAGGCGTGAATCGTGGTCATCAAACCGTTGACCAGACCGATTTCCTTGTTCAGGGGCTGAACCAGCGGCGCCAGACAATTGGTGGTGCATGACGCGTTGGAGATGACAGTATCGCTGGCTTTGAGCACGTTGTGGTTGACACCGTACACAATGGTGGCGTCAACATCTTTGCCGCCCGGTGCCGAAATAATGACTTTCTTGGCACCGCCCTTGATGTGTGCGCTGGCTTTTTCTTTAGTGGTGAACAGACCGGTGCACTCGAGCACCACATCAACGTTCATCTCGCCCCAAGGAAGCTTGGCAGGGTCGCGCTCGGCGAGCACACGAATTTTGTCGCCATTGACCACCATGAAATCGCCATCGACTTCGACCGTGCCGGGAAACTTGCCATGCGTCGTGTCATGGCGCGTAAGGTGTGCGTTGGTTTTGGGGGCACCCAAGTCATTGATGGCCACGATCTGAATATCGTGCTTCTTGCCATCTTCATAGTGTGCACGCAGCACATTACGCCCAATGCGGCCATAGCCGTTGATCGCCACGCGAATAGTCATTGAAATTCTCCTAAGGGATTACAGAACTTTTTCAACCGCGTCGGCAACATGCCCGGCGGTCAAGCCAAAATACTCGAACAGTGCGCCGCCCGGAGCAGAGTCGCCATAGCGATCAATGCCCACGACAGCGCCGTCGATACCCACATATTTGTACCAGCCGTCAGTGACACCCGCCTCAACCGCCACGCGCGGCAGACCCTTGGGCAGCACAGCCTGACGCCAGCTGTCATCTTGCTGGTCAAAAACACTGGTGCATGGCATGGACACCACACGCACCGCAATGCCTTTGGCCGCGAGCTGCTCCTGGGCACCAAGCGCCAGTGCAACCTCGGAGCCGGTGGCGATAATGACGGCGCGTGCGCCCTCAGCATCGCGCAACACATAACCACCACGACGAATGGCAGCAAGGGTGTGGCTATCGCGGGGCACGAAATCAAGATTTTGACGCGACAGCAACAGTGCGGACGGGCCGCCATCACGCACAGTCATGCCCACGCTGACCGGACGCTCAATGGCATGAACCCATGCGACCGCAGTTTCAGTGGTGTCGCAAGGACGCCATACGTGCAGATTGGGAATGAGCCTGAGGCTGGCCGCATGCTCGACAGACTGATGGGTGGGACCGTCTTCACCCAGACCGATGGAGTCGTGCGTAAAAACATAAACCACACGCTGCTTCATGAGTGCCGCCATGCGAATGGCATTGCGGCAATAGTCTGAAAATGTAAGAAAGGTGCCGCCAAATGGAAGGTAGCCGCCATGAAGGGCAATACCATTCATGATGGCGGCCATGCCAAATTCGCGCACGCCGTAATTAATATGACGCCCGAAACTTAAATGGCTGTTGCCCGCACGCACGGGATGGACACCCTTCCAGTCAGTAAGATTGGAGCCGGTAAGGTCAGCAGACCCGCCCAGCATTTCGGGCAGCATATCAACCAGTGCCGTAATGGCAAGCTGGGAAGCCTTGCGGGTGGCGACTGTTTCAGCCTTTTGGTCAGTGGCCTCAATAAAGGCCTGTGCCTGGCTGGCGAAACCAGAAGGCAGTTCGCTTGCCATGCGCCGGGTGAACTCGGCGGCTTCGGCGGGGTAGGCGGCAGCATAGGCGTCAAAGCGCTGCTGCCATGTCGACTGCAACTGCGCCCCCCTGGCTTTGCCATCCCAGTGGGCATAGACTTCAGCAGGAATTTCGAAAGGTGCATAAGGCCAGTGCAGTGCTGCACGCGTGGCCTGTACTTCTTGAGCACCCAGAGCAGCACCGTGTACCTTGGCTGTGCCGGCGGCATTGGGTGAGCCCTTGCCGATTATGGTGCGGCAACATATAAGTGTAGGACCTACACCCTGCCCGGCAAACGCTTTCGCCTTGGCGATGGCGGCTTCGACGGATGCAGCGTCGTGGCCGTCTACATCACGAATGACGTTCCAGCCGTAGCTCTCAAAGCGCTGGGGCGTGTTGTCGCCAAACCAGTTCTGAACCTCGCCGTCGATAGAAATGCCGTTGTCATCGTAAAACACGATAAGCTTGGACAACTTGAGCGTGCCAGCCAGCGAGCAGGCCTCGTGCGAAATGCCTTCCATCAGGCAGCCGTCGCCAGCAAACGCGTAGGTCAGGTGATCAACAATGGCGTGACCGTCGCGGTTGAACTCTTGCGCCAGCAAGGCTTCGGACAACGCCATGCCAACGGCATTGGCAAGCCCCTGCCCCAGCGGCCCCGTAGTGGTTTCAACCCCTGCGGTGATACCGACTTCGGGATGACCGGGCGTGCGCGAGTGCAGCTGCCTGAAATTGCGAAGCTCTTCGATGGGAAGGTCATAACCCGTAAGATGCAGCAAGGCATAGATAAGCATGGACCCGTGGCCATTCGACAGCACAAAGCGGTCGCGGTCAGCCCATGTGGGATCAGCCGGATTGTGCCGCAAATGCCGCGTCCAGAGGACTTCGGCAATATCGGCCATGCCCATGGGGGCACCAGGGTGGCCAGAATTGGCTTGTTGAACCGCATCCATCGACAGGGCGCGTATGGCGTTTGCCATGGTTAGATCTTGGGCAGGCGTAAGGCTCATCGAACACTCGCAAAAGGCGCAGCCCATGCACAATCAGGCGGGCCTAATCATTAAGAGGATTGGCAAAGCCCTAGATTTTACCATTCGGGGCAAGACGTGCCGAATACAGTACTATTCCGTTAAAACCCTACCGCCTTCGTGTCATTTCATGCCATCACCGCGTTTTTATCATTCCGGCCCCCTGGCCGCCCACACCACGGTCGCCCTGCCTGATACTCAGGCGCACCATGCCATCCGTGTGCTGCGGCTCAAGCCGGACGCCTCCATCACTCTGTTTGATGGACTAGGCGGCGAATACCCTGCACGCCTGATCATAGACGGCAAGCGCGGGTATGCAGCACTGGGCGAACATCTGGCCGTCGAGGCCGAAATTGCGGGCCGCCTGACCCTGGTTCAGGGCGTTGCGTCAGGCGACAAAATGGACTGGGTCATTGAGAAAGCTGTCGAACTCGGTGCCACCGCTGTTGCACCCATATTTGCGCACCGCAGCGTGCTGCAACTGTCGGGGGAGCGACTGCGCAAACGTCTTGAACATTGGCGCCGTGTAGCGCAGTCAGCCAGCGAGCAATGCGGGCGCAACCGCCTGCTGCAGCTGCATAACCCCTGCAGCCTGGCTCAGTACCTGACACAGGCTGCGTCTGCAGGCACCACACGGGTATTTTGTCACCCTGAAGCATCCATGACACTGGCCCAGGCGCTGGCAGCAGGCACCAGCGACATCACACTGCTGGTAGGGCCCGAAGGCGGCTGGTCAGACGAAGAAATGTCAGTGGCGGCGCACCATAACCTGACGCCCGTAAGTTTTGGCCCGCGGGTGCTGCGCACAGAAACCGCAGGCCTGGCGTTGATTTCGGCAACGGTCGCACTTATGGGCTGGACCTGAGTTTCAGTCAGTCGGTGCTGCTGGCTTCAGAAGGTGCCGGCTCGTGACTGGGTTCAGGGTCGGGGTGTTTGCCTGCGTGCACAACGCCGTAAGCAAACCGGCTGTCGTTATTGGCAGCAAAATCGGCAGCATCGGCACATACGGCCAGAATGGCCTCTGAATCTGCGGCCAGAGCAGGATCACCCGAGTGCAGATGGTCAAACCACAAAAACAGACCGTTTTTGTGGTCAAGCACGGTATCGCACAGGCAATCGTACAACGCGTCAAGATTGCTTCCGAAGAACTCAGGGAAATCAACCGCCTTAACGATAGCTCGCAATACCGCCGAGCGGCTGCGCGCACGATCGCAATTGACAACGAACGCTGTCATCTCTGCGGCCTGTGCGGCGTCCAGGGCTTGCTGCTGCGTAAGGGCAGACACGTCGATCAAACCGCCTTTTTGCAATTTCGCTTGCAACGACTGCGCTTGGCTCATTGCTGCGCCTCCTTAAAAAACGCTTTTACTTCATCAACACGGCTCATACTATCGGCTCGACCAAGACGGATAAGTTCCTGAGTAAAACTGGACTCAAACAATAAATATGAGATGAGCGCACCGCCAGTTGTCGGGCCTGAGGCCGACGATACACCAAGAACACGGAAAAGGGTACGCGCTGCGTAGGGCAGTTGCTTGATATGCGCCAGCGCCATTTCGTCCAGCGAGCGGCTTGGTGTAATCAAAAAAGAACTGACTGGTCGCAGTGCAAGGCTTTTTAGTTCATTTTCAGGCAGCAATGCAAGCAAATCATTGATGCGTTGCATTCGTTCCACATCCATCGACAGACTATCCAGAAAAATATTGGACAGCGCATGCCCGCCAATCTGGGCCAGTGACGGGTAAGGGGGGTCTATGCACTGCTCGCCAGGGTGGATGTCGTCTTTGTGACCGGTGCCGATCACACAGACTTTATCGGCTCCCAAATGGATGGCCGGGCTCATGGGCGCAAGCTGACGCATGGAACCATCGCCACACCACTGCGTCTGCCCCCCAACCAGCATGGCCTGCGCCGGAAAGATAAAGGGAATAGAGCTGGACGCCAGAAGGTGGTCAACGCCGATATGGCCAGGAATGGCTCGCCGCAGTGAGCGCTGCCAGGGCTTAATGGTGCCGTTTGACTGATAGAACGTAAGATGCTCGCCCGTGGTGTAGGCAGTAGCAGTAATTGCCAGCGCCCGCAGCCTGCCCGCAGCAAGATTGCCTTGAAGCCGGTCAAAATCAACCGTGCTCTTAAGCAACTGACCCAGCGGCTTGTTGTCTAGCAGCGAGTGCGGCTGCTGGCGATGCAAATCGGGCATGAACCAGCCGGCTGCCAGCATGGTGAGCCAGCGCAGGCCTGTGCGCAGCAAGCGCGGCGCATCAGCATAGTAAATATCGCCCGTATGCAGCCCGCCCCACAGTTCGTCAAGCCGGTTGACAGCGTAGTGGATATCATCCGCCCTGCATGCCAGGGCGGCAGCGTTGATGGCACCCGCCGAAGACCCGCAGATAATGGCGAAAGGGTTGGTGAAATCGGGAGAACGGTGGGGATCAAGAATTTCGAGTATGCCCGACAGCACACCCACTTGATAAGCGGCACGGGCTCCCCCTCCCGGGAGCACCAGGCCAACACCACCCCCGTTGCCAGAATTAAATTGCCCGGTTGGCATCTAGAACAGTAAGCGCCGCCATATTCACGATGCGCCGCACGGTTGAACTGGACGTAAGGATATGCACTGGTGCGTTAACGCCCAGCAGAAATGGGCCTACAGCGACGTTGCCGCCTGCAGCCGTCTTGAGCAGGTTATACGCGATATTGCCGGCATCAACATTGGGGCAGACCAGCAAATTGGCTTCGCCTTGCAGAGTCGAGGCTGGCATGATGCGTTTGCGCAGTACCTCATCAAGTGCGCAGTCGCCATGCATCTCGCCATCAATTTCGAGTTCGGGGTCACGCTCGCGTATGAGCGCCAGCGCTTCCTGCATTTTGGTGCCAGATGAGGAACTGCCAGTGCCGAAGTTGGAGCGTGACAGCAAGGCCACCTTAGGCACCATATTGAGACGGCGCATTTCGGCAGCGGCCGCCAGAGTGATGTCAGCAAGCTGGCTGGCATCGGGGTTGTCGTTGACGTGCGTGTCGGCCAGCGCCACAGTGCGCTCGGCCAGCATGAGTATATTCATGGCGGAGTAAATAGTGGCACCTGGAGCCTTGCCAATAACCTGGTCGATGAATTCAAGATGATTGGAATACGTGCCCACCGTACCACACACCATGCCGTCGGCATCACCCTGTTTTACCATCATTGCACCGATCAGCGTGAGACGGCGGCGCATCTCGACGCGCGCCATTTCTTTGGTGATGCCACGGCGACACATGAGTTCCCAGTAGGTGGTCCAGTACTGGTGGAAACGCTCATCGTAATCGGGGTTGGTGACCTCGACTTCATCGCCCAGACGTATACGCAGGCCAAAACGCTTGATGCGATCAGCCAGCACCGAGGGCCGCCCAACCAGTATCGGCTTGGCCAGCTTCTCGTCGATAATGATCTGTACAGCCCGCAGTACGCGCTCGTCCTCCCCTTCGGTGAACACAATACGGGCCTTGCCGCCATCACGCACCAGCTTCTTGGCCGTGGAAAACAGCGGCTTCATAAATGAGCCTGAACGATACAGAAACTGCTGCAGCCGTTCGGCATAGGCTTCGAGGTCAGCAATGGGACGGGTAGCAACACCGTCGGCCATGCCAGCCCTTGCCACCTCAACCGCTATGCGCACAATCAAGCGCGGATCAAAGGGCTTAGGAATAAAGTACTCGGGCCCAAACGAAACACCATATGTGCCATAGGCCGCCGCCACCACATCGTTTTGTTCTTCGCGTGCCAGCTTGCAAATGGCCATGACGGCGGCCTTTTCCATGCCGCGCGTAATGGTGGTTGCTCCGATGTCGAGCGAGCCACGAAAAATATACGGAAAGCACAGAACGTTATTAACCTGATTGGGGTAATCAGACCTGCCGGTTGCCATGACGATGTCATCGCGCACGGCGTGTGCATCTTCAGGGAGAATTTCGGGAGAAGGATTGGCCAGCGCGAGAATAAGCGGCCTTGCCGCCATTTTCTTGACCATGTCGGGCTTGAGCACCCCACCTGCCGACAGGCCCAGAAACACATCAGCTCCGGCAATGATGTCGTCCAGCACTCTGGCATCGGTAGGCTGGGCAAACCGCGCTTTATCGGGATCCATGAGTACGGTGCGCCCCTGATACACCACTCCTTCAATGTCAGACACCCAGATATTGGCCAGCGGCAACCCAAAATCAACCATGAGATCCAGGCATGTCAGTGCCGCCGCACCCGCGCCTGACACAACAACCTTGACCTGAGAGATGTCTTTGCCGACGACCTCCAGACCATTGATAAACGCAGAAGTGACGCAGATGGCTGTGCCGTGCTGATCGTCGTGAAATACCGGAATACGCATGCGCTCACGCAGCTTGCGCTCTACGGTAAAGCACTCGGGTGCCTTGATGTCTTCGAGGTTGATGCCACCAAACGTAGGTTCAAGGCCGGCAATGATGTCCACTAGCTTATCGGGGTCGGTTTCGTTGATTTCTATGTCGAACACATCAATGTCGGCAAATTTTTTGAATAATACGGCCTTGCCTTCCATGACTGGCTTGGACGCCAGCGGACCGATATTGCCCAACCCCAGCACTGCCGTGCCATTGGTAATCACACCTACGAGATTACCGCGCCCCGTATACCGGACAGCGTTGCGTTCGTCAGCCACGATTTCCTCGCATGCCGCCGCCACCCCTGGCGAATAGGCCAATGCAAGGTCACGCTGGTTAGAAAGCTGCTTTGTGGGCGTGACCGAAATTTTGCCGGGACGGCCGTGTTCGTGATATTCGAGCGCGGCGGTGCGTAGTGAGTCTTCCATGGTTGGGCCTGTGGCGGTTGATTAAAAAGAAAGACGCCCATTTTATCCCCATGTACTGATTTGCCATAAGGCAGAATGTCTGTAGGCCACATGGAGTCGGAGATATACCCACAAGCAGAAACGTGTCTGGACAACGCCACCGCGCCTGCGAAGCGGAGGTCTGGCATGACACTGCGTGAGGCCGCCAGTTAGAGACCCTGCCCTCAGTTAGAGATCCTGACCGGGATGTGGGAACCGCTGCTCGGGGTCAAACAGGCTCTTGACGCTGGCATCCAGCTCGCCCGCCGGCCCTGCCAGGCCATCGCGGGCAGCCCGGCTTGAGTTGTAGCGTTCGGCATACGGCAGCTCGGGCTCGGGCTGGGCAAGCTGCTGATCAAGCACCAGCCACTCTACCCACCCCAAGTCACCCCCATGGCCCAATAACAAATGGGCAAGATTTATGGTCTGACCGGCAGCCGGCAGCAGCGCATCAACCCGATAGCGCGCCGGCCATCGCTGGGTCGCACGGCAGGCACTGGCATGCTCACTTGTGGCGAGCCTGAACAGCGCTGGTATTAGCTGCTGCAGGCGTGCACCCTCAAGTGGCTTGCGGTTGTCTTCGCCGAATGGCCCCAGGCTGACTGTTTGCCCGTCGGACAGCATGACGGCAGCATGAAGCAGGCCTGAGCGATGGGTTTCGCCAACAGGCCAGTCACACAAGACACGGTCGGCCAGCCAGGACGCAACGGAAATATGGCAGGGCAAGTCGGAAAACTGGGTAAAGCCCGCTGCCTCAAGCTCGCCGAGCAGACAGCCCGGCTGCACAAACCACTGACTGCTGCCCGGCTCAAGAGGCTCGCAACGCGAAAGATTACGGCCCGGGTCTACCCACAGCACCGGATGATCGTCAAGCCGCGCCGCATGCTGCACCTCATCAAGAGCCAGCACAACTCCGTGTTTTTCACACAACAGGCGAGCCTGATGCACTCCTGACGCCTGGGCGGGCACCAACCGTGCTGCGCCAGGCCCGTCGGGCATGTCGAACTCAAAGAAGGTACCTTCGACAGACCGCATCGCCTGGCAAAATGCCTGCCATGGTGTCTGCGCAAGGCGACGACCTGTAAGAAATGCCCGCCGGGAAGTAGACTGCATGAATCAAAACCCCTGTTTCGTCTGAAGACAGGCCATCCGGAAGACTAGCCGTGGCCTGGCGTACGCGCTGACTAATTGTTGCAGCAACCGCTACAATCTTACTTTTTGCCTGAGATGTCTGCCTTATGCCCCAGCTTGCTAAGCGTACTGAACTCGTTATGCCATTTTACGCTGTGGAACTCTTTAAACAGGCCAGCCTGTTAAATGCACAAGGCCACGATATCATCAGCCTGGGCATAGGCGAACCTGATTTTACCGCGCCGGCCCAGGTCGTCGAAACCATGCATCGCGCCGCCCTGGCCGGCCTCAGCGGCTATACGTCGCCGGCAGGCCTGCCGCCGTTACGCGATGCCATTGCGCACTACTACGGCCAGTCATTTGGCGCATCGGTAGACCCATCGCGCATTATCATCACCTCGGGAGCCTCAGGCGCGCTGATGCTGGCGGCCATGGCGCTGATCAATGCGGGCGACGAAGTGCTCATGCCCGACCCCTCCTACCCCGCCAACCAGAACTTCGTCACGGCGGCAGGCGGCATCCCCAGGCTCATACCAGCAACGGCTGAGCAGCGCTTTCAGCTCAGCGCCCAACACGTCCGCGAACACTGGGGGCCGGCAACGCGCGGCGTACTCATTGCCTCGCCCAGCAATCCCACAGGCACCAGCATTGCGCGCGAAGACCTTAAAGAACTCATCAAAGAGGTCCGGCAGCGTGACGGCTTCATTATCATGGATGAAATCTACCTGGGGCTTTACTATGGCGACGCACCGCAAAGTGCCCTGATGCTGGATGACCGCATCATCATCATCAACAGTTTCTCCAAGTACTTCCATATGACAGGCTGGCGCCTGGGCTGGCTGATTGCACCGCCCGACATGCTTCCTGCCATCGAAAAGCTGGCGGCCAGCCTGGCCATTTGTGCTCCTGCGCTGGCGCAGCATGCCGCCATAACGTGTTTCGAACCTGAGGTCATGCAAATCTACGAGCAGCGGCGTCTGTCATTTAAACAGCGGCGCGATTACCTGCTGCCCGAGCTCGAACGTCTGGGTCTGCATGTGCCCGTCGCTCCCGACGGCGCGTTTTACATTTATGCTGATATCCGGGCATATAGCCAGGACAGCGACAATTTTTCTCACCGTCTGCTGCACGAGGCGCGCGTAGCCGCCGTACCCGGACGTGACTTCGGCAAGGCCCATGCCGCCCACACGTTGCGGTTTTCATATGCCACCGGGCTTGATCGCCTGCAAGAAGCGGTGCAGCGCATGCAAGACTTTCTACAAAAGCTGGCATAGACAGCCCCGCTGACGACAATCTGAAAGAAATCTGTCCGGCACTGAAGGGCGCAGCCCTAAACGAAAAGCCCCGTCAGCGGGTCACCCGAATGCCCGAAGCCAGCGCAATGCGACGCCACTCGGCCATAACTTTGGCACCATAACCGCCATCACTCGGCCCCGTGGCGCCCACATAACAGGCCAGCCCACCTTCGATTGAGCCGCGTCGTTGAATGCAGTCTTTCAAAATTTGTGTGCCTACGCGGATGTTAGCAACAGGGCTAATCGCCGCTACCGTGCCATCGTAAAAAACGTCAAATTTTTCTTTATGAACGCGGGTCATGACTTGCATCAGACCCTGCGCGCCCACGTGGCTTTCTGCGTAAGGGTTATAGCGTGACTCAATAGCGATAACAGCCAGCACCAGCTGTGGATCGAGCTCTTTTTCGCGACTAACCACGAAAACAGTATTGATCAGGGCGCCCGCCACGCTCGCAGCGATTCGGTATTTGCGTGCAATATAGCTACGCAGGGCTTCAGCCTGAGTGTTGGTAATACCTGGCACCCGCTTTCCCTGCTCCGATGCCCTGACGGCGCTCAGAAAGCTGCCAGAATCTTCTTTTATCTGCTGTGAAGTCTGCGTCGCATCTGCACTTTTTTCATTTCCGCCCAGCCCATAGCCGCCATACGCGCCAAACAGTTCGCCATTGAACCCCTCGGGCTTGAGTACGAGCTCAAGCGCCTCATGCATTTCAAGAGCTTTCTCGCGCAGCGACGGAATGGTGGCGCTAAGCACCATGGTTACCAGCACCGCAATGCCGAGATAAATAGCGCACAGATGCACCAGCTCACCAAGCCGGTACGAAACGCGGCGCATGGAATGCATAAACAACGCGTGCAACGGTAAATTGCCGGACTGTGCTACCGACATAGGGCCTTCCCGATAAAATACAGTTCGTCGATGTTAACCTTCTGATATCGCCTAAATGTAACCCGATCGGTGTGAATCTGTGAAATATCGTGATCTGAGAGACTTTATCGCCCAGCTTGAGAAAGCAGGCGAGCTAAAGCGGCTGACCCCTGCCGTTTCCACCGATCTTGAAATGACCGAGATCAGTGACCGCACATTAAAGGCCCAAGGGCCTGCGCTACTGTTCGAAAACCCCATTCACGAAGGCAAGCCGGCCACGATGCCGGTGCTGACCAATTTATTCGGCACGCCCAAGCGCGTAGCTTGGGGTATGGGCGCAGACGACGTCAGTGCACTGCGTCACACGGGCGAACTGCTGGCCTCACTGCGCGAGCCAGAGGCTCCTCGTGGCCTGCGCGAAGCCATCTCAACCGCTTCACGGCTAAAAACCGCGCTGTGGGACATGAGCCCAAAAATGATACGCAGCGCGCCCTGCCAGGACATTGTGCTTGAAGGAAACGACGTCGATCTTGGGCAGATTCCCCTGCAGCGCTGCTGGCCAGGTGATATCGCGCCCCTGCTTACCTGGGGCCTGGTCATTACGCGTGGGCCCAACGCCAAACGCCAAAACCTTGGCATTTACCGGCAGCAACTTATTGGGCACAACAAATTAATCATGCGCTGGCTGTCGCACCGCGGCGGCGCTCTTGATTTTCGCGACCATACGCTGGCCAACCCCGGCAAGCCGTTTCCTATTGCCGTAGCCCTTGGGGCTGACCCGGCCACCATACTGGGAGCCGTCACCCCCGTGCCTGACAGCCTGTCTGAGTACCAGTTTGCCGGTCTGCTGCGAGGCTCGCGCACCGAACTGACCAAGGCCCTGGGCAGCGATCTGTCAGTACCTGCCTACGCCGAAATGGTGCTTGAGGGTCATATTTTGCCCGCCTCCGATCCGCGCGCCATCACGCCACAGGTGCCCGAAGGCGTCAACGGCCCGCCCGACACCAAGTACGAAATGGCTCTCGAAGGCCCTTACGGCGACCATACCGGTTATTACAACGAGCAAGACTGGTTTCCGGTCTTTACCGTAGAGCGCATAACCATGCGCCGCAACCCCATTTACCACAGCACCTACACGGGCAAGCCACCCGACGAGCCTGCCGTGCTCGGCGTCGCGCTCAATGAGGTGTTTGTGCCACTGCTCAAGCGCCAGTTGCCCGAAATCGTTGACTTTTATCTTCCGCCAGAAGGCTGCAGCTACCGTATGGCCGTGGTATCAATGCGCAAACAGTATGCCGGCCACGCCAAACGTGTCATGTTTGGGTTGTGGAGCGTGCTGCGACAGTTTATGTACACCAAGTTTATTGTGGTGGTCGACCATGACATCGACGTACGCAACTGGCAAGAGGTTATCTGGGCCATGACCACACGCATGGACCCCGTCCGCGACACTGTACTGGTCGAAAACACGCCTATTGATTATCTTGACTTTGCGTCGCCGGTATCGGGCCTGGGCGGCAAAATGGGGCTGGACGCGACCAATAAATGGCCAGGCGAAACCCAGCGCGAATGGGGCAGACCCATAGAAATGGACGCCGGGGTCAAAGCCCGGGTTGACGCCATATGGCAGCAACTAGGGCTATGACCCGCTAAAACCCGATCAGTCGTCGCGTTTGTCGCCCATTGTGCGGGCGATCTGCCAGCTCAAGAGCAGGCCCGCACCAACGCGCCACCAGCGGCGCCGCCGCGACAACCCCGAAAACACTGCTGAGGTTGCGGAAGCCAGCAAAGGATAACGCCGCGTCAGCGCCACTGCCTGCATAGCCCATCCTGCCAGCGAGCGCCCCGAAAGACGCGGAAACACATTGCGGGCGATAGCGCGTGGCTGTAGCGACACACCCAGGTTTCTGACCGCATGCACCACGCTTTGCCGCTCCAGCGCGGCACGGGCGCGTACAAGTTCGATCTGAACTGACCTTTTCGACGTGCTCTGGTTCGACTTCATGGCAGCTCCCGGTCATCCTCATTAAGACCCGAAGACGGATCACGCAGACGCTCTACCAGCGCCAGGTCTCGTCGCAATTCGTCAACAGTTGCTGCAAACGGCATGGGCGAATACAGCAATTTGCTTCGCACCGTTAAAAGCAAACCAATGCCCACAGCGCCATAAACCAGCGCCAGCACATACAAGGCCATGTAGCGATGATCGGTAGGCCAGAAATACAACGCCACCGCAATCGAAAACACCAGCAACGCCAGCGTCAGAAACAGCAACATGGCAAAGGCCATGGCCAGCAACGTGATCAGCCGACTTTTTTGCTCTGACGCCTCAAGCGAAAACAGCTCAAGGCGCGTGCCAACAATGGACAACAGGGTAGACGCGAGATCGCCCACTGATTGTCTAAGCGCCATTGCTTGCCCCTTTTTGTTATTGACCACACGGCTGAGCGCAAGCCTCGTCGTTCAGGACGAGGCAGAGCGAAACCGTGGTCGTCTGGAGCCCGAGGCTCCCCTGTAATTAGCGGTGAAAATGCCCCGGCAACCGGGCCGTAGCATTTTCACCCTGGGTAGATTTAACGGCGAGAGATGAGTGCACCGATGAGCACGCCGGCCAGACCAGCCATACCTATAGCCTGCCACGGGTTATCGTGAACATAGTCATCAGTAACGCGCGCAGCACGGCGCCCACGCTCGAGCACGGCATCTTGCGTGTCATACAGCGCTTCGCGGGTGCGTCTGAGAGACAGCATGGCGCTTTCCCGCAACTCGGTCGCCTTGTCGCCCGACGCCTCGGCAGCGTCGCGCAGCAGCTTTTCGGCCTCGTCAAGACTGGTCTTGACGCTGTCGATGAATTCTTCTTCACTGGTACGCACGTCTTTCTTCTTTGTTGCCATAATTTCACTCCTGATGAAAAACGATGGAATAAGATTGATGATACCGCAAGGCCGGATATAAAGCCGACCGGCAGCAGTGTTATTGGAGCCGGGTCACTTCAACAACCGATGCAATGCCGCTCTGGTTGCTTTCCTGCTTCATCACCATATTGACATCCGGGCAGAACCAGTCTGTTACCGTGGATTTCATTTCTGGTATAGGCAGGACAATACCGCTGAACGAAGCCTGCGTGGCTTCAGTGAGCCGGCTGTATTTAATCGGCCAGCACGACTTCTCGCCTACGGCGGTCTGTAGCGTCTGTTTCGCCCCTACGGTTCGCGTGCCGGTATGGATAACAATCGGCGCTGTCGCGACAGCCTTTTTGTCGAGATTGATCTGAAACTTAAGCGCCGGAAACGTTTGCCCCTGACGTGTAATGGGTTCACCGTAGGCAAACAACCCCAGCATGCGCAGGTCGAACTTGCCACTGACGGGCACACGGCGACCATTTTCTGACCGCTCGAAGGTAATTTTGCCGTTCTTGACAGACATCCAGTAGTCCACCGCAGACTGCCCGGGAGGCAGACCGGCCAGCCCATACGTAGCCTTGCCCTTTACCCTTGCGGAGCAATGGCCGTCACCGTCTTTCTGGACATCGCTGAAAGCCAGGTTGGCGCCCAGCTGCAAGCCCCCAGTACCGCTAAGCTGCACTACGCCGCCGTTGTGCATAAAGGGTGTCTGGCACATACCCGTAGCGTGAGCCTGAGCCCCCAATAACCCGCAAGCTGCCACAAGGACGCTGCAACATCTGATTAAACGCATAGTCACCGTCGAAAGAATGTGTCTGTATTCATACTAACCGAAATTAACGGCCACACCTGACGATATCTCCCGGCAAACCGTTAACAAATATGTATGCTGGTTACGGAATAATGCGGCCCGCAGTATTGGCCTAATCCGTTTTTTGACGGGTACCAAATATGCGGTCGCCGGCATCGCCTAGGCCGGGAATAATGTAGCCCGAATCATCAAGATGGCTGTCGATCGACGCGGTATAAATGTCGACATCGGGGTGACGCGCCTCGACCGCACGTATGCCTTCTGGTGCCGCCACTAAAACCAGGGCACGTATCGACCGCGAGCCTGCCTTTTTCAGCAAGTCTATGGTGGCCACCATAGAGCCGCCCGTCGCCAGCATGGGGTCAATAATGAGCGCCAGGCGATGATCCATCTGGTCAGCCAGGCGTTCCAGATACGTTTGAGCCTCCAGCGTTTCTTCGTTGCGCGCAATGCCTACCGCACTCACTCGTGCTCCGGGTATTAGGCTGAGCACACCGTCCAGCATTCCGATGCCTGCACGCAGTATGGGCACCACCGTCACTTTTTTTCCGGCCAGCTTTTCAACATTGATGGGCCCGGCCCAGCCCTCGATCGTGGCGGGTTCCAGCGGCAAGTCTTTCATAGCCTCATACGTGAGCAACGCCGCAATTTCTTGCGACATTTCGCGGAAATTCTTGGTGCTGAGATCGGCGCGGCGCATCAGCCCGAGCTTGTGACGGATAAGTGGATGACGAATTTCGTGTATGGGCATGTGGTTTCCTTGGCGGACCGGCCGGCTGACATTGCCGGATTAAGTATTGTAGTCGGCTGAAACTACAGCCTGGGGCGGGTTGAGCCCCCCCCCAGGCTGTCAGCGTTCTGCCAGCCAGCTGACCAGTGCGTCATCAAAGGCTCTGCCGCCTGCGACGGCACGCTCGCCATTTACAAATTTGACCAGAATATACCGCTTGCCGCTGGCACCCATGACATAGCCCGCCAGTGCCTTGGCATCACGTAAAGTGCCTGTCTTGAGGTGTGCACGACCCTGGGCATCATCATTACGCAGACGACGCCTGACCGTACCGTCGACGCCAATAATGGCCAGCGACGAAATAAACTCGGGCATCATCGGAGACAGCCAGGCCACATCCAGCATGCTGCCCAGCCCCGCCGCAGTAAGACGCGAACTTCTTGACAGGCCCGCGCCGTTGTCGATAACCCAGCCGCGTGTGTCCACCCCCTGGCTCTGCAAAAGCCCCAGGGCGGCGGCAGCTCCGGACGCAGGGGTGGCCCCCGGCCCAGTTTGCTGTGCACCAAGCGTCAGTAACAAGGTGCGCGCCATGACGTTATTGCTGTGTTTATTGATGTAACGAATGATATCGCCCAGGGTGCGCGAATCATGCCACACCACTGGCGTGGCATTGGCTGGAGTGCGGCCCTCGGTCACCCCTTTTGCGAGCGTGCCACCCAGCTCTTTCCACAGCATACGGAACAAACCTTCAAAATATGCTTTTTGAGAAAATGCCACCCGGTAGTCGCTGAACTCGCCACATGACCCCACGGCCGAGCCAGAGACGCGGATAATGAACTCATTGCCAGAAGGTACAACCTGTGTTGAAACCGAGGGCGAACCGGGGCAGACAGCATCCTTCCAGGCAATTTCGCCCTCTACACGCACACCCCTTAGCGGGGGATCAATGACAGGTATCCACTTTCGCGCCGCCGCGTCTGGCTGAAAGATCAGACGCAATGCCCCCAGCCCCACCATCATGGCGTCCGGGCTGGCATTATATGGACGATCGGGCGCACCATCGAAGGCACCAGGGTCTATGGTGACTGCTCCGAACAGTGAGCGATCTACCACGACCTCCGTAAGATTTTTAATACCTCTTAACCGCAACTGGCGCAACAGCCCCCAGAGATCCTGCATGGTTAAAAATGGATCACCGCCCGCTTTCAGGTAAAGCGGGCCCGACAGCGTACCTTGTGCATCAACCCGGCCGCCGCCCCTGGCCAGCATGGTTGTGCGCCAGACATAGTCTGACCCTAGCCCCGACAAGCCCGCCCAGGTGGTTACCGTTTTCATCACGGATGCGGGGTTGCGTGGCTCGGTGGGATTGACGAGAATCATGGGTTGTGAGGTGCCGACCTCTTTCACGTACAGAGAAAGAGCACTCTCCGGCAAACGTGTGCTGCGCCACACGCTGGCTAGTTCGGGCGGCAGGCCTTGCGCCAGCGCTGCAGGGCCGGCAAGACAAACCAGCAGCCAGAGACCGCCCCCCCATGTCAGTTGCCGCAGCTTTGTCGCGACAGACCGAATGGCAGCTTGCGCACGACGGCCTGGTTGCTGGGACGCTAACTGCAAATACATGGTTGGTGTCTCCTGAAAATTATGAGCATAACCAAAGAAAGCCCGGCTTTCAGCGGAAAATTACGTCAACAGCTTAAAATACTCCATCACAGCACAGCGGCAAACTCGCCGCGCCTAACATCTAAGATTTTTCGTGAACCCTAGCCTTGAACTTTCGCAGTTCGATTATGAACTGCCCTCAGAACTTATCGCCCAGTCACCTGCAGCACATCGTGTCGAAAGCCGGTTGCTGCATCTCGACCCTGACAGCGTCCTGCACGACCGGCAGTTTATCGACCTTGTCGAGCTGATCAGGCCGGGTGACTTACTGGTCTTCAACAACACGCGCGTCATCAAAGCCCGGCTAACCGGTCAAAAAGAAAGCGGCGGCAAAGTCGAGGTGCTGGTCGAACGCATTGTCGACCCCCACAACGTGCTGGCCCACGTACGCGCCAGCAAGCCACCCAAGCCAGGAACGCGCCTGCGGCTCGCCGACGCATTCATGGCCACTGTTCATGGCCGCCAGGGCGAATTGTTTGAAATCGAGTTCCCTGAACGGGTTCTAGACCTGCTGGATCGCCACGGGGCCATACCGCTTCCTCCCTACATTACGCACGCTGCTGACCAGGAAGACGAAGAACGATACCAGACCATCTATGCCAGTGAGCCCGGCGCGATCGCAGCCCCCACAGCCGGCCTTCACTTTGATGAAGCCTTGCTGCAAAGGCTGGCCGACAAAGGCATACAGCAGGCCTTTGTAACGCTGCATGTAGGCGCCGGCACCTTCCAGCCTGTGCGCGTACAAAAGCTCACCGAGCACATCATGCACGCCGAGCGCTACTCCGTTTCCGCCGAAACCATCTCTCTGGTGCAGGCTACACGCAAAGCCGGCGGGCGCGTCATTGCCGTCGGCACTACCAGCGTACGGGCCTTAGAAGCCGCTGCCGCGCAGCAGCGTGCCCAGGCTTTAGTCACCCATTCAACCATGACAGCCGGTCCAGATGTCACAGTGGACAAGCAAAGCCCATCCAGTACACTCACACACGCTGCCCCTGCAACCATTGAGGGCGACACCCGTCTTTTTATTACCCCAGGGTATACATTTGCCTGGGTTGACGCGCTGATCACAAACTTTCATCTGCCCCAGTCCACGCTGCTCATGCTGGTCTCTGCCCTGGCAGGCATGGAGCCCATACGCCGCGCCTATACCCATGCTGTCCAGTCCCGGTATCGCTTTTTCAGTTATGGCGACGCCATGTTTATCGAATCACCGCAACCATGACAGGTTTACAGTTTCAACTTCTTGCCCAAGACGGTGCCGCACGCCGCGGGCAAATCACGCTTAACCATGGCGTGGTCCAGACCCCCATCTTCATGCCTGTGGGCACTTACGGCAGCGTAAAAGCCATGCTGCCGCACGAGCTCGACGACATTGGCGCGCAAATCATTCTGGGCAACACATTTCATCTCTGGCTGCGCCCTGGCAACGAGGTTATGCAAAAGCATAATGGTCTGCACGGCTTTATGCAGTGGCACAAACCCATACTTACAGACTCAGGCGGCTTTCAGGTCTTTAGCCTTAGCGGTATGCGCAAAATCACCGAAGAAGGGGTGAAATTCGCGTCGCCCATTGACGGATCCCGGCTCTTTCTCACCCCCGAAGAATCCATGCGCATCCAGCATGCACTCAACTCCGACATCTCTATGGTGTTTGATGAATGCACGCCGTACGAAATCGAGGGGCGTCCCGCCACTGAAGAAGAGGCCGCACAATCCATGCGCATGTCGCTGCGCTGGGCCAGGCGCTCACGCACCGAGTTTCAGCATCTCGAAAACCCCAACGCTCTCTTTGGTATTGTGCAGGGCGGCATGTACGAGAACCTGCGAGACGAATCTCTGGCCGGCCTGGTAGACATCGGTTTCGAAGGCTATGCCATCGGAGGGCTATCGGTGGGCGAGCCCAAAGAAGAAATGATGCGGGTGCTGGCCCATGTGGCACCCCGTATGCCCGAAAACGCACCGCGCTACCTGATGGGGGTCGGCACACCTGAAGACCTGGTCGAAGGCGTGAGCCGCGGCATCGACATGTTTGACTGCGTCATGCCCACCCGCAATGCACGCAATGGCTGGTTGTTTACACGATACGGCGATATTAAAATTCGCAACGCACGCTACCGCGATGACACCCGCCCCCTCGATTCTTCATGCAAATGCCATACCTGTGCAAACTTTTCGAGAGCGTATCTGCATCACCTGCAACGCGCCAACGAAATCACCGGGTCGCGCCTCAATACCATGCATAATCTACATTTTTATCTGGCAATCATGCATGAAATGCGTGAAGCCATCGCGGCTGGCCGGTTTGAAGCCTGGCGCGAAATTTTTCACCGTGACCGCGCCCGCGGCATCGAATAGCAAAGTTACCGCTACAATACAGAGTTAACCTAAAAACATCTCAGGAGAGTATCCTATGGCCATGGCAGCACTCGACACACTGACACTGATTACCGCGCAAGCTTCTCTGGGCGGCGATAACGCGCTGATGGGCATGCTGCCCATCATCCTGATGTTCGTCATCCTCTATTTCCTGATGATTCGTCCACAAATGAAGCGCCAGAAAGAACACCGCAACATGGTGGCCAATCTGGGCAAGGGCGATGAGGTAATCACTAACGGCGGCCTGTTGGGCAAAGTTACCAAAATTACCGACAGCTACATCACCGTAGAAGTCAGCTCGCTGGCCGAAAAGCCTGTCGAAGCCATTTTCCAGCGCTCAGCCGTCACTGCCGTCCTGCCCAAGGGCACGATCAAGGCGCTCTGATACCGGCACGCGCGTTCTCCGCGCGTTGTCCCGGTTTTTTTTCCTGCTTCAGCCACCTGACCGACCATGAACCGCTACCCTCTCTGGAAGTACCTGACCGTACTGGCTGCCCTCATTCTGGGCCTTCTGTACACGTTACCCAATTTTTTCGGAGAGTCGCCCGCAGTACAGGTGTCGGCCGCAAAATCCACCATCAAGGTCGACCACACCACGCTGGGCAGGGTTGAAGACATTCTCGCGAAAAACCACATCACATCGACTGGCAACCGTTTTGACATGAACGGCCCCGTTGGCACTGTGCGCGTGCGCTTTGACAACACTGACGTTCAGTTGCAAGCCAAAGACATCATCGAGAAAACGCTCAACCCCAACCCGGATGATGCCGACTACACAGTTGCACTAAATCTGCTTTCGGCATCCCCCAACTGGCTGTCCAGCCTGGGCGCACACCCCATGTATCTGGGGCTTGACCTGCGCGGGGGCGTGCATTTTCTGCTGCAGGTCGACATGCAAGGGGCCCTTACGGGCCGGTACGACTCGATCGCCAACGATGTACGCAGCACCTTGCGCAGCGAAAAAATCGATGCAAGTGGCGTAGAACGCAGTGGTCAGGCCGTCATTGCTTCGTTTGCCAGTGAAGATATCCGCAGCGCAGCCGCAACCGAGTTGCGCCGCAGCCACCAGGACATGACCTTCGTCAATTCGGGTGAAAGCGGTGGCCGCTATAGCCTGAAAGGCCAGCTAACCGAAGCTGCTGTCACACAGGTGCAAACCCACGCACTAAAGCAAAACATTACTACCCTGCACAATCGCATTAACGAACTGGGTGTGGCCGAACCCATTATTCAGCAGCAGGGATCAGACCGCATTATTGTGCAACTGCCCGGTGTTCAAGACGTTGCCAAGGCCAAAGAAATTCTCGGTCGCACGGCAACGCTTGAGATCCGCATGGTCGACGACTCACCCCAGGCCCAGGCCGCGCTAGCCGCAGGCACGGTTCCATTTGGGCTCGAGCGCTACACCGATCGTGATGGCCGCCCACTGCTGTTGCGCCGCCAGGTCATCCTGACCGGTGAAAACCTGCAAGATGCGCAGCCCGGTCGCGACCAGCAAACCCAGCAGCCTTCGGTCAACCTTACGCTGGACGCCAAGGGCGCGCGAATTTTTCGCGACGTTACCCGCGACAACATCAACAAACGCATGGCCATTCTGCTCTTCGAGCAGGGCAAGGGTCAGGTGGTCACAGCCCCCGTCATCCGTAGTGAAATCCCGGGCGGGCAAGTACAAATTACCGGCAGCATGACCGCCCAAGAAGCCGCTGACACATCCCTGTTGCTGCGCGCCGGCTCGCTGGCTGCGCCCATGGAGATCATCGAAGAACGCACCATAGGCCCAAGCCTGGGCGCTGACAACATTGCCAAAGGCTTTAACTCCACGCTGTATGGCTTTCTCGCTATCGCCATATTTATTATTGCGTACTACCGGCTGTTCGGCGTGTTCTCTACCGCTGGCTTGCTCTTCAACATTCTGTTGCTCATGGCGGTTTTATCCATGCTGCAGGCTACGCTGACACTGCCCGGCATTGCCGCCATTGCGCTCACGCTAGGCATGGCCATCGACGCCAACGTACTGATCAACGAGCGCATACGTGAAGAGCTGCGCGCTGGGTTGCCACCGCAACAGGCCATACACCTGGGTTTTGAGCGCGCCTGGGGCACCATTGTCGACTCCAACCTCACTACTCTCATCGTTGGTGTGGCATTGCTGGCATTTGGAACCGGGCCTATCCGGGGCTTTGCCGTGGTGCATGTCATCGGCATTCTCACCTCGATGTTTTCCTCCATTGTCGGCGTACGGGCCGTCGTCAACCTGTGGTATGGGCGCAAGCGCAAACTGAAATCCGTATCCATCGGCCAGATCTGGAAACCGAAAGAAGACTAAGCACTTACGCGCGGCGCTCTGGCGCCGCCCGCCTACCCCACACAGACAAGACAAGCACATGGAATTTTTCCGCATACACCGCACCATCCCCTTCATGCGCCACGCGCTGGTGCTGAACCTGATCAGCCTGATTACGTTCGTTCTGGCCGTGTTCTTCATCGCCTCGCGAGGCTTTCATCTGTCGATCGAGTTTACCGGCGGCACGGTCATGGAGGTGCACTACCAGCAAACCGCACAAATCGAAGAGGTACGCACAGCCATCAACTCGCTGGGCTACACCGACTACCAGGTACAGAATTTCGGCACATCGCAAGATGTCATGATCCGGCTTCCCGTGCGCCAGGGCGAAAGCTCGGCATCACAAAGCGATGCTGTGCTAAACGCGCTGAAAACCCAAAATTCCAGCGTCGAACTCAGACGAGTCGAGTTTGTAGGACCGCAGGTAGGGCAAGAGCTCGTTCACAACGGCCTTATGGCCCTGCTCTTTGTCACCGTAGGCATCATGCTGTACCTGGCCATGCGGTTTGAATGGAAGTTTGCGGTAGCGGGGGTCCTGGCCAACCTGCATGACGTCGTGATCATTCTTGGCTTTTTCGCCTTTTTCCAGTGGGAGTTCTCTCTCTCGGTCCTGGCTGGTGTACTGGCGGTATTGGGGTACTCGGTCAACGAGTCCGTCGTCATCATGGACCGTATCCGTGAAAACTTCCGCAAGATGCGTAAGGCACCCACCGAAGAAGTCATCAACAGCGCCATTACACAAACCATCTCGCGTACCGTCATTACACACGGCTCCACCCAAATGGTGGTTCTGTCCATGTTCTTCTTTGGCGGTCCCACCCTGCATTACTTTGCACTGGCACTGACCATAGGCATTTGGTTCGGTATTTATTCCTCAGTATTTGTGGCTGCCGCCATTGCCATGTGGCTGGGCGTCAAGCGTGAAGACCTGGTCAAGCCGGCCAAAAAAGACGATCCCAGCGCCGAAGTCGCCTGAACACACAAGCCACTTCACCCAGGCCGCATTCGATGCGGCTGGGCCATAAACAAAAAGCCGCAATCGCGGCTTTTTGTTTATGATATCGGGTACCGTCTGACGTATTGCTATGAGTGCAACGTGCCACTTAAGATGGGTCACCACCCGTAATGTGCGACACATAGGTTGCAACTGCCTCGATCTGCTCATCGGTCAGGCTTTCATCAAAGGATGGCATGATACCGGCACCCTGCCTGACCATTTCCTTGACATGAGAATAGGATGGCTTCAAGTCATCAAGATTAGGGCCAATTGCGCCCTCCGCGCCTGCATCCTTCAAGGTGTGGCACACGGCACAGGCAGGTACTGCACCTTTCATGAACAAGGTCTTTCCCTGCTCGAGTTTGGCCTCATCACAATCTGCAGCGCTGCTCACTGTCGGCGCAATGGCCAGCACGGCTGCGGCCAAAGATACTGCCACCATCCGGCGGGCGCTCGCCACGCCAGTCGTTAATACATATTTTTGTTCGTGATAATTCATAAATGGTTCCAACAAAACCGCCCTGTTCAGAAAAAGGCACCTGGCCACTTCGCCTACAAGTCGCACAGGTACCCGAGATCTCTGCAGGCTGATCAACATCATGCCTGCATGCCCCACAAAAATAACTACTGTTACGCGACTTTTATCTTGACCATGTGATCACGCCAGCTGGTATTCATGTAGCCGCGGTTGTTCTCCACACGTTCTTCGGGCTGCTCGTCGCCGTCTGCATTTTTGGCACGACTCACCATCTCATATGTGCCTGGTTCCAGCGTCGTCGCCAGCACAAATTCGCGCCATGCATACTTGCCAAGATCAGGCCCTACAAAGGTGGCTTTTTCCCAGTCTTTGCCGCCGTTCACAGACACCTCGACAGACTTGGCCTCAGACATGCCCCCAAATGCCACGCCGCGAATCAGCACCTTGCCAGCCTTAACCGTTTCATCGGGATTGGACGGGGACGTAACCCACGATTTAACCGGCATTGCCCAGACTGGCTCAAAGGTTGGATCACCCTTGGTGCCAACCGGCGACATCCGGTAGCTGCCCTGCTGAATCTTGGCCTTGGATTGATCTTCGGTAAATGCAAGTTGCTTGATGTACTTGACGCTATTTACGCCCATGTAGCCCGGCATAATGACGCGTAATGGTCCACCATGCGCCAGTGGCAATGCTTCGCCATTGACTTCCCATGCCAGCAACGCATCCTCAATACCATCGACCGGCACCGAACGCTCAACTTTGACCGTATTAGGATCCAGACCTGCCGGGATTTCTTCACCGCCCGTACTGGTCATGAACTTCATGCCATCAGCCACGCCACCCGTTGCCTCGATGACTGCCTTGACGGGCACGCCCGTAAACACCACACAGCCGGCAGCACCGACAGTCCATTGGGTACCACTAGGATTGTGCGGAAACCAAGCCCGCCCGTTACCCGAACATTGCAGCACCATGGGCACCGATGTCAGCCCCAGGGTTTTGAGTTCAGCAACAGTGAAGCTGCGCGGGTTCTTGACACCCTTGACCTCAAGCACCCATTCGTCAGGCTTCTCAGTGATCTGCTCGCTCGGGGGGTTAAGGTTGTTACGCACATAAAGGCTGTTCAGTGGCGTAAGACCACCGGAGCCCACCGACCAGCGATGCGTTTCCATGGTGTTTGCACTGTGTACTACCAGACTGTCAGCGTTTTTCCAGGCCGCATAGGCGGGAAGAGGCTTTGAAGCCGCTGCCGCATCACTGGCGGCTGCAGCTTGCGCCTTGCCCGACAGTGTGCCGCCCAGACCGGCCATTGCCACCAGACCACCCGTAGTGGCCAGCACTCGCCTGCGGCCGGGGTTGTTGAGTTGTTCCATATTGCTTTACTCCTTAAAAAATCGAGACGGTGCGGAGGTCACTGGACAGCCAGTGCTTTCGCGCCCTCTCGGTACCTGCCCATTACCTTTCGCCAGCTCAGGCCTAACTTGGCCTGAGTACGTCATCGTTCAATACGCGTACACCCCAGTCTCATAGCTTCTGAGAGCTCGCATTTGTCCTATGATTTCTCCCGACACTCACATAAGTCGTTTATATATAATTATTACTGATTTGTATATATGATGCAGGGAAAATTGAATCTTCAAATAATAAGATGAGATTTATTGCTTTATACCTATCTTATCTGTCTTATCTGTCTTATCTGTCTTATCTGTCTTATCCGTCGTATCTGTCTTATCCGTCGTATCTGTCTTATCCGTCGTGTCTGTCTTATCCGTCGTGTCTGCTGAACCTGCCGCACCATCACGCGCGTGCGACCAAAGACCGCCCGCACAACCCCACAGCCATGGCAGACCACAAACCTGCTGTACTTGGCGGTACAATAGCCGCCTTACCCATCACATCGCCCCCGGGATATAAACCCGTCACGGCTCACATAATGCAAGAAACCACCCTAAAACGTCACGCGGCATCCACACACACGTCTGCATCTGCCGACATTTCAAACGTGCCCGCGCATAGCGCTGCACCTGACACCACCAAAGCGTCAGAACACTCACCCCAGCCAGACGCCGTATCAGGCAAGGCCACACGCAAACTGTTCATCCGTACATTCGGCTGCCAGATGAATGAGTACGATTCCGACAAAATGGTTGACGTACTGCGTGAACATGGCGGCGCTGAACTAACCCAAAACCCTGAAGACGCCGACATCATTCTGTTCAACACCTGTTCTGTGCGCGAGAAAGCACAAGAAAAAGTGTTTTCAGACCTGGGGCGTGTGCAGCATCTGCGGCAAGCCCGCCCCAATCTCATTATCGGAGTGGGCGGGTGTGTGGCCAGCCAAGAGGGCGAGGCCATCGTCAAGCGTGCGCCCTATGTCGATGTCGTTTTTGGCCCGCAAACCCTGCATCGCCTGCCACAGCTTATTGCCCGCAGGCAGCAGACAGGGCATTCGCAGGTAGATATCAGCTTCCCCGAAATTGAAAAATTCGACGCACTGCCACCTGCCCGCGTTGATGGGCCCACGGCATTTGTCTCCATCATGGAAGGCTGCAGCAAGTACTGCAGCTTCTGTGTGGTGCCCTATACGCGCGGCGCCGAAGTATCGCGCCCCTTTGAAGACGTATTGACCGAGGTCGCCGATCTGGCCGATCAGGGCGTCAAAGAGATTACGCTCCTGGGCCAAAACGTCAACGCCTACCGCGGGCCTCTGGGCGACACCGACGAAATCGCTGACTTCGCCATGCTGCTGGAGTACGTGCACGAAATGCCGGGCATAGAGCGCATACGCTACACCACATCGCATCCCAAAGAAATGACCACGCGTCTCATCGAGGCTCATGGCACCCTGACAAAACTAGTGCCTTTTCTGCACCTGCCCGTTCAGGCAGGCAGTGACCGGGTGCTATCTGCCATGAAGCGCGGCTACACCACGCTGGAATTCAAATCCATTGTGCGCCGCCTGCGCGCTGCACGCCCCGGCCTTACGCTTTCTTCCGACTTTATCATCGGCTTCCCCGGCGAGACCGAAGTCGATTTCGAGAAAACCATGACTCTCATCCGAGACGTGGGCTTTGACACTTCGTTTTCATTTATTTACTCGCGGCGACCGGGCACGCCAGCCGCCGATCTTGACGATACGACGCCCAAAGAGGTCAAGCTTGAGCGATTACACCGTCTGCAGGCCCTCATTAATGAACAGGCTACCGCCATCAGCGACGCCATGATCGGCACAACACAAAGGGTACTGGTTGAAAAACCTTCTCGCCGGGACCCCGGCAGCGAGCTATCGGGCCGAACCGAAAACAACCGTATCGTCAATTTTGTTGGCCAGCCACGCCTGATCGGACAACTTATCGATGTGCGCATTACCCATACCATGACGAACTCTCTGCGCGGCGAAATCATCACGCGCGACTCCTTTGAACAGGGCGCTGCATGACCCAGACGGTACGCAAAAAAAAGCCCGTGATTGTTGTGCTTGATGGTGACAACACGCATTTGGCCAACCTGCTGGGGCCACTCGATGCCAATCTGCAGCAAATTGCCACAGGCTGGGACGTAGAAATCACTCGCCGGGCCAATCGCCTGTCGATTGTCGGCGACCAGGCCAATGCCGCCGCAAAAGCACTCGATTTATTTCACCGACGCGCCGTACACACTCCATTGTCTGTGGATGATATCCAGCTGGGCATGGTTGAGCTTGGTGCCGGCAGGCTGCCCGAAGCAGAACAACAGGCGCTTCCTATCCGGGAAACGCTGCCTGAAATGCCTCCGGTTGACGACCTCAGCCTGAATCTGCGCACCCGCAAGTCCGATTTGCGGCCACGCACCCCGCGCCAGCGCGAATACCTCAACAATATTTTGCGCCACGACATCACATTTGGCGTCGGACCTGCAGGCACCGGAAAAACCTGGCTCGCCGTCGCCTGCGCCATCGACGCGCTTGAACGTGAATCTGTACAGCGCCTGGTACTGACGCGGCCAGCTGTCGAAGCCGGCGAGCGGCTCGGTTTTTTGCCTGGTGATCTGGTGCAAAAAGTAGACCCCTATCTGCGCCCTCTTTACGACGCGCTGTACGATTTGATGGGGTTTGAACGGGTTCAGCGCATGTTCGAAAAACAGACCATAGAAATCGCGCCCCTCGCCTACATGCGCGGCCGCACGCTAAACCATGCTTTTGTCATACTTGATGAAGCCCAGAACACCACCCCCGAGCAGATGAAAATGTTTCTGACACGCATAGGGTTTGGCAGCAAGGCTGTCATTAATGGTGACCCCTCGCAGGTTGACCTGCCTCGTGGCAGTGCCAGCGGTCTGGTTCACGCGGTAAACATTCTGGAAGACGTACAAGGCATCGCCACCACACGTTTCACCAGCCGTGACGTGGTACGTCACCCCCTGGTTGCGCGTATCGTAGATGCCTACGACAAGGCTGACGATCATGGAGCCTGAGTCGCGCGGCAAAACCCAGTTATCAGAGGCTCCCGGGCTGTCACTGGCGGTACAGTATGCCGTCCAGGCTGACGAGCTGCCCCGCTGGCGGCTGCGTCGATGGGCAAAGCAGGCAGTAGCCGGGGTGGCGCGCGCTCGGGCCGGGGCCGGTCTGCAATCGTTCTGTACGGTCACGCTTACCATACGCCTGGTCGATGCCGACGAGGGCCGCCAGCTTAATCGTGACTTTCGCGGCAAAGACTACGCAACCAATGTGCTGACGTTCGAATACGGCACCGATCCCGATGGCAATGCCAGCGGCGATATCGTGCTGTGCCTTCCGATTCTGCTGCGCGAGGCGGCAGAACAACACAAAACCTTGCTTGCCCATGCCGCGCACCTGACGGTACACGGCGTACTGCACGCGCTGGGCTACGATCACATCGAGCCCGACGAAGCGCAGCATATGGAGTCTCTCGAAATCGCTGTGCTGCATAAAATGGGCCTTGCCAACCCCTATCTCACCTAAGTCGCCTTACGCCTTACCCGGCAATATCGGTTATCCTAAACATTCGTAAAACCAGTCCCCTGGACAATGTCAGAACCAAGCTCACCAGACGCCGAGCCCCGCCCGGCGAAAAACTCATCGAAATCCCTGTTCAGAAGGCTTACTGCCTTCATGCAGCCCAACGAACCTGCCGATCGTGATGACATCAAGGCGGTGCTCGAAGCCGCCCACGAACGGCATGTGCTCGACGCTGAAGCCTATGCCATGATCTCGGGTGCACTTGATGTTGCCGACCAAACCGTCGCAGACATCATGGTGCCACGCTCAAAAATGGATATGCTCGATATCGAGCGACCCCTTGCCGAGATACTGCCCGAAATCATCGAAACCGGTCACTCACGCTTTCCTGTGTTTGAAGACGACCGCGACAACATTGTCGGCATTTTGCTGGCCAAAGACCTGCTGCTGTCCATCAACAACCCGTCCATTGACCTGCGGCCGCTTGTGCGGCCGGCTGTGTTCATACCCGAAACCAAGCGTCTCAACGTGTTGCTGCACGACTTTCGGGTCAGCCGCAACCACCTTGCCATTGTGGTGGACGAGCATGGCGGTATATCGGGCCTGGTCTCGATGGAAGATGTGCTCGAACAAATCGTGGGCGAAATCGAAGACGAATACGACGAAGACGCCGAAAAAACCATCTTCCAGACCGGCACCAATAGCTGGCGGGCCATGGGCATTACCGAAATCGATATATTTAACGAAACCTTTCACACCCATCTGCCCAACGATGATTACGACACACTCGGAGGATGGCTGGCCGCTGAACTGGGTCGCATACCCCGGCGTGGCGACAGCATCAACTATGAAGGGCTGAATATTACCGTGGTGGGCGCTGACGCCAAGCGCGCATTGTGGCTGCATATACAGCACAACCGTGCAGCGCCTCCGGCCCCGACGAGCGACAGTGACTAAAGCCACACACTTCTGGCGAGTCGGCAGCCCGCTGGTAGCCATACTGCTGGCACTGGGTGCCATACACGCGCTTTCGTTCGCGCCAGGGCCTCTGCCGCCGTGGGCACTGCCCTTCGTGCAGATTTTTAGCCTTGCCTTTCTGGCACATCACACTTTTCGCTCTAGCTCAGCCCGGCAGGCCGCATTCAAGGTCTATCTGTTTGGTATAAGCAATTTTGCGGTTGGCCTGTACTGGCTGTTTATCAGCATGCACGAGCATGGCGGCCTCGCCGCCCCGCTGGCAGGTGCCGCAGTGCTTCTGCTTGCCGCTGCCATGGCGATTTACTACGCCTTGGCTGTCGGCCTGGCCTGGTGGCTTTCAGAAGGCCACCGGCACGCGCTTTCCAGCTACCGTGGTCAGTTGATGACGGCGACCATATGGGCTTCGAGCTGGACGTTTTTTGAATGGCTGCGCGGCACGCTATTCACAGGCCTGCCCTGGCTGAACATAGGCTACGCACACGTAGAAGGACTACTGGCAGGCTGGGCGCCCGTGGTCGGCGTATATGGTCTGGCCTGGCTGGCCGCCTTTGCGGCCGCCGCCATCGGCCTGTTCGCCAATTCCAACGCCAAAGACAGAGAAGACGAAAACAGCGCAAAATCGGCCATGGGTGTTGGCATCGCGGTTGTGGCCGGGCTGGCGGGCATTATTCTTTCACACGTGACCTGGTGGCAACCGCATGGCAGCCCCATAATCGTACGGCTGGTTCAGGGCAATACCCCTCAGTCTATGAAGTTCAACCCACAGTATTTGCAGCAAAGCCAGATGGATTACCTGCAACTGGCATCGCTGGCGCCGCGCGAACCAGACAGCGCGCCTGACCTGATCGTCTTGCCCGAAACCGTCATACCGCTGTTGCAAGACCGCATCTCACCCGATCTCTGGAAGCAATGGCTGAGCGTAGCTCGCCAGAGCCAGGCCACCCTCATTTTAGGGGTGCCACTGCACGACCAGACGGATGGCCGCGACCGCTACACCAACAGCGCCATCGCCCTTACTGCCGACACTCCCATTGATGCCCTTATGTCGGCGCAGGTGGCCGACCGTTATGACAAACACCACCTGGTGCCATTCGGTGAATTCATCCCCACTGGTTTCCACTGGTTTGTGAAGGCCATGCATATACCCCTGGGGGATTTTGATCGCGGCCAGGTACGACAAGCGCTCTTTACGATAGACGACCAGACCATCGCACCCGATATTTGCTATGAAGATGTCTTTGGTGAAGAAATCATCGAATCAGTAAAGCCCAGCGCCGATCATGGCCCAGGCGCCACCATCTTGCTTAACATCAGCAACCTGGGTTGGTTTGGCGACTCCTGGGCTTTGCGCCAGCATCTTCAGATATCGCGCATGCGCGCCCTGGAAACTGCCCGGCCTATGCTGCGCAGCACTAATACCGGCATGACCGCCGCCATTGACCCCAATGGCAAGGTACGTGCAGTGCTAGAACCCATGAGCAAAGGTGTACTCGATGTCGAAGTACAGGGCGCTACCGGTTTGACGCCCTACGTGCGCTGGGGCAATACGCTAATACTCGGCTGGACGTTGTTCTGGCTTGGAGCCGCGTTTGCCCGCCGCCGCCCTGAGCATGAAATGAAGTAACCGAGTATCGCGTCAGTAAGCTCATCAGCGCAATGTAAGGCGTATTGAAAACAGCCATTTTCCACCTGCATAGCCTGCAAACCTTCATCAAACCGGTTATTTCCATACGACAAACGCCGGCCATTCTCCTGTAGAAAAAGTGCAAAACCGACCCCCGACTTGCACACTTTAAAAATATCGTGCATAATCTCGCTTCTTCGCTAGACAAGCCAGTACGGGGGTATAGCTCAGCTGGGAGAGCGCTTGCATGGCATGCAAGAGGTCAGCGGTTCGATCCCGCTTACCTCCACCAGTCAAAACGAAGAAACGCGGTTACTCGCACAGCAGAAAGTTTAACTCTGTGCTAGAATTCGCAACTTGTTTGTCCTGTCCCCTTCGTCTAGAGGCCTAGGACACCACCCTTTCACGGTGGGTACAGGGGTTCGAATCCCCTAGGGGACGCCAGTTAATCTGGCAGTCAATACCGCTGCGGAGCGGTAGTTCAGTTGGTTAGAATACCGGCCTGTCACGCCGGGGGTCGCGGGTTCGAGTCCCGTCCGCTCCGCCAAAAAATTCAGTAAAAACTAGCACTTGCATCAAGCAGGTGCTTTTTTTTCGTCTCGATTTATATTCTAAGCTTCGGTTTTCATTTCAAGATTTAGAGTCTGGCAAGCTCATCAGCGTTGATGAATTCCAGGCTACGGTAGCGGGCTTGCAACTCCTTCGTTAGAGTCTTCGAGAACTTCAACGCCACCATCGGGTAGTGTGCGAATCAAACGGCCTTGGTCGTCGTAGCCAACGGCGCCACCTGCATCCCGCAGGGCTTTCATGTCCTGTGTGGATTTTGCCGACGGGGTAGCCAGCGCGTTGCCCAGGCTTTCCTCGAAGGTCATCAATTCATTGGAGGAAAGCTCAGGGATCACAACTCTCCAAACCCCAGGAAAATCTCCTCACACGCAGCAATCACCAAGCCAAAACCTGGTCTTCCCGATGACGCGGTTATCATGCAGTAACGAAGTCGCTCGTGGTCCCATGACCAACTGTCGGCAAGCTCACTTTCTTACCGACACGATGCATGAAGCTCGGCACTTCTACTAAACAGCTGACAGGAAATTAGCCGGGCCATGCATCCCTCAATAGCGCCAGCCACCGCTCCATCACCTCGTGCACCGCTGCTACGCGCACAACAGCTGGCGTTTCAAATCGAAGGCCGCTGGCTATGGCGTAATCTGACACTAACGCTACAACCGGGTGAGCGGCTTGGCATCACAGGCCCCTCGGGAGGCGGCAAGACATTGCTGCTGCGCACGTTGGCCGGTCTGGAGCCGCTGCAGCAAGGCGAGCTTGAATATCGCGGCCGTGCGCTGACAAACTGGCAGATGCCGGCGTACCGCTCCCGGGTCGCCTATATTCCTCAGCGCCCGGCCCTGCATGAGGGCAGTGTAGAGGCTGCATTGCGCGCCCCGTTTAACTTTCGCGCGCATGCGCACAGCACGTTCCCACTTGATCGCGCCCACGAGCTGCTGGCCGCGCTGGGGCGCGAGGAGCATTTCCTGCAGCAGCGCTGCGAACGGCTTTCTGGAGGCGAGGCACAGATCGTGGCCTTGCTGCGCACGCTGCTGCTGGAGCCCGAGGTGTTATTGCTGGATGAGCCGACTGCCTCGCTGGACGCCATAACCGTAACTGCGATCGAGCAGCTTATCGAACGCTGGATGGCCGGAACCTGTGAGCGCGCATGCGTCTGGACCAGTCATGACAGCGCCCAACTGCAACGCACGTGCGACCGCCAGATCACACTGGAGCCTGCCCAATGAACGTCAGTTACATCAACTTGAGCATCTGGCAGCTCGGCTTTGCGTCCTTGCTGATTGTGGCCAATCTGGCGATTTCAGTGTGGCTGCGCCTGGGGCTGGTTCGCAGCCTGCTGGTGGCCAGCGTACGCATGACGGTGCAGCTACTTTTAGTCGGATTCATTCTTGAATCAATTTTTGCATTGCGCACGCCTCTACCGGTGATCGGCATCGGACTGGTGATGGCGGCGCTGGCCAGTGCCGCTGCTGTGCGCCGAACCCGACGACGCTTCCCGGGCATCTACTGGAACAGTCTGTTATCAGTGCTGGGGGCGGCCTTTGCAGTCACCGGGGCGGCGCTGGCAGGCATTATCAACGTGCACCCGTGGTTCGCTCCGCAGTACGCCATTCCTGTTCTGGGCATGGTGCTGGGTAACTTGCTCACAGGTGTGTCACTGGCGCTGGATCGTTTCATGGAAGGGGTCGCGCGCGAGTCTGATGTGATTGAAGCCGATCTGGCACTGGGCGCCACGCGCTGGGAGGCTGCACATCCGCTCATCGTGGAAACCATGCGCACTGCGCTCATCCCAACCATTAACGCAATGATGGTGATGGGCATTGTGAGCCTGCCAGGCATGATGACTGGCCAGATGCTGGCAGGCGCTTCACCCGCAGCGGCAGTGCGCTACCAGATCATCATCATGTTCATGATTGCCGCAGCCACCGCACTTGGCACGCTTGGTGTAACGCTGCTGGCCTTTCGCTCGCTGTTCAACGCGCAGCATCAACTCTGCACCGGACGATTACGTGCGATCGGACGCACAACGAAAGAATGACATCACACCCGGCACGATTCCGCTTTCAGCTTCTCACAGCCTATGGACTTCGTCGTTCCACATACATCTTTAAAACCCGCATCTGCTAACCCGAACACGCTATTTAGGTCATCTTCGTTTTGTGGATACTTCAGAGCCAGATCAGCATCGTAGACAGGAACGCCTTGAGTAAAAGCGTAGGGAACAAGGTACTCGCCATCATGCCTAACGTCAGCACTGATACTCACATCCGCCACGCCTTTCATGCCGCCCGGTACGTCATACAAGCACCCGGCACAGACATTGTTTTGCACATTGGGCAAACCAGCGCTGCGGCGCAGGAACTGCTTACCGCCCTTAACGTTAACTGTGCCGCACTCATCACCGCCTACAACCCTGGTGGATGCGTCATCGACAACGCGACCAATAAGGCAGCCCAGAATGCGCTACAGCGCGACGTTAAAGCGTTGGGGCTGACATGTATGCAGGGCTATAACTGCGCAAAAGATGGAAGCCCGCCTATCGAGCCCACCGTGGTGATGCTGGGACCGACGCAAACGCTGGCCGATGCGCTTGCCCAACGCTATGGACAGCTCGCTTACGTATGGGTATGCGAGAAAGGCATACCCGCGCTCAGGTGGTTCTGACCCACGCCATAGCCTATTGACGAAAGAGCAACGTTTCGGGGCACAGCGCATCGGGCCTAAAACCAAAGTAACAAATTGACACCACTTTGATGCGCCATTGACTTCGACGCACTTACATTCACCACGGACGTCATAGGAAGCAAAATACGCCAAATACATCTAAATAGACGTTATTTAATCTCTTATTGTCGCAATTTTCTACTTGTGGACTTATTGCCATCCTCCTAAGATAGCCGCTCAATAATGCTCAGGAATTGTCAGCATGGCTTCTTCAACAATGATGGCTACCGAGGTAGCCAGGCACTCTCTCACCAGAGAAACCAACAGTGCCTGGAAACTTGACGACATTGTCGATCTGTATGAACTTCCCTTCATGGACCTGCTGCTCCGCGCCCAAGTCGTGCACCGGCAAAACCACGAACCCAACACCGTGCAACTGTCTACGCTGCTCTCCATCAAGACGGGAGGATGCCCTGAAGACTGCGCATACTGTCCTCAGTCTTCGCGGTATAACACCCAAGTTGAAAAAGAAGCTCTGCTGCCCGTGCAAGAAGTGCTTGAAGCCGCTCGACGGGCCAAGGAAAACGGCGCACAGCGCTTCTGCATGGGCGCCGCCTGGCGCTCGCCCACCGCCCGTCAGGTCGATCTGGTCGCCGAAATGGTCACAGCCATTAAAGACATGGGGCTGGAAACCTGCGTCACTCTGGGCATGCTCAAACCCGGTCAGGCAGAAATGTTGCGCGATGCCGGCCTCGATTACTACAACCACAACCTCGACACATCGCCCGAATTCTACGGCACCATCATCAGCACGCGCACCTACCAAGACCGCCTAGACACGCTCGAACGTGTGCGGGCAGCGGGCATTAACGTATGCTGCGGGGGCATTGTGGGCATGGGCGAATCCCGTCGCGACCGGGCGCGCCTCATACAGCAATTAGCAAATCTGTCGCCCTATCCCGACTCTGTGCCGGTCAACAACCTGGTCAAGGTGCCAGGCACCCCGCTCGCCCAAGGCGAAGACATTGACCCCTTCGAGTTTGTGCGCACCGTCGCTGTAGCGCGCATCACCATGCCACGCGCCGTCGTACGACTTTCTGCAGGGCGCGAAGAAATGGACGACTCACTGCAAGCCTTGTGCTTTCTGGCAGGCGCCAACTCAATTTTCTACGGCGATCAGTTATTGACGACGGGCAACCCCAACGTTATTCGCGACAAGCAACTGCTGCAGCGTCTGGGCATGTCGGCCACAGGCAGCACATCGGCCAGCGATACGGCCGAGGCAACTGCGTCACCCGCCACGAAAGCATCCACCGACACACCTTGCCCCCATACGGCACTCTGACATTCTGGCGATCACACTTCCCATGCATACACTCATTATCAGCATCGCTTGCAGCGTTGCCGTATCAATACTGCTGAAGATTGCCCGAAGGCAGAACATTGCCGTTGATCAGGCCATTGCCGTCAACTATGCAGTAGCTGCCGCCCTTTGCCTGCTGGTGCTCAGGCCACAGCCTGCATCGCTGCTCAACCCTTCTACGCCGTGGTGGATACTAGCGCTGCTGGGGGTGTTGCTGCCCACCATATTTCTGGCTATGGCCGGTGCGGTGCGACATGCAGGTATTGTGCTAAGTGACGCTGCGCAACGACTATCGCTGTTTATACCCCTGATCGCTGCTTTCGTAATTTTCAGCGAGGACGTTTCCGGTATCAAACTGACCGGTATCGCCATTGCGCTGATTGCACTAGTCTGTCTGCTGCTGCGCCCCCGCCAGCCTTCGGGTTCAGGAGACACCCTGAAGACCACAGGCCTGCTGCTTGCGGTATGGGTGGGCTACGGCACCATAGACATACTGTTCAAACAACTGGCAAAAAGCGGGGCCGTGTTTTCCAGCAGCCTGTTCGCCGCCTTTGCGTTGGCAGGCGTCTTGATTTTTATTTACCTCTTGCTCAGACGCACGGTATGGCAGCAGCGCAATATCGTAGCGGGCCTGGCGCTCGGCTTGCTTAACTTCGGCAACATCTACTTTTACATTCGAGCCCATCAGGTGTTTCCCGACAACCCCACGCTGGTTTTTTCAGCCATGAACATCGGAGTTATTTCATTGGGAACGCTAGTCGGTGCCGGTTTCTTCCGTGAACGTTTGTCGTGGGTAAACGCTCTGGGCATAGTGCTCGCCATCAGCGCCATTGTCATTCTCATCCCTCGCTGATCCTGCGCACAGGATAGAGGCAGGCTAACAACGGCTCAGGGGGCAATGCCGCGCATAAGTAAGGACGAAATCTTCGGCCTTACTCATGCGAGCGGATGGCAAAGCGTAAACAGCGCAGCGACTTCTTGCAGGCCTGGTAACCCAGGCAGCCACTTTTCAGACCCACGGCCCCAAGCGTCAACCAGCAGCCGGATCTGGTTTTCCGGTCGGTGTGGCCCTTGGCGCAGATACGTCCTGCTCCGTGGGCTTCGGCTCCACCTCTTTTGGTGCTGTTTCTGTGATGCCACTCGTCGCCGCTTGTGCCGCGGTCGTCGCCGTTCCTGACGCTGCCACCTCGGGTGTCGCCGCCTCAGACGTTGCTGCCGCAGTCGTTTCTTGTGATGCTGCCGATCTTGGCAACGCTGACTCGGGTGCCGCAGCGCCCATTACACCAGCGGCTGTCGTTACTTCTGATTCTGGTGCTATCGGAGGCGCTCCCGGCACCGTATCGCCCTCCACCACTTCTGCGGCTCCTGTGGCTTCTGCAGCTTCGGCAGAATCTGGCGGCACGGATCCGGCTGGCATTTCTTCCACCGGCGTTTCAAACGAGACGTCGCTCTCGACGTCAACGCGCGGATCAAGCGATGCCACGATGTTTGAGCTCTGCAGGCTGTCAGACATGGGGACAAAATGCGTAGGTGCGTCTTCACTAAGGTTCGCGCCAGTAATGTGCTGCGGGCGAATTACTGCCACCAGCACAAAAGCGCAGGCAGATACAAACACAAAATACACCTCGGGATGAAGTTCGCGCATCAACAAACCGGCAAACAGTGGCCCCACACATGCGCCCATACCGTACACCATATACAGAATGGCGCTGAGGCCAACACGCCTGTCGGGATCGACGTTATCGTTGGCGAAAGCCGCTCCCAGAGGGTAAAGCGTAAACTGCAACGCGCCCAATACGCATGAAAAAATCACCAGGCCCCAATACGGAATCGTCCACCAGCCCCATAAAGGAATCGTAGACAAGGCCAGAATCAGCGCACACAGCCGTATCATGCCCGCGCGATTGACACGATCTGCCAGCCAGCCCAGCGGCCACTGCGCCAGCAAACCTGCCGCCACCGACGCCGCCAAAAACACGGCAACCTCGCTATTGTTAAGCCCTTGCTTGAGCGCGAACACCGGCGCAAGCCCATAAAACGCACCCGTAACCATGCCGGCGACAAACAGAATGATCAGCGACATAGGCACCCGCGCCAAATAATATTTGACGTGAATAGGCGCCGGCACCTGAATGGTAGGGTGCATGCGACGTGTCAAGGCAACGGGCACCAGACACAGCGCCGAACACATGGCGGCAAAAATCAGGGGCTCGTAGTTGAGGCTGGGAAACAGCGTCAGCGACAACTGGCCCAGCACAGTGCCACAGCTTGAACAGACCATATAAAAGCCGAAAACCCGACCACGCTTGTCGTTGTCGGTTTGCTCATTAAGCCAGCTTTCGATCACCATGAACTGAGTCACCATAGCAATGCCTGCCAGAAACCTGAAACCCAGCCAGGCCCACAGATTATTGACCAGCGCCAACACCAGAATAGTTACTGTCACGATCGCGGCGGTGGCGGCATATGCGCGAATATGCCCGACCTGGATAATAATTTTATGGCCTATACGTGCGCCAAAGACCAGCCCGAGATAATAGATGGCAATGAGACTACCCACCCAGAGCTCAGATACAGACTCAGCGGTCAGCCTCAGGCCCATGTAAGTATTGAACAGGCCCGACCCCACCAGCAAAAGCACGGTGGCAAGATAGAGCGAGAAAAAAGAGGCAATCATTTGCACCATGGCTTACCGCAGGGCTCCGTATGACGAAATGCAAAAAAAGAATAGAGATGGCTAACTGAGTTGCGCCAGCATCGTGGCGGCGTCACTTACCTCGAACTTGCCAGGCTGCTCGACATTCAACTGCCTGACCACACCATCTTCAAGTACAGCCGAAAAGCGTTGCGCACGTATGCCCATGCCGCGTGCAGAAAAATCGGCGTCCAGACCCAAAGCGCGCACCCAGGCGGCACTGCCGTCGGCCAGCATGCGTACCCGGCCTGCCACGCCTTGATCGCGCCCCCAGGCACCCATCACAAACGCGTCATTAACTGCCACACACCAGATTTCATCTATGCCGCGCTTCTGCAGTTGTTCAGCAAGCTCAACATAGCCCGGAAGGTGTTTACCCGAGCAGGTCGGCGTAAAAGCGCCCGGTACCGCAAACAAGGCAATTTTCTTACCCATGACCATTTCTGAAACCTGAAACTGATTAGGACCGACTGCGCAGCTATCGGTCTCGGTCTCTATAAACTCGGTAAGAACGCCATCAGGCACTTTGTCACCAATTTGTATAGTCATGATAATCTCCGCAAACAAGTATTGAGCTCCCCTCATGACGCGGGAACGAAAAACGGCGACAGTTGCAAATGCTCTGACGCCATGGAATACGCCGCGAGACCCCAAAAGGCCGAAAACGGCCACAACATGGCCCTTAAAGGCCCGCCATCGGCAGTCATCAGCGGCATGAAAGCATAATGATACGCTCCGCATGTCGAGTACGTCGCGAGCTGCGTGCTCGCCCGCAGAGATAAGCACACAAAACCGTTGCTCAGCGGCACGCTAGTGCAGCGATGCCTGCGGCAAGTACGGATTATTCAAGAGCAGATACCGTATATGATAGGTCTCTTGTTCCATTTGCAGCGACCCCACACATGACCAAAACTTCTGGGCAAACGCCCACACTTACACATATTGACGAATCCGGCGAAGCCCGCATGGTTGACGTCGGCGACAAGGCATCAACTCAGCGCACAGCCACTGCCCAGGCCGTTGTCCGCCTCAGCCCCACGGCTTACAGCTTGCTGTCGGCCGCCAACAACGCCAAGGGTGACGCCCTCAATACAGCGCGCATCGCCGGCATACTGGCTGCAAAGCGCTGCGCTGAGCTCATCCCTTTGTGTCACAGCCTGCCACTCAGTTTTGCTGGTATCGATTTTTTCCCCGACGACGCGGCACACACCATACGCGTGCAGGCCACCTGCCGCAGCGACTACAAAACTGGCGTAGAAATGGAAGCCATGACCGCATGCAGCGTGGCCGCGCTCACTCTCTACGACATGTGCAAGGCGGCCGACAAAGGCATTGTGCTTGAGCAGGTCCGGCTACTGTACAAGTCAGGCGGAAAAAGCGGCGAATGGCGGGCAAAAGCCGACTAACCACCAACACATTTACACTCCACACCGCTCACCCGCTTCAAGTTTTCACCATGTGGGCCTATGCAGCAGCCAGCTTACTCGGGAGCCTGTCCGGGCTATTTAGCGCCGCGTTCGCCGCCGCGTATGCCTACGCCATCAAACAGGGCAAAGCGCCTGATGCATCTACTCTGCTGCGCGCGGTCATCCATCCGCAGTGTCACTTCCCAACGTCCGAACAACGTATTGTTGCGCTTGTGTGCGCCCTCCTGCTTGCGGTTTGCTACGTCTGGATTCTAGGTCGTCATGGGTGGTCCGGCCATACCCTTGCACTCATCTTTCAAGTCTTTCTACTTTGCAGTCTGGCACTTATCGACATCCGTACAGGCCTGTTGCCTGACGCCCTGAACCTGCCGCTGTTTTTCACGGGCTTGTTTGCGGCCCTCCAGCCTTGGGCCGCCATCAGTCTTACACATGCTCTGCTCGGTGCTTTCGTAGGCTACGGCTTTCTCTGGCTCGTAACTACGCTATTCTCAAAAATCGCCAAAAAAGAAGGCATGGGGCGGGGTGACCTCAAACTGGCCGCCGCACTCGGCGCCTGCTGCGGCATCGACCACATTCTGTACGTGCTTCTGCTTGCCAGCCTTGCCGGCACTCTCTTCGCCATCGTGCATCAGCGCACGGTCTTTGCCCAGGGCAGCTACCCATTCGGCCCGTTTCTCGCCGGATCCGGCCTCTTCATCACGCTTGTACATGTATAGCGCCCAGGCCTGCACTTTGATACCGCAGCGGCGTATAACGATAAGCTAGAATAGGCCATAAAGACGGGGCCGTATTTGCCTGCCCCGCCAGGAGATCAACGTGGCCAACCCAGCAACCATTACCGTACTGTACTTCGCCCAAGTAGCCGAGCTTACCGGCCAGCGGCACGAATCCTGCCAGCTTAACGCCCCCATCACAGGAAGTGACTGGCTGGCCCAGCTCGAAGCGCGCTTTCCCCAACTGGCACCCGTTGCACGCCTCAAAATCGCCGTTAATCAATACCATGTACCGCATGACACACTGATACAGCCAGGCGACGAGGTGGCCGTATTCGAACCCGTCACCGGAGGCTAATCATGGTTGTTGTACAAGAAGCCGATTTTGACGCCGCCGCACTAGCCGAAGCGCTGCGCCAGCGCCACGCCGGCAAAATCGGCGCCCTGGTCAGCTTTACGGGCTATGTGCGTGACTATGCCGAAAATGCCCCTACACACACGCTATTTCTCGAGCACTACCCCGGGATGTGCGAACGCGAAATAGAAACCCTGTGCGCAACCGCCTGCTCACGCTGGAATGTACACGAATGTCTGGTGGTGCACCGCGTAGGCGAGCTAAACAATACCGATCAAATTGTTTTCGTAGCGGCAGCAGGCGCCCACCGGGGCGATACCTTCCGAGCCTGCGAATTCATCATCGACGCCCTCAAAACCCGCGCCCCCTTCTGGAAACGGGAGACACTGGCAGACGGCAAACGCTTCTGGGTCGAACAACACCAGTCCGACGCCGACAAAACCGAACAATGGGGTTTGGACGCGGCAGCGGACAAAACTTGATAAAAGGATTGGACGCGCTAGCGGACAAAACTCAGTAAAAGGTTTGGACGCGGCAGCGGACAAAACTTGATAAAAGGATTGGACGCGCTAGCGGACAAAACCCAGTAAAAGAGTTTGGACGCGCTAGCGAACAAAACCCAGTAAAAGAGTTTGGACGCGGTAGCGGACAAAACCTAAAACTGTCCCCAGTAACTCTGGAGTGTATTTACATGCTCGAATTCGATGAAGCTCAGGCCCGCATGGCCTCGGCCGGTACGCCTCCCAATATCACCGAAGTCTGCCCGATACGTCAGGCAAGAGGTCGGGTTCTGGCGCAAACCCTGTTTGCGTCCCTAGACCTGCCGCCGGCCGACAATAGTGCTATGGACGGTTACGCCATACGCCTGGCCGATTACGAGCCCGGAAAAACACTGACTGTACAACAGCGTTGCTTTGCCGGAGCACGCCCCGAGCCGCTACAACCCGGACAATGTATACGGCTTTTTACGGGCAGCCTGATTCCTCAAGGTGCAGATACCGTCGTCATGCAAGAAGACGGTACTGAAACTGAAGAAGGCTTTACCATCACCGCTCCACCGACGCTTGGTGCACATATACGCCGTCAGGGTGAAGACGTCGCCACTGACGCGCAACTGTTTGCCAAAGGCACTCTGCTGGGCCCAGCCGAAATCGCTTTGCTGGCGTCTCAGGGCTACGCTGAAGTGCATGTTTATCCTAAGCTGCAGGTGGGCATTCTGACCACGGGTGATGAGCTGATCTTGCCTGGGCAAGAAAGAAACGACGAAAACATCTACAACTCAAACGGCCCTATGTTGGCCGCCATGGCAGAAAGCCTCGGGGTCGAGGTCGTGCACGTACTGCATGCGCTGGACACGGCCGAGTCACTTGAAAACGCCCTGTCCACACTACTGAATGACTGCGACGTGGTGCTAACCGTAGGCGGCGTGTCAGTCGGCGAAAAAGATCTGGTTAAACCCGCTATAGAACAGGCCGGGGGCAAGCTCGACCTGTGGCGTGTGCTGATGAAACCCGGCAAACCAGTAGCGCTTGCCCACGTTGGCAGCAAGCCTATTGTTTGCTTGCCGGGCAACCCCGTTTCGGCGTTTGCGGTGTTTACGTTGCTTGTCACGCCACTCATTCGCACCATGCAAGGCCGTGCTAACGTCATTCCCGAGGTGCAATTTGGCAGACTGATGGCTGACAGGCCTTTCGAAGAGAAGCGCGAAGAATTTCTGCGGGTACGCGCCGAATTCATGGCTGACGATCAGCCCAGTCTGCGACCGCACTCTCAACAGGGATCAGGCATCATAAGTTCGTTGCCCTGGGCCAGTGGCTTTGCCCGCATTCCGGCCGTACCCGCGTCGATGACGGCACTACCGTCCGTTACTATGACTTGAAACACTGGCTCTCATAAAAAGGCGTCCGGCTGCAAGGTGCAGCCCTGGCTTTCACAAGCTTTTTACGCATGGCGCAGGCATCAGCGCCATGCCCTGACCTGTCAGCCAAGCCGGCCGACAGCAGACATCACCAACAGGAAACCGCCACACTACGCGAACCGTCTTCAGGCGGTTTCTGCTTTTATGACGCCTGCGTCCAGAAGGCCATCTGCCAGTGCAATAAACTGTTCTACCGAAAGCTCTTCGGCGCGAGCCGTCGGAGGTATGCCCAGCGCATCCCAGTCGATGTGGCCAGCCCAATCTGCCAGCCCGCGACGCAGCATTTTGCGCCGCTGAGAAAATGCGCGCGCTACGACGCGCTCAAACACACGCTCGCTTTGCGGACGCGGCCTGGACTCTGGTAATGGCACCATGCGCACTACTGCAGACACGACGCGCGGAGGCGGATCAAAGGATTCAGGAGCGACATCAAACAGCTTGTACATGCGGTAGCGTGCCTGAAGCATGACAGACAGGCGACTGTAGTCACCTGAGGAAGGCTTGGCCACCATGCGGTCAACGACCTCGCGCTGCAACATGAAATGTTGGTCGACAATTTGATCGGCACTATCAATCAAGTGAAACAGCAACGGACTGGAAATGTTGTATGGCAGGTTTCCAACCAGGCGTAAGCCGCTTCCTAGTGCAGAAAAATCAGTCTTTAGTGCGTCGGCTTCGATCACAGTGATCCGGTCAGCCGGATGCTGCCGGCGCAGGCGTGCCGCCAGATCACGGTCTATTTCAACCACAATCAAATGATTGACCGCCTGCAGCAGTGGCCCTGTCAGCGCCGATAGCCCAGGCCCGATTTCAATAACCGTTTCGTCGCGACCCGGGGCTATGGCCCGCACGATAGACTCGGTAACGCCCTCGTCAACGAGAAAGTGCTGGCCAAACCGTTTACGCGCCTGATGCACCATCGCCCTAACGCCTGCGGCTGCTCGATTCGGGATCGAGACGATTGTCGACAAAAGCGTGACCACGCAACTTGCTAAGCCACTCTTCGTAGGCGGGTTCTATACGACGTTCAAATAGTATTTTGCGCGCTTCCATGCGCCTGAACTCGTCTCCCATATCCTTGTTGCGACGCTCTAGCACTTGAATAAGGTGCCAGCCAAACTGCGAACGAACGGGCTCACTGACCTGATCAATTTGCAGCGCATTCATGGCCTTCTCGAATGCCGGCACGGTTTCACCGGGTGTAAGCCAGCCCAGATCGCCCCCCTGAGGGGCACTTGCGTCGTCTGAGTAGCGCTTGGCAAGATCTTCGAAGCTCTCGCCGTTGATAATGCGCTGGCGCAACTGTTCGATGCGATCATGCGCGGCCTGATCAGTCATGACCTTGTTGATTTTGATCAGTATGTGCCGCGCATGTGTCTGGGTGACGATCATGGGGCCCTGCTGCTGTGGCGTGGGCGATGGGCTGGAAAGCGTAGGTGGAGCCGCAGGCCTGGCCTGCTGCTGGGCCGCGGGCGTGCCCTTGGCGGTCACCTTGAGAATATGGAAACCATTTGCACTACGCACAACATCGCCCACTTCGCCAGCTTTCAACGACTGGGTTGCCTTCAGGAACAGATCGGGCCAGCCGTCGAGAGGACGCACCCCCAGATTGCCGCCTTCAAGAGCCTGGGGACCATCTGATGCCGCCGCCGCAACGCCGGCAAAGTCGGCACCGCTACGTATACGCGCCAGCAGACCATCGGCTTTCCGTCGTAAAGCATCCACTTCAGAAGCCGTCGCACCCTCAGGAACCGCAACCAGAATCTGCGCAATGCCCAGCACCTGGGGGCCAGACTGCGCTGGCGCGGCAGACTGCTGCCCGCCCTGCTGAGGCACGCGCCCCGCCTGCCGGTCCTGGTTCTTCAGGTAAGAGTCAATCTCGCCATCGGAAATGGTAATGGTGCCGTCCACCGCACGCTGGCGCAGCATATCCATACGAACTTCTGTACGCAGGCTGTCCAGATAATGGTCCCAGCTGACACCCGATTTTTCGATTTCGCGCTTCAACTGAGCATCGGTAAGATTATTGCGCCCTGCAATCGTCTGCACGGCTTGCGCCAGTTGCGCCTCGGAAACCCGAATCCCCATGCGATCAGCCTCCTGGCGTTGGAGCTCTTGTGTAATCATGCGTTGCAGCACCTGCTTTTGCAGCGCGGCCTCATCGGGTACCGGGATATTCTGGTGCTGCAACTGCTGCCGGGCAGCTTGCACCTCTGTATTGACCTGCTGCAATGTAATGACGTTGCTATTGACGACAGCAGCAATGCCATCGACAAACTGGGTGCTGGTGGACTTGGCCGGAGTCCCTGCCGGGCTCTTGCCCGAAGACGTCGCAGGTTTAGCCATCAGGGAGGTGCCTGGCAGCAATATGGCTCCCGCCAGGACAACCAAAAAAGACGTAATCCAGCGTTTGGCGGGCAGTCTGTGCATTATTCATACCTCTCGAAGGTCGTTTTTTCAGATATAGGAGGGGATACCGGCTGGTATCCGATAACCCTGTCGGTGAGCAGCCGCATCGGATCGGTACCTAGAGACCCGAGCCCGGCCAGCTCTAGCTGGAAGAATACAGCGGTATTGGCGTCACCTCTTGACACCGCATAGCGCTGAAGTACCATGCGCGCGGTCCAGCAGCAGTCGCCTTTATACTCCAGCCCAAAAATAGTCTGGGTGTTGCGCTTTTCTTCTAAAGAGTAATCAAAGCGCCCCATGGTATACAGCTTGCGCGTCAACGGCCATTGGCCTGCCAGACTGATCTGTTCGCGTGTGCGGTCGTTCTCGGGGGTCAGATAAAGTTCAGGATTGTCGACCAAACGTGGATCGCGTTCATAACGATACGAGACCGACATTGAAGTCAGGCGCTTGGGGCTCCAGCGAAACCCTGCCGACATGCGATTACGATCGCGTGACTCTGGATTAAATTGCGCATCAAACCCCACATTGAACTTGTCAGTTAACGCCGCGCTGGCACCGACGAGATAATCAGACCGGGTGTTTGTGCGCGGCGTCTCAGCGCCCAAGGTGACGCGCTGATCTTCAAGATACAGCCGCTGGGCGGCCGACAGTGACAAGCGCTCGAAACCGCTGTCAGCGTCTAGCCAGCGTGAGGTCAGGCCGATAGTGACCTGGTTGGCATTGGCAATACGATCCCATCCGCCACTGAAAATGTTCTCACCAAAAGCCTGGGCATAATTGAATGAAGCAATGCTGGTGTCATACAGGGGAATATCCGACTGATCCCGATATGGCACGTTCAGATAATACACACGCGGCTCGAGCGTTTGGATAGAATCATTGCCGAACAGCGTGGTATTGCGCTCAAAGGTCATGCCCGTGTCGAGCGACATAATGGGAAGCACACGGGTCTGTGTGTCAGGACGCCCTTTAATGCCCGTAGCGTCTGCATACCAGTTGGTGCTGTACTGGCTCATGTGCAAGCCGATTTTGGGCGTTACATACCAGGCGGCGCGCACAATGGGGTAGGCTACCGTCGTGTAGGAGGTCAGGCGCGTCCCATCGGGCGCAACATGACGATCGCGATAAGCATCGAACTTGGACAGCCGGCCCGAATAAAACGGCATGCTGAACTTTGTAGCGTAATTTTCAGACACGACATCAAACCCGCCCCAGTTATACCGGCCGGCACGCGCATAGAGCTCGGGCAGCTTGTCATACTGCGGGCGCTGGTAGCCCGTGGTTTTGTCTTGCAAGGTCTGATACTTGAAAGCCGACAACGAGCCACTGAAATACTTGTAGCCGCTCCAGGTTACACGCGCCGAGCTGGGCAAATAATTGACAGACGCATCACTCATACCAAACGACGAAAAATCACGAAAATAATCATCGTCTGACACGTGCCGATAATCGAGGTAGGCATTGAAACCATTGCCTAGCTTGTGCTTGTATTGGCCGAGCAGCATCCAGCGGTCGTCACCAGTGACATTGTCTCGGCCCAGCCAGGTACCGTCGACCTGCCCGTTGTACTGACGCCCCAAATAACGAAATTGCCCACCCATTTGCAGCCCGCGTTTGCTGAGGTAGCGGGGCGTAAGCGTGGCATCGTAGTTGGGAGCAAGGTTAAAGTAATACGGCAGAGAAAACTCAAAGCCGCTATTGGATGAAGCGCCGTAAGTAGGCACCAGCAAGCCCGATTTGCGCTCTTTTTTGACCGGAAAGGTCAGATAGGGTGAGTACAGAATGGGCACTTTCTTGAAGTACAACACGCCATTGCGGGCAACGCCTTCGTTTTCATCGAAGTCAAGATCAACCCGAGTCGACGAGATATACCAGGCTGGATCTGGGCACGGACAGCCAGAGTAGTTAACATCGGTAAGACGCAGCCGGTTGCTGCCCAGGATATCAGCATGCGCCGCCGTGCCGGCGCCGCCGTTCGAACCCAGCAAGAAGTCGGGATCGGTGACCTCACCGGTTTCGCTGTTAATGTTGTAGTTGATCGCCGAGCCGCGCACAATTGAGGCTTCCCGCATGATCAGGCCATTGCCCCGCACGCGCGTATCACCGGTTGACCTGTCATAGTCGATGTAATCGCCCTTGACCACAGAGTCAATACGCCGAACCTCAGCCTTGCCGGTCATGATGACCTTGCCGCTTTCATCGGTTTCGATTTTATCGGCAACCAAAAAGACAGACATTTCGTCTTCGTTGATGTTTTTGTGCAAATTTAGCTTGGGCGCAACAGTGAGACTGCTGGATGCGGGGCGCGATAGCGCACCCGGCGCCTGCTGTTGCGCCTGCACCGCCGGCATGCTGCCGAACGCGATTAGAATTGCCCACAAAACCGAACGCACGAGGATCTCGTCTCCTGAAACAGACTATATTTTGACACAACCCCCGACCGCCAGGATTGGCAACCCGGTATTATAGAGAAGGCTTCGCATGCGTGATTAAAACATGACACCATGCCTATCGTATTTGTCTACCCCACCCAATATGGAACAAACCATGACACACGACGCGACCCAGCGTCTTGCTACATTGCAACAATGGCTGCACGACCTGCCCGAGAGCCTGGGGCTCGCTCCCGAAACGCTGCAGCCCGCATCCAGCGACGCCAGCTTTCGCCACTATTACCGTATTCAGGCGAGCCAGGGGCCCGTTATCATCATGGACGCGCCACCACCTCACGAAGACTGCAGCCCCTTCGTCGATGTAGGGCAGCGCCTGGCAAAAGCGGGCCTGAACGTGCCACAAGTACTGGCGAAAAATCTGACCGAAGGCTTTCTGCTGCTGTCTGACCTGGGCCACTCTACGTTTTATCAGGCCATTCAGGGTCAACTGCCTGATACCCGCCTGCAGAACATGTATAAGGGTGCTATTGGCGCGCTGGTACAGATGCAGCATGCTGATGCCACCGGGCTGGCATCCTATGATGTCAGCCGGCTGCAGCAAGAGCTTACTGTATTTCCAGAGTGGTATGCGCAAAAACATTGCCAGAGTCCGCTCAGCGACGCCGAGCAGGTGGCTCTGGCCAGTGTCTTGGACACTCTCGTCCAGGACAACGCACGTCAGCCTTCGGTGCTGGTACACCGCGATTTTCATTCCCCCAATCTCATGGTGGGGGTCGACGACGCCCGCCCTGGCATTATCGATCACCAAGATGCTCTTTTGGGCCCCATCACTTACGACATCGCGTCACTGGTCATGGATGCCCGCACTACGTGGGAAGAGCCTCAACAGCTTGACTGGGCCATTCGCTACTGGGAAGCCGCCCGGGCTGCCGGCCTTCCGGTGGGTGATGACTTCGCCGCCTTTCACCGCGCGTACGAATGGATGGGGCTTCAACGCAATCTTCGTATTCTCGGAGTCTTTGCGCGACTGTCACATCGCGATGGCAAACATCACTACCTTGACCACATCCCCCGAGTCAACGCGTACACAAGGCAGGTGGCCAGCCGATACGGCGTCTTCCGCCCACTATTGCGTATTCTCGACAGGCTTGAGAACAATCAGGTCACCACAGGCTACACGTTTTGATGCGCGCCATGATTCTCGCGGCCGGGCGTGGGACCCGCATGCGGCCCCTCACTGATACCATCCCAAAACCCTTGCTGCCTGTTGGGGGCAAGCCGCTTATCGTCTGGCATATCCAGCGTCTGGTAAGCGCGGGCATCTCTGACATCGTCATCAACCATGCCTGGCTGGGCTCGCAAATTGAACAGGCGCTGGGCGATGGTTCACAGTTCGGTGCCCGTATACACTACTCGCCCGAACCTTCAGGCGGCCTTGAAACTGCGGGTGGCATTGCGCAAGCTCTTGATTTTTTCCAGGACCAGCCGTTTCTGGTCATCAACGGCGACATATGGTGCGACTGGCAGCCAGATCAGGCCGCACAACTGGGCCAGAGCCTGGTCACCGAAAACCGCCTGGCCTGGCTGCTCATGGCTGATAACCCGCCACAGCACCCAGAGGGCGACTTCGTACTGGAGGCGGACGGCAGGCTAATCGACAAGCCAGATACCCCAACCGGCATCAACGTTCATCCCCTCACATTTACAGGTATTGGCGTGTATCAGCCGGTTCTGTTCCGGTCTGTACAAAAAGGCGCGCACTCCAGGCTCGCACCCTTGCTGCGTCAGGCAATGCAAGCCAGCCTTGTTACTGGCACGCATCATCGGGGCCAATGGCAAGACGTGGGAACTCCCGTACGCCTGGCTTCGCTCGACCGTCACCTCAAAACGAGCTCGACACGTCACAGTGCCATTGAAGGATCACACATCAGCCACTAAGCGGTATCGTAGGGGTGCTTACAGCCTGCTTCCTCACTGGCACCAGCACAGGGACGCGGCTTGGCTCGGGAGCAGCAGCACGTTACACTTTGCAAGACAACGTGCCGAGCAAAACACAGGGGCGATCTGTTTCAATAGTATTCATAATGAAACCAGACCCGCCTCGCCCTGTAACACCCACGCATTCCGGGCTATTCTCTAACGTTTTCTTGCTGCGCACCTCGGGTTGCGCGCTCCCAGCAACAAAAGGAATACTCAATTTATGTTTGGTCGTCAGCAACGCCATGTTTTCAAGCCTACCGCTTACGGAGCCAATCGACGCACCCGGCGCATTCCGCGCTGGCTGGTGCTCATGCTTACCGGTATCGTGCTTGGCGCAGGCGGTCTACTTTTCTGCAGAAAGCTATGGGCCTCCACGCCTCACGGTGGAGCAATCGGAACAGCTGCACTACGATTTAAACAGTTTGGGCATGGACAAACAGCGCCTGCAAGCAGAACTCACAAAAACCAAGCGTGAGCTGACTGAGGCAACGGCCAAAGTGGAGTCTCAAAGCAAATCGCTCGTACAGGCGCAAACACAGATCGACAAACAAAGCGGCGACATTAAAATGTTCGCTGAAGCCATGCCTGCAGACCCCCGCGGCACATCGCCCGGCATTCGCGCGGCTTCGTTTCGCTCCGACAACAACAAGCTCATTTACCAGATTCTGATCATGCAAGACGCCGGAAAGGCCGCCATGTTCAATGGCAATGCAGAGTTTACGGTAGCCGGACGCTACAGCAACGGCCGGTCGGGCAGCATTACCCTGCCACCGTTTGATCTGAGCCTGGAGCGCTACGTGCAAGTCGAAGACGAGGTTGATCTGCCCGAAGGTTTCCGTCCGCGCCAGGTCACCATCAAAATTCGCCGCGACGGGGCTGACAAAGTTGTGGCAACCCGAACCTTGATTGTCTCAAAGTAAGGCAGACGACGCTCAGGTCACGTGCTGCAAAAACTCGCGCAGGCGCTGACTGGGCGGGTTGTCAAGCAATTCGGCCGGTGGCCCGTCTTCGGCGATTTTGCCCTGGTCTATAAAAATCAGGCGGGTGCCCACTTTACGTGCAAACCCCATTTCGTGTGTCACCACAACCATGGTCATGCCCTCTTCGGCCACATCTTGCATGACGGTCAAGACCTCATGCCGCAGCTCAGGGTCAAGCGCCGAGGTGGGCTCATCAAACAGCATGAGTATGGGGCGAATGGCAAGTGCCCGGGCTATTGCCACTCGCTGCTGCTGGCCCCCAGACAGTTCGCCAGGGTAGTTATTTACCTTGGCCGCCAGGCCGACCTTGTCGAGCAGGGCCATGGCTTCCTCACGCGCTTTGGCCTTGCCAATACCACGCGTATGCAGCGGCCCAAACATCACGTTTTCCAGAGCCGTCAGTTGCGGAAACAAATTAAATTGCTGAAAAACCATGCCTGCTTCACGGCGCAGCTCGCGCACCTCTGCACTCTTGCCTCGTACGCTCAGGCCATTGACCGTAAGATCACCGCCTTCGATGGTTTCAAGCACATTAATGCAACGAAGCAAGGTTGATTTGCCCGAACCCGAAGGCCCAACAATGACAACCACCTCACCTTTGTCGACGGTCAGGTCTATGCCATCGAGTACCGTTATGTCGCCAAACCGCTTAACGACGTTCTTGAATTCGACGATGCTCATACGATTTGAGTCCTGTGTTCAACGACCTTGAGCGCGAGTGCAATAATGCCCGTGAGAATCAGATAGATCACAGCCACCGCTCCCCATATCTCAACTGCCCTGAAATTGCCGGCAATGATTTCCTGACCTTGCCGCGTAAGCTCGGCCACGCCAATCACAATAAATAATGATGAATCTTTAAGACTGATGATGCACTGGTTGCCCATGGCCGGAATCATGCGCCGCAGCGCGACCGGTCCGATGATGTATGCCAGTATCTTGTAAAACGGCAGCCCCATGGCCTGCCCCGCCTCTTTAAGCCCTTTGGGCACAGATAGCAGGCCTCCCCGTACAATTTCGGCAATATAGGCGCCCGAGTTGATGACGAGAGTGAAAATGGCAGCCGGCACCGCCTCGATGCGCCAGCCAAAAATAAGCGGGACGGCAAAATAAATAAACATTACCTGCACAACAATGGGCGTGCCGCGTATCACCAAAATATACACCTGCGACAGAAACGACAACGCAGCTGGTATGTATGAAGCAAACCGCCAGATCAGCACAATGCCAACCAGCAGCTGCATCGCCGTCCAGGCCCAGCCGGGTATGCTCAACATAGCACCCAGCCACGCAAGCAGCTTCCACAACAGGGACAGCACAATCAGGGTAACCACCGCTACCGCAAGATTTTTCCACGTGACCTGCACCCGCACATAGGTTGTCGTGACCCCCGTCAGAAAACCTATGACCGTGCCACCGAAGAGGCCCAGCAGAGTAATCTGAATGGTGAGCTTGGTGCCTTCCCAAAGGCTGGGCATTGCAGCCCAAATGACAGACCAGTCGAATTCCACGTGAGTCGCCTTAAAAAATAAAACCCGGCCCTGCTGTACCGGTATTCCTGAACGAAAAACGGCGACCCGGTGTTTTCACCCGATCGCCGTGCAGACAAGTACTGGCTAATCAGTCGACCTTTGAAGCCTTCTCACCAAACCATTTGGTATATAGCTCGTCGTATTTGCCGTTATCTTGTATCGCCTTGAGCGCCTTGTTTACTTTTGGCACAAGATCGCTACCCTTGGGGAAAGCAATGCCATAGTAGTCACCACTTTTCAATGCTCCGACAACTTTTACACGGCCTTTGCCACCGGTGTTGGCGTAGTACTGCACATTGGGTGTGTCGTGAACAACCGCGTCGACGCGATTGGTCGCGAGCTCGAGAAATGCATTGTCAATGTTGGGAAACAACTTGAGCTTCGCCTCAGGGACATTTTCTTTCAGATAGTCGACAGTGGCTGTGCCTATTTTTACTGCTACGGTTTTACCTTCAAGGTCTTTGGCGGTTTTGATATCGTCGGTAGCGTTATTGACCAGAATCGCCAGACCGCTTTCATAATAAGGGTCTGAGAAATCAATAACCTTTTTGCGATCGTCACGGATGGTGATGCCAGCCAGCGCTACGTCGATGTTACCGGTTTGCAGGCCGGGAATAATGCCGTTGAAATCCATGGGCTGCAGCTTGTACTTGAAGCCAGCCTCTTTGGCGATGGCGTCCCACAGCTCAATATCGAAACCGGTGTACTTGCCATCTTGCTTGAACTCAAATGGCACGAACGCCGTATCGGTCGCAACCAGCAGCTCTTTCTCTTGTGCAGAGGCATGCATGGCAGGCAGCGCCATTGCCAGCGTTAAGCCAGCCAACACAGCTTTGACTTTGTTCTTGAACATAGAGAGCTCCTTTTCAAAAAGAGTATGGTAACCGAAAGCCATTCGCAAGCCGGCGGGAAAACCCTGCCAAAAAGGCTAAATCCTTCTATAAACAAGGGTAATCCCGCAATAAAAACAGCATAAACCCTCTCCTCGCCCTGCAGGGCAAGGCGAGTCGCAGACTGGGTCAGCAAGACATCAGAATGCCGGAACAATCGCCCCTTTGTACTGGGCTTTGATGAAGTCGCGCACGTCTGCACTGTTTAAGGCTTCAACCAGTTTCTTGACTGCGGGGTCGTCTTTTTTCTCGGGTGTCGTCACGATGATATTCGCGTAAGGCGAATTGGCGCCTTCGATGAACAGAGCATCCTCAACAGGGTTCAGACCTGCTTCAAGTGCGTAGTTGGTGTTGATCAGGGCCAGATCCACATCAGGCAACACACGGGGCAACGTAGCCGCTTCAAGCTCACGAAACTTGAGCTTTTTGGGGTTCTCGCTTATGTCGCGCGATGTGGCCAATATATTGGACGGATCTTTCAGCTTGATCAGACCCTCTTTCTGCAACAACAGCAACGCCCGCGCTCCGTTGGAAGGATCGTTGGGCAGGGCAACCAAGGCGCCATCTTTCAGATCGGAAATGTTCTTGATTTTTGTCGAGTAGGCGCCGAAAGGCTCGACATGAACCAGCCCCACGGTCACCAGCTTGGTGCCGCGCTCTTTATTGAACGAATCAAGATAAGGCTGGTGCTGGAAGAAGTTAACATCGATCTGCCCATCGGCAACCTGTTGGTTGGGCTGCACATAGTCAGTAAATACTTTGATGTCGAGTTCAACACCTTCTTTGGCCAGTATCGGCTTAACGTGCTCAAGCAGTTCAGCGTGCGGAACCGGCGTTGCAGCGACACTTAACTTCTCGGCATGAGCCGGGCCTGCCAGCACAGCGGCAATACCCAATGCAAGGGCGGGGACAAATTTTTTGAGCAACATGAGCGACTCCTGAGTGAGCTTATTTGCGGTTCAACCTGGCAACGAGCCTGTCACCAAACACTTGCAAAAGCTGAACCATGACAACAAGAATGACAACCGTCACAACCATGACGTCTGTCTGGTAACGTTGATAACCAAATCGCAGGGCCAGGTCGCCCAGCCCTCCGCCGCCAATTACCCCTGACATTGCCGAGTAACCGACCAGTGCAATGGCAGTGACTATGACAGCCGCCACAATGCCTGTAGTGGCTTCAGGCACCAGTGCCATCAGCACAGTCTGGCGGGAATTTGCACCCATGGCGCGGCATGCTTCGGATACGCCGGGGTCAAGCTCACGCAGCACGTTTTCAACCAGGCGGGCGAAAAACGGGGCTGCACTGGCGACCAACGGGGGGATGGCCCCCTGCACCCCCAGCGAGGTGCCTGCCAGAATACGCGTGAACGGGATCATGACGATGAGCAAAATCAAAAACGGCACAGAGCGCAACACGTTTACAACAAACGACAGCACGTGATAGACGGGCGCGTTGTCGAGCAACTGGTGCTTGCTTGTGAGAAACAACACGATGCCCAGCGGCAGGCCAATGATGATGGTAAACAGCAACGAAAACCCGGTCATCAGAAAAGTATCTACGGTCGCTTCCCAGATAAGCGGCCAGTCTACGTTTGAAAACATCATGCCCTGAGCACCTCACATTCAACACCCTCGGAAGCAAACAGGGTCTCAAGCTGCCCCAGCGCCGACGTGGCGCCCTGAGCGGCGATAACAAGCTGGCCGTAGGGCGTGCCCTTGATGCTTCCAACCGAGCCTTGCAGAATGCTGAGATCAACCTCCAGCTCGCGGCTGACACGGCTTAGCATCGGCTGCACTGTGGCGCCGCCACGAAAACTAAGCCTTACCAGTCGCCCGTGTACCTGGTGTGCCATGTCACGCCAGCCCTCGGCGTCAATACCGCTTTCAGAAAGCAGAGACTGGGTGACCGGATGCTGGGGATGCAAAAACACGTCAAGTACATCGCCTGTTTCGACGATGATGCCGGCATCGATGACCGCAACCTTGTCGCATACGCTGCGTATGACATCCATGCCATGCGTAATGAGCACAATAGTGAGGCCCAGACGCTTGTTGATGTCGAGCAGCAGGCGAAGAATGGATTGTGTTGTCTCGGGATCGAGCGCTGAAGTGGCTTCGTCACACAGCAAAAGTTCGGGACGGTTGGCCAGTGCGCGAGCAATGCCCACACGCTGCTGCTGCCCACCCGACAATTGACGCGGATACTTGGTGGCATGCTCGGTAAGCCCTACAAGGGCCAGCATCTCTTGTGCGCGTTCAATTTGACCGGCACGGTCAAGCCCCGCCAGCTTAAGCGGAAACCTTACGTTATCAAGTACCGTGCGTGAACGCAGCAGATTAAAGTGCTGGAACACCATGCCTACGCGATGCCGAAAGGCTCTTAACTGTGCATCGTTGTACTGCGTAATGTCTTCACCACCCACAACCACACGCCCCTGGGTCGGACGTTCGAGCAGGTTAAGCATACGAATAAGCGTGCTTTTACCAGCACCGGAGCGACCAATGATGCCAAAGATTTCTCCCTGAGCAATGGTCAGGTCGACGCCAGCCAGCGCGTGAGAGACACGGCCCGGCGACGCATAAGTTTTGTGGATGTTTTCTAGGTGAATCAAGATGAGGGCTTTCAGGAAACAGGCGACTACAACGAAAACGCCTGCCTAATTTAACATAACAGATATTATCAAATTAGTAATTACTAATAGCTTTAAGAAATATAGCGCGCCGCAGTTATGCTGCCGCAGATGGCGGTGCTTGCATCATGCACAGGCTATGCCTATGGTATGCAGTAGTGGCACAATGAAATGCCAAAATGCACATGCTGTACGACACGCCATGCAGCACCAGATTTGATCAAAAAAAACCAGCCACGAGGGCTGGTTTCTAAAACAGGTTGGTGGGTCGTGCGCGGCTCGAACGCGCGACCAACGGATTAAAAGTCCGGTGCTCTACCAACTGAGCTAACGACCCAACCGAAGAAGCGAGATTATGAACGAATATTTTTCTGCTGTCAAACCAACGTGTGCAAACAGCCTGTTTTGCCGACTTCAAATCTTGTCAGACCTGCACCTGGGAGTGGCCGGCATGGCCCACCCCCGTACCGATGCGGATATTGTCATTCTGGCAGGCGACATCAGCCGACCTGCCCAGGCGATCGCGTGGGCCCGCGATTTTGACCAGCCCGTACTGTATGTGCCCGGAAATCACGAGTTTTATGGCAGCAATCTGCGTGACACCATCAGTCAACTCAAAGAGCTGGCCAGAGGCACGCAGATTCATATCCTCGACAATGAAGAAATCATGCTTAATGGCGTGCGTTTCCTGGGCAGCACACTCTGGAGCGGCTTCAACCTTTACGGCAAGGGCGCACGTCGTGAGCAGGCCATGCAGCAGGCAGTTGAAATGATCCGTGATTTTTCGCGTATCGGATCAAACGAAAACCCTGAAGGTGTCCTGACCCCTGTTGAAGTAGAACATCTCTTTGAAAAAAACTGCCAATGGCTTGACCTCAAACTGTCGCAGCCTTACGCAGGACCAACCGTCGTCATTACCCACCACGCCCCGTCTACGAAAAGCGTGCACCCGCGCTTCGAAGGCTCGCTGATCAACTGCTGTTTTGTGTCAGACAGCGAGCATCTTATGGATGCCAGTCGTACACCACTTTGGATACACGGACACACGCACGACAGCTTTGACTATGAGGTAAAGGGCACCCGTGTGGTGTGCAACCCTCGCGGCTATGTGCGCGGCGACACAATAGAAAACATTGCCTTTAACCCCGCATTAACCATTGACGTACCGCTGCAGGCGACTGCTTTATCGCCTGCAGACGGTATAGCAACCACTTAGGCTTCATCGTGGGCCGGCAGCAAACAGCCGTCACGGCTGTGCGGCATCAGCAGCTCACCAGCCGCCTTGTGCAACCCAGGGCGCTCAGGCCATGCCGGGGCCGCCGCCCGGCGTTGCGATAGCGGCGGCTGCCCGACACCGGCTTAGCGCGCACGCGAAATGCGCACCTCAGCACCGCGCCGCTTGACCTCTAACCCTTCGGAAGGCAAGATCCGCAAGCCTTCAAGGCCTTTGATGTAGCTGGAACCCTGCATCTGCATGACACGAATTTTGTTGCGCATGACGACAGGGCTGTGCTCGGGCATGCCGAACATCCATACTTCATCAAGAATACGGGCTGAATTGAACTCGCCCGAATGCTGCACAGTGGGGCCAAGACACAGCATGTGACCTTCGCGACCAAACAGAGGCAAGGTGTCGAGCCCAGCCTCAACTGTCCAGGTCGTGCCGCCCTCGTAACGCCAGCCGGTATTCAGATCCCACCATGCACCGCCAGCAGGCAAATACACTTGCACCTTGTTGCCGGGCTGAACCACAGGCGCCACCAGCAAAGCTGGACCAAGCATATATTGGGTGTCCCATTGCTGGGCCACATAATCAGTTGGAAAAGCAAGCGCCATTGACCGCTGTACAGGCTGGCCGGTACGCACCGCCTCTTCGATAATGCCCAGCACATAAGGCACCAGTCGATATCGCCACTGCAACCAATGCCGCACCAACTCTTGCGTGGCCTCGTCAAAACTGGACGGCAACAGACCTGGCACCGCCTGAAAGCTGAAATTGCCAGAAAACACACACATGGAAAGCCAGCGTATGTATAGCTCTGGCGTCATGTCGTCAGTAGGGTGGTCCGCTGAACCCAAGGCATGCGTTTGCACTGGGACACTGCTATTGCCCAGCGACAGTGCAGTGCGAAGTGTGTGTTCCATGGCTTGCCAGCCATTACCGGTGCGCGGCCCTGTTTGCCATGCATAGCGCTGCACCGAAGGGAAGAGATCGGCACTGCAAACCACACCCTCTTGTGGCGTTTTATGGCCTGCTACGGCATCAAACAATGCCTGGCGTACCAGCATAGGATAAAGCGTGCGCAGCAGCGGACCACTCTCGCCGCCCCGGGCAGTAATGTCATCGGGAATGTCAAATTGCGCATTGCACACAGGCGCAACCAGACCATCTTCAAAACTCTGGCGCTGGCGCTCGACCCACAGCTTATAGACATCTTTGTGGGTAAGGTCGAGCAGACCAAACGGTTTGCCACCCGTGACATCTATTCCTGGCAACACCAGCGCTTCGCTGTCGTCATTGATGAGCAGCCAGCCACGGTCTTCCCAGTCGGAAAACAGCTCGGTGTCTGCAAGTACGCCCGGGAACGTCGGCCCCGCGAGTTGCAGGTTGGCCTCTGCGCATCGACCAGCGAGTTCACGCATGTCAGTAATGCGTGAGGCGTCCCATTCGAATGCTGGCTTGTCAGCCTGGAAACCATTGAGCGCAGGCGGAGCCAGATTGATGACGTCAAGCCCCCATTGTTGGGCGCGGAAATTTTGTGCGACCTGAAAAATATCATCCAGCGACTGGCCTTTGGCCTGATCAAGCCAGACGCCCATGAGTGGCAGGCCTGGCTGGCCGGCGCGCCCGGTGAGCGCTGTGTACTGGTTGATGATTTCGGCGGGTTCACCGATAAATATAAACAGATCAAATATTTCGTCATGCAGCGTAAGCTGGTACTGACCGGCATCCGTCGCACCGAAATCGTGCTCAACGCGCGAGAGTGTGTTCAGGTATAGCCCCCAGCCACGCGTGCTCCAGACCAGCGGCAGTGCCCGTGCGGCGGCGTCATCGGAAACAAGGCGCGATCCGTTGCGATCAAGTTCACCGGCTGATTCACCTGCTCCGTAAAGCAGATCGTCACCATCGAGATCGGCACAGAACCGCCAGAGCGGTGCATCACCCCCGGCATGCCCTAAGGTAGCCCCATCGACAGTGGAAAACACCAGCTCGTCGTTACGCCATACCGAGATGTGCAGGGGAGAACGGGCGATTTCAAGCGCAAGGTCACCTTGCTCAATGCGCCATCCCTCGTGGGACAGGTCGGTTACCGAGCTGACGGCAAGTTCTCCGACAGCATCTTCGCGTGCCAGGAGCATTTGCGCTCTGGCTTTGACGCGGGCACTGGCCTTTTCGGGCTGGAGCGCATCAGACTTTGCGCAACGAACCCGGTAGACGCCCGGAGCATGCGCTTCTATTTGAAGCTGCAGCCCCGCATTGTCTGCGGAAAATTCGGCACGCATCGATTTAGATGACAGGAAGTCCAGGTCGGCAAGTTGCGTCACGTGTTCAAGATCAGACTTGGGCGGCACAGCGCAATCCTCTGGGCTTTCGCCCGTAAAGCATTCAAAAGCCATTATTTTGACGGATTTGAGCTATAAAATAAAATCGACAGTATTCATGCGCCTTTCAAAACGCCTGAAAACTGCCCCGAATAGGGTTAAACCTGCAAATTGGCATACGGTAAAGCCTGCTAACGTGGTGAAATCCGGCGCAAAAGCTCACGCTCAAGCGGCACAGGCTCATTGCCCAGGCGTGCGGCAATAATATCGCCTGCCAGCGCCGCCCAGCTCAACCCCCGCGATCCATACGCACAAGTTAGCCACAGGCCGGTTCCCCCGTGTACATCATCCACCATCCCCCGTCGCTGTGCAACATCTGGCACACTCCGGCGTAAAAGATCGTGCGCCATGCCAACAACAGGCAGCCGATCAGAGAGCATCGCACGCCATCCGGCCCAACCATCCTGCAGGCCCGGCATGACGCCCGACGGAGGAAATGCCTGATTCAGCAGAGCGGCCTGTCTTGCCATAACCTCGCGATGCCCTTCCTCAGTAATGGTGCTGGCGTGCACACCGGCTTCATAAGTGCTGCCCGCCACATAACGCCCCTGCACCGGCGGCAACCCATAACCTGCACCTGCCACAATGGCGTTCAGTGCAGGCGCCTCGTCAGCAGGCAAGTAACTGACCTGACCTGCCATAGACAACATGGCCGAAAGCCGCGGAAAAGGTGACTGCCCCCGAATCGACCCAAGCAGGCCCGGCACCGCGCGGGCATTGGCCAGTACCACCTGCGGGGTACACAACAGCGTTTGCCCCTGAGTATCCAGCAACTGCCACATACCGCACTCATCGCGCCGCAGCGCACCGACCGCCCGGGCTTCACACCGAATTCCGGGCTGGCTGAACAAGGTCTCAAGCAGCAACTGCGGCCGTACAAGCTGGCCCTGCTCGAACCAGAGCCCTCCTGCGTTCAGCGATACACCTACTCTATCAGATGCCTCCTGAACATCAACCCAGCGCACCCAATCAGGCGGAAATTTCAAAAACGCGAGTGCCTTGTGACAGGCCGCTACATCTTGCGGTGCCCGCATCACATCGAGGGTGCCACAGACTCTAGGACTGGCCTCAGCACCCAAGCCTTGCCAGCGCTGCAGCGCACGCGCGCTGCCAGCGCGGCTCAGTCGCGAACGAAAATCGTCATCACCACTGATGATCGGTGTAAGCCCAGCAGCGAGATGGCCCTGATGGCTCGCTCCCAGGCCTAGTGCAAAAACCGGGTCAAAGACGGTCACCTCGTGTCCTCGCAGGGCGAGCGCCTGCGCCACTCCCGCCCCTGCTAGGCCGCCCCCGATAACCGCAACAGGGTCAAGGACACGCCGGCCGCCCTCTGGACGTAGTATTTCGGGCCTCAGCGCCGCGACCGTCATTTCGCGCTTGCCTCCGACACCCGCCACCTTTTTGACCAGAAAGCCAGCATTGGCGAGATCACGCCTTACCTGCCCTGCACAACACCACGTAGCGACGGTTGCACCTTGGTTCGCCATGCGTACCATTTGCCCGAACAGGGCGGGTGACCACATATCGGGGTTAAGTCGCGGCGCAAAGCCATCCAGAAAAAACGCGTCAACGCGTGCTGACACTTGCCCGATCAGACGCTGGACCGGACCGAATGCAAGCGTGAGCGTAACCGCTCCCCCTTCGAATTCGAGCCGGTGCATGCCAGGCAACAGCGGTGGCCAGGCTTGGGCCAGTTGTTGCGCCAGCTTGCGCTCAGGCCCTTCGTGGCTGGTAGGCAGAAAGCCGCTCAGATCGGCGCCTGAAAAAGGATGCGCTTCGAACGAAACCATGTGCAGGCGTGCCGGACGGGCTGGATCATTGCGCCAGGCCTGCCACAACATAAGAAAATTGTTGCCCAGGCCAAAACCCGTCTCGCACACGGTGAAAGTGGATCTTCCGCGCCAGCGTCCGGGCAGATCGCTGCCGGCCAGGAAGACATTACGTGCCTGGTCCAGCGCTCCGCTGCGGGCATGATAGACATCACCAAACCGGGCACTGAAAGGAACCCCCCTTTCGTCAAATGAGAGGGTCGCCGGAATAAGCGGCTGATAGGAGGCAGACATAAACTCTTTGAAACCCAAACTGAATAGTCATCACGTACAATGCGTGATGTGATTGAGCGCGCAGTGCTCATGTCGACAAAGGGCTTTAAAACACGATGCAATTACCCCGTCTTCCGCTCAGCGACTGTCTGGACGCCGCCGTTACAGCCGCGCACGCCGCTGCCGCTATTTTACAGTCGTACTCGCGCAACCGGGCAGATCTGGTTATCGACACCAAAATGCGCAATGATCTGGTCTCGCAAGCTGATCGCGAATCTGAAAACGCCGTCATCGACATCTTGCGACAGCGTACGCCTGAATACGGCATTGTTGCCGAAGAAAGCGGCGGGCAGACAGCCGGCCTGGCAAGCTGGTATATCGACCCCCTTGATGGCACCACTAATTTCTTACATGGCATTCCACAATATGCCGTGTCCATTGCACTCATTGCGCATGCCGGCACCCTGGTCGACGGCGACGAACCGCTACTGCGTGACACACCCGTCATCGGCGTGGTGTACGACCCCAACCGCGAAGAACTCTTCACGGCCATGTACGGTGTCGGCGCCTGGCTCAATGAACACCGCATCACCGTGTCAGGGGCCAAGTCGCTGGCTGAATCGGTAGTGGGTACGGGTTTCCCCTTTCGTGACTTCTCATTTTATGATGAGTACATGCCCACACTGCATCATGCAATACGCCATACGCGCGGCGTACGGCGTCATGGCGCAGCGGCGCTTGACCTTGCCTGGGTTGCGTGCGGCCGCTACGACGCCTACTGGGAAATGGGCCTTGCACCCTGGGACGTTGCCGCAGGCACGGTCATTGTGCGCGAGGCTGGCGGAATCTGCGAAGATATCCGTCACCAAGACCCATGGCCCATCAAGGGCTATGTATATGCCGGCAACGAGCACACGGCACCCGCTCTTGACGCCATGATCCAGCCCCATATGAAGAAAGTCTAAAATACCAAAAGCCGGTTTAGCTCACCAACGGTTTCACCCTGACAAATACATAGGACACTTGGCCATGAAACTTGCTGAAACTATCGTTGGATGGAAATCCGAGATCACCGCCATACGCCGCGACATACATGCACACCCCGAACTGGCCTACGAAGAAGTCCGCACTGCCGACCTTGTGGCAACCAAGCTTGAGTCCTGGGGCATCCCCACTCATCGCGGCATAGGCGTAACAGGTGTGGTGGGCGTCATCGAAGGTAAAACCCAAAATGGCTATGCCCTGGGCTTGCGCGCCGACATGGACGCGCTCCCCATGCAAGAGATAAATACCTTTGAACATGCAAGCACGTTCGCCGGCAAAATGCACGCCTGTGGGCACGATGGCCATACTGCCATGCTGCTGGCTGCCGCGCGTTATCTGGCCCAGCACCGTGATTTCGACGGCACGGTCTACGTTATTTTTCAACCTGCTGAAGAAGGCTTCAGTGGCGCCAAAGCCATGATAGACGACGGGTTGTTTACCCGTTTCCCCATGCAGGCGGTTTTCGGCATGCATAACTGGCCAGGTATGCCCGTGGGCACATTTGGCCTGCGCCCGGGCGCCATGATGGCGTCCAGCAACACCTTCGAGATCCGCATTGAGGGCAAGGGCGCTCATGGCGGCATGCCCAATCTGGGCAACGATCCAGTCATGGCCGCCGTACAGCTGGCGCAAGCCCTGCAAACCATTATTTCACGCGAGCTCGATCCACTCGACCACGCCGTACTCAGCATTACCCAAATACACAGCGGCTCCGCCGACAATGTCATTCCTAACGAGGCCTTTCTGCGCGGCACAGTACGCACGTTTTCCGAAGAGGTGCTCGATCTCATCGAAACACGCATGCGTGACATTGCCACACTGACTGCCCAGGCCATGAAGTGTTCGGTTGACTTTGCCTTTCACCGCAAGTATCCGCCTACGATCAACGAAGAGGGTGCTACAGCATTTTGTGCGCACGTAATCGAAAGCATTGTTGGCAAAGAGCACGTCCGGCAGTCAGTCCGTCCGTCTATGGGGGCTGAAGACTTCGCCTTCATGCTTAAAGAGCATCCTGGCTGCTATGTATGGATAGGCAACGGCGACGGCGACCATCGCGACGGTGGACACGGCCTTGGCCCCTGCATGTTGCACAACGGCAGCTACGATTTCAACGATGACCTTATCCCGCTTGGCGCTACCTATTGGGTGGAACTAGCCCGTCAATGGCTCGCGGCACAAACCGCCTGAGCTCCGTAACCTATGGAACCGCAACGTTGAATACCGAGAAACACGACACGACATTGCCCCCGCCCGAGCGGCGCGCCATACTGCGCGTCATGCCGCAGCCCTCCGACGCCAACCTCCATGGCGATGTGTTTGGCGGATGGATTATGTCGCAAGTTGATATCGCCGGATCCATACCGGCCACCCGCCGAGCAGGCGGGCGAGTCGCCACCATCGCCGTCAACTCATTTACGTTCAAGCAGCCTGTATTCGTAGGCGACCTACTCAGCTTTTATGCCGACATCATCAAGGTAGGCACCACTTCGATCACCATTTCTGTCGAAGTGTATGCGGAGCGCCAGCGCATGGAAGCCGAAGTCGTCAAAGTTACCGAGGCCATTCTTACCTACGTCGCGACCGACGATCAGCGCAAACGCCGCGCCCTTCCTCCCGTTTAAAGCAAGGCCACTCATGCCGGATCCTCAGCAACGGGCTGAAAGCGCCCCGCTCTCCATTCCGCGCCGTCTTGAACCTGAAGACGCACAGCAGGCACTGCAGGAATTGCAAAGCATCCTGAAACGCCAGGATGTGGTGGAGTCGCTCGCACAGCGTCATGAGTCTGACGACAAATCGCATCAGCTTGAAGGTCTGCTGCACAAACAGCACGAAAACGAAATCCGGGCGATCATCAACGATCTGCACCCAGCTGACATTGCCTTCATTCTCGAATCGCTGCCCGTCAATGAGCGGCAGGTGGTATGGCAGCAGGTCAGCGCCGAACATGATGCCGACGTGCTGCTCGAAGTCGACGACTGGGCGCGTGAGTCACTCATCGAATCCATGGATCACCACGATCTGGTGGCCGCCACCGGCACCATGGACGCCGACGAAATCGCTGATCTGGCCGCAGACCTTCCTCCCGATGTCATCGCCGAAGTACAGAAAGGCCTGACTGAAGCCGAACGCGCGCAGTTGCTCGAAGCCATGGGTTACCCCGAAGACACAGTCGGGGCCATCATGGATTTCGAAATGGTGAGGGTGCGCGAAGACGTATCGCTCGAAGTGGTGCTGCGCTATCTGCGCCGCCTTCAGGAAATGCCCGACCACACCGATCAGATCTTTGTCGTAGACCGTCAAGACAAACTTCAGGGCACGCTGCACTTGACATCGCTGCTGGTCAAAGACCCCGAGACACTGGTGTCGTCGGTCATGCTTACCGATTACCTGACGCTTAATCCTCTCGACTCCGACGCTGACGCAGCCGGTGCCTTTGAGCGCTACGATCTGGTCTCGGCGCCTGTGGTCGATGACCAGGGACGCCTGATCGGCCGTGTCACCATTGCAGACGTTGTCGACGTTATCCAGGAAGACTCACAAGAGCAGGCACTTTCGCGCGCCGGCCTGCAAGAAGAAGACATCTTCGCACCGCTGGTCGACGCCTTGCGCAACCGCGCACCTTGGCTGTTTGTTAACCTGTGCACAGCCTCTATTGCGTCGCTGGTCGCTTCACGGTTTGAAAACACGGTAAGTCATATCGTGATTCTTGCCTTTCTCATGTCTATTGTGGCTGGCATAGGCGGCAATTCAGGCAATCAGACCATGACCATGATTATCCGCGCACTGGCTGTCGGACGCGTCACAGGCTCAAACGCATGGACGCTGGTCAAGCGCGAACTCATTGTTACCTTGCTGGTTGGGCTATGCGGCGGTCTGGTCGCTGCCGCCTTTGCCTGGGCCATATCGGGTTCCGCAGCCATTGCCGGCGTCATGATGGCCGCCATGGTGTGCAATATGCTGATCGGTGCGTCGCTGGGCGTTCTGATACCCATGCTGCGCGACAAATTTGGCAAAGACCCCGCCATGGGCTCATCGGTATTACTCACGTTCGCCACGGATTCACTTGGATTTTTTATCTTTCTGGGGCTGGCGACGCTGTTTCTGATTTAAATACAACGACTTCAGGCCGATACCCTGTGCTTCGGAACGGCTGCGGGTGCAAGCCGCGTACCGTAGCAATAAGTGAACTTCCCTCTGACAGATTTTCGCCCCCACCTGTAACCGGGAATGCTATAAAACCCACAGCGCTGGCGCCATACACCTTTACAAAAAATAATCCCGACGGCACCTTAATGGCACTGTCGGGATTGTTTTTGGATTGAGCACATCAGATACACCGTGCTTAGCACGAGTGCCACACATCCTGCCTGAGGAACATGCTCAAAGCAGGATGTGCGTAAGACTCATGCCTTTAACCCAGGCGTCCGTGGCAATGCTTGTATTTTTTGCCACTGCCGCAAGGGCATGGATCGTTGCGTCCCACCTTTACAGCCCCGGCAACACCTGCTGCCGCGCCTGCGGCGCCGCCAGCGCGACCCTGGGGTTCTTCACCGATACCCGGATCTTCGCCACTGAGCGCCGCATCATAATCGGAGTGGTGGTAGCGCACATTATCAAGAGCGGGCTCGGCTTCTTCGACTGCAACCTGCTCACGCGATTGTATGCGCACCGTCATCAACGTTTTAACGACTTCGTCACGCACACGGTCAAGCATGGCGGAAAACAACTCGAAGGCCTCACGCTTGTACTCTTGCTTGGGATCGCGCTGCGCATAGCCGCGCAAATGAATGCCCTGCCTGAGGTGGTCAAGTGCAGAAAGATGGTTGCGCCAGTGTGTGTCAATGGCTTGCAGCAACATGGAGCGCTCAAATGGCGCCCAGCCCTCTTTGCTAACCAGATCAACCTTGGCCTGGTACAGACGCTGAGCCTCGTCTATCGTACGCTCAAGCAAGTCGTCGTCGGTAAGATTTGGTTCTTTTTCGAGCATGTCGAGCAACGGCAGGGAAATTTGCCATTCAGACTCAAGCACAGCCTGCAGCCCGGCGATATCCCATTGTTCTTCGACCGAGTCTTCAGGTACAAAAGCCCTGAACTGATCGGAAATAGCCGCCATACGCAAGCTTGCAATGGTATCAGAGACGTCTTCAGACTCAAGCACCTCATTGCGCTGGGTATACAGCACCTTGCGCTGATCGTTGGCGACATCATCGTACTCAAGCAATTGCTTGCGCACATCAAAGTTGCGTGCCTCGACCTTGCGTTGTGCCGACTCGATGGAACGCGAAACCATTTTGGCTTCGATGGGCTCACCTTCGGGAAGACGCAGACGCTCCATAATGGCACGTACACGATCGCCCGCGAAAATACGCATCAGGGAGTCTTCGAGAGACAGATAAAAACGTGACGAACCGGGATCGCCCTGCCGTCCTGCCCGGCCGCGCAACTGGTTATCAATACGGCGCGACTCATGGCGTTCGGTACCGATAATGCGCAACCCACCGGCGGCCTTGACGGCCTCATTGGCCGGCGCCCAGTCGGCCTTGATGGCCTGAGCGCGCTTTTCTTTCTCGGTGTCGTCCAGAGACTCATCAGCCCATATCAGCGCCACCTGCTTCTCGACGCTGCCGCCAAGCACAATGTCAGTGCCGCGGCCGGCCATGTTGGTGGCGATGGTGATATGGCCGGGCTTGCCTGCCTCGGCGACAATTTCGGCTTCGCGTGCGTGCTGCTTGGCGTTGAGCACCTCATGCACCAGCCCCTCTTTCTGAAGCTGAGCAGAAAGACGCTCGGAGTTTTCGATACTGGTGGTGCCGACCAATACTGGCTGCCCACGCTCGTGGCAATCTCTGATGTCATCCAGAATTGCATGGTATTTTTCGTCGTCGGTCTTGAACACCTGGTCGTTCTGGTCATTGCGAACCATGGGACGGTTGGTGGGGATGATGACGGTTTCAAGCCCGTAGATTTCCTGAAACTCGTAGGCTTCGGTGTCAGCCGTGCCGGTCATGCCGGACAGCTTATCGTACATGCGGAAGTAATTCTGGAAGGTAATGGAAGCCAGCGTCTGGTTCTCGTTCTGGATCTTGACGCCTTCTTTGGCTTCAACCGCCTGATGCAGGCCGTCAGACCAGCGGCGACCCGCCATGAGACGCCCGGTAAATTCGTCAACAATGACGACTTCATCGTTTTGCACCACATATTGCTGATCACGGAAGAACAGACTGTGCGCACGCAGCGCCACCATAAGGTGATGCACCAGCGAGATGTGACGCGGCTCGTAAAGCGATTCGCCCTCAGGCAACACACCGATTTCGGCCAAAACATCTTCTACACGTATCTGACCGGCCTCAGACAAAAATACTTGCTGCGCTTTTTCATCAACCCAGTAATCGCCCTCGGGCTCGGGTTCATGAGGCTTGGGCTCGGCCTCCATGCGTTTGAGCATGGGCGGCACCACGTTAAGGCGTATATACAGCTCGGTGTTGTCTTCCGCCTGCCCTGAAATAATGAGCGGCGTACGCGCCTCGTCGATAAGAATGGAGTCAACCTCATCGACTATGGCGTAGGAAAGTGGCCGCTGACGACGATCTTCGGCGCGGTATTCCATATTGTCGCGCAGATAGTCGAAGCCGTACTCGTTATTGGTGCCGTAGGTAATGTCGGCCTGATACGCCGCCTTTTTCTCGTCGTTTTCTTGCTGCGGTACGACCACGCCCACCGACATGCCCAAAAAGTTGTAAAGCCGGCCCATCCATTCGGCATCACGCCTGGCGAGATAATCGTTGACCGTTACAACGTGCACGCCCTTGCCCGTGAGCCCGTTCAGGTAGACGGCCAGCGTCGCCATAAGCGTTTTACCCTCACCCGTGCGCATCTCGGCAATCTTGCCGTTGTGCAAGGCGATGGCGCCCATCATCTGAACATCGAAATGCCGCATACCGAACACGCGCTTGCTGGCTTCACGCACCACAGCAAATGCCTCGGGAAGCAGGTCATCAAGCGAAGCCCCTTCCGCCAGGCGCTGGCGAAATACCGGCGTTTTGCCAGCCAGCTCTTCGTCGGACAGTGCCTGCATGGCGGGTTCTAGCGCGTTGATTTGCGCCACCTGTCTGCGAAATTGCTTGAGGATGCGGTCGTTGCGACTGCCTATCAGCTTTTTGAGCAAAGAAACCATTCTTGTGTCGTCGATGCCGGCACGCCCGTCACGGCGCAACCCTGCATGCTATGTCAATGGGTTGGCGGAAGATTCCGCAGGAAAACGGTACAGTTTAACGCAGCTGCGCAACATTAGCTTTTTTGCCCTCAGAGACGCTGGCTACCAGATGGCCTGAGTCGTCTTGAGCAGGCAAAAACAGCGTGGGATCAAGCGGATGACCCGCCATCCGCACTTCGAAGTGCAAGTGTGGGCCGGTGGAGCGCCCTGTTGAGCCGACTCGCGCAATCATCTGGCCTTTTTCGACGAGATCTCCCTGCTTGACGTTGAGTGAAGAGGCATGCGCGTAACGCGTAACCACCCCATTGCCGTGGTTGATTTCGACCAATTTGCCGTAACCCGACACGTAGCGGGCATCGGTAACTACCCCACCCGATGCTGCATGAATGGGCGTGCCTCGCGGAGCCGCAAAATCAAGCCCTTCGTGCATGATGTGGCGGCCGCTGATGGGGTGGCGTCGCCAGCCAAACGAGGAGCTCAGAAACGGATAGTCAACCGGCATGATGTCGGGCAGGCCCGCTTCAGCGCCCATGCGTTTGGTAAGTACCAGATCAAGCATGCCGAGCCAGTCTTTCTGCTCGGAAAGCTGATAGGTGAGCTTGTCAAGCTGACGACCCAAGCCTTCGGCTGTCCAGCTTATGTCGACCGGCCCCGCACCTGCCAGCACTGGCACGCCAGCCTGTATGTCGTCCATGATTGCAGGCCCATCACCAGGAGGCGAGGCCAGACTGGTGAGCACCTCAGGGTCGGTGTATGAAACCCCCGCTGCATTGGCTACCCGCTTGCTAAGGCCATCCATGGCAATAAGCTGGGCCTGCAGGTCACCCACCTTGGCCGCCAGCTGATTGACGTTTTCGCGCACGTAGGCAGAATCACGGGAGACCCGCTCGCTGATGACGCGTTCCTGGTGGGGGCTGAGCGCAGGGCGGTCGGGCTCGGCCAGACGCGACTGAGCTAGCGCACCGGCCGCTGCTGAGACCCCCATGGCAGTAATGGCCGCCAGCGCAATAAGCACTAGCCGCAAGCCGTTGGGGTTAGAATGAACTGTACGATTCCGCATAAACAGAGATCTCTATCAGATATATTTCGACATGACGCGCATGCCACGTTCTTCGTCTGCAACCACAGGCCAGAAAGCCGCGCCTGCCTCGCTTGCTGTCAGCTGGCTTGGCAGCGACCAGCATGGCGCCAGCGTACTCACTGCAGCGCGCAATTTGCTGGCAGCCGAAGAAGCCACAAAGGCGGTGCTTCCACCTGCACTGGCGGCAGTTTGCCGGGTTGCCCGTATAGACAGACAGCAATTAACGCTGGCAGTTCCCAGTGCTGCCTATGCATCTAAGCTAAGGCAACTGGCACCACGCATCATACATTTACTGAACCAGAAGGGCTGGAACCTCGAAAGTGCGCAGGTTCGCGTACAGGCCGCGCTGCAACAGAATACGACAACCGCGCTCGCGCGTGAGGCCGTACCCCTGGACGAAAACGCCCTGCAGGCATTTGATACATTACGAAGCCAGCTGCGGCCGGGGCCGCTGGCCGATGCAGTAAGCCGCTTGCTGGCTCACCACAGAAGCTGACATCAGGCCAGTTTCCATTCGTAGCTGAAGGCTTTGGGCGCTGACTCGGCCGAAGCATAGGTGACAACTTCCCAGGCATCGCGCTGGGCCAGCAGAGCACGTGCCAGCTGGTTATTAAGGCCGTGCCCCGACTTGCAGGCGACATAGCGCGCAACCAGGGGTTTGCCAATAAGGTACAGGTCGCCGATGGCGTCAAGAATTTTGTGCTTTACGAACTCGTCATCGTAACGCAGGCCGTCTGAGTTAAGCACACGAAACTCGTCCATGACAATGGCATTGTCAAGGCTGCCGCCGCGCGCCAGACCTGCAGCCCTCAGGGCTTCGACCTCGTTGACGAAGCCGAACGTGCGCGCTCGTGCGATAGACTTGACGTAAGAATCAGTTGCAAAATCGATCTCGGCGAAATTGGCTGTAGAGTCAATGGCCGGATGATGAAAATCGATGGCAAACGACAAGGCAAAACCGTCATAGGGTTCGAGCCTTGCCCATTTGAGCTCATTGCCCTCGCCTTCGCGCACCTCGACTGTCTTGAGTACGCGCAAAAACTGTTTGGGCACCGCCTGCTCTTGCAGACCGGCCGAACGCAGCAGATACACAAACGTACCTGCGCTGCCGTCCATAATAGGCACTTCTTCGCCGGTAAGGTCAATATGCAGGTTGTCTATACCCAGCCCGGCCAGCGCAGACATCAGGTGCTCAACGGTGGAAACGCGCACACCATCTTTTTGCAGTACCGACGCCATGCGGGTGTTGCCCACCTGATCCGCCTTGGCTGGCAGGTCGACGATTTCGGGAAGGTCGATACGATGAAACACAATACCCGTATTGGGGTCAGCCGGGCGCAGGGTAAGCTCGACCCTGCGGCCTGAATGCAGGCCGACACCTTTGGTGCTAACTGGCTGTTGTATTGTGCGTTGACGTAACATAATTGGGTTTTTCGCTGTGATGGTGCCTGTTTAAAACGGCACTTTCCAAGAGAGCCCAGTGTAACCGATCCAAGGGTTAACCCATAACAATACTTGTTTCAGTCGGCTTCAATGGACACTGTACATACGCGACGGCACACCTCCACTGGGGAACGGAGGTGTGCCTGCCGGGACCCTGACGGCTTACGGGCCGTCAAGAATGAGAGAGGCTGGATCTGCCGGGCTGTAACCTGGCAATATCAATATCAGTCGGCCTGCTTGCGCAGGAACGCAGGGATATCGAAATGATCCATGCCAGCGGTTTCAAGGGCCCGTACCTGTGCCGAAGCCTGGCCACGGGGGTTGCGAATGACAGCAGGTACATCGGTGTTGAAGTCGTAGCCGCCAGACACTGACATATTGTCAGTACCCGTGCGCAGATCTTCATTAGAATGCGCTACCAGTTGCGGACGTGTCTGGGCACGGCCAAGGCCAGTCGCCACCACGGTAACGCGCAGGTTTTCGCCCATAGACTCATCGTAGGCTGTACCAAAGACAATGGTGGCGTCGTCGGCAGCGTAACCACGGATGGTATCCATGATTTCGCGGGTCTCGCGCATTTTGAGTGTACGGCTGGCCGTAATATTGACCAGCATGCCGCGCGCACCATGAAGGTCGACACCTTCGAGCAGCGGGCAGGCAATTGCGTTTTCGGCTGCAACACGTGCACGGTCAACACCCGAAGCAATCGATGTCCCCATCATGGCCTGGCCCTGCTCGCCCATAATGGTCTTGACGTCTTCAAAGTCGACGTTGACATTGCCTTCAACATTGATGATTTCGGCAATACCTGCGCATGCATTGTGCAGCACGTCATCAGCAGACTTAAAGCAGTCTTCTTGCGTTGCATCGTCATCCATCAAATCGTACAGGTTTTCATTTAACACGACGATTAAAGAATGCACATGCTTGGACAGCTCGGTAATACCCTCTTCTGCCATCTTCAGGCGCTTGCCGCCCTCAAACGAGAATGGCTTGGTCACCACGCCAACCGTTAAAATACCCAGCTCTTTGGCCACTTCGGCCACGACAGGACCGGCACCCGTACCTGTGCCGCCACCCATGCCAGCGGTAATAAACACCATATGCGCACCGTTTAGTGCGGCACGGATTTCTTCGCGTGCAGTTTCAGCTGCGGCACGTCCCTGCTCGGGGCGCGCACCAGCACCCAGGCCTGTACGGCCAAGGCGAATTTGCACTGGCGCATCAGTAGTAACCAGCGCCTGCGAATCGGTGTTGCAGCAGATAAAATCCACTCCCTGTACACCAGATCGAATCATATGCGCCACGGCATTGCCGCCTGCGCCGCCCACTCCGACTACCTTGATAACGGTGCCGTTTGAGCTCGTGTCGAGCATTTCAAAATTCATCATGACTGACTCCCTCACAGATCCAAAAAAAACATAAAATCCAAAAAACAATTCCCCAGTACCGCTTATTGTTCGGAATAACTTCAAACGAACTGCCAACCAAAAAGTGCTCGCACCTGGATTGAAGCGCTTCCCTGAACAGGCTTATGCTGCCTGTACATAAGAGCCACTACAGCTCTAATTCATAAACCACTCCTTCATGCGCGCCAGCAGGGTCTTGAAACTGCCCTTCTGCTGGGCGACCTTGCGCCCACGAGCGCGCTGCAGACGGGCCTCAGTCAGCAGACCCATCACCGTGGAAAAACGCGGATTGTGCATAACGTCGGCCAGACTGCCTTCGTAGGCAGGCACGGCCACACGCACCGGTTTCAAAAATACGTCTTCGGCTAATTCAATAATGCCGGGCATAAGTGCCGTGCCGCCTGTGAGTACTACACCGGAGGCAAGCAGATCTTCGTAGCCAGACTGGCGCACAACCTGCTGCACAAACGTAAACAGCTCTTCAATACGCGGCTCGATTACGGCACCAAGCGCCTGGCGCTTGACCTGGCGATTGGGCCGGTCACCGAGGCCAGGCACTTCGATCAGCTCATCCGCGTCGGCCAACACTTGTTTGGCAATGCCAAAGCGCAGTTTGATTTCTTCGGCATCAGGTGTCGGAGTGCGCAGCATGGCTGCGATATCGCTGGTGATCTGGTCTCCGGCGATGGGCACGACAGCGGTGTGTCGTATGGCGCCACCCGTAAAAATGGCAATATCAGTGGTACCGCCGCCAACATCCACAAGCACAACGCCGAGCTCTTTCTCATCTGAAGTAAGGCACGCCAGGCTGGACGCCAGCGGCTGCAGGATGAGGTCTTGCACTTCCAGGCCGCAGCGACGCACACATTTCACAATATTTTGTGCCGCACTGACAGCGCCGGTTACGATGTGCACCCGCACTTCGAGGCGCAGGCCGCTCATGCCGATAGGCTCGCGAATATCTTCCTGCGAATCGACGATGAACTCTTGCGTCAAAACATGCAGCACCTGCTGATCGGTCGGAATATTGACCGCCTTGGCCGTCTCGATGACGCGCGCCACATCGGTGGCCGTCACCTCTTTGTCTTTCACAGCCACCATGCCGCTGGAGTTAAAGCTGGTGATGTGGCTACCCGCAATACCGGTATACACCTCCCGAATCTTGCAGTCAGCCATGAGTTCTGCTTCTTCGAGGGCGCGCTGGATGGAGTTGACGGTAGACTCAATATTTACCACCACCCCCTTGCGCATGCCCTGGGATTCATGCTGACCCAGCCCCAGCACTTCGAAGCGTCCTTCGGGCAGTATTTCAGCCACTACGGCCACCACTTTGCTGGTGCCGATGTCGAGTGCAACAATCAGGTCCTTGATGTCACGGGTCATAGTATTCAGTGCTTTGTAGAGGTGTTTGGAACAGGGGCCAACGTTATGGCAAAACCGTTGGGATAGCGTAGATCTGCTGTGCTGATTGTGTGGCCTTCCAGTCTGGGGGCAAGCTTTGGCCAGACATTTACAAATCGTTCAATTCGCGCTGCAAAAGGTAATGCGCCAGATCGCCCGTGAGGGTCGGCTTCATCGGCAGCCGGGTCGCGCCCCAGATTCAGCCGCATGCCGTCTGACAGCTGTACTTCCCATGCATATCGCGGGCTCAGCGTGACTTCCTGGACGCGCAGGCTCAAAGGCGCAAACCAGCGCGCAATTTCAGCGTACCTTTGCACAACCAGGCGCTCCGAGCTCTCCGGACCGTTCAACTGGGGCATTTGTGCGTCATCCGGCAACTCACCCTGGTTTGCGATAAACGATTCACCCCAGGTATTGATCATTTCGTTTTCATTCCACAGAGCGAGAGGCTGCTGCTCTTCGATCTGTACCCGCAACGTGTCGGGCCAGACTCTGCGAATGCTGGCATGGCGAACCCACGGTACTGACTCAATCAACTGTCGTGTTTCATCGAGGCTTACGAAAAAGAAATTGCCTGCCAGTTTTCCGGAAATCGTGGCGCGCACGCTGGCAGGAGAAACAAATGCAAGTTTGCCTGCCTGCTCGACAGGCTCAATCTGAAGCCGGGAAATCGCAAAATAGGGTCGTTGTGCAACCCACGCCACAATGCCCGCCAGCAAAGCGAACACGGCTAGCAAAGCCAGCGTATTTGCAATGAAGTTGGTGAGGCGAGCATCTGAAAACACGTCAATATCCTCGTATTAATGGTCAGACGGCGTGCGCACTTTGCAGCTTGCCGTTGATAAAATTTCCACACACAGATCGGCATAGCTCATGCCGGCACTCTTTGCCGCCATGGGCACCAGCGAATGCGACGTCATCCCGGGCGAAGTATTAATTTCAAGCAACCAGGCCTTGCCGGACTTGTCCAGCATGAAGTCGGCCCGCCCCCAGCCCTCACAACCCAGGGCCACATAGGCCTCCTCCGCTATACGCAGAATGGATTCTGTCAGAGAAGAATTCAGCTCTGCCGGGCAGACATACTGCGTTTCATTCGACACATACTTGTGTTCGTAGTCGTAGTTGCCATCAGGCGCGATAATTTCGATAACGGGAAGCGCGCGGGCCGACTTGCCCTTGCCCAGCACTGCCACGGTCAGTTCCCGTCCATCAATAAACTGCTCAGCAAGCACCTCATCGTCATAACGGGCAGCAATCTCATATGCGCTGCGCAAGGCTTCAACGCTTTCCACCTTGGTCACGCCAAGCGTTGACCCTTCATGCGGCGGCTTCACGATCAGGGGCAACCCAAGCTGGTGTGTCACCGCGCCAGGATCTGATTCGGGAGTGAGTGCAACATAAGCCGGGGTAGGCAAGCCAGCCTGCAACCAGACCTTCTTGGTCATGATTTTGTCCATGGCCAATGATGAAGCGAGCGTACCGCTGCCGGTGTAAGGCAATCCCAGCAATTCCAGCGCGCCCTGCAACGTACCGTCTTCACCATGACGCCCGTGCAAGGCGATGAACACACGGTCAAAGCCTGCACCAATAAGATCAACCAGGGTGTAACGGCCAGTGTCGAACAGGTGCGCATCAATGCCCTTGCTGCGCAAGGCCTCGTGCACCCCTTTGCCTGACATGAGCGACACCTCGCGCTCGGCGGAGCTGCCACCGTACAACACACCTACGTGACCGAACTCTCCGATCATGCTGCATCTCCAAGTTGAGCAGGCACTTTGCTTACAGAACCTGCTCCCATAATGATCACCACATCGCCGTCACAGGCAAAGCTTCTGATCGCCTGCGGCATGTCCGCCACGTCTTCGACAAAAACCGGTTCAATCTTGCCGGCCACACGTAACGCGCGCATCAACGCCCTTCCATCGGCCGCAATCAGTGGCTTTTCGCCGGCGGCATATACCTCTGTCAACAAGACGGCGTCAGCCATCCCGAGCACCTGAACGAAGTCTTCAAAGCAATCACGCGTGCGCGTGTACCGGTGTGGCTGAAATGCCAGAACAATGCGACGATCGGGCCAGGCGCCACGCGCAGCTTGCAGCGTGGCTGCCATCTCGACAGGATGATGGCCATAATCGTCAACCACCGTGAAATGGCCGCTTCCTCGTTCAGGGGTAACGGCAAAGTCACCCACCTGACTAAAGCGCCTGCCAACGCCATGGAAAGTCTCCAGCGCCTGGGTGATCGCGCTGTCGGGCACGCCAAGCTCGGTTGCCACCGCAATGGCAGCAAGAGCATTGAGCACATTGTGTCGTCCCGGAAGGTTCAGACACACCGACATAGGAGGCAGTGCGCCCATAGACCCCTGACGCTCAACATCGAAGCGCATCGTCGTGCCATCGGCGCGCACGTTGACCGCGCGCACTTGCGCATCACTATCAATGCCGTAGGTTGTTACAGGGCGGGAGACAAAAGGAATAATCTCTCTGACATTGGCGTCATCCGCGCACAGCACTGCCGAACCGTAGAACGGGAGGCGTTGCGTAAACTCAATGAACGAACTCTTGAGCCGGGCCACATCATGACCATAGGTATCCATATGGTCCATGTCGATGTTGGTAATAATGGCCATCACCGGCAACAGATTTAAAAACGAGGCGTCGGACTCATCGGCTTCTACAACGATGTATTCGCCCTGACCAAGACGCGCATTGGCGCCTGCAGAGTTCAATCGTCCGCCAATCACAAAGGTGGGGTCGAGGTCACCGGCCGCCAGTACGCTGGCGACCAGACTGGTCGTTGTCGTCTTGCCATGCGTCCCGGCAACGGCGATGCCACGCTTCAGGCGCATTAACTCAGCGAGCATCAGGGCGCGGGGCACAACAGGGATGCGTGCGGCGCGAGCGGCAAGCACTTCGGGGTTGTCACCCGAGACGGCCGTCGAGGTCACAATGGCGCCCACGCCCTCGACGTTGGCGGCATCATGACCAATGACTATGCGTGCGCCCAATTGTGCCAGTCGTCGCGTTATTGCAGTTTCCTGGAGATCAGAACCACTGATTGCATAGCCCAGGTTGAGCAATACCTCGGCAATGCCGCTCATACCCGAGCCGCCAATACCCACAAAATGTATGCTTTGAATTCGGTGCTTCATGCCTGCCTCCTGACGGCTTGCTCACATGCGTCGGCGATCTGGCTGCAGGCATGCAGGCAGGCGTGCTCGTGCGCATGGGCCGCCATCGCGGCCAGTTCTTCGCGGGTCGCTTTGCTCAGCCATTGCGCCAGCCATTCTGGCGTCAGTGTGGACTGCGACTGCAGCAACCCTCCGTTGCAATCGCTAAGGTAGCGGGCATTGGCAGTCTGATGATCATCAATCGCGTGCGGAAGAGGAATAAACAATGCGGCGACGCCCACGGCGGCAACCTCAGCAACAGTCATCGCGCCCGCGCGGCAGATCACGATATCGGCGTTAGCCATGGCCTGGGCCATGTCATCAATAAAAGCATGACAATCTGCTTCAACACCCGCCTGTTCGTAGGCTTCGCGCAAGCCCGACAAATGTTGCTCACCTGCCTGGTGGGTAACTTGAGGGCGAACGTCAGCCGGCAAGAGCGCAAGCGCTGCGGGCATGACAGTATTTAATGGCCTTGCGCCCAGGCTGCCACCCACGACCAGCACGCGCAGGCGGCCTTGGCGCTCACCATAGCGCTGCACGGCAGGCACGATTTGTGTGAATGCTTCACGTACCGGATTACCCACCATGACGGCGCCCGGCAGGGCTCCCGGGAACCCCACAAGCACCTTGTCGGCAAATCGGGCCATCCAGCGGTTGGCTGTGCCTGACACGGCATTCTGTTCATGGATGACCAGAGGAATCCGACGTAATGCCGCCATCAGCCCCCCTGGAAAGGCCACATAGCCCCCCATGCCAAGCACCACATCAGGACGTATCTGCGACAACGCCGTTCGGGCCTGCATGCAAGCCCGGAGAAGCGTAAATGGCAGCTTGAGCAAGCCTGTAATGCCTTTGCCCCGTACTCCAGCAAAACGCAGCGGCACCAGTTCAAAGCCCTGAGGCGGAACCAGCCTGCCCTCCATGCGTTCGGGGTGACCCAGCCACTGCACACGCCAGCCTCGGGCTTTCATCTCATGCGCCACAGCCAGACCCGGCATAATATGCCCGCCCGTGCCACCCGCCATGATCAGTAAAGTACGAGAGCTCATGTGCGTTTTCCCCGCATAAGATTACGGTTTTCGTAATCGACCCGCACCAGCAGGGCCATGGCCACCAGATTCATTACGATGCCGGTGCCGCCATAGCTCACCATGGGGAGCGTGAGGCCTTTGGTAGGAAGCAGCCCCAGGCACACACCCACATTAATGAAAGTCTGCACGCCAAACCACAAGGCAACACCCTGGGCAACCAATCCGTTGAAGATACGATCCATGGCGATGGCCTGACGCCCAATCTCAAAGCCACGCCAGATCAGAAACATGAATACGCCAAGCAGACACATCAACCCGACAAACCCAAGCTCTTCACCGATCACCGCCACGATGAAGTCGGTGTGAGCTTCGGGCAAATAGTGCAGCTTTTCAATGCTGGATCCCAGCCCCACGCCAAACCACTCTCCGCGCCCGAGGGCAATCAGCGAATGCGACAGCTGATAAGCACTGCCGTATGCGTTTTCAGGGTTCCACGGGTCCAGATACACAAAGAGCCGCTCTCGACGCCAGGGCGACAACCAGATCAACAACAGAAAGCTGCCAACCAAGATAGTCAGCAGCATAGAAAAAAGCTTGCCGTTAATCCCGCCAATAAAAAGTATGCCGACCGCGATGGCAACAATCACCATGAACGCGCCCAAGTCGGGCTCAAGCAGCAACAGCATGCCGACCACCGCCAATGCGCAGGCCATGGGCAGAAAACCGCGCAGGAAATTCTGCATGTGTTCCTGCTTGCGCATCGTATAGTCGGCTGCGTACAGCAGCACGCCAACTTTCATCAGCTCAGACGGCTGAAAATTGACGGGACCAAAAGGAAGCCAACGCCTGGCACCATTCACTTCGCGGCCTATCCCCGGTATCAGCACCACCACCAGCAGCAACAGGCAGAGTATGAACAGGGGCGCAGCGAAGCGCTCCCAGAACTTCATGGGCAGGCTGAATGTCACCAGCGCACTCAACAAACCGACAATAATGAACAACCCATGGCGCAGCACAAAATAATAACGCCCGTAGCTTTCGTAGCGCGGGCCATCGGCCAGTGCGATAGAGGCCGAATACACCATCAAGAGCCCGAACACCACCAGAGCGCTGGCCATCATGATGAGTGGAATATCAACGCTGGGCATGCTGGTGCGACCGGGTCGAACCGCATTTACACCAGAGGAGAAATCAGCAAAAAGACTCATGCCACTTCTCCACGATTCAAGGCCAGTTCCTGAACCTCATCGACAAAACACTGGCCACGGTGTCCATAGTTTTTGAACATGTCCATGCTTGCGCAGGCGGGCGACAACAACACCGTGTCACCTTCATGCGCAAGAGCGTGTGCGCGTTCGACAGCATCATGCATGGATGTCGCCAGATCAATCGGGACATCGCCCGCTGCCAATGCCTGCTTCATCAGACCGGCATCCTGCCCCAGCAAAACAACCGCGCGCGCATGTTCGCGCACAGGCTTCACAAGTGGCGAAAAATCTTGCCCTTTGCCCAATCCGCCGGCAATCAGCACCACAGGCGCGTCCAGCCCTTCAATCGCGGCCACGGTTGCGCCAACATTGGTACCTTTGCTGTCATTGACGAAATCGACGCCACCCACAGTGCGCACGAATTCCATGCGGTGTGGTTCGCCGCCATACTCGCGCAAGGCTCGCAACATGCCGGCCCAACCCAGACCTATGCTGCGGCCCAGTGCCAGGGCGGCAAGTGCGTTCAGCATATTGTGCCGACCGCGCAACTGCAGCACGTCGCCGGGCATAAGCCTGCTCATGCGCCCTTCAGCACGCTGTAGCTCTGCCTGTGCCTTGCGGCGCCGCGATGGTGCGACAGGCAGATCAAAATCTGCCGCTTCAGCGGCTGCCAGCCACTGCACGCCGTTGCTGTTCTCCAGCCCGAGATCGCCTTCAAACTCGGGCAGACTGGAACCAAAGCTGCGTACGTGAGCCGCCCGTACATCAGATACCATGGCGACAACAAGCGGATCATCACGATTGACGATGGCGATACGGGTCATCTCTAGCAGTCGCGCCTTGGCGGCGGCATAGGCCTGCATAGAGCCATGCCAGTCGAGGTGATCTTGCGTCACGTTTAGCACCACTGCAGCATCGGCAGCAAGCGATGAGATCGCGTCAAGCTGGAAACTGGAAAGCTCAAGCACCCAGACATCTGGCAGTGATCCGGCGCTCAGCGCATCGGCCAGAGCCGTCAGTGCTGCAGGGCTGATATTGCCTGCCGACTTTGCCGTCAACCCACTGGCCTCGACAAGCTGACGCACCATGGCAGTAACCGTGGTTTTGCCATTGGTACCGGTGACAGCCAAAACCTTGGGCTCATAACCCTGCCCCGCCATGTCGGCAAGGGCACGCGCGAACAGTTCGATCTCGCCGATAACGTCAATACCACGCTCGGCCGCCTGGGCAAGCAATGTTTTCACGGGCTCATGCGAAGGCGTAAGCCCCGGGCTCAGAACAATGGTATGAACCTCATCCAGTGCATCTTCGGTGAACGCTTGGTGTCCCAGCCCGTATTCGATCTGTGCAGCATCGCACCCGGCCTGAAGCGCCTGCAGGCCAGCCGGTTGCGCGCGAGTGTCAAGCACTCTGAGCCGCGCTCCTTGACGCGCGCACCATAATGCGGCCGCCACGCCCGTTTCGCCCAGCCCAAGAATGAGGGTGAGGCCATCGGCACGCACGGAAGGAAAGGACATGGTATTCATCGTAGTTTCAGACTCGCCAAACCGATAAGCACCAGCATCATGCTGATAATCCAGAACCGCACCACTACCTGGGTTTCTTTCCAGCCTGTGACTTCAAAGTGGTGATGCAACGGAGCCATGCGGAAGATGCGTCGCCCTTCTCCATATCGTCTCTTGGTGTATTTAAACCAGGCCACCTGCATCATCACCGACAGCGTTTCTACAACAAACACGCCCCCCATAATGAACAGCACGATTTCCTGGCGAACGATTACAGCGATTGTTCCCAGTGCGCCACCCAGCGCCAGCGCTCCGACGTCTCCCATAAACACCTGAGCCGGGTAGGCGTTAAACCACAGAAAAGCCAGGCCGGCACCAGCAATGGCCGCACACAGCACCATGAGCTCAGACGCACCCGGAATGTATGGAAACAACAGGTACTTGGAGTAATCGACACGGCCCACAACGTAAGCAAAGATACCCAGCGCGCTGCCCACCATGACAGTTGGCATGATGGCAAGACCGTCAAGCCCGTCAGTCAGGTTGACCGCATTGCTGGAACCCACAATGACGAACCAGGTCAGGGTTGCAAAGCCAAAGGCACCCAGCGGGTAACTCACGGTCTTGAAAAACGGCACAATCAGGTCGGCGCGCGTGGGCAGATCCATAGTGAAGCCGCTCATAACCCAGTCACGAAACAACGGCCAAAGCTCAGCGTTAGCAGGTGCCGACACCGCAAACGTAAGGTATACCGAGGCGATCAGGCCAATCAGCGCCTGCCAGAAGAATTTGCGTCTGGACGACATACCTTCCGGATCGCGATTCACGACCTTTTTATAGTCGTCTACCCATCCAATCCAGCCAAACCCGAATGTCACCAGCAGAACCACCCAGACAAAGCGGTTTGTCCAGTCGGCCCACAACAAGGTGCTGACGCCAATGGAGATAAGAATCAGCGCACCGCCCATGGTGGGGGTGCCATTTTTCTGTAAATGAGATTCAGGCCCATAGGCGCGCACAGCCTGGCCGATTTTCAGTTCGGTTAACTTGCGAATCACCATCGGACCTGCAAACAGCCCAATCAGCAATGCTGTGCCGCACGCCAGCAGCGCACGGAATGTGATGTATTCAAAAACTCCAAATGCACGTATATGGGCATCGGACAGCCATCGTGCCAGTTCAAGAAGCATGGTGAGCCCTCCCTTGATTTAGGGACAGTTTTTCTTCTAATGCCGTAATGACACGCTCCATGCGCATGCTTCGTGATCCTTTAACCAGAATGTTGGCCGGAAGCTGCAACACCAGATCTTGCGCAAGCTCTTCGACGGAACCGTACCGACGGGCGGCGGGACCAAATGCTTCAACCGCGTGGGCGCACGCGTCACCATAGACCAGCAGTTCGTCTATACCCTGCTGCCGCGCATACTGCCCAACCTCTGCATGCATGGCTGGACCGTTGTCGCCGACCTCCGCCATGTCGCCCAGCACCAGCGCTTTGGTGCCCGCGAGACGTGCCAGCACATCAATGGCGGCACGCACTGAATCAGGATTCGCGTTATAGGTATCATCAATCAGGCGGATATTGCCCGGAAGTGATCGCAACTGCATGCGGCCGGCCACAGGGCTAAATGCCTGAAGCCCCTTGACGACAGCATCCAGCGAAAAACCGGCCGAAATAGCGCTGGCGGCAGCAGCCAGCGCATTACGCAGATTATGCTCACCTGGCGCGGCAAGTGTGAGCAACGCACTGCCAGCCGGCGTGTGCAGACGAAACCGGGTAGATTCAGGTGCTTCGACAACGTCTGCAGCATAAACATCGCATGCGGCATCCAGCCCAAAACGCAGAGTCTGACGCCCTCCTGCCAGCGCTTGCCATAAACCGGTATAGGGGTCCCCGCCCGGGAACACGGCGACACCATCGCCACCAAGACTTTCCAGAACTGCGCCGTTTTCTTGAGCAACCGCCTCTACCGAGTGCATGAACTCCTGATGCTCGCGCTGTGCATTATTGACCAACGCTACCGTAGGCTTTGCAATAGCTGCCAGAACAGCAATCTCACCCGGGTGGTTCATGCCCAGCTCGAGAACGGCGGCTTCGTGACCGCTACGCAACCGCAACACGGTCAGAGGCACACCAATATCATTATTGAGATTGCCGTGCGTGGCCAGGCTCGCCGCATCACCAAGCGCCTCTCGCAAAATGGACGCAAGCATTTCCTTGGTGGTGGTTTTCCCATTGCTGCCAGTGACGGCTATAACGGGCAAAGTAAATTGTGCACGCCACGCCGTCGCCATGCGTATCAACGCCTGGCGCGTATCGCCGAGAACAATCTGGGGCAGGGCTATGGCCGGGTTGCTGACTTCGACAATAGCCGCTCGGGCGCCAGCATCAGCAATCGCAGCCAGATAAGCATGCCCGTCGAAAGTTTCACCCTTGAGCGCAACAAATAGCTGGCCGGGCGTTATCGCGCGCGAGTCGGTAGAAACACCAGACTGCTGCGCCGATAGCCACGTGAGTGCAGCACGTGCCCACTCTCTATCATCGAACGGCGTTCGCACCCCGTGTACTTCCTGGTAGGTTTCATGGCCTTTGCCTGCGACAAGAATGACGTCTTCTGGCCTGGCGTCCCAGACTGCCGTCATGATCGCCACAGCCCGGTCGCCGATAACTCGCGGCGGCGCAGACATCCCGGCAGCAATTTGCGCAATAATTTCTGTTGGGTTTTCAGTGCGAGGATTGTCATCAGTCACGATGACAACATCTGCACTACCCTCGGCGATACGGCCCATCATAGGACGCTTGCCGGCGTCACGGTTGCCGCCGCAGCCAAACACGCAGACCAGCCTGCCGGCACGCATATCGGCCATAGGCCGAAGTGCTTTCAGCGCACGCTCAAGCGCATCAGGCGTATGCGCATAATCGACAAGCACCAGAGGCCCGGCGCTAGCCCGTCTAAAATCCGGCTCGACAACCGACGCCTGCGCAGCAGGGGCGTTGCTGACAACGCTGTCCGGTACGGCCAGCACAAGCTCAAGACGTCCGGGCACAGAGCGCAGAACGGGCAAAGTACGGGCGATACGCCCGATGCTCCATCCCAGCTCTTTCAGCGCACCAGCAACCAGCAGCAAATTGGATACGTTGTGCTCGCCCACAAGAGGCGTCAATATCTGTGCGCTGCCTTCAGGACCAACGAGCGTAAACACCTGCCCACTGCCCGAAGGGTGCAGGTCTCGGGCATACAGGGTTGCCGTCGGCTCGCTTACAGAATATGACCATGCCAGATCAGGCGACAAGCTAGCCAGCAAAGACCTGCCGGCCTCATCATCGGCATTAACCAGGGCACGGCGCAATCCGGGCATTTTGAACAGCAAAAATTTGGCCTGGCGATATTTAGCTTCAGTCTGGTGGTAATCGAGATGGTCGCGTGTAAGGTTGGTGAAGGCTGCTATATCAATAGCCACATCATTGAGCCGTCCCTGTTCCAGACCTATGGACGAAGCCTCCATAGCCACAACGTGGACCTGAGCCTCACGCAATTGGGCCAGACTGCGGTGCATGGTCAGCACATCGGGAGTGGTCAGCACGCCTCCCAGGCTTGATCCATCTGGCAGCAACACACCCAAGGTGCCGATGCTACCGCATGCGACACCATCGGCATTCAGCGCGGCTGCCAGCCACTGCACGCAACTTGTCTTACCATTTGTGCCGGTTACCGCAACAACCGTCAAGGCGGTAGACGGCCGACCGTACCATTGGTCACCCACCGCTCCCAACACATCACGCAAACCCGGCACACGCAGCAACGGCACGGACGTCGTCAAGACGGGATCAGCCTCGTCAGACTGAACAACAATCGCACCGGCGCCGTTCGCAATGGCCTGCTCGATGAACGCTCGCCCGTTGGTTGTGCGACCCGGACAAGCAAAAAACACGTCGCCAGCCTGAAGCTGGCGGGTATCCAGGCACAAATCAGCCTGCCGGGCCACATGCTGTTCGAGCCATAGGATAATGTCATGCGCTGTCATCGGGGTGCCACCTCATCAGACCCAAGGGCCACCAATGATTCAATTGGCGCATCGGGCTCCACGCCCATGCGACGCAGCACACTGCCTACGACCTGCGAAAAAACAGGGGCTGCCACCCGGCCGCCGTAATAGCCTTTACCATGCGGTTCATCAAGCGTAACCGCAACCACAATACGAGGATTGGATACTGGGGCAAAGCCCACGAAAGAGCTGCGATAGAGTGACCGGCTGTACTTGCCATCAACAATTTTTCGCGCCGTCCCGCTTTTACCCGCGACACGGTAGCCCTGCACCTGAGCCAGCTTGGCTCCCTCAGGCCCGGCCGCCGCTTCCAGCATGGCACGAATCTGGCCCGCTATCTCCGGACGGTAAACCTGCACACTTGTGGGTTTACCCTGGCGCTTGAGCAATGTGAGCGAGACCATATCGCCGTTACGCGCAAACACCGTGTAGGCGTGTGCGATCTGGATCAGCGATACCGAAAGCCCGTAGCCATAGGCCATGGTCGCACGCTCAATGGGGCGCCAACGCTCCCAGGGCCGAAGACGGCCAGAGGCGACGCCCGGAAAGTTCGCCTGCGGAGGCCTGCCGAAACCCAGTTCGGTGAATTTGTTCCACATTTCTTCCGAAGTAAGCTTCTCGGAGATCATCGTCATGCCGATATTGCTTGATCGCCTCAAGATACCGGCCACATTCAGCGTGCCATTGCGACTGACGTCGCTGATGGTAGAGCCCTGATAGCGATAGTGACCATTGCCCGTATCGAACAGCGTAGAGGTCGTAATACGTTTGATATCGAGTGCCAGCCCCGCCGTAAACGGCTTCATGATCGAGCCAGGCTCGAAGGTGTCGGTCAGGGCACGATTGCGCAACGCAGGCCCTTTGCGGTCACTTCTATCATTGGGGTCATAAGTCGGCAGATTGACCAATGCCAGAATTTCCCCAGTCTTAACATCAATGACAATACCTGCGCCAGCACGCGCATTATGTTCTTTCAGGGCTTCTTTCAATGCTGTATAGGTATCAAACTGCATACCCGCATCAATCGACAGCTTGAGATCCTGACCATCGACAGGCGGCACAATAGCCTGCACATCTTCGACCACCCGCCCGAGGCGGTCCTTGATAACGCGGCGAGAGCCCGGACGCCCCGACAGCGCGTCATTGAAGGCAAGTTCAACCCCTTCAACCCCGTTATCATCAATATTGGTAAAGCCGATCACATGAGCCGCGACCTCGCCTTCCGGGTAGAACCGACGCATTTCAGCCTGCTGATGAAAGCCAGGCACTTTCAGGTCGCCGATTTGCCCCGCGACATCCATCGAAACCTGTCGCTTGATATAAACAAAATTTTTCTCTTCGCCCGCAATACGACCTTTGATATCGGCGGGCGACATGCCGAGTAGCGTGGCCAGCTTGGCAATTTGCGAGTCGGACGCACTGCGCGCATCTTCAGGTATGGCCCAGATGGCACGAACAGGCACACTGGAACCCATGACAACGGTTCCGCTTCGATCAAAGATTTTTCCGCGTGTTGCAGGCAGCACCAGGGTGCGTTCATAACGACGTTCACCCTGTTGCTGTAAAAACTCATTGGAAAGCCCCTGCAGGTACATTGCCTTGGCAGCCAGCGCGCCAAACCCCAGGACCAGCAAGATCAATACCAGACGCGCCCGCCATAGCGGCATCTGCTTATTCAGTACGGGGCTATCGTAAAATCTGACTCGCTTCATGGCCGCCCCGCTTTACCGGCACCCGGCGCAGAAACAGTCTGTGGCCCCTCGACATACAGCGTACGATCTGGCGTGGCAGGCTTCATGCCGAGATCCTGACGGGCAGACTGGTCAACACGGACATTGCGCTGAAGCTCGGCGCGCTCCAGCTGCAGACGCCGCCAGTCAGTGTCTAACTGGCGGGCCTTGTCTTCAAGACGATCGAGCTTCACAAACAGCTGACGCGACTGAAAACGCGCTGTCACCAATGACAGCGCGGAAATAGTAAGCAATGTTGCGAAGAGAAAGCTTAGCCGCATCATGAGCCGCGCCTCGCTGACTGTGCAGATCGCCCCGGTCGTCGTGCACCTGTGCCACGCTTGGTAGCCGTCGTTTTAATCAGCCCTGAGACCGGCACAAAAGAAACGCCACCATCAGCTGGCAGCGGCGTGGTGGTACGTTCGGCCACACGCAGCACGGCGGAACGCGCACGCACATTACCAGAGACCTCGGCCTCATTGGGCAGAACACGCCCCAGCGACTTCAGGATGGGCTGTGGCATGTCTTTCTCTGGAATAGGCAGGCGAGCCTGTGCCGCGCCGGGCTTTGCGGCCGCGGCGATGCACTGCTTAACCATACGATCTTCAAGAGAATGAAAACTGATCACCGACAGACGCCCTCCTGGGGCCAGTATTCTCAGAAGTGCCGCGAGGGCGTGCGCGAGCTCTTCGAGTTCCTGATTGAGGTAAATCCGTATAGCCTGAAAGGTACGAGTGGCCGGATGTTGACCCTTTTCGCGCGTACGGACGACACTGGCGACGAGCTCGGCGAGGTCGAGCGTTGTGCACAGCGGCCGGGATTCGCGGCGAGCAACAACCGCCTTTGCAATCTGGAAAGCAAACCGTTCTTCGCCATAATGAGCTATGACCTCCTTTATTTCTTCAACGCTGGCCTCAGCCAGCCATTGCGCAGCAGTGATGCCGCTGCTTGTATCCATCCTCATGTCGAGGGGGCCTTCACGCATAAACGAGAACCCTCGTCCGGCGTCATCAATCTGAGGCGAGGAAACCCCCAGATCCAGCAACACGCCATCAACCTTTGTTATGCCGAGCTCTTCCAGATGCTCAGCCATGCGGGCAAACCCGCCATGTACTACTGTTACCCTGCCATCCTCGTGCCTCAGTACCTCAGCGGCGGCAATGGCCTCAGGGTCTTTATCGAGCACCACAAGCCGGGCTTGCGGCGACAGATGGGTAAGCAACAGACGGCTGTGCCCTCCGCGCCCAAACGTAGCGTCGACAAAAATACCGTCGACTAGCGCAGTGCTTGCGGCAATGTCGTTACGTTTTTTGTACGGTCGCCAAAATCCCGGTCAACGAGGGCGTTAACCGCAGGCTCCAACAGCACGGATCTATGCACAAACGCCATATCAGATTCAGAACGAAAACTGCTCCAGGACTTCAGGCATGCCTTTGGCAAGATCTTCTGCCTCGCGACGTGCCCACTCAGTGGCATCCCATAACTCAAAATGGCTGCCCATACCCAAAAGCATGACTTCCCGCGTTAGCCCCACTGCGTTACGCAACTCTGGCGCAATAAGAATGCGACCTGAACCATCCATGTCGACATCCTGCGCATTGCCCAGAAGCAAACGCTGTAACGGCCGCGCAGACATCGGAAAAGCGGCAATCTGCTCACGTTTTTTTTCCCACTCGGAACGGGGATAAACAAGCAGACATCCGTCAGGGTGACGGGTTAGGGTAAGACGGCCTTCGACCTGAGAAACGAGCGCGTCACGATGCTTGGTCGGTATTGAGACCCGACCCTTAGCATCCAACGTTAGTGCGCTGCTTCCCTGGAACAAGATTCTTCCCCACTTTTTTGCACAAAATCCTACTTTTCCCCACTCTACGGTATGGAAAGCAACTGGTCAAGCGCAAAAGCATGGATTCTCCAATTACAACAAGCACTTAGCGACCCTTCGACGAAACGTCAAAAGTAAAATACGTAGATAAATCAAGAAATTGTGTCGTCAACTGAAAGTCGTTTATCAGAAGACGGTCGCACGCAGTGTCACGTCATTTGCAATTGCTGACATTTAGACGGGGAAGGGGGGGGAAGAAAATGCAAAAGAAGTGTGAGACAGGCCTGTAGGCCGGATCCTGTACGCCTGGCAAGCCAGGCGGGCAATCATTCATCTGGGCCCGACATTGCTGTCGGGCTCTAGCCATCTACCCGCATGCTCGGACGGGCCGCCCTTTTGACCCGAAGGCCAGCACATGCCTATTTGATGTTGCTCCGGATAGAGGTTGCCGCGTTTCACCCGGCGACGCCATAACTGTTGCCAGCCATGCGGTACGGAAGTAGCCGTACCGGTGCAGGCTTGCGCCCGCCCTCGCCACCGACTCGTCTCTGTGGCCCTAGTCCTCAGCGTGTTAACGCATTGCTGCGCCAACCTGCCGGACGGCTGTTAGCCGCTACCCTGCCCTGCGGAGTCCGGACCTTCCTCGACGCACATGGCGCCGCGATTGCCCAGCCTGCCTCACACCTTCTATTCTAACCTGCGACAATAGACATTATCGAAACACACTGGATTTTGAAGGTTTTTATTTATATGGCGGCGAATACCCTTATCACCCTTACCAATGCCCAGCTCGCATTTGGGCATCACCCGCTACTCAACCATGCCGACTTTGCAATCCAGCCAGGTGAACGCATAGGTCTGATCGGGCGCAATGGCGCAGGTAAATCTTCATTACTCAAAATACTTGACGGTCGCATCGAACCCGATGATGGCGACGTCATGCGACTGGGCGGCCTCACCACGTCAACCGTTGAGCAAGAGCCCGAGCTCGACGACACGCTCACCGTTTTCGAATACCTTTGTGGCGACATTACCGAAAGTGAAGACTGGCAGCGGCCGGCCCGAGTCAACGCGCTCATCGATCAACTCGATCTTGCGGCTGACGCCCCAATCGCAGGGCTATCGGGCGGATCGCGCAAGCGAGTGGCACTGGCCTGCGCCCTGGCCGACGAACCCGATTTACTGCTGCTTGACGAACCCACCAACCACCTTGACTTCATCGGCATCGCCTGGCTCGAAAACATGCTGCTCAAAGCCCGTTGCGGCGTCGTCATCATTACCCATGACCGGCGTTTTCTCGACTCTGTTGCTACCCGCATCGTTGAGCTTGACCGCGGAAAACTGATCAGCTTTCCGGGCAACTTCACACAATGGCAAGCACGCAAGGCAGAATGGCTGGAGGCGGAGCAGCAGCAAAACGCACGTTTCGACAAAGCACTGGCTTTGGAAGAGGTATGGATACGCAAAGGCATTCAAGCCCGCCGCACTCGTAATGAAGGCCGTGTACGGCGGCTTGAACAATTACGCATCGAGCGTTCGTCCCGACGCGAACGACAGGGCAACGTCAACCTTGCTGTGGCTGAAGGCCAACGCTCAGGAAAACTGGTAGCCGAGCTGCACAATGTCTCGCATCAGTATGGCGACAAGGTGCTTATCCGTGATTTTTCCACAGCCATCATGCGTAAAGACCGTATTGGCCTGATCGGTCCCAACGGTTCAGGCAAGACCACCCTGCTCAAAATTATTCTTGGCAAACTCCAGCCCACTGAAGGCCAGGTACGGTTTGGGACCAATCTTACCGTGGGATATTTTGACCAGATGCGTGCCCAGCTCGACGAAAACGCCACGCTGGCCGACACCATCAATCCAGGAAGCGAATGGATAGAAATCGGTGATCAGCGCAAACATGTCATGAGCTATCTCGAAGATTTTCTTTTCCCGCCAGCGCGGGCACACTCCCCGGTCAGCAGCCTGTCGGGCGGTGAGCGCGCACGGCTAGTGCTCGCACGTATGTTCGCTCGCCCAACTAACGTGCTGGTGCTTGATGAGCCCACTAACGATCTCGACATTGAAACGCTGGAATTGCTTGAAGAGCTGCTGCAAGACTATGCCGGCACGGTGCTGCTGGTAAGCCATGACCGCACATTCCTGAACAACGTCGTCACGCAGACAATCGCAGCAGAGGGCGACGGCCACTGGGGTGAATATGTGGGAGGCTACGACGAATGGCTGGCGCAACGCCCTGAGCCACAAGAAGATTCTGCTGAAAAGCTTCGCAAAAAAGAGCCCGCAGTCCCAGTCCGCACGGCCAAACCCGCCAAGCCTGTACGCCTGACCTCATGGGAACAGCGCGAACTGCAAGGCATTCCTGATGCTATTGCCAAGCTTGAAGCGCAACAGGCCAAGCTGGCTGGCAAACTGGCCGACGGCAACCTGTACCGTGATGCGCCCGACGAAGTCGAGCAAATCAACGCGCAGGTGCACGACATCGAGCAGCAGCTTCACACCCTTTTTGCACGCTGGGAGGCTTTAGAAGAAAAGCAAAACGAAGCCTGATCCGGCTGCTCGGCCTCGTTGCGGGCAGGGCTGCTCCGCCCCGTCGAGGCTGGTCGGATCCTGATATCCTCTTTCCTGGCCGGTTCAACCCCGGCCCACTCAGCGTTGATATCCCTGGCCTTGCTTGGCGTTGCCTTGCCTTGCCTGATCTTGCCTTGCCTGATCTTGCCTGATCTTGCCTGATCTTGCCTGATCTTGCCTGATCTTGCCTGACCTTGCCTTGCCTGACCTTGCTTTGCTTTGCTTGACCTTGCTTTTCCTGACCTTGCTTTTCCTGACCTTGCTTTGCTTGACCTTGCCTTGCCTGACGTGCCTTGCTTGACCTTACCTTGCCTGAGCTGCCTTGCCTGAGCTGCCTTGCCTGACCTGTCTTACTTAGCCTGTCTTACTTAGCCTGTCTAACCTGGCCTCGCCTTGCTCAGCCCTGTCTCGCTTAAGCCAGCCCTGCTTTGCTCAGCGCTGCGTTATATCTCCAGACACTGGCATCGCGCGCCAGCCCAATGACTCACCCGCTGCCAGGGGCACGACCGTGGTCTGGGCCATGGGCAACTCGTCGGGAATAATGTATGGGGTACGGGCCAGTGTCAGCGTGCCCGTATTTGTAGGCAGACCGTAAAACGCAGGGCCATTCAGGCTGGCGAAGGCTTCAAGCTGATCGAGCCTGCCCACCGCATCAAACGCCGTTGCGTAAAGCTCCATGGCGTGCAAGGCCGTGTAGCAGCCAGCACAGCCGCAAGCCGCCTCTTTCAGACCCTTAGGGTGGGGAGCACTGTCAGTGCCCAGAAAGAAGCGTGGGCTGCCGCTGGTAGCCGCCTCAAGCAAGGCCACACGATGCCGCTCGCGCTTGAGCACCGGCAAGCAGTACCAGTGAGGTCGTACGCCGCCAAGAAACAGGGCGTTGCGGTTGTAGAGCAGGTGGTGAGCCGTAATCGTGGCCGCCACCGGCCCCTGCGCCTCACGCACATAGTCGACGCCCTGGCTGGTCGTTAAATGTTCGAACACCACTTTCAGCTCAGGGAACGCCTTGCGTAGTGGCAGCATGACCTTGTCAATGAACACCGCTTCACGATCAAACAGATCAACTGCGGGGTCAGTTACCTCACCATGAACCAGCAAGGGCATACCGGTACGCTGCATGGCTTCCAGGGCCGATGAACATCGACCCAGCAGATCGGTGACCCCCGCATCAGAGTTGGTCGTGGCGCCGGCCGGATACAGTTTCACGCCGTGTATAAAACCCGACTCGCTGGCTCGAAGAATTTCTTCGGGCGGCGTATTGTCGGTTAAGTAAAGCGTCATTAACGGGGTAAAGCCACCAACGGGAACCTGACCCCGCGAGTTTTCTCCGTAGACAATGCCAGCTTTACCCAGTGCCACATGAATACGATCACGGTATTCACCCGCCTGTTGCACCGTTGTAACGGGCGGCTTGATGTTGGGCATAATGATGGCACGAGCAAACTGACGGGCAGTATCAGCCACGACAGACTCGAGCACCTCACCGTCACGCAGATGCAGATGCCAGTCATCAGGACGAACTATCGTCAGGGTTTCAGTGGCCTCAAGGGCCTTGTCTGTGATTACTTCTGACGCTTTACTGGAGCTTGTGCTGGACATGGATAAAAATCAAAAAAAGATGGGAAATAAGGCTGGGGGCGACCACACAAGTGCGACAGGTCTAATCCACCGATTCGGCACGGCACGTACATGGCAGTGCAATGCAGTGCAGTGCACTGCCATTATGAACCATGCCAACTGCGATGCCACATGACAAATAGCCGACGAATCAGATTACAACATGCGTTTAACGGCTTGCTCGCTTGATGCCGCAACATCAGGCCAAGAGCAAGTATAGCTATGCCTTGATCAGCCCACGTCATCTAAAGGCATGCTGCGCTCAACAATACGGCAAAACATGGCACTACCTGCAGGAATGACCGCATCGTTGAAATCGAAAAATGCACTATGCAATACACACCCAGATTCAGCCCCGCCTTGCCCGAGCCTGAAGTAAGCACCCGGCCGGTGCTGCAGCATTACAGAAAAATCTTCAGACCCCATCGATGGCGTTAAATTGTCGACGACCATGTCACTGCCAAACAATTCTGTCGCCACATCTGCCACAAATCCGGCATGCTCAGGCGAGTTAATCGTCGCGGGAAACAAGCGGTGATATCTCATTTCAATTTTGGCCTTGAAGGCCGCGCCAATCCCTGCCACAACCTCTTCCATACGACGTATTACCTGCTCCTGGATCACACGACTAAATGTCCGGACGGTACCTACCATACGCGCGTCTTGCGGTATGACATTCATGGCCTGCAAATTACCCGCATTTAATGCAGCCACCGTAACAACGGCAGATTCAGGCGCTGGCACGTTGCGAGACACAATGGTCTGCAAAGCCGTGATCAGTTGCGCGGCGATGACAACCGGATCGTTGGTCTGATAGGGATGCGCCCCATGCCCACCCCGGCCTTCTATATGAATTTCAAAATGATCCGCAGCAGCCATCATAGGCCCAGGGTTGATACCGATTACTCCCGGAGCCAGGCCCGGCCAGTTGTGCAATGCGTAAATGGCATCACAATGAAACCGGTTGAACAACCCGTCTTCAATCATGGCCGTAGCACCGCCCAGGCCTTCTTCGGCTGGCTGAAATATCAACACGACCCGGCCATCAAAATTACGCGTTTCTGCCAGATAGCGAGCGGCACCCAAAAGTATGGCGGTATGACCGTCATGCCCACAGGCATGCATCACCCCGACATTACCCGAGGCATAAGCTGCGTCACCCTGTTCCAGGATAGGCAGAGCGTCCATATCGGCACGTAAGCCTATGCTTTGACCGCTGGTGTTGCGCCGCCCTTCAAGCACGCCCACAACACCGGTTTTCCGATATCGCGATGCACCTGATAACCAAGAGCAGTAAGCATACGAGCCACCATAGTCGACGTACGCACCTCCTGGAAACCAAGCTCGGGATTGGCATGAATGTCCTGGCGGATAGCCGTCAGGTCATCATGAAAAAGCCTGATCGAACTGAATACGGATTGTGCGTGCATGCGACCTGCGCTCCTTTCTCGTTTTTATGGCCTATTGCAGGCTGTGAGATAGCCGCATTCACACCACATTCAAACAATAACATAGGGCCGAAACCGGCCAAAGATCAGATTACGCCGCGCTGCCACTTCGGCTTGTTTGCAGAAATTATTTGGCCTTTAGGGGAATCTCACGTTATGCTGCGAAAGGAAAGCTTTTTCAACAACACAGTCAGGAGCCCTGTCCTATGGCAACAACCGATAAACCAGCTCGCAAACCCAACGCGGCATTCATGAAGCCACTTACGCCCAGCCCCACCCTCGCTGCCATTATCGGGCCCGAAGCCGTGCCACGCACCGAAGTTACGAAAAAAATCTGGGAATACATCAAAAAGCACGACCTGCAAGATCCACAAAACCGCCGCAATATTAATGCCGACGACAAACTTCGTCCGCTATTCGGCAAAGAGCAGGTTTCCATGTTCGAGCTTACCAAGCTGGTCAGCGTCCACCTCAAGTAAATCAGCGCCGGCCAGACGCTGTTCTGCCACCAGGCTCCACTCAGGCAACATTGCTTGTTTTGGGGGCAGCATACCGTTTGGTAGAAGAAAAAAACGCCAGCTGCACTTATAGGCAGCCGGCGTTTTTTTAAACGCAGGACAGGCTTAATACTGCTCTGCCGGAGGTTGCCCGGACGCAAGCGCCAGCCAGCCTTTCAGTAACCGGTACACAACCCACACCACGGCAATGAGGCCTGTGAGCCATCCGATAAAAATAAGCGTAGCAAGAGCGCTGAGCGCTACCCAGAGCAGCCCCCACCAAAATGTTCGAATAATCCAGTCAAAGTGAGTGGCGTACACGGTACCTGCCGCATCGCTGCGTTTAAGGTAAGCCAGGATAATGGCTGCAATGACGGCCACGCCGAAAAAGCCGGCGCTTATCAATCCCACGGCGAAAAGGCCGTAAATCAGGTGCGTCAAGTTGCGCATCGACAACCCTTTGTTGTCTTCTGGCGGAAACGCCTGGGTCATCAGTAACCTCCGGTAACTAAGTAAACAGAAACAGCCACATGGCTGACAGCAGCTTATTTTACCCGAGACACCACCTCTCGCCTTAAACCGCGTGTCAGCATCAACGTCTCATCAGGTTATGGGATAACACCGCACCAGGCGCAGCCTCTGTCTCTCCATGGAAATCCGGTCTGCAGCGCCAGAAACAACCCTGCCTCTCGAAATCCGACCCGCAAGGCCAGAAAGAAAAGCCAGCCTCCCCACATTAGGTGCCACCAAAGGGACCTATGCCGTAGAGCGCCCGCTGCACGCTCTCCACGCCTGCGTGGGACGCAGTGCGTAGCGCCTCTGCAGCGGGTAAAACGAATGAACTCCGAGAAATACAACTCTATCCTAACCGTACGCCACGAGGATTTAATCCAGAACCGCACTAGGTTGCTTACCCTTACCTATTGTTGTGCCGTCGCAGTGACGTAGCTCTGGCGCTGTATTGGTATTGATTCGGCGCAGATGTGGCGTTGTTGTGTTGTCGTGATCAGTTGGTGTGATGCAGTAGTGGTGAGGTGCTCAGCGAGGGTGCGAAGAGAAGCGCGGCGCGGCTGGAGTGCGGGTGTGGTGCGGTGGGGTGGTGCGGTGGTGATGCGAGTGTGATGCGAGTGTGATGCGGTAGTGATGCGGTAGTGATGCGGTAGGGGTGCCGTAGCGGTGCCGTAGCGGTGCGTGTGTGATGCGTGTGTGATGCGACGTTGGTGCGGCCTCGCGTTGGGCGGCGTTTGGCCAGGGCGCAGAGCCTGGCCAGGGGGGGCATGTTACTTGAGCACTAGACTGTCTGTTGAGCGCTCGCCAATGCAAAAACCCCCGCCCGATCACGGGAGGGGGTTTTTGACTAATAAAAGCCTGACGATGACCTACTTTCACAGACGTACGTCCACTATCATCGGCGCAAAGGCGTTTCACTGTCCTGTTCGGGATGGGAAGGAGTGGGACCACCTTGCTATGGTCGTCAAGCGTAACCGGGTGCCAGGCCCGTGCACAGCGCACGAGCTTGGCCAATCTTGGAAAGAAGCACACGACTGTCTGGCCTTGGGGCGCGCCGGTTGGGGCGGGCCCTGGGGGATCCATGCAGCGTAAAGTAATTAGGGTGTTAACGCGGTGTACGAGCCGCGATGGTGCGTCACCGGCATACGCACGGTGGCGACTTTTCATGATTTATTTGAACGGTACTTGAACGCTAACCTACAAGGTTATAGGATCAAGCCGCACGGGCAATTAGTACTGGTTAGCTACGCGCATTACTGCGCTTCCACACCCAGCCTATCAACGTCCTGGTCTCGAACGACCCTTTAGGGGGGTCTAGCCCCCGGGATACCTAATCTTCAGACGAGTTTCCCGCTTAGATGCCTTCAGCGGTTATCTCTTCCGTACATAGCTACTCGGCAATGCCATTGGCATGACAACCGATACACCAGCGGTACGTCCACTCCGGTCCTCTCGTACTAGGAGCAGGCTCCGTCAAGTATCCAACGCCCACGGCAGATAGGGACCAAACTGTCTCACGACGTTTTAAACCCAGCTCACGTACCTCTTTAAATGGCGAACAGCCATACCCTTGGGACCGGCTACAGCCCCAGGATGAGATGAGCCGACATCGAGGTGCCAAACACCGCCGTCGATATGAACTCTTGGGCGGTATCAGCCTGTTATCCCCAGAGTACCTTTTATCCGTTGAGCGATGGCCCTTCCATACAGAACCACCGGATCACTATGACCTGCTTTCGCACCTGTTCGACGTGTCAGTCTCACAGTCAAGCACGCTTATGCCATTGCACTATCAGCACGATTTCCGACCGTACCTAGCGTACCTTCGTACTCCTCCGTTACGCTTTAGGAGGAGACCGCCCCAGTCAAACTGCCCACCATGCACTGTCCCCAACCCGGATAACGGGCCAAGGTTAGAACCGCAAACAGACCAGGGTGGTATTTCAAGGTTGGCTCCCCCGAATCTAGCGACTCGGGTTCAACGCCTCCCACCTATCCTACACAGGCCGGTTCACAATCCAATGCAAAGCTACAGTAAAGGTTCATGGGGTCTTTCCGTCTAGCCGCGGGTAGATTGCATCATCACAACCACTTCAACTTCGCTGAGTCTCAGGAGGAGACAGTGTGGCCATCGTTACGCCATTCGTGCAGGTCGGAACTTACCCGACAAGGAATTTCGCTACCTTAGGACCGTTATAGTTACGGCCGCCGTTTACCGGGGCTTCGATCAAGAGCTTGCACCCCATCACTTAACCTTCCGGCACCGGGCAGGCGTCACACCCTATACGTCGACTTTCGTCTTGGCAGAGTGCTGTGTTTTTAATAAACAGTCGCAGCCACCGATTCTCTGCGGCCCCTTCATGCTCAGGACGCGGGTCCTTCACACTACAAGGGCATACCTTCTCCCGAAGTTACGGTATTAATTTGCCGAGTTCCTTCTCCTGAGTTCTCTCAAGCGCCTTGGAATATTCATCCCGTCCACCTGTGTCGGTTTGCGGTACGGTCTCGTGAAACTGAAGCTTAGAGGATTTTCCTGGAACTGCTTCCAATCAGTTTAAGGCACATGGCCTTATTCAGTCACACCCTTGAATTACGCGCCCGGATTTGCCTAAGCGCCTTCTATGATGCAACAACGGGGACGTCCAACACCCCGATGACCTTCTGCAATCCGTCCCCCCATCGCATTTCACGACGGTGCTGGAATATTAACCAGCTTCCCATCAGCTACGCATCTCTGCCTCGCCTTAGGGGCCGACTCACCCTGCGCCGATGAACGTTGCGCAGGAAACCTTGGACTTACGGCGAGGGGGCTTTTCACCCCCTTTATCGCTACTCATGTCAGCATTCGCACTTCTGATACCTCCAGCAGACTTCACAATCTGCCTTCGCAGGCTTACAGAACGCTCTCCTACCGCGCATATTCCTAAGAATACACACCCGCAGCTTCGGTCTATGGCTTAGCCCCGTTACATCTTCCGCGCAGGACGACTCGATCAGTGAGCTATTACGCTTTCTTTAAAGGGTGGCTGCTTCTAAGCCAACCTCCTGACTGTCTATGCCTTCCCACTTCGTTTCCCACTTAGCCATAGTTTGGGACCTTAGCTGGCGGTCTGGGTTGTTTCCCTCTTGAGTCCGGACGTTAGCACCCGGTGCTCTGTCTCCCACGCTCATACTTGCCGGTATTCGGAGTTTGCCATAGGTTGGTAAGTCGCCATGACCCCCTAGCTATAACAGTGCTCTACCCCCGGCAGTAATACGTGAGGCACTACCTAAATAGTTTTCGGAGAGAACCAGCTATTTCCAAGCTTGTTTAGCCTTTCACCCCTATCCACAGCTCATCCCCTAATTTTTCAACATTAGTGGGTTCGGTCCTCCAGCACGTGTTACCGTGCCTTCAACCTGGCCATGGATAGATCGCTTGGTTTCGGGTCTACACCCAGCGACTAAAATCGCCCTATTCGGACTCGCTTTCGCTACGCCTTCCCTATTCGGTTAAGCTTGCCACTGAATGTAAGTCGCTGACCCATTATACAAAAGGTACGCAGTCACCCCACAAGGAGGCTCCTACTGTTTGTATGCACACGGTTTCAGGATCTATTTCACTCCCCTTCCGGGGTTCTTTTCGCCTTTCCCTCACGGTACTGGTTCACTATCGGTCGATTACGAGTATTTAGCCTTGGAGGATGGTCCCCCCATCTTCAAACAGGATTTCACGTGTCCCGCCCTACTTCTCTGACGCCTAGTTCCACATGCTAAATTTCGCCTACAGGGCTATCACCTGCTACGGCCGGGCTTTCCATCCCGTTCGACTATTTAATATGCTAAAACGTCAAGGCTGTTCCGAGTTCGCTCGCCGCTACTATCGGAATCTCGGTTGATTTCTTTTCCTCGAGTTACTGAGATGTTTCAGTTCACCCGGTTCGCCTCACACACCTATGTATTCAGTGTGCGATACGCCATTGCTGGCGTGGGTTTCCCCATTCGGACATCAGCGGATCAAAGCTTGTTTGCCAGCTCCCCGCTGCTTTTCGCAGGCTACCACGTCCTTCATCGCCTGTAATCGCCAAGGCATCCACCATGTGCACTTGTTCGCTTGATCCTATAACGTTATAGGTTATAGAACTTCCAAATTACTTGAGTTTGCGTTGTTTGTGCCGTTCATCATTTTCAAAGGCCCTAACCACCTTGCGATGATTAAGTATTTTTGAGAACTACTTGAACTTATACATTGTATTAATGCAATCACAACCCGTACTTACGTTACGCATAAAGCCACGAATGACTTCATGCCACCATAATTACTTCGTTGTGCTTCTTCCAGATTGTTAAAGAACGAGTACCACCATCGAGCCTATCACTGCAGACCCAACGAACAACGCCGTCACGCATGACGACCCTGTCTGTTAGTCCCGCGAGCACCGCAACCTTCATACACAGCGTGTGGTGGAGGATGACGGGATCGAACCGACGACCCCCTGCTTGCAAAGCAGGTGCTCTCCCAGCTGAGCTAATCCCCCGCACCGGTAAAAAACCGTACTGGTGGGTCAAGTTGGAATCGAACCAACGACCCCCGCCTTATCAAGACGGTGCTCTAACCGACTGAGCTACTGACCCAGTATGCGCCCGACCGTGCCTGGACACCCCCAACTAAAGGAATACCAGCCACCCGAACGTAACCCTGTCGTGGCTTACTCTTTCTCTACAATTAAACAGCCAATAAGTGTGGACGCTTTCGCTTTCGTGCGCTTCGCTCTGAAAGGAGGTGATCCAGCCGCACCTTCCGATACGGCTACCTTGTTACGACTTCACCCCAGTCATGAATCCTACCGTGGTAATCGCCCCCCTTGCGGTTAGGCTAACTACTTCTGGTAAAACCCACTCCCATGGTGTGACGGGCGGTGTGTACAAGACCCGGGAACGTATTCACCGCGACATTCTGATCCGCGATTACTAGCGATTCCGACTTCATGCAGGCGAGTTGCAGCCTGCAATCCGGACTACGATCGGGTTTCTGGGATTGGCTCCCCCTTGCGGGTTGGCGACCCTCTGTCCCGACCATTGTATGACGTGTGAAGCCCTACCCATAAGGGCCATGAGGACTTGACGTCATCCCCACCTTCCTCCGGTTTGTCACCGGCAGTCTCATTAGAGTGCCCTTTCGTAGCAACTAATGACAAGGGTTGCGCTCGTTGCGGGACTTAACCCAACATCTCACGACACGAGCTGACGACAGCCATGCAGCACCTGTGTTCCGGTTCTCTTGCGAGCACACTTCAATCTCTCGAAGCTTCCAGACATGTCAAGGGTAGGTAAGGTTTTTCGCGTTGCATCGAATTAATCCACATCATCCACCGCTTGTGCGGGTCCCCGTCAATTCCTTTGAGTTTTAATCTTGCGACCGTACTCCCCAGGCGGTCAACTTCACGCGTTAGCTGCGCTACTAAGGCCCGAAGGCCCCAACAGCTAGTTGACATCGTTTAGGGCGTGGACTACCAGGGTATCTAATCCTGTTTGCTCCCCACGCTTTCGTGCATGAGCGTCAGTATTATCCCAGGGGGCTGCCTTCGCCATCGGTATTCCTCCACATCTCTACGCATTTCACTGCTACACGTGGAATTCTACCCCCCTCTGACATACTCTAGCTCGGCAGTTAAAAATGCAGTTCCAAGGTTAAGCCCTGGGATTTCACATCTTTCTTTCCGAACCGCCTGCGCACGCTTTACGCCCAGTAATTCCGATTAACGCTTGCACCCTACGTATTACCGCGGCTGCTGGCACGTAGTTAGCCGGTGCTTATTCTGCAGGTACCGTCAGCGGCGTCAGGTATTATCCGACGCCTTTTCTTCCCTGCCAAAAGTGCTTTACAACCCGAAGGCCTTCATCGCACACGCGGGATGGCTGGATCAGGGTTTCCCCCATTGTCCAAAATTCCCCACTGCTGCCTCCCGTAGGAGTCTGGGCCGTGTCTCAGTCCCAGTGTGGCTGGTCGTCCTCTCAAACCAGCTACAGATCGCGGCCTTGGTGAGCCTTTACCTCACCAACAAGCTAATCTGATATCGGCCGCTCCAATAGTGAGAGGTCTTGCGATCCCCCCCTTTCCCCCGTAGGGCGTATGCGGTATTAGCCACGCTTTCGCGTAGTTATCCCCCGCTACTGGGCACGTTCCGATATATTACTCACCCGTTCGCCACTCGCCGCCAAAGAAAGCAAGCTTTCTTCGCGCTGCCGTTCGACTTGCATGTGTAAAGCATCCCGCTAGCGTTCAATCTGAGCCAGGATCAAACTCTTCAGTTTAATCACTGTATAAATCGTAATTTCCTTACCAGTCCAAAAGAACCAGCGAGGTCATACGTCGCGTTTCGCTCAAAGAAAAAGACAAGGCTTTAATTTCTTAAAACCTTATTACTTCTTCATTTATGCGAGCACTTGATATAAATTTGGCGAACCCCTCGTGAAAAGGGCTGCGCACTTCATTCCAAGCGCCCACACTTATCGGCTGTTAAATTGTTAAAGAACGTGTTGGCAAGTAAAACCACCCTGCCGGTACTACTAAAAACGACTTGATAATGCCGCCTCTACCGTGCCACCCATCACCCTAAAACCGGGCGCTGTGTTCAGCACAGAAGCGAGATTATGAAGTAGTTTTAAACACTTGTCAACTCGGTGTGGGCGCTGGAAAAACCGAAGCCTTATCCGCTGCCCGCCTGGCGCTGTGACCCGGTGCTACGCACCCGCAAACCACACCACAAAGACCGACTTAAAGCACTACTAACAACCTTTTGCGCAGAGCCAGTAAGTATAACCTAAAACCCCAGACCCTGCACCGCTTACCTGCCTTCGCCTGACCGGCTAAACCGACCCCGAATAACGCTGGACACCTGGCCCAAACTGCATCGGTGGCTGCCTCGCATTTCGGGAAAACCCTAGGTGCTTGTGCGGCGAAGAACGAGACTATAGCAAGCCGTTTGACGCCTTGCAAATCAGTTTGCCCGAAAAATACCCTGAGCCCCGTCTGTAGATAACCCGTTTCGCAAACAAATACCTGAAATATAAGGGAAATAATTTAATTAAAAATAGATGGAATTTATTAAGAAAAATGAGGATTTCGGGGCAGACAGGCCTCTGCAGGGCGATCGCACGGCGATCTATGCACAACGGGGTGCACAAGGCATGGTCCATATATATAAGGGTCGAAATAAAAAACTGTCTGTTTCTCGACTAAAAAAGCAGTATGGAGATGGATGCGTCTGAATTCGTTCGGCTTATGCGTAGTAGACAACCACTTACACAGGAAAGACCGTAGTCTGTTTTATATGCTGTAGCGCAAAACTGGATCTCATGTCGACGACAGCGGGGTGTTGCATCAGAACATCCATGGCGAAAGCGGAGAACTGCGTCAGGTCTTCCACCTGGACGCGTAGAAGGTAATCCATGTCGCCAGACAATGCACAACACTCGATGACCTCTGGCCAGCTTTGTACATCACGGGCGAAATCAGAAACCGCACCGGGACTGCGCAGGGTTTTGTTAAGTCTTATCGATACGTAGGCCAGCAGCTTGAGCCCGATTTTTTCGGGATCAACCAGGGCAACATAATTTTTTATATAGCCTTCATCTTCCAGGCGTCGCACACGTCTTAGGCAAGGACTGGGCGAAAGCGCCACTTGCTCCGCCAGGTCTTGGTTACTGAGCCGGCCATTGGCCTGCAATATCTCGAGAATGCGCCTATCGGTCCGATCGAGTGAATTTTTAGACATAAAATTGTATTAATTTATTTATTTGAGCAATTTAATCGCGTATATCGCTACTTATCAAGCTATTTTAGCAAGCACCTGCCATGGGGTTTTCTTTAGAATTCAAATATGGGCACGCAACGTGCCGCTTGACCCGCATAACCACATCTGGAGACTTACCATGAGCGTTACCTTCGAACCCTGGGACAATCCCATGGGCACGGCTGGCTTTGAATTCGTCGAGTACACCGCACCTGATCCCGTCGCATTGGGCATTGTGTTCGAAACCATGGGATTCAAGGCCATCGCCCGCCACCGAACCAAAAACGTCACGCTATACCGCCAGGGAGGCATTAATTTTCTGATCAATGCCGAACCTGATTCGTTCGCCCAGCGGTTTGCGCGACTTCACGGTCCGTCTATCTGCGCCATAGCGTTTCGTGTCAACGATGCGGCGCAGGCATATAAGCGTGCTCTCGAATTGGGTGCGTGGGGGTTCGATTCCCGCAGCGGACCCATGGAGCTAAATATTCCAGCGATCAAAGGCATCGGAGACTCCCTCATTTATCTGGTTGACCGCTGGCACGGCAAGCAAGGGCACGGGGGTATCGGTGACATTAGTATTTACGACGTTGACTTTGAGCCAGTTGATCCTTCATCGGCACGTACCGACCTGGAGCATAAAGGTGCAGGCCTGACACTTGTCGACCACCTGACACACAATGTGCACAAGGGCCGCATGGATGAATGGGCCGAGTTTTATGAGCGTCTGTTCAATTTCCGTCAGGTTCGTTATTTTGACATTGAGGGCAAGCTGACTGGCGTGAAGTCCAAGGCCATGACATCGCCCTGCGGGCACATTCGCATCCCGATCAATGAAGAAGGCACCGAAGAAAAAGGTCAAATACAAGAATACCTGGACCTGTACCGAGGAGAGGGCATACAGCATATTGCGCTGGGCACCGATGATATCTATGGGACTGTAGAAGCGTTGCGCGCGCGCGGTCTAAAGCTTCTGGATACGCCTGATACTTATTATGAGTTGCTCGACAAACGGCTGCCTGGCCATGGCGAAAGTGCAGATCGCCTGCGCCAGAATCGCATTTTGCTCGATGGTGCCCCCGACGGCGGACTACTTCTGCAGATATTCACTGAAAATCAGATAGGCCCTATTTTCTTTGAAATTATCCAGCGCAAGGGCAATGAGGGTTTTGGCGAAGGCAACTTCAAGGCGTTGTTCGAATCCATCGAGCTCGATCAGATGCGCCGTGGTGTACTAAAGACGGCTGATTAGCACACCAGGAGGCCTTCATCCATAGGCGACCATCTCCTCAAGGTCGAAGAAAATATTAACCACACCCAAGCGCGACAGTAAGTCTTCCTTCAGTGTCACAACTGGCCCGTTCTACTAGCGACATCAAACACCGCCCCTTTCGCGAGCGGCCCGGGCGTGCCCTACGTTGAACGGCAAAAGCCAGTCGTTGGCCGGACCTCTCGGTCCGGTTCAGGCTCAGGTCAAGGTTCAGGCTCAGGTCAAGGCTCAGGCTCAGGTCAAGGCTCAGGGTCGGGTTCAGGTCAAGGCTCAGGTCAAGGCTCAGGCTCAGGTCAAGGTTCAGGGTCTGGCTCTGGCTCTGGCTCTGGCTCTGGCTCTGGCTCTGGCTCTGGCTCTGGCTCTGGCTCTGGCTCTGGCTTGGGCTTGGGCTTGGGCTTGGGCTTGGGCTTGGGCTTGGGCTTGGGCCTGGGCCTGTTCTTTGCCTTGGCGTGCGATTCAGATCGGGCTGCAGCGAGATTTTCTGCTACGTGTAGTGCCTCACTGGTCATTTGTCACGCGTAAACGCGCACAACACTTATAATCGTCCTGTTCTCATAAAGCGTGCCCCTAAGCTCAGGCAGACGGGGCACTGTCACGACTGCCCGCTCGCTTCTGCGCGCATGCCCTCACAGGCCGCCATACACACACTGCTCCGGAGACAAGATTGCCGACGTACGTCCTCACCCTGCTGCGCCGCAGTTGGCGCATGTTTATTACGATCGCCCGGATCATGTTGCCTGTGATGGTGGTCGTGAAGGTGGCGCAAGAGCTGGGCCTGGTTGATCTGGTGGGCCGCCTGATTACGCCCATTATGGGTTTGCTGAACCTGCCGCCCGAAGCGGGGCTTATTTGGGCAACAACGGTGCTTACGGGTATGTTTGGCGGCATCGCCACACTGAGCACGCTCGCTTCATCTGTAGACATGACGGTTGGCCAGGTAAGTGCTCTGGGTGCCATGATGCTGTTTGCACATAGCCTGCCGGTTGAGCAGGCTATCGTTCGACGCGCAGGAGCGAGTTTTTGGCTGACTGCCGCGTTACGACTTGGCACCGCTATCTTTTACGGAGGCGCGGTCGCATGGGCAAGTCACTTTACAGGCGCCCTCTCACAACCCGTGTCTTTTGCGTGGCTAAGCGGCTCATCATTCACGCACGAGGCCGAGGGTTATCTCGGTTGGGCAGAATCTACAGCCTATTCGCTAGGTATTGTCCTGCTGATTATTATTGTGCTGGTCGCCGTACTTGACGCGTTCGACCGTCTGGGCATCACGCGGCGCATTACGGCAATCATTACTCCTTTACTGCGCCTGTCGGGGCTTAATGCTGAAGTGGCGCCCGTAACAACAGTAGGGGTGCTACTGGGCCTGTCGTATGGCGGCGCATTGATTATCGAAGAGTCTGAAAAGAAAAATTTCTCGCCGCGCACCCGGTTTCTGGCCTTATCGTGGCTGTGCCTGTCTCACTCTCTGATCGAAGACACTTTATTGATAATGGCACTGGGCGCGAATGTGTGGGTGGTGTTAGTAGGCCGGGTAGCCATCACCCTGGCGATTATCTCGCTGCTGGCGAGACTGACCCGCCGGGGAAGCTGGAGCACAACAGGCATCCCAACCCAGCAGACCTGACGTCTCGCACTGCACGATTTAGGCAGCGATGAGGCTGGCGTAGCGCTTACGAAATTTGGACAGTTTTGGCGATATGACTGCGTGGCAATAGCCCTGATTGGGATTGCGCAGATAGTAATCATGGTGGTATTGCTCAGCAGGCCAAAACCGCTCGCTACCCAGCACACGGGTTACTACGGGTTCACCCAGCTCAGCCTGCACTTCATCAATGACCTTTTTGACGGTCTCTTCTTGCTCTGGTGTCTGGCAAAAAATGGCCGAAGCATATTGCGACCCTACGTCATTGCCCTGGCGGTCAACGCTCGTTGGGTCATGCGTTGCAAAAAACACCTGCAACAAGGTTTCAAAGCTGATGATGGTGGGATCAAATGTTACCTGTACGACTTCGATATGCCCTGTGGTTGTCGAGCACACTTGTTCGTACGTAGGGTTTTGAATATGCCCTCCGGCATAGCCCGGGATTGCAGCGGATACGCCGCGCAGCGACTTAAATACGGGTTCGAGACACCAGAAGCACCCGCCCCCGAAAATTGCTGTGTCAGACATGAGCTACTCCTTTGAGTTCAGAACAAAAGCTGGTGATGGTTACCAGAGCTACCTGCATTTTATTGGTCGGCCACTCTGCCCTACACCGCTTACGCCAATTGTGTAATGTGCATTGTTACCCTGGCGGCACCGCCGTCCTGCTACTGCTTGGTCTGGGCCGTATCCTGCAAGGCGAGCGAGAGAATCCAGGCGGCCAGTAATTGTGCGTCAGCCCCGCTGACCTGTGGCTGTGCAGGCATGGGAACAGCTCCCCAACGCCCGCGGCTGCCATTGCGTATGCTGTCGGCCAGATAGGCTTGCGCACCTTCGGATGCTGCAAACCGCTGCGCTATTACGGCAAGTGGAGGGCCAACGCGCTTTTTGTCTATTTGATGACAGGCCAGACAACTGCTGGCCTTTGCCAGGGCCTCGCCTGAAAGCTGCTGAGCCATGGTAACCGGTGCTGCCACAGTTAGCGCGACAAGGCCTGCCAGCGCAAAAGACAAGGTTGAATACATAGTACCGCACTCGATATATTGATTGATGTTGAACTTTGGGGTTTGGCCGGTAACCAAAGGCCATGACCCATATCGCGGTATTATCGACGAAATTTAAACAGGATGACACCCAGTATGCTTCAGTACCCCCAAATTGATCCCATCGCCCTGCAGCTAGGTCCGATTGCCATCCACTGGTATGGCTTGATGTATCTCGTGGGCTTTGCGTTGGTATGGCTGCTGGGCCGATGGCGCATTAACCAGGGCAAAACCGATCTCACTCTGCGTGACCTCGAAGACATCATTTTTTACGGGGTACTGGGTGTTGTCATCGGCGGTCGCCTTGGTTACGTTCTCTTTTACAAACCCGGTGATTATCTTGCTCATCCCCTTGAAATCCTTTACCTGTGGCAAGGAGGCATGTCGTTTCATGGCGGCCTTATTGGTGTGCTCGTAGTGTTGTTTCTGTTCGCCCGCAAACGCAAAAAGACGTTTCTTGAAATTGGTGACTTCATCGCACCGCTGATTCCTTTGGGCCTTGCCGCAGGACGCATGGGCAATTTCATTAACGGCGAACTCTGGGGCCGCGCCACGACAGTGCCTTGGGGTATGGTTTTTCCACAAACAGGTGACGGCATTCCACGACACCCGTCTCAACTTTACGAGATGGGCCTGGAAGGTTTTGCGTTGTTTGCACTGCTGTGGTGGTTTGCCCGCAAACCCCGGCCAACCGGACAGATCAGCGCCGTCTTTTTGATGGGGTATGGAACATTCAGGTTTCTGGTGGAATTTACCCGCGAGCCGGACTACTTTCTTGGCCTGCTCGCAGGAGGGCTGTCAATGGGGCAGCTATTGTCACTGCCCATGATCGCCATTGGTGCAGTTATTTTTTATCTGAGTGCAAAAAAATCGACCCGCTCACCGCGACTGTAATGCGTTCGGTGCCGGCTTCCAGAGGAACGGCCACCTTACGGTCAGCAGACATGGCCATCATGCGGGGGGCCGACTCATAACGCGCTCCGGCGCCGCCAAGGTCAATTTGTTTGATGCTGTAGCCTTGGTAGCCGAACGCAGTGGCCAGAGCCTGGGCACGATCACGAAATGCCTGGGCCGCCTGCGTCAGCAGGGCGTCTTCATGCTCTGCCCGCACTTTAGGCGACACTGAGAATGCCAGCCCGTCAATAGGCATGCGGTCGCTCAGTTCTGAGGCAAGACGTGATGCCTCGGCAAAATCTGTAGACTCAAGAATGATCTCGCCACGACCCCGCCAGTCGCTGATCTTGCCGTCTTTATCGTTCATGGGCCACACACGGTAATCACCCGAAAACGCCTTGACCTTGTCGTTGCCCTTGGCCTTGGCCTGCTTCATTACCTCGTCGAGTGTCTGGGTGAGCACCTGCGCCACTGCCGCCTGGGAAGCATCGCTAACCTCGGTAGCCAACGTAATGCGCACGGTATCGTGGGCAACTTCGCTTACCGCTTCGGCCTGCAGAGTTGCCTGGGGCCATTTGTGATGACGGGCATGGCGGGATGACGTTTCTTGCGGGCCTGAGGCAGTTGCGTTTTGCTGCGCCTGGGCGGGGGCTGCGACAGCCCAGACGCTGATGACCAGGATGGCCGATAAAACGGCATTACATTTAGTTCGTGACGGATACATACACGGCTCCGAAGAAGGAAAAAGCTCGTCCGAAGACGAGCTTTTTTAAAAATGCCCCGCATGTGCCGTCTAGGCCGGCACCCTGGAACCGGAGGTTCACGGTGGTCGCCTTCAGTCAAGCCTCGGGTTCGCCAGTTAAGGAGAGCGCTCCAGCTTGTCAATCCAGCAACCTTATGCCAAAAGACATTGGTTCAAGGTTTATAAAGCCAAGTCACGAACACTGCAGGGACAATCGGTTAGGTGCTCTGCTCTAGCAGCGCACCCGGAATTTGGTACTGTGCAGGGGATTTTAACGCAGAAGAACTACCTTGGTAGAACTACCGCAGCTGAATTACCGCTGCTGAACGGAGGCTATGGATACTTCATCAAGCGCTGCGTTCATGTCGTCAATTCTACGCTTGAAATCGCCAAGTGCAACTTCACCCAGAGGACCGTCTGGGGCACGCATGGATAAAAGCTCGACCGCGATCTGGATTGCGGCCATGACGGCAATGCGCTCGTTGCTCGACACTTTACCAGAACCCTTGACACCAAGCATGCGCTGGTCAACATGACGGACGGCGGCAAGCAAAGCATCTTTTTGCTCTGGCGAGCAGGCCAGCGAATAATCGCGACCGAGAATGGAAACGTCGATACGTTCCATGGGTTACTCCTGGGGGGCGCCGGGCAGGCGCACAAGAATGGAATCAATCTGCGTGCGGGCCTGGTCGGCAACCTGGCGCAGGCGGGATGTATCTGCCTGGCTGGCTTCGAGCTGACGCCGGGCCTCTTCGCAGTAAGCTTTGTACCGTGTTACCTCAGCCTGCAACTGGGCATGGCTGGCCTGGGTTTCAGCCTGGAGCGATTGGATCTGCGCCTCGTGCGCGGCATTGCGCTCGGCGGCGGCAGAGAACTCGCTTTCACGACGCTGCAGCTGATCGCGAAAAGCTTCGCAGTCTTGCTCCAGCGTTTTCAGGCGGGTTTGCATAGCAGCTCGCTCGTCTTGCAACTGGCGAGTGAACTGCACGAGTTGCCCGATACGGGCGGCGAGAGAGTCGAGATCTTGCAACATGGGCGTTATCGTAAACCATCCAACCCTGTGATGGGTAGGGAAAACTTAAAGCCAGACTATAACCTTTCACGCGTCTTTCCAGAACCTTTCAATTGTCTTTCAAACTGAGGGCAAAAATATCATCCACGCACGGAAGTTATGTAATAACCATGTGATTTCGGGGTAAACCCTGAAGGCTCAGGGGAAAATCGGGGTATCCACACCGATAGCTGTCCTTTACCATTTCTCACCTTTCGGGGGTGCGTTCAACCTGCTTGCCCATCTGGACAAGCAAATCAAGCCTATCCTCTTTTATCTGCAGTGAGGGAGAAATCATCAACATGCGGCTTAAAAATCGACAGAACTTCTGGTCGGGAATCATGTTCGTCGTCATCGGCGCCGGATTTGCGTTGGGCGCAACCAGCTACTCCATGGGGACTGCGGCCCGCATGGGCCCGGGATATTTTCCCTTCTGGTTGGGCGTAATCTTGGCACTGCTCGGTGCAATCGTGGCCATCGGTGCCTTGTCTGAGAAGGCAGAAGAGACCGAACTCGAGCACTTTGACTGGAAGATCGCCATTGTCATTGTTGGTTCAGTTGCGTTGAGTGGCGTTCTGCTCAATTACCTTGGGGTGTACATCACTGTATTTCTTCTGGTCGTGCTCAGCAGCTTTGCCAGCCATGAATTCAGCTGGAAGGTTGCCATCCTGACGGGACTATTCCTCGTTCTGTTCGTATGGCTGGCCTTTGTTAAAGGCCTGGGTCTGATCTTCCCGCTCTGGCCCACCTTTTTAGGCAATTGAGGAGCATCGACAATGGAATTATTCGAACATCTTGCGCTGGGCTTCTCCGTTGCACTCACAGCACAAAACATCGCTTACTGTCTGCTGGGCTGTCTGCTGGGCACGCTGATCGGCGTGCTGCCCGGTATTGGGCCTGTGCCTACCATTGCGATGCTGCTGCCCATCACCTATGTACTGCCTCCCGTGGCAGGTCTGATCATGCTGGCGGGCATCTACTACGGCGCCCAGTACGGCGGATCGACAACGGCTATTCTGGTGGCCCTGCCCGGTGAAACATCTGCGGTGGTGACGGTGCTCGACGGGCACCAGATGGCACGTAATGGTCGCGCCGGCGCGGCACTTGCCATCGCTGCCCTTGGCTCTTTCTTTGCCGGTTGTTTTGCTACCGTGCTGCTTGCCGGGTTCGCTCCCCCCTTGGCCGAGGTCGCCTTTAAGTTTGGGCCGGCGGAGTATTTTTCGCTAATGGTGCTGGGTTTGATCGGTGCGGTGGTGCTGGCGTCAGGTTCACTGCCTAAAGCTGTCTGCATGATTCTGCTGGGCTTGCTGCTGGGCATGGTCGGTACCGACGTGAATTCCGGCGTTGCCCGTTACGACTTTGGCATCCCTGAGCTGCAAGATGGCATCGACTTTGCTGCAGTTGCCATGGGCGTGTTTGGTTTTGCTGAAATCATGAGCAATCTTGAGCTGCGTGATCAGCGTGTCGATATCACTGACAAAGTGGGATCACTTTATCCGAACAAGCAAGAGTTCAAAGAGGCATGGCCAGCTTGCGTGCGTGGCACCGCTCTGGGTTCGTGTCTGGGCATTTTGCCCGGCGGTGGCGCGGTGCTTTCCTCGTTTGCGTCTTACACGCTTGAGAAGAAAATATCCAAAAACCCCGAGCGCTTCGGCAAAGGCCACCCTGCAGGTTTGGCCGGCCCCGAGTCAGCCAACAATGCGGCCGCACAGACTTCATTTATTCCTTTGCTCACACTGGGGATTCCGGGTAACGCCGTCACCGCACTGATGATTGGTGCGATGATGATTCACAACATCCAGCCTGGTCCACAGGTTATGACCAGCCACCCCGATCTGTTCTGGGGCCTTATCGTGTCGATGTGGGTGGGCAACCTGATGCTGGTCGTTTTGAATCTGCCGCTGGTGGGGTTGTGGGTCAAGTTGCTGCGCGTGCCGTACCGCATTCTGTTCCCGGCCATTCTTGTGTTCTGCACGATTGGCGTGTACTCGCTGAACTACAACGTGTTTGATATATGGATGACAGCGGCGTTTGGCCTCATCGGTTATATCTGGGCCAAGCTCAAATGCGAGGGCGCGCCCCTGCTGCTGGGTCTGGTTCTGGGCCCCATGATGGAAGAAAACTTCCGGCGGGCACTGTTGCTTGCTCGCGGTGACTACACAACATTCGTCACCCGGCCACTGTCCATGTCATTGCTTATTGCCGCGCTGGTGTTGGTGGTTATCGTGGCTCTGCCTTCTATACGCAAAAAACGCAAGGAGACCTTTGTGGAAGAAGAATAACGGTCTGCCGTTTCAGGCCGATAAAAAACCCACTGAGACCCGGTGGGTTTTTTTATAACCAGAAAGGGGTGAAAACCCACCACACATGCGGGTGTGGATACATGGGTTAATCTAGTACCGCATGTCATAAACCCTGATTTCAACGGAGTCTAAACCTATGTCTTCCATCAGTGCCAGAAATTATGAGCCACAGAGCAAAACACGCGTCGCGTTTCTTGGCCTAGGTGTCATGGGCCTGCCCATGGCAGGTCACCTGGCCGCCGCCGGCCATGAAGTAACCGTCTACAACCGCACCTTCAGCAAAGCTGAAGCGTGGGCAAATGAATTCGGCGGCAAAGCTGCGCGCACACCGCGCGAGGCGGCTGAAGGCGCCGCCGTCGTATTTTGCTGCGTGGGCAACGACGATGACTTGCGCAGTGTGGTGCAGGGTGATGAAGGTGCGCTGGCGGGTATGCAGTCAGGTGCGATTTTTGTAGACCACACAACGGCATCTGCCGAAGTGGCACGCGAGCTTTACCAGCAAGCCAAAGCCAAAGGCATTGGCTTTGTGGATGCCCCCGTATCAGGGGGCCAGGCAGGCGCGGTTAATGGCAAGCTCACCGTCATGTGCGGGGGTGAGCAGGAGCATTTTGACGCCATCCGCCCCCTGGCGTTGAACTTCGCTCAGGCAGTAACGCTACTGGGCGAGTCAGGTGCCGGGCAATTATGCAAAATGGTCAACCAGATATGCATTGCCGGACTGGTGCAGGGGCTCTCGGAAGCCATCGCTTTCGGTCAGGCGGCTGAGCTCGACATGAAACAGGTGCTGGATGTTATCAGCAAAGGGGCTGCCCAAAGCTGGCAAATGGAAAACCGTGGCTCAACCATGGTTGACGACAAATTTGACCACGGTTTTGCGGTCGACTGGATGCGCAAAGACCTGGGGCTGGTGCTGGATGAAGCAAAGCGCAATGGTGCACGCGTACCGGTTACCGCTTTAGTCGATCAGTTTTATGCTGATGTACAAAAAATGGGCGGCAAGCGCTGGGATACGTCCAGCCTGATCAAGCGCCTGCGTTAGTCGGGCCTGGCCAGCGCAACGCTTAAATGGCCTGCACTGGCCTGTCTGCCTGCATACTTGCCGCAATAATAAGGTGTTCTCCCGAACGGCCTGGCTGGCGGGCTATGCTGAGCAGGCAGTAAGGCACAGCAAGAGGCATTTTGCTGCGCACAAGTCTGTTTCAATTTTCTGCCGTGCCTAGCTGCACCACAGAGCGGCACCACAGAGCTGCGCAGACAGAATTGAACTGGCTGCATGCGACCTTTTATTCGCGCCAGAGCGGAAGCCATAATATGGCGCACAGGCCGCATCCACCATCAGCCGAAACGTCTCCGTCCCGCAATGCTATGGTGCCTCTGTTGCGTTCGGCATAGGCCAGCGCAATAGCAAGACCCAGCCCTGAGCCTTCGCCGCGATCTGTAGCACCGCCACGGTCAAAGCGGGCAAACACGCTATCGCGCAGCGTATGATCCAGGCCTACACCGTTGTCGCGCACACTGACCCATGCACGACCTTCTTCTGCGCCGGCAGACACCGTAATCGAGCTGCCATCGCCAGCGTGGTTAATGGCGTTATGCACCAGGTTTGCAATAGACTCATGGAGTTCGGCCTCGCTTCCCAGTATGAGTACTGTGGCCATACCCTGATTGCTGTCTGCCCAGCCAAGATCCTGGCTTCTTTCACGAGCAAGCGGCAGATACTGCAGCACAATGTCGCGTGCCAGCGCATTCAGATCAACCTTTCCCTGCGGAGCAACAACTTTGCCGCTGGCATGCGCCAGAGACAGCAGTTGCTCAGTCAAACGGGAGGTTCGCCCAAGCTGGCGCACAATCGCATCGAGGCTTTCCCGCACCCTCTGAATATCTGGTTCGCGTCGGGCGTACTGAGCCTGCGTCAACATAATGGCTAATGGCGTACGCATCTGGTGTGAAGCATCAGCCAGAAACTGCGCCTCTTTGTCGAGCACCTGACGATACAGACCGATATGATGGTTGACCGCCTTGACCAGAGGCACGATTTCGCGCGGCACCTCTTCAACATCAAGCGGCATGAGGTTCTCGACTTCGCGCGCCCTGATCTCACGGCGCAGGCGTCCTAGTGGCCGCAAAGCCCATTCAACGCTGAACCAGACAAGCAGCACCGCCACGAGAATCATGCGCGCATCACGGAACAGCCCTTGGCGCCATGCTTCTTGCTGCGTTGTCAGCCGTAAATGCAGGCTTTCACCAACCAGAACCAAAACTTGCCTGTGGCCACCGTCGTAATGCAGGTCGCGCCACAGGCCGACCATGCGCACTTCGTCATTGCGATACATGCCGTTGTAGAAAACCGGCATGCCTTCCCGCTGAGGCAAAACCCCAGGCTTGGGCAAACCCTCCATGCCCGCCAATGTCTTGTTTTCGAGACCGAGGGCAGAAATGCCACCTAGCTGTGGCACGGGCGGATCGATTTCTTCGACCCTGAAGTATTTGCGATTGCCTGCCTTAGACTCAAGCATGGCCTGCGCATAAAACGGCGGATCGATACGCAAGGTACCGTCTTCATTGAATTCGATACTGGTTTCAAGCACCTTGGCGGGCTCAAGCAGCGCCGTATCGTAGACTTCTCGAGTAAGCCGGCTGATCACTTGATAATCGCTCCAGCTGTCGATGAGCAACAAGACGATAGTGCCCGGAATAAGCAGCACCAGCAGCCAAAAGTGCATGCTGCCTCGCGGCTGACGGGAGTGCCAGGCCATGGCGCTAATGGCTGCCGTTTATGCTTTCGAGCATGTAGCCCAGGCCACGCACAGTGACGATATGCACATCACTGCCCGCCAGCTTCTTTCGCAGGCGGTGCAGCACAACCTCAATGGCATCGAGGCTTGCCTCACTGTCGTGGTCAAAAACGCGCACAAACAGCTGGTTTTTTTCGACCGGGACACCGCTGCGGGTAATTAATACCACCAATGCTGCATGCTCACGGGGCGTAAGGTGCAGCAAGATGCTGTCTAGCGTAAAAGCCCGGTTATCACTGTCATAGTGCAGCGAGCCACATTGCACGCGCTGAGCCTGGCGTCCGCGGCTGCGTCTGACCAGGGCTGCCACGCGGGCCTCGAGTTCTTCGAGGGCGAACGGCTTAGTGAGAAAATCGTCGGCGCCCAGATTGAGACCCCGAACGCGATCTTGCAGCGCACCTTGGGCAGTGAGAATTAGCACCGGCGTGATGTCGCCACGGTTACGCATCTCGCGCAACAATACCAGCCCGTGCTTGTCGGGCAGGCGCAGGTCCATGATGACGGCATCGTAGTCGTGCGTCGAAAGCAGATATTCAGCCGTAGCGGCGTCTGGCGCATGCTCAGGTATAAACCCGCTTTGCGCCAGTGCGCGCTCAAGCCAGGCGGCCATTTCGCGCTCATCTTCAACTAACAGTACGTGCATGGCCTTTTCCGTCAGGCTTTCCAGATGCACGCTGGTTATGAACGCGTTGTCGCAAGTAACGCGAATCGTGGCCACGCTTGAACAAGACCAAAGCAAGCTCATTGAGCGCGAGGGTATAAACCTCACGCTTGAACTCAATGACGGCGTCCAGGGGGACCCAAAACGGACTCCAGCGCCAGGCGTCAAACTCGGGCTTGTCGGTTGCGCGCAGACTGACGTCACAGTCGCGGCCAAGCATTCGCAGCAAAAACCATATCTGCTTTTGCCCTTTGTAATGCCCACGCGAATCGCGCCGGATAAAGTTGTTCGGCACGCTATACCGCAGCCAATCGCGGGTCCGGCCTAATATTCGGACGTGTTCGGGCGACAACCCCACCTCTTCGTGGAGTTCGCGATACATGGCCTGTACAGGACTTTCACCGTACTTGATGCCCCCTTGAGGGAATTGCCATGCGTGCTCCCGGATACGTTTACCCCAGAAAACCTCGTTCTTTTGATTTACGAGGATAATGCCGACATTAGGACGGTAGCCTTCACGGTCTAACATAGGCCACCTCAAAACGAATTTACAATTAACATTGATTATACGTATCTGCAGGGATCCTCACCATGTATGCAAGCAAGTACCACATCAACACTCTGAAAGAAGCCCCTTCAGAAGCCGAAGTTGTCAGCCATCAGCTCATGACACGGGCCGGCATGATCCGCAAGGCAGCAGGCGGCATTTACACCTACATGCCTCTGGGTTTGCGGGTTCTGCAAAAAATAGAAGCCATTGTGCGCGAAGAAATGAATCGTGCAGGGGGCATAGAGTTACTGATGCCGGTAGTGCAGCCCGCCGAGCTTTGGGTCGAGTCTGGGCGCTGGGAGCAATATGGCCCTGAGCTTCTGCGCATTAAAGACAGGCATCAGCGCGATTTTGTCTTGCAGCCCACCTCTGAAGAAGTCATTACCGACATCGCCCGCAATGAAATTCACAGCTGGCGACAATTGCCGCTGAATTTTTATCACATTCAGACCAAATTCCGTGATGAGCGCCGGCCGCGCTTTGGCCTGATGCGGGGCCGCGAATTTACCATGAAGGATGCTTATTCATTCGACCGCGATGAAGCCTCTGCCCAGGCCAGCTACGATGCCATGTACGATGCCTACATGCGCATTTTCACGCGCATGGGCCTGGAGTTCAGAGCCGTCGCGGCTGATACGGGCTCCATCGGCGGATCGCGTAGCCATGAGTTTCAGGTTATTGCCGACACGGGCGAAGACCTTGTCGTTTACAACCCGCAATCGCAGTATGCGGCCAATATTGAATTGGCAGAGGCGCCCTGCCTGGTAGAAACGCGCGGACAGGCAAACGACACGCTGACCAAAACGGCTACGCCCAACGCTCCCAAGTGCGAACTGGTTGCAGAACAACTTCAGCGCCCCCTCACCGACACCGTGAAGTCGGTAGTGCTTGCCACTGAAGATGCCGAAGATAGCTCAGTGGTAAAGATCTGGCTGCTGCTGGTGCGTGGTGATCATGATCTCAATGACATCAAGGTCGGCAAGTTGCCTGGTCTGCAGGGGTTTCGCCTGGCCAATGAAGACGAAATACTGGACTTCTTCGGTTGCGTACCGGGTTACCTGGGCCCCATCGCCCCACTCAAGCCTGTTTCTGTGATCGCTGACCGCACTGTCGCCAATATGAGTAATTTTATCTGTGGCGCCAATGAAGAAGGTTATCACTACACCGGCGTCAACTGGGGGCGCGATCTTCCTGAGCCCCAGATAGCCGATCTGCGCAACGTCAGAGCGGGCGACCCTGACCCCAACGGCGGCACGCTGGCCATACAGCGCGGCATTGAGGTTGGCCATGTGTTCTTCCTGGGCGACAAATACTCGCGGGCACTCAACGCCACGTTTCTTGAGAACGATGGCAAACCTGCGATGCTGCAGATGGGCTGCTACGGCATCGGCATTAGCCGCATTGCCGCTGCGGCTATTGAGCAAAATCACGATGCCAAGGGCATTATCTGGCCTCGCGCCCTGGCACCCTATGAAGTGGTTATCTGCCCTATGGGCTGGAACAAAAGTGAAACAGTCCGCAACACAGCAACCGAGATCTACGAAGCACTGCAAAGCCAGGGCATCGATGTTATTCTCGACGACCGCGATACCCGACCCGGAATCATGTTCGCTGACTGGGAGCTCATCGGTGTACCGTTACGTATTACGGTGGGCGACCGGGGCCTGAAAGACGGTATTGTAGAAGTCCAGCCACGTCGGGCCGAGACAGCAGACAAGATTGCCGTGTCAGCAGCCGTCGCTCACGTACTTGAACAGTTAGAATCGCTTTGATGAACTGCCAGCGCCTGCTGGCCCGGCCTTCTGTTAGTAGAAGGCCGGAATAACGATGACACACCATCTAACCAAAGTCATGCCAAGTGAAACATCCCATACGCCCTACCAGATGGATATTCGCGTATATTACGAAGACACCGATACGGGCGGCGTTGTGTACTATGCCAACTACCTTAAGTTCTTTGAGCGCGCCAGAACTGAATGGCTGCGCCGCCTCGGGGTAAATCAGTCAGAACTTGCCACAAGGGAAAATCTCATATTTGTTGTCAAAGACGTCGAGCTAAACTATCGCAAGCCGGCAAGGCTTGATGATTTGCTCAGCATCAATAGCACTGTCACACGCCTTGGCGCTGCTTCAATGCGCTTCTGGCAAACTGCCACACGCGACGGGCAACTTTTATGCGAAAGCAGCATACAAGTATGCTGCATCGATGGCCGCAGTTACCGCCCTGCGCCCTTTACTCCCGAACTCAAAAACCTATTGGAAAAGGCCAAGAACTAACCATGCAAGCCCCTAGCGAGCTATCGTTGCTCTCATTGCTGACAAGTGCCAGCATCCCCGTCCAGATCGTAATGCTGGTGCTGCTGGCAATCTCCATCCTTTCCTGGACATACATTTTTAGCAAACATATGGCCCTCAAGCGCGCCAATGAGCAAACTCGCCGCTTTGAAGACGACTTCTGGGCTGGTGGTGACTTGTCCGTGCTGCAACAAGCGGTTAGTACCCGCCGCGCCGAACATGGCGCACTTGCACGCGTTTTTGATGCCGGCATGACCGAATTCTTGAAAGCACGCCGCAACGAGACCAGCCCCGACGCCATACTTGACGGGCCCCGTCGCGCCATGCGCGCCGCCTACCAACGTGAAATGGACAGTCTTGAGTCACGCCTGAACTTTCTGGCCACGGCTGGCTCCGTCAGCCCGTATATTGGTCTTCTGGGAACGGTCTGGGGTATTATGCACGCCTTCATTGGCCTGTCTTCGATGCAGCAGGCAACGCTGGCCGCTGTGGCTCCCGGCATTGCCGAGGCACTCATTGCAACCGCCATCGGCCTCTTTGCTGCCATTCCTGCCGTCATCGCATACAACCGCTATACCAACGAAATAGATCGGTTATCCATACGCTTTGACAGCTTCGTCGACGAGTTTCTCAACATTCTTCAACGTCAGGTGCGCTAATGTCATCACTGCGCGGCAGCCTGCGGCGCGAACGCCGCCTGAAAAACGAAATCAATGTAGTGCCGTACATCGACGTCATGCTGGTGCTGCTGGTTATTTTCATGGTCACAGCGCCCATGATTACGCCTGGACTGGTCGAGCTGCCCACCGTAGGGCAGGCCTCTGAAATTCCAGCGCAGCCTGTAGAGGTTCAGCTCGATGAAAATGGTGATATTTCGCTGCGTGTTCGTGACGCGGGCGCTGAGTTCGAGCCAATCAGCCCCGATCGCCTTGTGATCGAAGTCCGTTCGCGCATTACCGCCGACACGCCTGTTGTCATCGCCGCAGACGGGCGGGTGCCTTATGAAACGGTAATGAAAGTCATGGATCAGCTGCGCAGCGCCGGTATCAGCAGGTTAGGCCTGCTGGTAGATCAAAGTGGCACCGGCGACTCGGTTTCGGCAACCCCTGACCGCAGCACCGCCGCTGGCGCGGCCGCCCAGCCAAATGCCCGCGCCAATAAGAACTAATCCGGTTGTCAGCGGGCGTCGCCCGCAAAGCAGCCAGGCTTAAAGATCGAATGAAGCACATAAACAAAACCGAAGACACACGATACAAAACGCCAGAGCAGCGAGAAGAACGCCGCGCGCTGGGTTATGCGTTCGGCATTCATGCCCTGCTCATCGTGTTTATGTTCGTTGGCTTTGTTTCGGCCCCAAAAACACCCAACCCGGTGCAAGTAGAACTGTGGGCCAATGGGGTCGCGCCCAACGCCTCCGAACCCGAAACTGACCCTCAAACTGACAAGGCTGACGCTCCGCCCCAGCCACAAGCCGAGCCTGAGCCTGAGCCTGAAGCACAGCCTCAGCCAGAACCAGAACCAGAACCAGAACCGGCACCACAGCCCGAACCCGAGCCGCAACCAGAGCCTCAGCCAGAGCCTCCCCCTGTCGTTGTGCCGCCAGACGTCGCAAAGCCTGCGCCCGAGATAGACCCCGATATCGCACTTGAAAAAGCGCGCAAAGAGCGCGAACAACAAGAACGTGCTGCAGCTGAAAAAGCAGCGTTGGAGAAGGCGGCGGCTGACAAGGCGGCGGCTGAGAAAGCGGCCACAGAAAAGGCAGAGGCTGAGAAAGCGGCTGCCGAGAAGGCGGCAATCGAAAAGGCGCAGGCTGAGAAGGCGGCCGCTGACAAAGCAGCCAAAGAAAAGGCAGAGGCTGAGAAAGCAGCCAAAGAGAAAGCCGCAGCTGAAAAGGCTGCAATCGAAAAGGCGCAGGCCGAGAAGGCGGCGGCTGAAAAAGCAGCCATAGAAAAGGCAGAGGCTGAGAAAGCAGCCAAGGAAAAAGCTGCTGCTGACAAGGCGGCTGCTGAGAAGGCCGCAACAGAAAAGGCGCAGGCTGAGAAAGCAGCAGCTGAGAAGGCTGCCAAAGAAAAGGCCGCCAAGGAAGCTGCCGAGAAGAAGGCGGCAGCCGAAAAAGCTGAGAAAGAAGCCGCGGCTAAAAAGGCTGCCGCAGAAAAAGCCGCTGCGGCCAAACGCGCCGCTTTGCGCGAAGCCATGCGCAGCGACGTACTTGGCGCAGCCGGTATGCCCGGCGGCTCTGCCAACCGCAACCAGGCTGGCGGCGGCGGTGGCGATGGCGGGTATGCGGCCCAGGTAAGGTCGTGCGTGCGTCGGGGGGTTATCTATAACGTGCCGCCCCAACGCGGATCGCGCAACCCAACAGTACAATACACTGTCCAGCTTAATCCGGATGGTACGCCAAGCAATGTAAGCATTCGGGGATCAGGCGACGCACGATTTGACGAGGCTGTCCGCAAGGGTATCCTGGGCTGCTCGCCTTTCCCCAAACCGCCATCAGGCAAGTACCCGTCGTCCATCACGGGTGACTACCGCATGTACGACTAACAGGAGAAAGTAAAAATGACAGCTGTCGCTCCAGTACAACTCGCTGCCCTAACGCGCGGCTGGCGCACATGGGCAAGCGGGCTTCTCGTGGTTATGGCGGGTGCCGCCATAACGCCGGCCCAGGCCCAACTACGCGTCGATATTTCAGGCGTAGGCGCCACACAATACCCCATCGCCATCGCTGATTTCGCTGGTGACGCAAAAGGCGATGCCGTGGCCGAAGTAATCCGTGCCGACCTCACCCGCTCAGGCCAGTTTCAACTGGTCAATGCGACTGGCTCCAATCTGGACGTAAACAGCTCTATTGATTACGACCAATGGCGTAACCGCGGTGCTGACTACCTTGCCTACGGCTCTATTACCCAATCAGGCGGGCAGTACAGTGTCAGCTACAAACTGGTTGACTCGCAGGGAAAGCAACAGATGGACGGTGTTGCATTTTCAGGCACCGAGAAAGAATTGCGCCGGGTATCACATCAGATCGCCGACCGTATCTATGAAAAAATCACCGGTATTCGTGGTGTTTTCTCCACACGAATCGCCTACGTGTTGCAAACAGGCAACACATATGAGTTACAGATTGCTGACGCCGACGGGCAAAATCCGCAGGTCATGTTGCGCTCAAAACAATCGATTATTTCGCCTTCGTGGTCACCTGATGGCAAGCGTTTAGCCTACGTAAGTTTTGAGCTAAACAAGCCTGTCGTATACGTACAAACCCTTGCAACTGGGCAGAGAGTGCCACTCGCCAACTTCAAAGGCAATAACAGCGCGCCTACGTGGGCACCAAATGGCCAACAACTAGCGCTGGTGCTGTCTCGCGACGGTATCTCGCAAATTTACACCATTGGTGCAGACGGGTCGGGACTGCGTCGTGTCATGCGGTCTCCACTCATTGACACTGAGCCACAATATACCCCTGATGGGGGGGGCCTAATATTTACCAGTGACCGGGGTGGTAATCCACAGGTTTACAAAGTGCCTGTTAGCGGCGGTAATGCCCAACGCATAACGTTCAACGGGAGTTACAATATTTCACCGGCTATATCGCCAGACGGTAACAAGCTGGTGTACGTTACAAAAAGAGATGGCGCTTTCCGTATCGCATTACAGGATATGGCCTCCGGATCCGAACAGTTACTAACTAACGGACCCGACGACCAGTCACCCAGTTTTGCGCCCAACGGCATGCAGATCCTCTACAGTTCGGTTCAAGGTGGCCGTAGTGTCTTGGCCGTAACCTCTGTCGATGGCCGGGTACGTAATACGCTCTCGGCGCTAAACGGAAAAGTACGTGAACCGACCTGGGGGCCATTTACAAATTAGTTTTAATGTGACTCTCTTTCAAAAGGAACTTAAATGAGCTCGCGCATCGTAAAATGCTTCACCATCGCAGCCTTTGCGGCCTCACTGGCCGCCTGCAGCTCAGTCCCTCTGGACGAGTCGGCAAGCGGTACTGGCGCTGGCACGGGTACCGGTTCGGCCTCTTCCGGCCAAATCATGGACCCATTCAACCCGCAAAGCCCCCTGGCCCAGCAGAAGTCTGTCTATTTTGACTTCAACAGCTACTCCGTGCCAGAGCAATATCGCAATCTCGTCGAGATGCACGCCTCGTACCTGACGAGCCACGCACAGCAAAACATCCGTATCGAAGGCAACGCCGACGAACGCGGTGGCGCTGAGTACAACCTGGCACTCGGCCAGCGTCGCTCTGAAGCCGTGGCGCGCATGATGAGCCTTCTGGGCGTCAACGCAAGCCAAATCGAAGCCATCAGCTTCGGCAAAGAGCGCCCACGCGCCCTTGGCCATACTGAGGCCGATTACGCCGAGAACCGTCGTGCGGACATCGTCTATCAGCGGTAATATCCGTTAATGGGTCACAGCTGTGCCGCGACGGCTCCCCCGTCGCGGCTTTTTTTTTCTAAACGGAATACTGACTATGAACGTTTCTTTTTTGCCCCTGCGTACGGTTGTACTTGGCACAGCGGTTGCAATCGCCACGATCGTGTCATCTCCGGCGCAAGCTTTCTCTGACACCGAAGCCCGACAGGCCATCCTTGAGTTGCGTGAGCAGTTCAAGCAGTTCAGCAACCAAAGCCGCAGCGTTCATTTGCAGCAATCAGACCGCATTGAAATGCTGCAGCAAGAACTGGCCACGCTGCGTGGGCAGATCGAGCAACTAAACTGGCAGTCCAACCTGCAGCAGCGTGCCAGTCAGGATCAGTCTGGGGGCCACGCCACTCAGGTAGCCGATCCGCAAGAACAGGCAGCCTACGAAGGCCCTATGGGACTTTTCCGTAGCGGCAAGTACAAAGAGGCATCTGCCAGTTTCGGGCAGTTCCTTGATGCCTACCCAAACAGCCAGCTAGCCGCCGAAGCGCGTTTTTACCAAGGCAGCAGTCTCTATGCCAGCAAAGACTTCAAAGCCTCCATACAGGGCCTGCAGGAAATGCTGCGTATGTCGCCACAAGATCCGCGGGCTCCCGACGCACTGCTGGTTATGGCGGCAAGCCAGATCGAGCTAAATGACCTGAGTGGTGCCAAAAGCAGCCTGCAGCGCATCATCAAAGACTACCCCGACTCATCAGCCGCCGAAACTGCAAAAAGCCGCCTGAAGCTGCTGTAGTCGCTACGACATGCTGTTTCCACCACCTGACCACACACTCGTCTGTGCGGGCCATACTCACCACTACGCGCAGGCGGGCAACGGTGCTGCAACCGTGATGCTCGTACACGGCTCGCTTTGCGATTATCGCTACTGGCGCTGGCAACTGAACGGGCTGTCAGACACATATCGCATTGTTGCGCCCAGTCTGCGTGGGTATTGGCCTGCTGCACTCACACACGCCGACCCCAGTTTCAGTATCAGCCAGCATGCCCGCGATCTTGCTTCGTTTGCCCTTGGCATCAATGAAGGCCATCCGGTTCATATCGTGGGCCATTCGCGCGGCGCCCAAGTCGCTCTCGAACTTGCACTGGCAGCGCCCGATCTGACTGCAAGCCTCACGCTGGCTGACCCAGGCTTCCGGCTGACAACTGAGCCTGAAGCACCTTTGCTTCACCGCGACATGGCAGCACTGCTGCTAGGCGACGATGCTGATGCAGCTTTATCGGGTTTTGTCGACAAGGTAAATGGTGCAGGTACATGGCGGCAGATGACCAACTGGTTCAAGACCATGGTCAGGGACAATGCCGCAACCCTGTTGTCACAGGCAACAGAGCCACAAACACCGGTAGATCCAGCACACATCGCTGCCTTGCCCTTTCCGTTGCTGCTGGTTGGGGGAGAAAATAGCCCTGCCCGCTATCGCACCCGGCTGGATGCACTGTCACTCGCCCGGCCTCAGGCGCATCAGGTAAGCATACCGCTCGCTGCACATGGCATGAACCTCGCCAACCCAAAAGCCTTCAACCGGGCACTGAGCACGTTCATCGAAAATGCAGAGATGTCTGCACAGGTTTGACCTGACACATCTGACAGAAACCAAAAGGGCCAGGCTCTGTGCAATACAGAACCCAGCCCAGCTTAGCCTGGCTTTTTGTAACTGCCTAACCTACACGGGTTAGCTCAGCCTTATAGCGAGCCTAGTTGACTCGCGTATTGGCCGGTTTTACCTCACACTGCACGCTGACCTTTTCATTGTTATCGAACAACAGATCAAGATCAATCTTGTCGCCAACCGACGGGGCTTTTTCGCCCAGTTCGAGCATGGCGTGGTAACCACCTGGCTTGAACTCAAGCTCACCGCCGGCAGCGATGGCGATGTCATGGGTTTCAGACATTTTGCTCATGCCGTCTTTTTGCGTGGTCTGGTGCAACATGACCATTTTGTAGGCTGGCGAAGCGGCTGCCTGAAGCTTTACTTCTTTGTCGCCGTTGTTGTGGACGACAAAATACCCGCCCGAAGGTGCTGGTGCCGGTATAGCGCGTATCCAGCAACCACTTACAGAAATGGTGTCGGAGACTTTGGCTTTGGACATGTCAGGAGCATTGTGCTGCGCCATATGTTGATGAGCGTGGTCGTTTTTTTCGGCATGTTCGTGCGCCTGAGCAGAAAGCGCCAAGCTTGCGCCAAGAGCCAGAACAGCGACGAGTGTAAATTTTTTCATGGAGAACCCCATTTAAAGCATGGAAAATTATGTGTTTTAGTTTCTATCAGAGATCAGCAGGCGCTATCGGCGGGGCTCGAGAGCCGACAGGAGGCCCCCGCACTGCCTGAACACAAAATTGAACCACAGCGCGCCATGGCACGATCCACTGGGCAAGCACCAGCATGACCATGAGAACCAGTGCACCCATAAGCATGGCAAGTGGGCTGACCGATGCCCCAAATGCGCATAGCAGCATAGGGGGCTCATCGTGGGCGCCCGAGGTATCCAGCGACAGAGCCTGAATAACGGTGGTCGGCAAACCCGATACGCATAGCGTCATGCCCGGCGCGCCCTGCCCGTGACCGGGCATATAGCCGGCCGGAATCAACGCTCGCAGCAGGAACGCCAGCAATATCAGACGCGCGAAGTTTAGATGTGCCGCTTTCATTGCATCGCAGTGTACTATGCCAAGGTCATTTGTTTTGTGTCACAGGACAAACACCATGCATAGTAATGCCAGTGCCCAGACCCCGGCGATTACCGTCGCCGGGTTCGAGCAATTGTTGCAAACCCATCACCCTTTTTCGGCCATTCTTGGTGCTGAGATTTTGGAAATCGGGGTTGGTACGGCCACGTTGCTGCTGCCTGACGATGCAGCACATCAACGTCTGGGTGGCATTGTTGCCGGCCCCATGCTCATGGGCCTGGCAGATCTGGCCTTGTACGCGGCCATTGTCGGTGCAACCGGCAACGCTGAGGCCGTGACGGCCAGCCTTAGTATTAACTTTTTACGCAAGACCCCACCCGGAGGGGTGCTGGCACATGCCCGTGTACTAAAAACAGGGCGAACCTGTGCCGGCGATGTGACGCTGGTGCCGGCCGTTGGTGGCGAGCCTGTGGCTCAGGTGATCAGCACCTGGGGGTTGCCCGCCGCACGCAAGCCCTGATTGCTCAGGCTTGCTTTGGCGCGCCAATAAAAAGAAAAAGCCCCTGGCTGCGCGACTACGGCTCACGTCGGGCAACCAGGGGTACTTCATTTACTTCGTGGGCATCTTGCTGGCGACGCCTTGCACGTAGTAATCCATTTTGTTCAGGCCGTTATCGTCAAGCACACCCGACTCCAGCTGAACTTTACCCTCGTTATCGGTAATGGGGCCTGCAAAAGGCGCCAGCGTACCAGCGATGATCTCTGCCTTCTTCTCAAGCACAAGCTGCTTGACATCATCAGGTAACGCAGGCCCGAAACCCTCCAGTGCCGCCATGCCTGACTTCAGACCACCCCAGGTGCTGGACGTTTTCCAGGTGCCATCCAGCACAGCCTTGGCCTGCCCGGTAAAGTAATCGCCCCAGTGATGGGTGACGGCGGCGAGCTGGGCGTGAGGGCCATACTTAGACATGTCTGAGTGGTAGGCAATGGCATACTTGCCCTGCTCTTCTGCTGCCTGCACCGTAGCAGTTGAGTCAGTGTGGTGGCTGAGTATGTCAGCCCCCTGGCTCATCAACGCCAGCGCAGCATCACGCTCTTTGCCTGGATCAAACCAGCTGTTGACCATGATGACCCGTACTTCAGCCTTGGGATTAACACTGCGCATGCCCAGGGTGAAGGCATTGATGCCTTGAAGTACCTCTGGGATAGGGAAGGCGCCCACATAGCCCGCCATATTAGTTTTAGTCATTTTGCCCGCGATGATGCCGGCAAGATATCGCGACTCATAGAAACGCGCATTGGTGGTTGCAACGTTGGGCGCAGTTTTATAACCTGTGGAATGCACAAACTTGACATCTGGAAACTGCTTCGCCACCTTCAGGGTGGGGTTCATGTAGCCAAACGATGTCGTAAAAATCAGCTTATTGCCTTGTTGCGCCAGATCGCGAATGACACGTTCAGCATCCGCGCCTTCAGGCACGTTTTCAACGTATTGCGTCTTAATTTTGTCACCCAGTTCGGCTTCCATCTGCTTGCGGCCGATATCCTGCTGCCATGTCCATCCGGCATCACCAATAGGGCTGACATACACAAAACCTATTTTCAGGGGTTCATCGGCCGCCAGGGCGCTCGACGAGACGGCGAATGCGGGCAGCAGCACCGCAGCGCAAAGCGCTTTACGTAATAAATGAACTGACATGATTAACCTCCGGTGTTCGGGTTGAAGTTTTTACCGAGCGAAGCAGGCATGTTCAGCCTGATCCAGTTTGCGTTTCTTGAAATAAGTACCAGCACCACAATCGTCGCAAGATATGGGAGCATAGACAGCAGTTGCGACGCAATGGGAACACCACGCGCCTGCATATGATAGGTAAGAATAGTGATGCCGCCAAACAAATAAGCACCAGCCAGCACGCGCAATGGCCGCCAGGTGGCAAACGTGGTCAGCGCCAGAGCGATCCAGCCACGGCCGGCTACCATGCCCTCCACCCACATCGGCGTGTACACCAATGACATAAAGGCGCCGGCCAGCCCGCAGCAGGCGCCTCCGAACAGCAAGGCGCCCAGGCGTATGCGGCGCACATCGTAGCCTAGCGAATGCGCCGACGAAGGTGATTCGCCTACGGCTTTCAACACCAGACCAGCTCGTGTGCGGCCAAGAAACCAGATGATCAGCACACACAAAGCGATCGCGACATACACCATGGGGTGATGACTGAACAATGCCGGGCCGACAAAGGGAAGATCTTCAAGCCAGGGAATGCCAAACCGATGTGCCTGCAGTGTTTCGGCAGAATAGTCTATGCCAAGGTAAGCTGAAGCACCCGCACCAAACAAAGACAGCGCAAGCCCCGTAGCAACCTGATTGGCACCCAGCCACACCGTCAGCCAGGCGAAAAACCCGGCCATGCACATGCCTGCCAACGCACCGGCAAGGAAACCCAGCGCAGGGCTGCCTGACTCGATTGCCGTCGCAAAGCCGGCAATCGCCGCGACCAGCATCATGCCCTCGGAGCCCAGATTGATGACGCCCGATTTTTCGTTGATGAGCAGACCCAGGGCTGCCAGCATGAGAGGCGTACCGGCAATCATCGCTGAGGCGATAAGCGGAGCGAGGCCGTCCATTATGTCCTCCAGCGCAGGCGGTTGTAGATGAGCACGTCACAGGCCAGCAGGGCAAACAGAAGAATCCCCTGAAAGATGCCGGTAATGGCGCTGGGCATGCCCAGCCGGCTCTGCGAGAGTTCGCCACCAATGTAGAGCAGTGCCATGATGAAGCTGGAAAAAATCACACCTATAGGGTGCAGGCGTCCGACAAACGCAACAATAATGGCGGCGAAGCCGTAGCCGGGTGAAATCGACGGCGTGAGCTGACCGATAGGCCCCATGATTTCGCAGGCCCCCGCCACACCGGCGAGCCCCCCCGACACCAGCATGGTGACCCACAACGACTTGCGTGCAGAGAACCCGGCGTAGCGCGCCGCCAGCGGGGCCATGCCGCCTACCTGAAGCCTGAATCCTGAAAAGCTGCGCGAGAGGTAAAGCCAGCCGAGCAGAGACGCCAACAGCGCCAGCACAATACCCAGATGCAGCCGGGTACCCGGCAATACCATGGGCAGAAGAAAGCCATCAGAAAACAGCCTGGACTGCGGAAAACCAAAGCCGTCAGGATCCCGAAGTGCCCCATGCACCAGATAACTTAGCAGCAGCTCGGCCACATATACCAGCATCAGGGAAACCAGAATTTCATTGGCATGATAGCGATCACGCAGAAACGCCGTGATGCCCCCCCAGAGAGCCCCACCCAGTGCGCCCGCCAGCAAGGCTAGCGTGATCATCAACCAGCCACCATTGGTATCATCATCGACATACAAAATGAGCGCACCGGCGAGAATCGCGCCCACCACAAACTGTCCTTCTGCGCCAATATTGAAGACATTGGCACGAAAACACATCGCCAGCCCGACGGAAATAAGCAGCAGTGGTGCTACCTTGACTCCAATCTCGGCCCAGCCTTGCAGGCTGCTAAGAGGCTCAATGAAAAACACAGCGAGACTGGCCAAAGGGTCTTTACCGACCACCATGAACAGCACAAACCCACAGAGCAGCGTCAGGGCAAATGCGAATACCGGTGATAGCCATGCCATCGCTTTGGAAGGCTGGGCGCGCAACTCAAGACTAAGCATGGGATGCCTCTGCCTCGTCGCGTGAAGCATCTTGCCACAGACCGCTCATCCACTGGCCGAGTTGGTCAAGCGTGGCCTGGGATCGCGGTATGGCAGGTGACATTCTTCCTTTTGCCATCACGATCAGGGTGTCCGAGAGTTCAAACAATTCGTCAAGCTCCTCGGAAATGACCAGAATGGCACACCCCGCGTTACGCAGAGCCAGCAGCTCGGAACGTATCTGGGCAGCGGCGCCAACATCAACACCCCACGTAGGTTGTGCTACCAGCAGCACGCTTGGTCCACGTGTGACCTCACGACCGATTATGTACTTTTGCAGGTTCCCGCCCGACAGGCTGGCCGCCGCCGCGCCCGGCCCAGCCGCCTTGACACTGAAGCGGCTGATAATGCCGGCGGCCAGATCGCGGATAGCGCCGCTACGCACAAAACCGTGACGCACAGTAGCAGGCCCCTGATGCGACAACAACATGTTTTGCGCCAAAGACAGCTCTGGCACAGCGCCACGCCCAAGCCGTTCCTCAGGCACCAGCCCAAGACCACGGGCCCGCCGCCAGGCCGCTGACCGGCCTCCTGCAGGCTCGCCATCCAGCCAGATACTGTCGGACGGAGCACGCGTGTCCTCGCCCGACAATGCCGCCAGCAGTTCTTGCTGGCCATTTCCTGACACGCCAGCCACGCCGACAATTTCGCCTTCACTCACATTAAAGCTGACGTGGTTCAGGGCCGTCGCGAACGGATGCGCCTTGGGCAATGACAGATCGCGCACATCAAGCATGACACGACCTGGCACACGCTGGACATGTGCAATGGCGGGCGGCTCGGCCCCAATCATAAGACGCGACAGGCTGGCAGCACTTTCATTGCGCGGGTCGCACACGCCCGTTACCTTGCCGCCCCGCATCACCGTACAGGTGTGGCACAAGGCTCTGATTTCATCCAGCTTGTGGCTGATATAGAGAATGCTGCAGCCCTCGGCGGCAAGCGTTCGCAATGTATCAAACAAACGCTCTACAGCCTGAGGCGTCAGCACAGACGTAGGCTCGTCCAGAATCAGCAACTGCGGTTTGCCCAGCAATGCGCGTACGATTTCGACACGCTGGCATTCACCAACTGACAGCGTGTGCACGTGACGCTGCGGCTCGAGATCAAGGCCGTACTGGCTTGTAGTTTGGGCTATGCGTTGTGACAGCTCGTCGATGCGCGTGTCGGAGGGCAGCCCCAGAGCTATGTTTTCGGTGACAGTGAGCGTGTCGAACAGTGAAAAATGCTGAAACACCATGCCGATGCCGAGTCGGCGTGCCGCAGCGGGGCTGGCAATGGATGTTTCTGTGCCATTCCAGATAATACGGCCGCTATCTGGCTTAATAACCCCGTAGATGATTTTCATCAGGGTCGACTTGCCCGCGCCATTTTCGCCAAGCACGGCGTGAATCTCACCAGGCCGCACCATCAGGTCTACCGCGTCGTTGGCGACGACGGCGGGATACTGCTTGGTGATCTGATTTAACGCCAGGCGAAAAGTCATTCTGCTTTTTGTTTATGTGAATACCGGAAGACAGCCACGGCTGCGCATGCTTCGGGAAATTCTACCGTCATTCAATAGCTGGCTCTGAAGGGGATAACCCCTACTCTGCCGGCCTGCCCCCGTTGCGCTCAGCGCTGGCCGAGCGCTTTTTCTATTTTTTTGTCGGTTTTATACTGGCTCAGTGCGTACACAGCCCAAATAGTTGCCGGCAGCCAGCCAACAATTGTGATCTGCAGAATGAGGCAGATAATGCCTGCAATGGGTCGCCCAATAGTAAAAAAGGTGAGCCAGGGCAGCAGCAGCGCAATCAATAGTCTCATGTAAGAATCAGTATGAAATTAGTAAGAGGCCGTTATTCTAACCCGCACACTGTGGTCATGGCTTGGCCTGCGACGACGGCCAGTTCTCGCGCTCTTTACGCTCAGCCTGCTTCTGGCGCTCCTGAGCGCTTTCTTTGGCCTGCTGCGAAGATGAACCACTTTTCGCATCACCTTGGCCCAACGAGACGCAACCCGAAGACTCGTCAGTACCCACGTTGAGCAAAGGCAGCAGTGCAGCAAACGGGGTGGCTATCACACCCAACGCGATGGCGGCTCCGGCCCGTACAGCAAGCGGCCCTTTTTCAACCCCGACATCAGGATGCTTTAGCGTACCTCGCGCGTACAGCGGCGACCGCAGCGTAAAGACGCGCAGTGTTTTATTGGCTGGCACGATCTCCATGTCTATTTTCTCAGTCGCCAGATTAATGCTTCCCGTGATGTCGACAATGGTATCGTCAGTTTCGAGCCTGAACGCCTCCGTCTGCACAAGGCCATTTTTGACGGCGAAATCACTAGCCATGCAATTGAGCACAATCTGCTCATCGCCAAACAGTTTCAGAATAATCATGTTGGCGAGATTCAGCCCCGCTGTCTCAAGCAAATACTGGCTAATGGTGCCGCGACTGACCAGGGCCTGCAAATGGCCGTTTGAATGCCCAAGGAGTTCAGCAATTGATTCGCCTTTGCCTGTGAGCTTTGCATGGCCATGCAGTTCACCAAAACTGGCGTCCATGGACTCGGCCCCAGGAAACAGTTTTTTCAACTTCATGTGGCGCGCTTCGGTATTGAGCGTGGCGTCAATTTTGCTGCTACTGCCGTCCAGCACCAGATTGTTGACGAGCGTGCCACCCGCCATGCCGAAGTTCAGAGGATCAAGGCTTAACACCTTGTTTTTGAGTACGACATGCGCTTTGATGTTGTCCAGCGGCAAGTCTTTATTTCGCAGAATGCGCTTGCCCTGAAACTGCACATCTGCATCCATGACGCCCCAGGCTTTGGTGTTAATAGGCCTGACGGGCAGCACCTTATCTGCCGGCTGCCCCTTGGCTGACTCTTTGGCAGCCTTGGACTCTACATCACTGGTATCGGCGCCGATCAATGGGCCAAGATCCTTGAGGCGAAGCTGGTCTGAAGTGACATGGCCTGTCAGAACGGATCTGGGCGCACGCCGCGTATACACAAGTGTGCCATGCAAGTCGCTCTTGCCTACTACCCCGTCAAACTCTTCATAGTGCCATACGTCTTCATCATCATTAAACGTTGCTGTTAGCCGCCCCGCTGTATGGTAAGGAGGCGTTTGTGGCAAGGCCACGCCAAACAAAGGCAGCAGATCAGACATGCTGTCACCCGCAAGCTTCAGACGAACATCGAGTGCGGATAGCGCTTTGGGTTGGGTGGCTGAGCCTTCAACCTCAATAATCGTGGTGCCAATGTTGAGCTTGCCCTGCAATGGGAAGGGAGCCCTGCCCTCCTGGCCAAAGGTCAGTATGCTTCCGGCCTTGCCTTCTCCGCTAATTTTGGCGTCGTTATAAGTACCGCTCGCCTTCCACCCGAGACCATATTTATCATCGTCGCTAACCGAATCAAGCTCGGCACTCATATCAAGCTTGCGCGAGGTATCGACCAGCCTTGCAGTCACGCTTTGCAGGGAAAGCGACTGCAGGTCTACCTTCCAGGAAGGCGCTTCATCTTTGGTGTCTCTTTTCCCGAATGTCCAGTTGTTGGCGCCATCAGCATTGCGCTCCAGGTAGAGATCCGCGTCTTCCACTTCAAGGCTTGAAATTTCAACCGTGTGGGACAGCAGAAGAACTGGATTGATCACCGCCGTCATGCTGGAAACATCTGCCATGCTGCCGCCATGATCGCTCCATGACGCATTGCCTACCTGTACGTTATGCGCGGTAATCTGTGGCCAGGGCACCCAGCCGCGCCAACCTTTTTCTGCGTCGTCAGGACGCAACCAGTCAACATCGAGATCACCTTGTATGGTCACAGGCCGGTCAGCCAGTTGGGAGGCGCGTTTGCTTACCCAGGGACGTGCATGGTTCCAGTCAAAGGTGGCGAAGAAAATGCCACACAATGCCAGCACCAGAATCAAACCCAAGGCTGTCCACAACACAACTTTGCCAAAACGCCGCATAACTGTCCCCTTCGGTATCCAGGCGTCAACACGTCCAGTGACGCGTCTTTATTGTAGAGAGAGACTCTAAACGCATTGCAACGGAATGTACACGTTACAGAGCCCGTTTCTGCCGAACCGATTGCAACGGTATGGCCGATAGGAAGCAAGCAGTGTTCCTAAAGACTGATAATGCGGAGAAAGCCGGGACAGAACAGTATTGCTTCCGACGCTGAGGTGCCAATCGTCAGAGCAACCAAACTGCGCGGGCAATCACTATGAGAGGCCATCACCGCGACTTAGCAGCACAATCAATAGTGCGACGGCAGAACACATAAGACCCGACTCTGTGCTTTTCAGCTATAGATATTGACCTTCGTACCTGTGAGGCATGTATGCCTGAACAGGAAGTATGCAGCCGTCGAAAAACAAACGCTAAGGCCAGAAAAAATCAGTACGAAGGAATGCGCCTCTTCTGGCGCTCTCTTTCAGGCTTCGGCCATCAACGAAAAAAGCCGGCGCAAAATAACTGCGCCGACTTTTTTCTACAACACGAATACTGCCTGCCGCGTATTGCCCTTGATCAGGCCGATACGACTTCGTTTGCGACAGCGTCTTCGGTTTCTGTCACCGAGGTGCGGATCAAATGATCAAAAGCACTAAGCGCAGCCTTGGCACCGTCGCCCGCAGAAATAATAATCTGCTTAAATGGTACGGTGGTGCAGTCACCTGCTGCAAACACGCCTGGTATTGAGGTTTGGCCTCTGGCGTCGATTTCGATTTCGCCAAAACGCGACAGCGCCACGGTGTCTTTGAGCCACTCGGTATTTGGCACCAGACCAATCTGGATAAACACGCCGTCAAGATCGATTTGCTTGAGTTCATCAGTCAGGCGGTCTTTGTAGCTTAGCCCGGTAACTTTTTTGCCATCACCATGAATTTCGGTTGTTTGTGCCGAAGTAATGATGGTGACGTTGTTCATGCTGAGCAGCTTGCGCTGCAATACGGCATCGGCGCGCAGCGCATCACCGAACTCAATGACGGTAACGTGTTTAACCAGACCGGCCAGATCAATGGCAGCCTCAACACCCGAGTTTCCACCGCCAATGACGGCCACATCTTTGCCTTTGAACAGCGGGCCATCACAGTGGGGGCAATACGCAACCCCAGCGTTGCGGTATTCTTCTTCGCCCGGCACGTTGATTTGGCGCCAGCGAGCACCCGTGGACAAGATAACCGTCTTGCCTTTGAGCGAGCCGCCGTTTTCAAGTTTGACTTCAATCAGGCCTTTGCCCGGCACCAGTTGTTCAGCGCGCTGCACATTCATGATGTCAACGTCATATACATTGACGTGCTGCTCAAGCGCGGCGGCAAATTTGGGGCCGTCGGTTTCCGGCACCGAGATAAAGTTTTCTATGGACATGGTGTCTAGCACTTGACCACCGAAGCGTTCAGCGACAATACCGGTGCGGATACCCTTGCGAGCAGCATAAATGGCCGCCGCAGCGCCTGCGGGCCCGCCACCCACGATAAGTACGTCGTATGGATCTTTTTTGCTGAGCTCTTCAGCCTTGCGGCTGGCTGCGCCGGTATCCAGCTTGGACAGCAACTCTTCTACGCCAGCACGCCCTTGCCAGAATGGCTCACCGTTAAGGAACAAGGAGGGTACCGACATGATCTGCCGCGCCTCAACTTCGTTCTGGAACAGAGCCCCATCAATGGCCACGTGGCGGATGCGAGGGTTAATGACTGACATGGTATTGAGTGCCTGCACCACATCGGGGCAGTTCTGGCACGACAACGAGAAAAATGTTTCGAACTGATAGTCGCCATCGAGGTTTTTAATTTGGTCGATAACGGCTTGATCTAGCTTTATGGGGTGTCCGCCCACCTGTAGCAGCGCCAGCACAAGCGACGTAAATTCGTGGCCCATGGGGATGCCTGCAAAGCGCACACTGATATCAGTGCCGCTGCGACGTATGTCAAAGGAAGGTGTGCGTTCGCCGCCCTCAGGCTGCTCCACCAGGCTGATTTTGTCGGACATCAGTTCGATTTCAGTCAACAGCTCGCGCAGCTCCGCCGACTTGGCGCTGTCATCGAGATGGGCAACAAGCTCAATAGGCTGAGCGAGCATTCCCATGTAGGATTTCAACTGAGATTTGATATTTTCGTCCAACATAATTTTGCCTACCTTCAGGATAAGAGGGTTTATGGTGGCCGCGCGCAGGCTTCTGACCAGTGCGCGGCGCGTTTGTGTACTTACCTGCTTATCGCAAGTGCGGTCGCAAACTTAGATTTTGCCGACCAGATCCAGTGAAGGAGTAAGCGTTTTAGCGCCTTCTTCCCATTTGGCGGGGCACACTTCACCTGGGTGAGCGGCAATGTACTGGGCAGCTTTCACTTTGCGCAGCAGCTCGGAGGCAACGCGGCCAATGCCGTTGTCGTGAACTTCCATGACCTTGATTTCGCCTTCGGGGTTGATGACGAAGGTGCCGCGCAGTGCAATGCCTTCTTCTTCGATAAGCACTTCGAAGTTGCGGGACAGTTGCTGGGTGGGGTCAGCAATCATGGGGTACTGCACTTTGCCGATGGCTTCGGAAGTGTCGTGCCATGCTTTGTGTGAAAAATGCGTGTCGGTAGAAACGCTGTAGATTTCAACGCCCATTTTCTGGAACTGTTCGTAGTTTTCAGCGAGATCTTCGAGCTCAGTTGGGCAAACAAACGTAAAGTCTGCAGGGTAGAAAACAAAGACCGACCATTTACCGGCAATGCTTTCATTGCTGACTTCTACAAACTTGCCATTGTGAAATGCAGTAGCTTTAAAAGGTTTGATTGTGGTGTTGACCAGAGACATTAAGTTTCCTTTTTGATGGGTTGAACGAAAGAGCATGGGACCAGTATAGGTACGGCCGCATCATTTGTAAAATTGATTAATATTATCATGACGATAGCTAAATACTATTGATCTTGCACAATAAAACGAGGCTTGCCCCGTTTGCACTCATTATACGTCGACAAGCAAAACTCATACAAGGGCCTGAAGCCGGAGCATCGGCTTTGCTTTAAGTGCCCTGACGACTAGGTATCAATGGCAGCGCTGCGCGCTTTGACCAGTTCGGCGCGACCAGCACCCCAGCCATTGAAAGCAGCGGCCAGGCCCAGTGCCCCAAACAGCCACCCTGATGCCTCGTATCCGCCAGACAGACTATGGAGCACACCGACCAGCAATGGCCCCACAGCGGCCAGCACATACCCCACTCCCTGGGCCATGCCTGACAAATGGGCCGCTACGTGTGAATCAGAAGAGCGCAACACGATCACCGTCATGGCCATGGCGAATAAGCCGCCCTGCCCTATGCCTTGCAGCAATGCCCAGAACCACAGCGTAGACACGGGCGCAAACAGCAACATGATGAGTGACAGCGAAGCCAGCAGCGCCAGCAGCGCATTGATCAGGCGTTGATCGCGAAATCGGACTGCCAGTGGCGGCATGAGCAGGCAGGTTGCTACCTGCACCATTACCGACATCGACAGCATAAAGCCGGCATCAATGCCATCCAACCCTCTGCCGCGAAGAATCGGCGCCATCCATCCCAGTACGCAATAGGCCAGTGCCGATTGCAGCCCCATGAAAAGCGTAACCTGCCAGGCCAGAGGGTCTCGGGTCAGGCCACTGACTGTGCGCCGGCTGTGACGCGGGACCACAGTGGCACGCAGCGCATGTGGCGCCCAGACGAGCAAGACGACCGCAGCAGGCACCGCCCATACGGCCAGGCCAGCCTTCCAGGAGTTACCGAAAAAATGAGCAAACGGCAGAGTAAATGCAGCCGCAGCGGCGGCACCCCCGCAAAGTGCCATGGTGTAAAGCCCTGTCAACAGCGCCGCACGATGCGGGAAATCGCGTTTGACCACACTGGGCAACAAGACATTGCCAGTGGCAATGGCTGCACCAGCCAGGGCTGAGCCCAGAAACAGCGCATACATATCACCCATACCACGCAAGGCGGTGCCTGCCACAAGAAAGAGCAAGGCCAGCAACAGACTACGCTCTGGCCCTATCCGCTGAGAAAGTCTTGGTGCCAATGGCGCGAACAGCCCCAGGCAAAGCACTGGCAAGGTCGTGAGATAGCCCGCGCTGGCCGCCGACAGCGAGGTCTGATCGATAAGATCTGGCAAAAGTACAGAGAGACTGGAAAACAACGGCCGCAAATTGAAGGCGACCAGCATAAGGCTGAAACCAAGCAGGATCTGACTGGCGACACTGCGGCTTGCTACAGCACCCAACACTGAGCCACTGCCCGCATGGGCACCAGGTTGAATGGTCAGCCCAGCACTCGACTCTTCCCCTGACGCGCCGCCCGCCTGAGCTACAGATTGATTGCCAGCTTTCGTGGCAGGTTCGACGCTATGTTCGGTGTTGGCAGCAGCGGCGGAGCCGGGATGGTGGCCATTGCTGGGTTCAGAAGAGTTCATGCTTCGGATTGCTTTGATCAGGATGTCAATATCTGATCATACTGCCTTGCCAATCCACAATAAAACTGACCCTATCCAAGCATGACGCTGGGACAGGGTCGGAAATGACCTTCATGTGTCACGGATGCAGGCGGTCATTAAGTATCGATCTTCACGATGCCAGTGGTTGCTCTGACAACGCCGACATTCACGGGAACCCGGTTTACTGCGAATTACTGCCCGGCCCTCCAATTGCGCGGGCAATCGCCATGGCCTGCTCACTACTGGCGACTGTAACTACCATCGCTCCCTGGGTCAGCGGTTCTCTCATTCGGGGTACTGCCACCAGATTGTCTGCAATCGTCAAAACCAGCAGCTTGCCCTGATAACGACGGCTAAGTTCAGAGAGCTTGCGTGCGCCCGTTTGGTTAAACCCAAAACGCACCAGTGCCTGGCCTTTCTCGGTCTGTAGCGGTTCAACGCTAGCCAGATCAGCACGACTTAACACAGGCTGGGGTAAGACCCACAGTGAACCATCAGACAGACGTAACTCACTTAGTCCCGAGGCCGATTCGGTTTGCGCCAGCCGGAAAAACACTTGCGTTGCCCGCGCCTGCTGCGAGGCAGCGGGCTGAGCGGCCGCTACGGCAGCGTTATTGGCAGCGGCGGCCTTTTGTGCAGGCGCCGTTGTTTCGCAGCCAGCCAGCAAAACGGCAGTTGCGATCAGTGCTGGAAAAATATAGTGCGTTTCATATGACTCTCTCTAAATAGGAGTAATTGAATCCAGTGACGCTTAGCGACGCGCTGTAGCGGTGATGTCGACGCGACGGTTAGGTTGCAGGCAGGCGATCAACTCGGCACGTGGGCCTTCGTTGCAATGCACGACGGGCTGAGTCTCACCTGCGCCGCGGGCCGTGATCACGTTGGCTGGCACACCGTTGCCCACCAGCGATTCGCGCACCGCTTGTGCACGGCGCTGCGACAGCACCATATTGCTAGTGTCGCTGCCGATGTAGTCGGTGTGACCCACCACCTCAACTGACGACTTGCCAGCGTTGCCCAGCGCCGTCGCTACACGCGCCACCTCGTTCTGACCGGCGGCGGTGAGCGTAGCGCTACCGAATGCAAACAGCACATCACCGTTCAGTGAGAAGGTTTGAGGTTCTGGCTGCCCACCACCAAGAATCGAGGCGCAGGACTCGGGCTTCCAGAAGAAGCTCTGGGCATGCTTGTCGTTATCAAATAGAATTTTGTACTGACACGTGAAGTCGCCTTGTGGGGTTCTGAAGTGGAACAGGTAGTCCCACTCACGCACACCGACCAGGCCTTCAGCAAAGTGAGGGCGTCCAAGAAGGTTGTACAACTGGTCTTTGGTCATGCCAGGCGCAACAAGGCGCAGGCTATCAAGTGTGGGATATGAACCCACATCGAAGCTCGCCTTTGTCGCATCAGGCCAAACAGGTTCATTGGTTGTGCCCTTTTCGCTGACTTTGCTAAGGCTGCCGCATGCAGCAAGGGTTAGAACGAGCAGCACACCACTCGTACGACGTGTGAAGGTTTTCAGTGATTTGAACATTTGATTTTTTATCCTAGGGTTGCCAACCTCGCCGGCACGCGACCGGCGGGTTGCTCACAGAGTGTTAGGGGCGCACGCTTACCACTGGTAGCCCACGCCGACCGAGCCGCCGTAGTCGCCACGGGAGGAGCTGGTGGCGCTGCCCTTGACGACCCACTTGCCGTTGTCAGACACCGTCGACAGACCCATGGCGTAGCCAGTCTCACCACGCCAGGTGCCGCCCGCCACACTGAACATGCTCTTGCCTGGCAAGTAGGCCTGCGGTAAGCCTGCCGTAGCCAGAGCCGCCGCAATACCAGCGCTTGCGCGGTTATCTACCTGGTTTACCTTGCCACTCAGGTTGTCGACCCTGCTGTTCAGGTCGCCTGTAGCCTTGTTCAACTGGCTGACGTTGACCGCATCTTGATCTTCGACCCCGGCAGCAAGATTAGTGATTTGCTTGTCATGCATATCAATGCCACCCTTGTTGATGGTCGGACCGTCCTTGATGGTCACTTCCTCGGCAATAACCTTGTTTGCGGTGACCGACTTGACGGTGATGTCATCGGCAGTGGCAACGGTGATGTTCAAGCCATCATTTGTAATCTTGATGTTCTGCCCATCTTTGAAGTTGACCGTTTTGCCGGGTGCAACCTTGCTGGTGTCGCCACCGTTGGTCTGCACGTTCCAACCGGCATTGGCCACGTTGTTAACATTTTCGATATCAGTATTCAACCCATCGAGTGCGTCGTTAACGTTGTTATAAATATTGCCGCCCACGTTTAGCTCAGTCACCAGCTTGCCACCCACGAACTTAGAGTTGCCGCCCAGCGAACCGGCCACTTGCTCACCCATGTCATGCAACTGGCTGCCGTTAATGGCCTCAGTACTGTTCTTGGACACTTCGCCCTGAGCCAGGTTGGAGATGGTCGTGCCACCGGTTTTGCCGCCGTCCATCGACTTGGCGCCTTCCAGCGTGATCTGGTTTTTCGGATCACCGGCCTTACCGTCATACTTCACGGCGCGATCGCCCAGGTCGTCCACGTTCTGCTGAACGTCCTTAAGCTGGCTGACGTTGACTCCATCGGTCAGGGCCGTGCCGGCCGCCACGTTGGTGATCTTGTGGCCACCGGCATTAATGCCGCTGACCGACGAGATGATCACGCTGCCTGCTGTCAGACCCTGGTTGGTCAGAGAGATCGGGCCATTAGGACCACCGGCAATGGTAATGCCCTCGGTATTCATGATCGTATTGCCCGTGGTGATCTGGTCGATGCTGATTTCACGCGCCAGATTGAACAAGACTTTGTTCGGATCGGTTGCATCTTTCTCGATCACAATGTTCTTGTCGGTATTGGCCAGATCAACCGTACCTCCCGGTGCAACATTGCTTTCGTCTTTGCCATCGGCTTTCAAGTTCCAGCCCCGGTTAGCCACTTCGGAAACATCATCCAGCTGGCCGACGTTGACGGCATCCGTCTTGTCGGTACCGGCTGCAACATTGGTTACCTTGTTGCCGCCCATGTTGATGGTCGCGCCATGCTTGACCGTCAGGTTGTTGTTGACAGTCAGATCATTGGTAGCAACTGCCTTGAACTCAGGCGCTTCAGCCATCTGGATGTTGATCGCCCCCGTTACCGGGTCGGTCACCGTCTTGAGGTTGGCACCGCTGTAATCACCGGCAGTAGTCGCTTCGCCCTGAATGGCAAGCGTAGTACCCAGATCACGATGCACGTCAGCGCCTTCGTTACCTGCAAAGTTCAGACCTTTGGTCGTTACTGCATCGTCCAGCTCACCAAGCTGCTCATACACCACCACGTCACCATTGTTTTCAGCTTTGGCCACGTTGGTGATCTTGTTGCCACCCATGTTGATGGTGGTGCCACCAGCTACGTTGATTGCACCGGGGGTTACGTAGAACGTATCGCCTAAGTTGGTGTCGCCCTTGACCGTCAGATTTTTATTAACGTTGACGGCACCCAGATCAAGGCTATCGGCCAACGCAAACTTGATGTCATTATCGGTGGTCAGCTTCTCAATGACGATGTTGCCGTCTGTGGGTGACAGGTCAACCATGCCATCAGGCTTGACGTTGCTGCTGTTGGCACCTGATGCCGAGATATGCCAGCCTTTGTTGGCTGTTTCATCAACCTTGTTGAGCTGGTTGACGTTGACAGCGTCAGTACCTGCTACGCCAGGCGCAACATTGGTGATGACTTTATTTCCTGCGTTGATGCCGGCCAATGTGATGCTCGGGCCACCATGTATCGTCAAGCCGGTACCGTTGATCAGCGTATCGCCCATCAGTACACTGCCGGCCGCACCCAGGTCCAGGTTTTTCGACAATGCAACATTCACACCATCTGAAGTGGTAACGGTAGAGATATTGCTGTCAGCGCCTTTGATGGTAACTGTTTCGCCCAGCTTACGGTCGAGATCGGCACCCGCATCAGCCTTGAACGTTAGCGGCTTGTTCGCCAGCGCATTGAGTTGGCTAACGTTGACCCCGTCAGTGTCGGCAGTACCCGCAGCCACGCCATGCACTTTGTTGCCGCCCATGTTGATGTCGGTGTTAGGGCTTACAACCAGTTCTTTGCTGATGGTTGCACCGCCCGCGAGATGGCTCGCTCCGGCCACACTCATGGCGCCCCCAATGCTCGCGCTGCCGCCAATTGAGGTACTACCACCAATCGTTGCATTGCCGGTAACTTCCGAGTTACCGCCCACTTTCAGGTTATTGGCAATGGTGACGTTGTCTGCCAGGCCAAAACGTACCTGGTGCGGGTTGGTATCCGTACCCTTGCTGACAACAATGTTGTTGTCGGTGGCATTGGTAAGATCAACCGTCTCGGTAGGCTTGACGTTGGTGGACGATGCACCATTGGCGGTCAAATGCCAGCCAGCACTGGCCGTTGCGTCGACGTCCTTGAGCTGGTCGACGTTAACGCCGTCAGTACCTGCTACGCCAGGCGCAACATTACTAATGACTTTACCGCCCGCGTTTACACCACCTATTAACGTAACACTCGGCCCGCCGGCAATGGTCAACCCATTGTTATCGACCAGCGTATTGCCCATCTGCACACTGCCCGTTGGACCAAGATCCAGAGTTTTCGCCAGCGCAATGTTTACACCATCTGGCGTGGTAGTCGTGGAGATATTGTTGTCTGCACCCTTGACGACAACTGTTTCGCCCAGCTTGCGGTCGAGATCAGTTCCTGCATCAGCCTTGAACGTCAGCGGTTTATCGGCCAGATCATTCAGCTGACTAACGTTGACCCCATCAGTGTCGGCAGTACCTGCAGCCACATTGGTGATCTTGTTGCCGCCGAAGTTCACATTGGTATTGGGGTTGACCGTCAGACTGTTGCTGATGATTGCACCACCGTTCATGTTGGTCATGCCGGCAATGGTGGTGTTGCCGGTAATAGCCGTGTCACCACCTACCGTCAGATCATTTTTCACCTTCACGTCATCGGCCAGATTGAACTGAACATCCCCACCCGCTTGGGCAATCTTTATATTGCCATCGGTATTCGCCAGGTCAACCTCGCCGCCAGGCGCCACATTGCTAGCGACCCCGCTGTTGGTGGAAAGATTCCAGCCTTGCGCTGCGTACTTGATGGCGTCGTGAACATTGTCTTCACCGGTGTTGCCAATATCGGTCATGCTCAGGCTGCCGTTCGGGTTGAGAACCGCGTTGCCACCCAAAATTCCTTTTGTTGTATTGGCAACATTCCCAAGCACGGCGTTTGTAGCGTACAGCTGACTACCATTTATCGCATCGGTACTTGCGCCGCTGATCCTGCCAGCAGCAGCATTGGTAATGGTGCGTTTCTCGCCTGCCGTTCCAACACTGACCGTAGCAATAGGCGCAGTACCTGCGAAGTTGCCATAGGTTAGATTGTTAAGGGTTGCATTTGCAGTACCTACTGGACCATCTGTTGCAGCACCGTCACCCAGAGCGACCGAACGTCCATTCTCTGCGGTTGCGCCCCGCCCGATTGCTACCGCACCGGCGGCAGTGCTCTGTGCTCCAGCACCCATCGCAATAGCGTTGCCAGCAGTACTATGCGCGCCTGTACCCATCGCCAAAGCGCTGGCAGCGGTACTTTGCGCGCCTGCACCCATCGCAATAGCTTGCTGCCCCAGAGCAAGGGCATTACTGCCTTGTGCAATGGACTCCACTCCGCTGGCTTGAGCCTTATACCCAAGAGCTTGAGCAAAATTAGCAGTCGCTCTGGCGTCTCTACCTGCAGCAATGCTGCTATTCATTTCAGCGACCGAATCCGAGCCAATCGCAATGGAGTCACGATTACTGCCCAGATCATCCGCGTTGGGGTTCTCCTGACCCGACCGGGCCTTGGCCCCCAACGCGATACCACGTTCCGCGTAACTGCCGGCACCCGTGCCACTTGCTTGCGAGTCTACACCCGCCCCACGCGCACCAGTACCGAATGCCATCGCATTCGCTGCTGTCGCATGTGCCGCACTACCTTGCGCAATACCTCTGTCAGCATTAACAACGGAATCTTTTCCGATGACGATACCTTCAACCGCCGTCGAGGAAGACTGAGTACCGATAACAATGGAGTTTTTAACCGATGGACCGTTGTCCTGACGGTCTGTATACGAGTCTCTACCAATAACGATGGAATTTTCATCGCGACTTATCACATGTGTGCCGATAGCTACGCCGCTTTCGTCGCGCGCTTCTGACTGCGAATTACCGACCGTGGTGGAGTTCTTACCCAGCCCTTTGATATTGTGGCCAAGCACCACAGCAGAATCACCTTCAGCGCCAGCCATATGCCCGATAGCAATTGCGTCGCGATTCTTCGTGGTTGCGTCTGGGCCTATAGCGATCGAGTCGGTCGCGACCGCACCATTGTTGTTTTTGTTGCCCTTGTCTGTGCCGCCATCGTTGATGCTGACATATTGCTGCATATTCTGATCGATTTGAGTCTGCAGGTTATTGATTACACCCCCGGCAAAATCAATATCGCTCAGATCGATTCCCGAAACCGCTTGTTGCAACTGTCGAACGTTTACCGCATCCGTTTCCTGTGCGCCATCTTCTACATTGACAATACGCCGCGTAAACTCGCCTCCTGCGGCGCTACTACCTACAGAAACGGCACTCCCCGAAAACGAACGATTGGTGAACGCACTGCTTCCGGAGACGTCAGCCTGAGTCGCCTGAGAGTTCAAACCTAGAGCTACGTGACCGCTATCCGCATGGGCGTTAGGGCCAACTGCAGTTCCTGTTCCTAGCGCCGTTGTCTGACGCCCCAACGCAACCCCCGTATTACCGGCGGAAGCCAAATACCCAATCGCGACGCCTTCGGTCTCCGACTTGGAATCTTCCCCGATACTGACAGCTCGGTTCGCTGTGCGACCGGTATTCGCATTACTGCCGATACTGACGTTTGCGTCGCCGTCCACGCCGACACCAGCCTGGCGTCCAAAAGCAACGTTCTCGTTGCCGTCAACACCACTGCCAGCCTGGTCACCCATCGTCACATTAAACTGGCCTTTGACGTTTTGTCCTGACTGAGCACCAATGGCAATATTATGCGAATTATCATTTGGAAGGTTTGGGGTGGTGCTGAAACCTGCGGCACTACCGATTGAAATATTATTCTGAGCCGCGGCTACCGCCCCCTCACCCATGGCAATTCCGTTTGCGCCACTTGCTGTTGCGCTTGTTCCGAACGCAAGCGTGTTACCGCCCGAAGCACTTGCCTCATGACCAATAGCTGTACTGCCCGCACCGCTACTTACACTGTCTTTTCCAATAGCGATCGCAGCAATCGGGTCGCTGCCATCTGATGGCGTTAACGTTTTAGCGCCATCACCCACTGCAACCGAGCCCGCGCCTTCGGCGATGGCCCCAGTACCAATGGCTGCAGCATTACCACCGCTGGCTTTGGTGCCAGTGCCTGCGGCCAATGCCCCTGTAGCGCTAGCATTCGAATTAGCCCCTACTGCCACTGCATTATTAGCGCTCGTGCGTGCATTGTGACCGGCCGCAAAACTACCAGTGCCACCCGACACGGAGTCAGGGCCGATAGCGATGGAATCTACACCCGTCGCCTGGGCATCGGGCTTGGTGGAATTGGCACGGAAGTACTTGATGCCTTTGCCTTCTTCATTCAGCAAAGCATAAACTTGCCCGGCATTGATCGCGTCAGTGCTTCCGGTTGTGACGGTTCCGTTACCCACGTTGGTGATCTGATTACCGGCTACGTCAAGCCCGCCATTCAATGTCGTCTGGCCCGTAACACTAAGTGGGCCGCCTACTATTGTGGCTCCAATACTCGTCATGGTATTTGCCGTCACTGCACCCAATGCTGAAGATCCGCTGACGGTTAACCCAGCAAGTGTCGTAGTACCAGTGACACTCAGCCCAGCCAATTGGGTAGTACCGCCCGTGACAGTCAGCCCCGACAATGTGGTTGTGCCCGCAGTCAGCGCACCCAGCGTGCTTTGCCCGGCAACACTCAAGGTTTGGGCCGTGACACCCTGCAACGAGGTTGTTCCGTCAACCTTAAGATTTTTCTTTACATCAAGATCATCTTCGAACGTGGACTTACCATCGACATTCAGCGCACCACCAACGTCCGCATCACCGGTTACCGTTAGGCTGTCACCCGTCAATGCCTGCGCAAAAGCCACCTGCCGATCACCCAGCAGGCCTGCTCCCATCAGAGCAAGCGCACACAAGGTCAGCGTCCATGCGCCCACAGGTGCAGTGCTTCGTGAGCCAGTGCTTACTGAAGATCCCGACCGCTTGCCGCGCGCCTTTGCATTCTCCGGAACTGCGACATAAGTTCCCGTTTGTTCATTCCATAACGTTTTGTAGATCCGATTCACAATACTCTCCGTCCTTGCAGAAGTACGCCCAGCCGAATCACAAGAAAATGATGTAAATCGGATAGGGCAAATTTTTAAAATTCGTTACTAATCTGTTGCTTTAAGGACACTTTGAGCGATTTGGGAGGATCCAACTTTTGATTTTTTCGCAAAAACTTTTACTTTTCTCTTAGCCGTACGTAGCGATAGTCAAGAAACAACAAGTGCCGGATTAACGGACGCAAACTGATACAGATTCCGGAAAAAAGACATAAAAAAAGACGCTATGAGCGTCTCGCCGATGCCGTTGGGCACACTGCTATTTCATGTAAAGGCTTTCAAAATATATCGCCTTGAATGCTAGTAATGATCTCGTGATACGGGCTGTGGCGGTATGCCCAGGGGTTCAAGCCTACGTGCTCATGAAACGCAGAGGTAAACTCAGAAGGATGTTCGAAGCCCACAGCCGTGGCAATCTCCTTCAGTGTTAGCGAGCTTTGCACCAGCAATCGCTGAGCGGCCAGGAACCGCATGTCATTAAGCAGAGAGACGCCGCCTTTTCCGCATACCTGAAGCAGGACGCGATCGAGTGAACTCGGATCTGTACGCAACATGGAAGCGAGGTCTGATAGCGAATGTAGCTTGCCGTAATGCCGTTCAATACAATTGCGGGCCAGCCTTGCGAGCATGACTTCTTCAATTGGGCTGGCATGGTTGTGATCTGGTGCATTTAGTTCTGAAATGGGCATTATTACTCTGAAGGCAGCACACTATGACACGCAGCCATGGCGCAGTGGTGTTACGCTGACATGAGCAAAAAGGCCTACGCCCGCGAAAAATTTTCATTCGTTACAAGTACAAGACCTGCAACGGTTTTGAATGAAACATTTTGACGGGTTTGCAATTGTCTTCTTTTGAAAACCGAGCAAATTCTTTTGGTTTTGCGTCCACAGAGACTCTGCCGCCTATTGGCGACGGCGTTCAGGTCGAGAGCACTATCTCTACCCGGATAGGCGCGCCGTCTTGCGAAACTCCGACGGAGTCTTACCGGCATATTCTTTGAATGCGGTAGAGAAGTTGGCCGCGCTTGAGGCACCGATTTCGTCCGCGATCGCCACCATACTTAAAGACGAATGCAGCAGAAGTTGTTCCGCGCGCATCATTCGTTGTTGACGAATATAGTCTGCCAAAGTCATGTCCAGACGTAGCTCAAATGCTCGCAACAGGCGACGTTCCGACACGCCCAGCTGTTCAGCGATTTCATACGAACGCGGCGGTTCCATCAAATGCTCGAAAATAATCAAACTTGCGGCGCGCAGCAAGACCCGGTCGCGTTCCAAGTTTATGGCCTCTAGAGCTGACTTAGGCTCACCCGTTTTCGAGCTGTTATGTGCGGCGAGTTGGCCTTCGATCAAGTCGGAATCAACCTTCGCCAGACCTGAAAACGCAAGCATGCCACGCTCATCTTGAGCGGGGTTTTTATAAGTGGGGGCAGTTGGCTGGTTCGAAGCATCGCCAGCCGCGACGCGCTGCGCCAGTTCCAGATGAATTTTGACTCGTTCAGTCACCTCTTCAGCTGCGTACGGTTTGACGATGTAATCGACAGCTCCAGTACGCAAACCAAGTAGCCTTTGGTCCAGTTCGACGCTGGACGTCAGAATAAGTATTGGTATATGCCGGGTTTTGGGATCTGCCTTTAAAAGGCGAGCGACGGCAAAACCGTCCATCTTGGGCATGCGTATGTCGAGCAGAATCAGATCAGGCAGGCTTGCCTGGGCACGCGCGTACCCCTGTGCACCGTCGAACGCAACACTAATGCGGTAATCGTTTTGGCGCAACATTTCGACCAATATTCGGAGCTGCTCTGGATTGTCATCGATTGCCAATATATGGGATCGAGGTTGATGCTGTACATTCATAAACAATAAAAATATTCGGTAACCTTCATGACCTTACTAGCCGCCGCCGCGTTCGTCCATGATTTGACGTGAATTCGTCCGATTGTTTAATAACGACGTTGTATTTAAATTTTTGGCGCCCGACACAACGATCAATCGTGCTTCTTCGGGTATCAGCCATGGTTCTTTGCTATACGGTCAGGACGACGGGCCCTCACAACATCGCTAAACTCATCGCCGGTGATTGAGCCGATGATTGAGCCGGGAATAAGCCAGTAATAAGCCGGGATGCAGTATGCGCCACGGTGTCAGCTCTGGATGATCTGAATAATGTCTTTATAGGGGCTGCCGCGAAACGACCAGGGGTTTATGCCCACATGCTCATGAAATGCTGAGACAAAATCAGCGGTGTGCTCAAAGCCAACTTGCGCCGCTATCTCGTTCAAGCTCAGCGAGCTTTGCACCAGCAGCCGCTGCGCCGCAAGAAAACGTGCCTGAGCCAGCAGGTATGAGAAATCTGTCCCGAACACTCTTTGAAGGACATCACCCAGATGAGCACAGTCGGTTCCCAATACAGATGCCAAATCCGATAAGGAATGAAGTTTGCAATAGTGTTTCTCAATACAGTTACGGGCCAGTCTTGCAAGCAATACGTCGTCTTTAGGACTGGAAGAGACGCTGTCTGATGTGTTTGGTTCTTTTGGATGCATTTTTCTTTTTGATAAAAGTGCACAGCAGCCGCAAGTTGTAGGCTTGAGTCCGCCGTGCAGCCATACAGGCAAGCCGGGACACACGCGCTATCGTTGGGGTACCAAAACATTGCCGCCGGGATTGATTGGGGGTTATCCGGGGCTGTCATCGATGACCAGAATATGGGCGTGAGACCGACAGGGTTCGTCCATAATTAGTTAATTAATACGTTTAGTAACGCTTAGACGTTACTAGTCACCGGTGAGGTTCGTCCATGGATAAACGCGAATTTTTCCATTTATTGACAAATAACGTTGCATTTAGCCGCTTTAAGTGCATACACAGCTAGCCAATCAACGTTATTCAGATGCTCACGCCGACTTTTATCAACACAATCATGGCGACCAGCGCGCAAACCGTGGCAAAACCTGTTTGTAGCAGTCGGGCCGAGAGATGGGGAGATGCCGCTCTGCCGGCCAGCATGCCGACCACAGCAAACACAACAAAAGCGGTCATATTTGACGGCCACTCAAACTGCGTGGACAACAAGGCGTTGCCTACAGTGGCACCTGAAATTAATGCAATGACCATTAGCGATGTCGCAATAACGCTATGGATGCCCACATTGCTGAATTTTTGCAGGGCAGGCACGATGACGAACCCCCCGCCCACGCCCAGCATGCCGGTAAACAGCCCTGACGTCGCGCCAATAGCACCAATGATGACGACGACACTTCTGCTCCAGACAAACCGGCCTGTTTCAGGAGAAACTATGCAGCGTTTGCCGGAGCTTTCGCTCACTGCTGTGGTGCCGCGCGGCAGGGCTTTCTGAAAGCTGCGAAATGACACAAAAATCATGATGCATGCGAACATGAGCATGAGCCATGCTGCGGGCAGGTGCCTGGCGATCATCGCACCCAATGGGGCCGTTATCGCGCCCATTATGGACATGAGCGCGGCAGCCTTGTATCTGACCCAGCCTCTGCGCAGCCCGTCGACAGCCCCCAGAATAGCGGCCAAGCCCACAGCAACCAGCGTAACCGGTGCGGCAACTGTAATATCGGTGCCAAGCACGAGCACGAGCGCAGGCACGGCGAGTATGCCGCCCCCTGCACCGGTAAGCCCCATAATGAGGCCTACTACAACACCCAGTATGCTTTCAATGATCATGCGCCGATTGTATGATCAAAAACGATAAGCTTATGATAAAAAGAAATAAAGAGCGGCGCAGTAGCAGGTGTATCTATCATTCAGACGAAAAAAACCCACGCTGCCTATTGCACAACGTGGGTTTTTACTGCTGATGGAGTGATTGCACTGCCTTGAAACGACAGGGCTGGTCACGCCACCCGTTTATAGACTAATTTTGGCTCAAAGCCCTATGCATAGGTACTTGACCACAAGATAGTCGTCCAGCCCATATCTGGAGCCTTCGCGCCCCAGGCCTGATTGCTTCACGCCGCCAAAAGGAGCCGCCTCATTGGACACAATGCCGGTATTAATGCCGACCATGCCGTATTCAAGTGCCTCACCCATGCGCCAGACCCGGCCGATATCGCGGCTGTAAAAGTAGGCCGCCAGACCAAACTCGGTATCGTTGGCCAGTTTGATGACTTCTTCATCTGTTTTGAAGCTAAACAGCGGAGCCAGCGGGCCAAAGGTTTCTTCTTTAGCCACTTTCATGGCGGGAGTAATACCGGTCATGATGGTTGGCTCGAAGAAGGTACCGCCCAAGGCATGAGCCTTGCCGCCGGTAAGCACTTTTCCGCCTTTTTCCAGGGCGTCTGCAATATGCTCCTCAATTTTTTGGACTGCATTTTCGTCGATAAGTGGGCCCTGAGTAACGCCCTCTTCGAGCCCGTTGCCAACCTTAAGCTTGCTTACGGCTGCAACCAGTTTTTCGGCGAAAGCATCGTATACCGCTTCATGCACGTAGAGCCTGTTGGCGCATACACACGTCTGCCCGGTATTGCGGTACTTGCTTGCCATGGCCCCTTCGACCGCAGCATCAAGATCGGCGTCTTCAAAAACGATAAAGGGTGCATTGCCACCCAACTCCATGGACACTTTTTTGATAGTGCTTGCGGTTTGCTCCATGAGCTTCCGACCCACCTCTGTGGACCCGGTAAACGTCAACTTGCGCACAATGGGATTGGATGTCATCTCGCCACCTATGGCGCCCGCCGAGCCGGTGAGAATGGAGAATACACCTGGTGGCACGCCCGCTTCTTCGGCAAGCACAGCCAGCGCCAATGCCGAGTATGGCGTTGCCGTCGCAGGTTTTACAACGAACGGGCAGCCCGCCCCCAATGCTGCGCCCGCTTTGCGGGTGATCATTGAAGAGGGGAAATTCCAGGGAGTGATGGCGGCGCATACGCCTATGGGTTCTTTGATGACGACAACGCGACGGTCAGGCGATGGGCCCGGAATGGTGTCACCGTATGCGCGTTTGCCCTCTTCACCATACCATTCAAAATAAGCAGCGCCGTAGGCGATTTCGCCTTTGGACTCGGCCAGTGGCTTGCCTTGCTCAACTGTCATGATGGTGGCGAGGTCGTCAGCATTGGCCATCATCAGGTCGAACCAGCGGCGCAGTATGTTTGCGCGCTCTTTGGCCGTTTTGCTGCGCCAGGCTGGCCAGGCCGCATCCGCCGCCTCGATGGCGCGCCGGGTTTCAGCCGCGCCCATTTTGGGAATAGTGCCTATGACCTCGCCGGTGGCAGGGTTAGTGACGTTTATGGTTTCACCGCTGTCTGCGTCGCACCACTTGCCATCGATATAGCACTGTTGCCGAAATAGAGCAGGGTTTTTCAAATCAAGCATTTTGCCATCCTCTTTGGTATCGCGTTTACTGTTTTGGTTGATACACCGGGCATCCGCAGCCCAATACGGGTAAACCTTAACTGTACGCTTTTTTCACGTGCTTTACCTATGAAACCGCCGTGCGGTTGCATAGCCTGCTAAATAGCGTCCGGCGCAGGAAACTAGCCCCTTGATCTTGTCGCGGTCAAGGGCGTCAAGCGTAGGAAACCAGCCCTTTGATCTTGTCGCGGTCATAACCCGACCAAGTGTCCTGGTCAGTTTCGACGACTGGGGCGCTGCGGAAACCCAGACTGCTCAGGCGCTCGAGCTGGTCTTGCTGCAGCGTGATGTCAATGGTTTTATATTCGATACCGAGAATGTCCATGTCACGCTTGGTGAGTTCGCATTGAGGGCAGTCGGGTTTGGAGTAGACGGTTACAGCCATGTTGGAGTCCTTGTTCGGGTTAGCCAGGTCGAAAGAGTTTTTTAAAAATCTACTTCGAAGACTTGGTCTTCGTCGTCGCGCCGCATGACGCCAACTTTGTACTGAGCGGTGTCCTCTTCCTGATTGGATGCCTGGACTTTGCTCATGTTTAACCAGCTTTCCATGTACTTGAGCGGGTTTTCTTCAATGATCGGAAAGGGCATGTCATCTTCGACGCCAAAGAAACGCGCTACGTCGGAGGAGCTGAAATGCACCCAGTCTTTCATCATCTGGCATGTCACGCCGGTCAGTTCGCGACCTTCGGAGAAGGCGTAGTCTGTCCATTCAATTTCGCTGGCGTTGACCTCGATAATCATGCGGATGATTTTTTCGCGGCATTGCTCAAAGGCGGTGCGACCGCGTTCAGTCTTGAACATGGCGCGCAGGGCTTCTTTGCCGTACTGAACGTGGATTTCAAACTCATCCTGGGCAATTTTCTGGACCGCTTTGCCGATAGGCTGAAAAAGCCCGGTACCGTCGCAAATGCCGAAGGTCACGGCAAATGACGCCAGAAACTGTATGCGCTCCATACACAGCAACGCAACGACAAACATGTAAATATCGTTATACGTTTCCTGGTTGTTTTCGCGTTTTCCGCGCGCATAGTCGTAGCTGGTTTCAAATGCCTGATTAAAGACGCCGCTCACTACGTGAAGCCGGCTCATAGCCTCTTTGACAGACAGAATTTCGCTGAGGATGTCGTCAGGGTTGTCGAAGCTGTTTCTCACGATCTCTGAATACGTTGCCGCATGGACGATCTCGTTTCTGGTGATTTCTACCCAACCGGCCCAGGCTTCGGCGCTGGTGCACACCGGAGCCAGTACAGCTGCAATGGAACGCGACGCCACGCTATCGGCTTCCCATTGCCAGGCCAGCGTCTTCACCATCATGTCGTAGGTGTGCTTGTCGCAAGTTTTGAACTGCACGTTGCAGGTGGAATAGTCGAATTCGTTCTCATCCCAGTCCTGGTTCTTCAGCGTTTTGTATAGCTTCCAGAGCTCCGGATAGGACTTGTTAATGGTGTCAAACAGGCCCAGGTCTTGCCCGAGAATGATTTCCGGAAACTCATAGTCGGATTTCTCGGTATTGAAAATTTTGGTTGGAAGAGTGGTTGTCATTTAATCGTTCGCCTAAAACTGTCGGGGTGTTTCCGGAAGTGAAGATGTGCGTGCTGCGGCGGCCACCAAGAGCTGGGGCAGCGTTCGCCACAGCTGACCGCTACATCGTGCAGCCTTCGCACGCAACGGCATCCAGATCCTGGAGACTACCGGCGTTGTCCAGGCCCTTGTCGGACGCCACGTTTGAGTTGTAGTAATAACGGGTTTTCATCCCGTATTTCACCATCGCAAAATAGTGGCTCAACAGCTCTTTGCTGCCAATAAGGTCATCGTCCTTGATCCTGCGCCATAAGTCGGCGGAGATGGCCTGATCGGTAAATTTCTGAAATACTGCGTACGCCTTGATCATGTTCACCTCGGAAATATCCCAGGCAGACTGGTATTTCCAGCTGGCGTCGTCACTGTTGGGCGCAGCCCAGCGAATGGTGACTGAACCGTCTGTCTTGTTGAGCGTGGTGTCTCTGACGGGGTAGATGGAATTGGGCTTGCCCAGCGCCTTGGAAGACGACTCACCTGGCATGTAGGCTACCAGGCAAGAATGGCCAATACCGCCGTTCTGAATAATTTCGGTACGCAGGGCTTCCCAGTCGTAGCGATACTCGAAGTCGCCCAACTCGTCCACGTTGCGGTTGTAGGTGTCGATAGGAAGCCAACCTTCAGGCCATTTGGTCTTGTGCATCCAGCGCGGCAAACCTCTTTCTTTGCTTATGCGCAATGAGGCCCGGATCGCGTGGTACATATGGCGCTCAGCAACCCGGTGCAGCTCTTCCCGCCCTTCTTTGGAGTCGTACTTCAGGCCTTTTTTGGCCATATGCGCGGCGACACCCATCAACCCAACGCCTGCGTTCATGCGCGCCTTGGCCGTCACGGCCACGTGAGGCAGAACATAATGCGAATTATTGATGCAGTAATCGATCATCTTGAGCGACAAATACATAGCCTCTTGGTAGGCCTCATCGTCGTTCTCATCGATGGCGTCATAGGCGGTGGCCCCCAGGGAGCACAGCGCAATTTCTGGCTCTTTATGCAGTTCGGTGATACCCACGACCTCGTGGCTGGCCCCGTCGGACAAAATAGTGTCGCCCGGCTGGATCTCGCCAGCGAAAACAACGCGAGGCAGCATTGAGCCTGGTACGGCAAGCGTCAGCGGCTCGTTGAAGTTAAAGGTCTTGGTCGACGAGTCGGCCAGTTCGACGGTGACATAACCTACCTCGTGATCCGAATACAGGTCGCGCATGTCTTGGTAAGGCCAATTGGGCTCGCTGATCTCCAGGCACAGGTTGCTGGAATGAATAGTCTCTTTGAATGGTGTGTGACGATTCATTTCGTCAATGCTGGTAAGGTAAGCCACACCGGTTTCCAGTGCTTCGTTCAGGGAGGTGAGAATCAGGTCGCGCGGCTTGAAGTATTCTTTCTTGAAAGACGGGTCTTGTTCGAGACGCTCGTATTCACGCTTGAAACCAGCCGTATCGGCGCTGAAGAACAGTCGGGTCAGCTCTGGTGCGGTGCGTACATTGAATGAAAACGCATCTTCGTTACGTGCGACCTTCTCAGCGAAGAATTTATTTGTGACCAGGGCGTAATGCAGGTCGCGGTTTTTCCGGTCTTCAGTGCTGCGCGGGTTGCGCAGGTAGGCAATAATCTCGGCCTCGGGATCGAAGCCCGAATAATACGTAGTACACGCGCCGCCGCGTCCGGCCTGCATATTGGCGTGGACGGCTTTGCCCAGGGATGCCAGATAGGGCAATTTACCCTGGTGCTGTATGAGACCGCCGCGCACAGAATCACCTTTGCTGCGGGTGATCAGATGGCTGCCGATACCGGCTGACGCGGCCGTCATGCGGTAGGCAATGTGGTCGCCAATTGCCAGTGAGGCTTCATTGTCATCGACAACATACAGGCAACACGAGGCGAAGCCGCGCAGCTTGGTGCCCAGGTTTACGTAATTGGGCGTTGGGGCCGAAATGCGCTTGGCGGCAAATTCGGTATAAAAGCGCCGGACCAGGTCCATACGCGTTGCCTTGGGCTCTTTCTCGGACAAAGCCATGGCCATGCGCATGTAAACAAACTGCTGGGTTTCGTACTCTTGCCGGGTAACCCGATTTTGCAGGCTATATTTTTTGCGTATGTAGTGCAGCGAAAAATGAGGTGTGTCGTAATCTAGCTCATGGTTGATAAAGGTTTCAACCTGGTCGTATTCAGACTGGTCGTAATCCATGCGCACCATGACGTGCTCGGCAATCATCTTCTCGTGCAGCGCCTGAACGGTGGGGATGTCTGAGCCGTGAATGGTCTTGTGCAGATGAGAGGCATAGAGCCGGCCTGCCATCAGGTAGTAGCTCCAGGTGCCCTTATCGAGGCAGTTCTGGATAAGTTTTTCTTGCAGGTCAGCGGTTTGAACCGTGTCGGGCATGGTGCTGACAGCCTGGATGACGATGCTGCTCCAGTCTACTTTATTGCCCAGGTTAGCTGCCGCCCAGCGGCCCCAGCCATTCAGTTTGCTGGGGATATAAGGTTCGATGCGTCCATCACGTTTGACGATATTCTTGATCACTGCTGGTACCTTGGTGTTTGTTTGGATGTTTTGGCGTGTGCGCGGCTGTCTTGGTGTCTTGGTTTTATCTTGACTGGCTTGATGCCGGGTGTATTTCCAGACTTACGGAGTTCACATGCCTCTGAGGCGGGGCCGCTACATGTGGTGTGACGCTAAGAGTATAGCCACAACATCTAGTGCCATCAAGTCAAATAATATGTAACGTTTATATGAACGACGCTAACTGCCTGTCACCACAATGAAAAACAAATTACCCCGCTTGCAGTTCAACAACACATGCTTAATCTGGCCGAGAAAGGCCTAAAAAAGTCAAGCCCACCAATGCTTAATTGAAAGCCCCCGACAAACACGTCAGCGCTTGGCGCAGGCGCGCAATTTGCTCCCACTGGAATGATGTGTTTCCTGTGGTTACAAGCTGAATGATTTGGGTTATTTGTCAGATCAGGGGGGGGGAGACGCGGGTCGTTATTAAGAGCGTCGGGTTGCATCCCAGCCGTTCACTATGAGAGAGAGCGTCGAGTTGCATACCAGCCATACACCATGAGGATAGGGAGCACTCTATTAATCTGCGCGGCGACGCTCAAAAAACATCCGTTCGTCATACATAAAATCAAACTGAGTTTCGATTTGAACCTGTGTGATCGCCGGGTGCCCGGGATTGATGACGATGTTTCGCTCAAGAGGCAGAACGGCTGACGGGATGACCAGACCCAGATGCTGGCCACTTTGCAGCCACTTCGTCCCAAAGCTCATGCTGGCCCGATCTGGCGGCACAGACATCCATCCGGCAGGCAGTGTCTCGGGTTTCGGCCAAAAATACAAAGCCTCATCGTCAGGCAAGATAAATCGGGTAATTTTCAGAGGTATGCGTGGATAGCTGTTAACGTGAACAAAAGTTTCAAGGCAAGAAATGGCGGGCGAAAGCCCCATGTACACGGCGGGCACATCGACATCGTTCCATCGCCCACCATCAAGAGCGGCCCCAATGCCAGATAAGTCATGTGCCCGTTTTGCTTTGGCGATTCTCCAGCCTATCATCAGGCTACACCGCCCCATTCAAGGGCATTGAGAATCCGACGTACCTGTTGGGCACCTATGGCTGTTTCGCAGTGCATCACAGGGCTGCTCCCGTTGAGCGCCGCATTGGGTGACGCCATCCATTGCGCAGCCGCTTTCTTGTCCTCGAATACTTCCTCGGCCAGAAGAGCAACACCCACAATTCGATCAAGCCGCTCAGATGCTGCGGAATCGAGCCGCTTTGAGTCTCGACGCCGACGATCATAGGTGGCCACAGAAAGGTTCAACAATTCGCTCATGCTTTGATTTGTCATTTCAAAAGCCTGCTTGGCGGCATCTGCGATTTCTACCGTGAACCCGACTTTGATGGACTTGATTCGGTCGGACTCAGTCATGGCTGCCAAGGCATGAGCTATTTTCCAAAAAGCAAGCCCGGCCCCCTCTTGGGTGGATGAGCGTACGCGGACAGCCTTGAGTGAAATAGCTTCTGACATAGCAGCCTCCATGGGTTTACGAACTCATCAATTGCTATATTTGATTATATCAATTGAGCCACAAAAACCAAAGACTAACTTGGCACGGTTCAGCCTGGCGGGCGATTACGCGGCAATCCTTGGTGACTGCTTAGCAGTGTCAAGCAAGGCCGCTGTAGCAACGTGCTTGTACAAGGGGGCTACCCACGAACCGCCTTGGCTGGCTATTTTTCCAGCCAGTTCTCTACGTGAAGGCCACGGATGCGACTGAATTCGCACGTGTTGCCCGTCACTAGAGTGAGGCCGAGCGCATGGGCGTGCGCAGCGATCAGTAGATCGTTCATGCCGATAGGCTGGCCTGCCGCCTCCAGCTCAGCTCGGATGCCGCCATATTCGGCATCAGCCGGAATATCGAGCGGCAGCACCGGAATAGTTTCAAGGATGCCCTGTACCTTAGTGAGCAGTTTGGGCGATCCCTTCTTTGCGCAGCCATAGCGCAGCTCGGATGCGACGATGATGCTGGTGAAAATAACCTTCGCTCCGACCTGCTCAATGCGACGTGCGGCAGGCCCGTCCGGGTTGCGGATTACGTCGCTGATGATGTTCGTGTCCAGCAGATAGCCTCTCAAAATATGTCATCCGGCTGGGCGGGCATATCATCAATGACGGGGAGCTGATCTTCTGGCCCCAGCGGCGCCTCCTTCCTCCACAGGGCCAGCAGTTCGACGATGTTCGTTGGCCCGGTCACTGGCTCAATGATGAGTTTGCTCCCTTCGCGGTGGATCATTACACGATCCCCTGGCAACTCGAACTCCACAGGAATCCGCACTGCCTGGCTGCGGTTGTTGCGAAACAGCTTGGCCATTTTGGGTCTGGATGGTGGCGATAGGATAGGCATGATATTGCTCTCTGATGTATATGTCATAATGTATATGCCAGATTGCACTGCGTCAATCGTGATGGCGAGGCTTCTCCGTACAACCATTGGCAGTGTCCTTGTCCGTTAAACGACCAGTAGCCGGGCATCGGAACAAGAAACCGTTCCAGCTTACGTTCGAGCCTGACTGATGTCGAGCGCCACTCACGCAGCTGGCCAGAACGCCCAGGCCGCTCACCCATGCGGCTCCGATTGCCAAACTGAATGACGTAATTGCCAAACTCAGTAGCAATCGACAGCTCGACAAAAAACTCGACAAGAACAGCACGCCAAACGTATCAAATTGCAACCATTTCATCGTGCCCTCTTGAAGAATCAAACTTCGTCCTTATAATTAGCACTCGTAGGGGTAGAGTGCTAACAACACTTTCAACCCCTCGGCCTTAGGGCTTTATCTCAACTAATTTTATATTTAACAGGAGTTCCTCCATGGCACTGCGTCCTTTGCACGATCGCGTGATCGTCAAGCGTCTGGACAACGAGCGCACAACTGCCTCGGGTATCGTCATCCCTGAAAGCGCCGCTGAAAAACCCGATCAGGGTGAAGTCGTGGCTGTTGGCCCCGGCAAAAGAACCGAAGACGGCAAAGTACTTCCTGTTGACTTGAAAGTCGGCGACAAAGTTCTGTTCGGCAAATACGCCGGCCAATCGGTCAAAATTGATGGCGAAGAACTGCTCGTTATCCGCGAAGAAGAAATTCTCGCCGTGATCCAGTAATCCGACACCCAATCAATAAAGGAATTTAACAATGGCTGCTAAGCAAGTCCTATTTGGCGATGACGCACGCACGCGCATCGTCCGTGGCGTAAACACTCTCGCCAACGCTGTTAAAACAACATTGGGCCCTAAAGGCCGCAACGTTGTGCTCGATCGCTCTTTCGGCGCACCTACTGTCACTAAAGACGGCGTGTCGGTTGCCAAAGAAATCGAACTGAAAGACAAGTTTGAAAACATCGGCGCCCAACTGGTCAAAGAAGTTGCTTCCAAAACTTCCGACGCCGCCGGCGACGGCACCACCACGGCTACCGTGCTGGCTCAAGCTGTTGTTGAAGAAGGCCTGAAGTACGTTGCCGCTGGCATCAACCCCATGGATCTCAAGCGCGGTATCGATAAAGCCGTAGCGGCTGCTGTTGTCGAGCTGCAGAAGCTGTCCAAGCCTTGCACGACCAGCAAAGAAATCGCTCAGGTTGGCTCCATTTCGGCCAACAGCGATGCGTCCATTGGCGAAATCATCGCCAAGGCCATGGACAAGGTCGGCAAAGAAGGCGTCATCACGGTTGAAGACGGCAAGTCGCTCGACAACGAGCTTGACGTCGTTGAAGGCATGCAGTTTGACCGCGGCTACCTGTCGCCCTACTTCATCAACAACCCAGACAAGCAAGTGTCTGTGCTTGAAGACCCTTATGTACTGATCTTCGACAAGAAAATCAGCAACATTCGTGACCTTCTGCCAATTCTTGAGCAAGTTGCCAAGTCGAGCCGTCCTCTGCTGATCATCGCCGAAGACGTCGAAGGCGAAGCACTGGCTACTCTGGTTGTGAACAACATCCGCGGCATCCTGAAGACAACTGCTGTCAAGGCTCCTGGCTTTGGTGACCGTCGCAAGGCCATGCTCGAAGACATCGCCATCCTGACGGGCGGCGTGGTCATCTCCGAAGAAACCGGTATGTCGCTTGAAAAAGCCACTATCGAAGACCTCGGCCAGGCCAAGCGCATCGAAGTTGCCAAAGAAAACACCATCATCATTGATGGCGCAGGCGACAGCAAATCGATCGAAGCACGTGTCAAGCAGGTTCGTGTTCAGATTGAAGAAGCCACGTCCGACTATGACCGTGAAAAGCTGCAAGAGCGCGTTGCCAAGCTGGCAGGCGGTGTTGCCGTCATTCGCGTTGGCGCTGCCACCGAAGTCGAAATGAAGGAAAAGAAAGCCCGCGTCGAAGACGCTCTGCACGCAACCCGTGCAGCGGTCGAAGAGGGCATTGTTCCTGGCGGTGGCGTAGCACTGATCCGCACCAAGGCAGCCATTGCAGCCGTCAAGGGCGACAACCTCGACCAAGACGCCGGCATCAAGCTGATCCTGCGCGCTGTTGAAGCTCCACTGCGCACCATTGTTGCCAACGCTGGCGACGAGCCTAGCGTTGTTGTCAACGAAGTGGCCAACGGCACTGGCAATTACGGCTTTAACGCCGCTACGGGCGAGTACGGCGACCTGGTTGAGCAAGGTGTTCTTGACCCAACCAAAGTTACCCGCACAGCGCTGCAAAACGCTGCTTCCATCGCCAGCCTGTTGCTGACGACTGAAGTTGCAGTAGCCGAAATTGCAGAAGACAAGCCTGCTGGTGGCATGCCCGACATGGGCGGCATGGGTGGTATGGGCGGTATGGGTGGCATGGGCGGTTTCTAACCTGCCTTGCATACCTGCCAGGGCTAAGTGCCCTGGCACCGCACCGCGTTTACGCACTAACCCCTGGCTTCGGCCGGGGGTTTTTTATTGGATTACCGAGCCGTCTTTACATTCCACGCTCGACTACCTGCCCCCAGTTGCTTACGGGCAGAAGGTGACAACAAAAAAACCTATCGAGGCGTCTGAAATTACTTGACCACTACACACCCGTCCCTTCAGCCTCTTCCGCTCCTCATTGCACCACCCTTTCCACAACTACTCATAGCAGGCCAACCACAGCGGATTGCGTGAGTAGCACCACTGCCGACGGCACTACCACCGTCTGCACCGCAGTGAAGCAACGCATCTCTCTCTATAATGCAAGGCTGACAACCCGCCTTTACGATCGACTGTGATGCATTCCACCTATAAAAGCAAAGGCGGCCTGGCCCGCATTTTCAAGGCGTTCCGCTATTCCGCCCAGGGGCTGAGCGCGGCCATTCGTCATGAAGCAGCCTTCCGGCAAGAGCTGTTTCTGGCGCTCGTGCTGACGCCTGTCGCGTTCTGGCTAAGTCGCACTGCGGGTGAGCTGCTGTTACTGCTGGGCACGCTGGTGTTCGTACTGGTAACAGAGCTGCTCAACTCGGCCATTGAAGCAATAGCCGATGCCGTCACCATTGAGCACCATCCATTAATTGGCCGCGCCAAAGACATCGGCAGCGCAGCAGTGCTGCTGTCGTTGCTGTTCACTGCCGTCGTGTGGTTGACGGTCATCGGTTCGATTGTGTTCAACCGCCTATAATCGTCTCTGCTTTCACAGACAACTACTCATGAACTTTACGCAAAAACTAGAGCACGCCTGGGCAGGTACAGGTTCTATGCTCACCGTGGGGCTAGACCCCGACCCACAACGTTTTCCAGCTGAGCTCTCCGGCCGGCCTGATGCCATTTACGAGTTCTGCCGTGCCATCATTGATGTCACCGCACCATACGCCTGCGCGGTCAAGCCACAGATTGCGTATTTTTCGGCAGCACGCGCCGAAGACCAGCTTGAAGCCCTTTGTGCCTACATACATGACAAGCATCCAGGCCTGCCTATTATCCTGGACGCCAAACGTGGTGACATCGGCTCAACCGCCGAGCAATATGCACGCGAAGCCTTCGAGCGCTATGAAGCCGACGCGGTCACGGTAAACCCCTATCTGGGATATGACAGCCTGGAGCCCTATCTCGCCTGGCGCACCAAGGGCGTTATTGTGCTCTGTCGCACGTCCAACAAGGGCGGTTCTGATCTGCAATTTGTTGAGTCACGAGAAGGTCTGCCGCTGTATATGCATGTAGCAGGCCTGGTGGCAGACCAGTGGAATACTAACGGCCAATGTGCGCTTGTAGTGGGGGCGACCTTTCCAGATGAGATTGCCAAAGTTCGGGCACGCGTTGGCGACATGCCTTTGCTGATCCCGGGTATTGGCGCACAGGGTGGCGATATACCTGCAACGGTTAATGCAGGACGAAATCGTCAGGGCACTGGCATGATGATTAACTCGTCACGTGCCATTCTGTATGCAAGCGGCGGTGATGACTGGCGCGAGGCGGCAGCGCATGCCGCGAGAGCAACGCGCGATGCCATCAATGCATCCTCTGGTAACAGCCCTGAAAACGCCATAGCCCGTTAAACAGCCGGGGCTCGGTCGACTTACAGGTTGATCAAGTCCAAGCCATGCGTCAACGCCACAAGCCTTAGGCGAGGCACTCTCGGCCGCTGTATGTGCAAGCCCGGGCCATAGCCCTTAGATCATCTATGGCCTTATACCGAGGGCTAGCCTGGCGGTTACAGCTCGATCAGCTCAATTGCCGTGTGCAAGGCGAATTCGACCGCAGCGCGACGTATGGTCGCCCGGTCGCCATCAAAAATATGGGTAACAGCACGGGTGGTTACGCCTTGTGATGTGCGCTGGGCAAAGCCAAAACACACCATGCCCACAGGCTTTCCAGGTGTGGCCCCACCCGGCCCGGCAATGCCGGTGACAGAAATGGCAAGACTGGATTGACGTGTTGTCGTCAGCACGCCCGCCGCCATTTCCATGGCCGTCTCTTCGCTTACCGCACCAAAGCGCTCAAGCGTGTCTTCGTTGACCAACAACTGCTCTACTTTTGCGGCATTGCTGTACGTAACAAAACCGCGGTCAAACCACTGACTGGAACCGGCCGTTTCTGTCATGGCTGCGGCCAGCAACCCGCCTGTGCAGGACTCTGCGCAGGAGAACATCCAGCCACGTCCGATCAGCAACTGACCCAGTTGTGGCGCAAGCGACGTGCCATTATTCGTGTTCATGCCAACACCCCGGTAAACGTTAAACCAGCAATCCGAACCTGACCAGCACCGCAATGACCAGCAAGCTATAAACAGCCGCCAGAAGATCGTCCCACATAACACCAAAACCGTTTTTTAAATGACGGTCAAAATAGCGTATAGGCGGCGGCTTGACGATATCAAAGGCACGGAACAGTACAAAGGCCACGACCTGCGCCTCAATGGTTGCTGGTGTCAGCCAGAGCACGATCCAGAAGGCAACGACTTCGTCCCATACCATGCCGCCGTGGTCAGGCTGCCCCATTTCTTTGCCTGCACGGTGACAAACCCAGCAGCCCAGCAGAAAGGATAGCGCCAGCACCACGCCAATAAGCATGTCGGGCAACCGTGACACAGCCACAAACCACAACAGCCACCCTGCCAGCGTACCCCAGGTACCCGGTGCAGGCCGTAACAAGCCACTGCCGAACCCAAACGCAACAATGCGCGGAAGCGACTGAAACACCCAGCCGGCGTGTGGCTGAAAACCGCGTTCCGGAACGGAAGAAGAGCTGGTATGGAACATGAAATAGGTGCTTTCGGCTGCGAAAAGAGAAATCGAAGAATCAGGAAAAATGGTCGAAGCCTGCTGACCCCGACTGTATCAGCGCCCCTTGCGCATTGAACACCTGAGCATCTGAGCCCTGAACAATGGTGCCAATGCGGGTAATCTGTGTCGCGGTCTGGCTGGCCAGTGCCTGGATGGCCTCACGCCGGCCAGGCAACGCTGTAAAGCATAGTTGATAGACATCACCACCGGCAAGCACAGCAGCCTGTATTGCAGCAGGATCCACACCCTTAAGACCTGGATGCACAGGCATTGCCGGATACTGCAACTGGGCACCGCAGTGGCTGGACTGCAGAATATGGCCCAGGTCTTGCAGCAGGCCGTCAGAAATATCGAGTGCCGCGTTAGCAACGCCGGCCAGGCCCGCGGCAAAGGCCAGCGGCGGCTCTGGCCGCTCAAGGCTGGGCTGGGCAGCGGCAAGTATGACTTGATCGACAGGCAGACGCCCCTGCAGCATGCGCAGGGCAATGTCAGGAGCACCAAGCGTGCCCGTGACCCAGACATCGTCACCAATTTGTGCAGCGCTACGGCGCAATGCCTGCTCAGCGCGAACCTGGCCCATGACCGTGACACTGATGACAATACCCGTGTTACTGCGTGTGGTGTCGCCGCCGACCAGAGGGCATCCAGCCTTGTCGGCAAGATCGTAAAAGCCTTCGGAAAACGCAGTCAGCCACTTATGATCGACAACGGGCAAAGAAATGCCCAGCAAACAGGCCAGTGGGCTGGCCCCCATGGCCGCCAGGTCGGACAGGTTGACGGCTAGCGCCTTATGACCCAGGGCCTGCGGATCGGCATCTGATAAAAAATGACGTCCCTCAATGAGCAGGTCTGTGCTGGTGGCAAGCTGAAAGCCTGGTTTAACAGAGAAAAGCGCACAGTCGTCGCCCACGCCCAGCATGTCTGCAGGCGCGGGCCTGGAAAAATAGCGTCCGATCAGACCGAACTCGCTTTCCATAAAAATACCGCTTTAACGGCGTGCCGCCGCACTGACCTCGGTGCTGCGCACATCTGCTGCCATTTTATCGAGAACACCATTGACGAACTTGAACCCATCGGTGCCACCGAATGATTTTGCCAGCTCTACTGCCTCGTTGATGGCGACTTTGTAGGGCACCTCAACATGATTGACGAGCTCAAAGCTGCCAATAAGCAAAATGGCATGCTCAATGGGCGAAAGCTCTGCAAGAGGCCGGTCTACATAAGGCATGAAACGCTCGCGCAAAGCGGGTGCTTCACGCATGACACCATGCAACAGGGTGCTGTACCAGGCCATGTCAGCTTCGTGGAATTCAGGATCATCGCGCAAATGAGCGTCGATTTCACCTGCTTCGCCCGTACTTTCATCGCCACGCAACAGCCAGGCATAAACACCCTGCAGGGCGAACTCCCGCGCGCGTCGACGCGCGCTGCGGGCGTTTACCCGACCGCCCTGTGATTTACCGTTTGTCAAGATCTTCGTCCTCGTCTTCGTCATCATCTTCGTCGTCGTCGTCGTCGTCGAAATCATCATCATCTTCGGACTCGGGCTCAAGTGCGGCGACGAGATTTGCCATTTCAATGGCAGTGCGGGCGCAGTCGCGTCCTTTTTCGGCGGCGCGGGCCTCTGCCTGCTCGTCGGTATCAGCGGTGAGCACACCGTTGGCAACGGGGATGCCCGTTTCGAGCGCAACACGGCTGATGGCTGCTGCGCTTTCGTTGCTGACGATCTCGAAATGATAAGTTTCGCCACGAATTACCGCACCAAGAGCGATCAGTGCGTCGAATTCGAATGTTTCTGCCATTTGCGCCAGAGTGACACCCAGTTCGAGCGCACCCGGAACTGAAACAATCATGATGTCACGCTCATCGACGCCCAGTTCGGCCAACTCAGACAGGCACGCTTCGATTTCGGTCTGACCGATTTCTTCGTTGAAGCGGGCACGCACGATGCCGATGTGCAAACCTTCCCCGTTCAGGTCGGGAGTCAAAACATATGGGTTCATGGTGAGGGTTCCTATCAGGCGGTTGGTAGAGGATCACTATCGTAACCCGTTATTGTCAGGGAGAAGCCGGCCATGCTTGGCATTTTTCGGGGACGCGCCAGCAGTCTGGCCTTGCCCACGTTCAGGTCACGCATGATTTGCGCGCCGATGCCGTATGTGCGCAGCCCGTAACGGCTATCGCGGTCGGAAAGCGCGCTTTCAGCATCTTGAGTCAGGTTCCAGGCCTCAAACTGGCCGAACAGCAATTCGGCTGACCCCTGGCAATTGAGCATGATCATCAGGCCAGAAGGGGCAGCGGCAATTTTCTTGAGCGCCCGCGGAATACTCCAGCTATGCGTGGTGCTGTCTTCGATCAGCACATCAATCAGTGTAGTGGGCTCGTGCACGCGGACCAATGTTTCTGTGTCTGGCTGGATTTCGCCATGGCTCAGCGCCAGATGCAGGGCACCTGAAGCCAGATCGCGATAGGCCGTGGCCTGGAACGCTCCCCAGACGGTTTGCACCGGGCGGCTTGCAAGCCGCTCTACCATAGACTCGTGCTCGCTGCGATACTGGATGAGGTCGGTGATGGTGCCGATTTTAAGCCCATGTTCGCGCGCGAACACAATAAGGTCGGGCAGCCTGGCCATGGTGCCGTCAGGCTTGAGAATTTCGCAAATTGCTGCGGCGGGTGTCAGGTCGGCCAGCGCTGTGAGATCGCATCCGGCTTCGGTATGCCCCGCACGCACCAGAACGCCACCCCGCACGGCCTGCACCGGAAAAATATGGCCAGGCTGCACGAGATCAGAGGGCGTGGCGTCAGGAGCGACAGCCGCCAGTATGGTTCGGGCACGGTCGGCTGCCGATATGCCTGTATCGACACCTTCGGCGGCTTCGATGGACATGGTGAAGTTGGTGCCAAAACGGGTACCGTTATTGGACGCCATAAGCGGCAGGCTAAGCTGCTGACAGCGCTCTTCGGTAAGAGTAAGACAGACCAGCCCGCGAGCATGTGTGACCATAAAATTAATGGCTTCGGGCGTGACAAATTCGGCAGCCATGAGCAGGTCGCCTTCGTTTTCGCGGTCTTCTTCGTCAACCAGAATGACCATGCGGCCAGCGCGAAGCTCTGCCACAATTTCGGTGACAGGAGAAATATCACAGGCCAAGTCTGCATCGACAACGGTTTCAGGGGAAGTGGACATTGCTATAGGGCTCGGTTAACTAAGTTGGGCCATTTTACCCCTGTGAGCGCGGGAATACCCGAAGTGACCACAAAGACATGAAGCGACGCGCTCTTGCGGGCGTTGTATAGTCCACAAAGTGCGCAGCCGCGCCACTGTTCACCCCTATGACACTAAGCCCTCTACCGTATGGCAAAGGTTCTGCCGCAATGAAAGAAACCAGACCGGGTAGTAACGACGGACGACGCAGCATCCAGTCGGTGGAGACCGGTTTTCGACTTCTGCAAGCTCTGGTTGAGGCCGGCGTGCCGCTGAACCTGCGCGATCTTGCCGCCCGGGCCGCCATGACTTCAGCCAAGGCACACCCTTACCTCGTAAGCTTTACGCGTGTGGGCGTAGTGCAGCAAGATGCCGTCACCAGCCAGTACGAACTTGGCCCTTTTGCCCTGCAAATGGGCCTGGTCAGCCTGCAAAGACTGGAGCCGGTTCGGGCCGCGCTACCGCACGTCAAACGTCTGGCCGGCCAGATTGGGCACACGGTGGCAATTGCTGTACTGGGCTCACACGGCCCGACGATGATTCATATTTCAGAAGCCAGCTACCCGGTGCATGTCAACATGCGGCAGGGCACGGTGATGTCGATGCGACATACGGCGACCGGCCATGTCTTTGCTGCCTGGCTGCCTCACAAAGTGGCACAACACTACATTGATCGCGAGATCGGCGACCTGGCAGTGGTAACCAGCATCAGCCCTGAACGGCCTGATGACACCGCGCTGCAGACGCTGGCCGCCGACGTGCGGCGCGCCGGCCTTGCGCGAGCGCTGGGCAACCCCTTGCCGGGCATTGATGCGCTTTCAGTACCGGTATTTGATCACTCTGGCCACATCGTCATGGCACTGACCAGCCTGGGTCCCAGTTCGCTGTTTGATGCCAGCGAAAACGGGCCCCTGGCGTGCGCCTTGCAGGCCTGCGCCGCTGACATTTCGGCGCAGCTGGGGCACAGGCCATCGGGATAACCCCCGTGAACACACAGCCACGGTGCATGTTCATGTCATATTTATTTTGTTAGCATGCTCCGACGGCATACAAAAAATAATGCCTAATAAAAAAATGACATCAGGAGACACAACATGAAGCTTCGCACCACGCTGATGCTGTCAGCGCTTTTCGCGTTTTCCGGGCTTTCAGCCACCGCCAGCGCGCAGGACAACTGCCCCAACCGCGGCGATCTGGACACTATGTACTGTGACGCCAATAAGGACCTGGTTGCGGATGCTCCTACCGATCCATCCAAATGGAAAGACCCGTCCACGCTGGTGTTTACCTATACGCCTGTTGAAGACCCAGCCGTGTACGCCGACATTTTTTCGCCATTTACCAAATACTTGTCTGAATGCGTGGATCGCAAGGTTGTTTTCTATCAGGTGCAGAGCAATGCAGCCGAAATTGAAGCCATGCGTTCAAATCGCCTGCATGTTGGCGGCTTCTCCACAGGGCCAACCAACTTTGCAGTGAACCTGGCCGGCGCCGTACCATTTGCCGTCAAAGGTTATGCAGATGGTTTTCAGGGCTATAACCTGATCGTTATTGTGAAAAAAGACAGCCCCTTTCAGAAGCTGACCGATCTGAAAGGCAAGAAATTCGCCCATACTTCGCCCTCATCCAACTCGGGCAATATGGCGCCGATTGCACTGTTTCCTGAAGAAGGTCTGGTGCCAGGCAAGGACTATAAGTTTCTGTATTCAGGCAAGCATGACCAGTCTGTCATGGGTGTGAATTCAGGCGACTATGATGCGGCGGCGGTAGCGTCTGATGTGTATCATCGTATGGCGGAACGCGGACAAATCAAGGAAGAAGATTTCCGCATCATCTATACCAGCCAGAAGTTTCCGACATCTTCGTTTTCGTATGCCTATGATCTGAAACCTGAGTTCCGTGACACCATGCTCAAGTGCTTTTACGACTATCGTTTCCCTGCTGAAATGAAAGAGGCCTTCGGTGGTGCAGATCGCTTTTATCCGGTCACGTATGAAAAAGACTGGGCAATTGTGCGCCGAGTGGCCCAATCGGCCGGTGAGAGCTTTACCCGCTCCGCCTACGACGAAGCCGCCAAGAAGAAGAACTGAGGCATTATGGGGGCATCGCTGCACATAAAAAATCTGGTCAAGGAATACAGGGCCAACACCCCTGTTTTAAAAGATATCAGCCTTGATATCAGCGGCGAGGGTCTGACGGCCATTATTGGCCCGTCAGGCACTGGCAAAAGCACGCTGTTGCGTTGTGTGAACCGGCTTGTCGATCCCACACGCGGCAGCATTGTGCTGGATAACAATGGGGTGCGCGTCGACCTTGCCAAGGTAAGAGGCGCAGCCTTGCGCAAGGCAAGACGCAATATCGGCATGGTGTTCCAGGAATACAACCTGGTCGAGCGCCTGACCGTCATGGAAAACCTGTTGACGGGAAGGCTGGGATATACCTCGGCGTTCAATGCCTGGCGCCGCCACTTCGAAAAAGAAGATATCCGGCACGCTTTTGATTTGCTCGACACCGTGGGGCTGGGCGGTTTTTCCAACCAGCGGGCCGATGCACTGTCGGGTGGGCAGCGCCAGCGAGTGGGTATCGCGCGGGCTCTCATGCAACGACCACAGCTGCTGCTGGCCGACGAGCCGACGTCATCACTTGACCCAAAGACTTCCGTAGAAATCATGGAGCTGTTGCTCGAGCAAGGTGGCGCTTTCGGCATCCCCGTTGTTGTGAACATGCATGATGTCGAGCTGGCCAAACGCTATGCCAGTCGCATTGTCGGCATGTCGGGAGGACATATTGTCTACGATGGCCAGGGTGATGGCCTGAGTGGCGATGTGTTGAAGCAGATTTACGGGGGCGAGTCGTGGCTGCAGTAAACATGCCGCCAGCCACTCCTGATCACACCCGCCCGTTCGCGCTGTCCACAAAAGCAAAACTGGGGCTGGTGCTGGTTGTCATCTATGCAATATTTGCAGCGACACAGCTGGGCTTCTCGTGGGACAGGTTTGAGGCTGGGCTGGGCCATGGTGCCCGCTTCCTGGCCCGCATGTTTCCACCCAGTACCGAACGCCTGGGCATACTCTGGCAAGGCATTAGTGAAAGCCTGGAGATCGCTGTTCTGGCGTCCACAGCGGGCATTTTGCTTTCACTTCCGCTTAGCCTGCTGGCTGCACGCAACTTAATGCCTGTCTGGGCAACGTGGCCCGCGCGCGCGGTAATTTCACTATGCCGGGCGCTGCACCCCGTCATTGTCGCAATTCTTTTTGTAAAAGCCGTAGGTTTTGGTGCTCTGGCCGGCGTGCTTGCGCTCACCGTGGCATCTATCGGTTTTATCGGCAAGCTGTTTACCGAATCTATTGAAGAGATTTCGCTCAAGCAGGTAGAAGCGATTCGCGCTTCGGGAGCCTCTTTCGCCAACGTCATTACTTTTGGCGTTCTGCCGCAGGTTTTCGCGCGCTTTGTGGGCTTTTCCACCTATCAGCTTGACTCAAACCTGCGTAATTCCACCATGGTGGGTATTGTGGGTGCAGGCGGCATCGGTGGCACGCTGTTCTCAGCCTTTCAGCGTTTTGATTATGACTTTGTGGCAACAATACTGATCACCATCATCGCCATCATTATGCTGGGCGAGGTGCTGGCACGCATCGTGCGCTCTATCTTGCTCGACAACATTACGCTTGGTCAGTTGCTAAAGCGTACACCGCGCGGTGTTTCAGAGACCCTGCGACCCGAGGGAGACGATGCATGAGTAGCGCAACTGACACCATCGGGCATAGCAGCAAAATCTGGGTCAGGTTCACACCTGGACAGCGTCTGCTGCGTTTTGCCCTGTATCTGGTTTTTGTGTTGGCGGTTGTGCAATCTGTGCGGTCCATCGATGTCATCCCTGAATTTCTGTACGACGCCCCCACGCAAATGGCTGATCTGCTGCATCGCATGTGGCCGGTGTCGTGGCACAGCTTCCCGGGGACGATACAGCGCGCGCTGGTCGAGACCCTGCACATGGCCACATTGGGCACCATACTGGCTGTCATCATGGCCGTGCCGGTGGGTCTGGCGGCGGCCACCAATCTCACCCCGAATCGCGCCATCAATTTTCTTGCAAGACTGATACTGGTATCTAGCCGATCCATTAACTCACTGGTCTGGGCCTTACTGTTTATTGCCGTGTTCGGACCAGGCGCGCTGGCAGGCACTATCGCCATCGCTTTCAGGTCTATCGGCTTTATTGGCAAGCTTCTGGGTGAAGCCATTGAAGATGCCCAGGCAGGCCCCGTCGAGGCATTGACCGCGACCGGCGCGAGCAAGATGTCCATCATTCTTTATGGCTACTGGCCGCAAATCAGACCAGCCTTCTGGTCTATTGTGCTGCTGCGCTGGGATATCAATGTACGTGAATCGGCCGTACTGGGGCTGGTCGGCGCCGGTGGTATCGGCATGGCGCTTAACAGTGCGATGGACTTGTTTCAGTGGGACAAAGTCGCGCTGATTCTCGTCTTGATCTTCACCATTGTTATCATTGCAGAAGTGATCATAACGCGCGCACGCAAAAGCCTGCTCTAAGCCCAGAGGTTTGCCCGCGCAACCCCAACGACATCTTCAGACAAATGGCTGACTTCGCGAAATTTCCTGGGCCGCAGAGATGCCTGCGGGCCCGACGCTTGTACTCAGGAGCTTGCTGACGTGCTTGAGCGCGAACTTAAACTCCATGTGCCTGGCCCCAGCCGCGAGCCACTAGCCAACGCGTTACGCCACATGGGCGCCAGTGATCAACGCTTGCGCGCCCGTTATTTTGATACGCAAGACCGCGATCTGGCCCGTGCAGGCATCGCACTACGGCTGCGTCTGGAGGGCGAGCAGTGGGTGCAAACCCTTAAGGCACCTGGCCCTGACGAACTGTCGCGCATAGAGCTGAATCATCCGCGCTCCAGCCCCGAGCTTGACCTTACGCTATACAAAGACAGCGCCGTAGAACCCATTTTGGCGGGTCTGCAGCATGCCCTGAAAATGCGTTACGAAACCGACGTCAATCGCCTGACGCTGGTGCAGGAAACCAGCCAGGGCGTGGTTGAACTCGCCTGCGACCGTGGCGTCGTCAGATCAGGCAATCTGGTGTTTGAGATCTGGGAACTCGAACTTGAACTGGTATCGGGGCACACTGACACCGTGTTCACACTTGGTCGACACTGGCTGCAGCAATACGGCCTGATTCTTGATCTGCGAAGCAAGGCCGAGCGTGGCGACCAGCTCGCCCGCAGCATTACTATGCCTGCCCCCCGGCGCGCGGGCAAAGTCAGGCTGCAAGAAACGATGACCGTGAAACAGGCTTATGCGCAATGCCTGGGAGAGTGCGTAAGCCAGATCATTCGCAATGCCACCAGCCTGGCAGGCGTCGATACATCGGAGGCAGATAGTCACGCAAAATTTGAGTACGCACAGTATTTGCGGGTGGGCATGCGGCGCCTGCGTTCTTGCCTTAAGTTTTATGGCAAGTGGGAAAAAGTCAACAAACTGCTTAATGATCAGCGATTACGTGATTACTTTAGCTTTCTGGGAGAAGTGCGTGACCAGGACGTTCTGCGGTTTCACATCGCCCCACAATTGGCCAAGGCGGGCATGCCTGACCTGCCTGTACCCGCCGCTGTGCCTGTTGCGCCGTCCACACCGTCAGATACAAATTCAACACGGCAAACTGCACGGCAAACCGAAGACCACGCTGGAGCAGATACCCCGCCAACACAAGCGCAGGCAACACCACTTTCTGCCTATACAGCATCGGCAGGGCCTGCCCAGCTCGCGGGCGATGTTGCGTTTCAGCTTTATTTGCTCGACTTACTTGAAACCTTGCTCTCTCTGGGGGATCAGAAAGCACCCCGCAAGGCCGACAAGCGCGCACTGGGCGATGTGCTCGGGAAACGCCTGAAAAAATGGCTGAAACAGATATGTAAGCGCGGCATCCACTTTGAGCACTTAACTATTGATGCCCAGCATGATTTGCGCAAGAAGCTCAAACGGCTGCGTTATTGTGTAGAACTTTCTTCATCCGTCTTGCCAGATTCAAAGCTGGTGACCCTGCGTCCCTTGCTCAGACAAATGCAGCACACCATGGGCGACCTCAATGACTTGTATAACGCAGAGGCTGCCTATCTGGCGCTGGCGGCCACCGACGCATCTGCGTTCAAGGCGGTGACCTGGGTCAGGGAAAGACAATGCCAGATTAAGAGCAAGATTGAGGCGGATTTTAAATTGCTTATCCAGGACATACTCGGAGAAGAACCGAAAGAAACCTGATGCTGCGGCAGGCTTTTAGTTGGCGGCAAGCCCCTCAGAGCAACCCTGCTGACCGCCTTCCTGCTGTGGCGTGGCAGCTATGCTTCGGAGTCCTTCCGCCACGCCTCTGTCCTTTCAGTCACCCAGCAAGGCAGCAGCAAATTCGCGTGCGACAAAAGGCTGGAGGTCATTTAACCCTTCGCCCACACCTATCCAGTAAACAGGGATCGGGCGAACCCCCTGACTGCCTGCGGCAACAGCGGCCAGGGTGCCTCCCTTGGCCGTACCATCAAGCTTGGTTACCACCAGCCCCGTCAGGCTGATCGCAGCATCAAAGGCACGAATCTGCGCGAGCGCATTTTGGCCAGTGTTGCCGTCAACAACCAGCAAGATCTCATGCGGCGCATTGCCGTCAGCCTTGCCAATGACGCGTTTGATTTTCTTGAGCTCTTCCATCAGGTGTAGCTGAGTGGGCAACCTGCCAGCCGTATCAACCATGACCACATCGACCTCACGGGCACGACCGGCGTTAACGGCATCAAATGCCACCGCAGCGGGATCACCGCCCTCTTGGGCAATGACGGTAACGTTATTGCGCGCTCCCCACTCCATTAACTGTTCGCGTGCGGCAGCGCGGAAAGTATCGCCGGCAGCAAGCAAAACCTTGGCATCCTGAGCCTGAAAATGAAAGGCAAGTTTGCCGATTGAGGTCGTTTTGCCAGCACCATTTACGCCGGCAATCATCATGATCAGGGGCTTGATCTGCCCCAGGGGGAAGGGTTTTTCAAGTGGCGCCAGGTGATCGGTCAGAATATCGCGCAACGCATTTTTCACTTGGGCGGCGTCCTCTAGCCGTTCTTTGCGAACGCGGGCGCGCAATGCTGTAAGCAGTTTTTCGGTCGCCTCCATGCCCGCATCTGCCATGATGAGGGCAGTTTCAAGCTCTTCAAACAGGTTTTCATCGACTTTTACGCCTACAAAGAGGCCGCCGATACTCTGACCGGTTCGAGCCAGACCTTTTTTCAGGCGCGCCAGCCACGAAGACTTTACGGGCGCCCCGACCGGGGATGATGCCTCGCTCTGTTGTGCTGCTTCTTCAGCCTGACGTTCGGCTTCAGCCTGACGTTCGGCTTCAGCCAGACGTTCTGCTTCGGCCTGACGTTTCGGCTTCTACGCCAGACGCTCGGCTTCGGCCTGACGGTCTGCGTTCAGCCTGACGTTCCGCTTCGGCCTGACGTTCTGCTTCGACCTGACGGTCCGCTTCGGCCTGACGGTCCGCTTCTGCCTGACGGTCTGCTTCGGCCTGACGTTCCGCTTCGGCCTGATGACGGTCTGCTTCAGCCAGACGCTCGGCTTCCGACTGACGTTCCGCCTCTACCTGACGGCCTGCTTCAGCCGGTCGGACTGCCTCTGCCTGTCGTGCTGCTTCAGCCAGCCGCTCTACTTCTGCCTGCTGTGCTCCCTCAGTCTGCCGCCCGACCCCGGCCAGCCGTTCTACTTCAACCTGCTGTTCGGTGCCAACCAGCCGTTCTACTTCCGCCTGCCGTTCTGTGCCAGCCAGCCGTGCGGTTCCAGCCAGTCTTTCTACCTCTACCTGCTGTTCGTCCCCTGCCAGTCGCTCCACCTCCGCCAGACGTGCGCCGTCAGCCTGTCGCTCTACGCCGGCGAGCCGCTCTATCTCCGCCTGCTGCCCTGCCCCTTCATCGGCGACACGGGCGGACTCGGCCCTCTTTGCTTCCGGCTGTGCGATGACCGGCAAGGTTTGGTCACTCTCTCCGACAGCAGGGGCGTCCTCGTCGGTAACCGACGCTGGATCTACCTTGTGCTCATCGTTTTCAGAGGGTGCCCGCTTTTTTCTTTTAAAAAAACTGAACATACGTTTTACACTACCCAATTAAATACAATTTAGCCCGGCATCACACCCTGGCCTGAAGAACCGACTGCGCATGAAAAAACATGTAGTCCGTATTGTAGGCGGTCATTATCGCAAAACGCCTATTACGGTCATTGATGCCCCCGGCCTGCGGCCAACACCCGATCGCGTGCGTGAAACATTGTTTAATTGGCTACGCTACTTCTGGGCCAATGATTTCACACAAAAGCGAGTACTAGACCTGTTCGCGGGCACTGGTGCGCTGGGCTTTGAAGCCGCGTCGCATGGCGTGGCCCACGTACAAATGGCTGAAACCAACCCCGCTGCGGTCGCCGCCTTGCGCACCTTGCGTACACGGCTCAGGGCAGATTGCGTGCGCATCCATGCCGGTGACGCCTTGATGGTGCTCGACCGCAGCAGCGCCCCTTTTGATCTGGTTTTGCTTGATCCTCCCTTTGGCCAGGGCTGGCTGGACCAGCTCTGGTCACGCTTGCCCGCTGTGCTGCACCCTGATAGCCTTATATATGTCGAGTCTGAAGCAGCGTTCACGCCTCCCGAAGACTTTCAGGTATTACGCCAATCGCAGGCGGGCCAAGTGCATTTTCAACTTCTGCGATTTGCTGCATTGCAAAAAAAAGTCAATAATTAGCCGTCAGAATTAAAATCGGCCCGGCCTCGGGATCTTCCTGAGCCGGGCTGCCATCGTGGCGAGACAACACATTTTTCAAAGCGCACTACCCCATGATCATTGCAATCTACCCCGGCACATTCGACCCCATGACACGCGGACACGAAGATCTGGTCAGAAGGGCCGCCGGTCTTTTTGACCAAGTGGTAGTCGGCGTCGCCCACAGCCACGCTAAAAAACCATTTTTCAATATCGATGAGCGGGTAGAAATCGCCCAGGAAGTACTCAGTCATTATCCCAATGTCCACGTACATAGTTTTGCAGGTCTGCTTAAAGACTTTGTGCGCGAACAAAACGGCCGTGTCATTGTGCGTGGCCTGCGGGCGGTATCTGACTTCGAATACGAATTTCAGATGGCCGGCATGAATCGCCATCTTTTGCCCGAGGTCGAAACGCTGTTTATGACGCCCTCCGATCAATACCAGTTTATTTCGGGAACAATTGTGCGCGAAATTGCCACATTGGGCGGCGATGTCAGCAAGTTTGTATTCCCCTCGGTCGAGCGCTGGCTGCACACCAAGGCTAAGCAAGTGCGCAGCGAACAAGAACAAAGCCATAAGGGGTAATCGGGACGCCGGGGGCGCATCGGCATTACACTGTCAGGCGTAGATGCCGACTTCCGGCTGTTTCTCATTTTTGCAGGAAATCATCATGGCGCTTCGCATTACCGAAGAATGCATCAACTGCGATGTCTGCGAGCCACAATGTCCCAACACCGCCATTTACATGGGCGAAGAGATCTACGAGATTGATCCTTCGCTCTGCACCGAATGCGTGGGCCATTTTGACGAGCCCCAGTGCCAGGTTATATGCCCGGTAGAGTGCATTATTATTGACGTAAACCATACCGAAAGCCCCGAGCAATTGCAGGCCAAGTACGAGCAGATCATCGCCGAGGCCTAGCCACGCCAGCATAGCCAGGCAAGGGCCGATGTGCTCTGCACCCTGGTTTTCGCATTGATTCAGCCGTGGCTTTAGCGTAACGTTGACTCAAAGTTGGTATCAAGTATCAGGCACCAGATACAGATACAGATACAGATACAGATACAGATACAGGTATCAGGTACAGGTTCAGGTACTGATACAGGACAGGTACAGGTACAGGTACCAATACTGACACAGGTACTGATACAGTACAGGTAGCAGGCACTGGCTATCAGGCACTAAGTACAGGTACTAGGCATCAGGCCAGCTTACAGGCTTCTGATCAGGGTGTAGTTTCATGAGCCTGCATGGCTGCTGCAGATAGGTCGAAAACCACACGGCCGCCATCTCGCCTTCATCAACCACATCGAGTGTCTGCGCCCCCAGGGCGGCTGTTGTGCGCACACTGTCGTCGTCTTCCAGGACATCCAGAGGGATATCAAGGCGCAGCATGCCCGGGGCACGCAAGACCAGATACCCGAATCGCAACTGAACTTCAATTTTATGCAGATCTGGATGCTGAGCCGGCGACAGCCAGGCACCATGCTGATCGACCACCAGCCAGCGTCTGTCATAGTCAGCGGCATCTTCACTGCCGACACCACCGCAGCCCGCCACCGGAAAATAATCAGTAGTCATTGTTGTCATTGCCCCAATAGCCCTTTCAGCGCATCGCCTATGCTTTTGATCGGATCTGTCTGCTTGCCTGACGCCGCCGGCCCGTCATCGGCCCCAGCAGCGCCTCCCTTTGCTTTCTGATTGGACAGCATGTCAATCAGCCCCTCTTTTACCGCTTGCTTGACCACCTTGCTGCGGATGTCTTGCCACTGCACCTGATAAGTGGGGCTTGAAAACTTGCCCGAGATGCGTACCGGCACAGTTACCCCCTTGAGATCTGCAAGGCGCTGGCCTTCCACGCTCTGGCTGTCGGTGACACGGACATTGACCAACACATCAAGCTGCCTGTTGACCAGATCAAGCGTTGAGGGATTTCCTTGTGTGACGCGCAGCGGCAGTGCCTGTATATCGAGCTTGCTGACCTTGCCTTGCCCCTGGCTGAAGTCAACACGTGCCTCCAGGAGGCTGAAGGCGGTTTGACGCCCCATGTCGATCTGCGTTACCACCTGGGGAAGCTGGCCGCTAAATACATTGCGCACAACCTCGTTGACTTCATTGAGTGTTTGCGCCAGATCGACCCCTCTGACGGCACCGTCATGCATCTTGATGCTTGTTGAACCCGTCAACCCCGCCGTGAGCGCAGCGGTGGTTGCGCCCTGGCTGGTGAGATTAAGATTGACCGTTCCATGCCCTACAAGGCGGTCTTCGCCCGCATAGTCATGCAAAAAGGCGCCAACATTAACGTTCTTAAGGTCGAGATCTATACCAATGTTGTTTTTTGACGTAGCGGTGATCACGCCACCGAGCTCGCCGTCATAAAGCCCCGCATGAATGTCGGAAAGCGTCAGTTTGCCTTTATTGGCCAGCAGAGTAGTCTTGAAATTGCTGGCCTGCAAAGACTGCACTTGCAGCTGGTCTATGGCAAACGTGCCACGCACATCGACCGAATCAAGAAATCCGAAGTTGAACTTTTCGGGAGGTGCGGCCGGTTTGGATGGAGCGGGCTTGGGTGCAGGCTTTTCTGACGCCGAAACTTCTGGCGGCGGCGCTTCAGCCTCGGCCAGCACAGCGGAAGGAAACAGCGTATTGAAATCGAGCGTATCGGCGACAAAGGCGAATTTGACCTTGGGATCTTTGAGTTGGGTAGCACTTAGCGTGAAATTAAGCTTGCTGCCGCTGAGCACCGCATTGATCTCGGAATCAAGCTGATCTTTGTTCAGATCGGTCTGCATGCTGCCAATAAACGGAAACTCGAAGCTGCCGCCCGGAAGTGCCTTGTCTTCAATACGGATGTCACCGCGCATGGCCGACAAACCGCCCAGCTTGCGGAATACTTGCCAGCTTGCTGGCGAAGTCATCTTCAGCCGTACCACCCTGTTTTCCTTTTTATCGGTGGCGTCGATTTTGAGTTCTTTAAGCGTCAGCTTGCTGGCATCGCCCCCAAGGCCACTCATGGCCATAGAGACCCCCGTAACCCCCTGGGGGTCGACCAGCTTCAACGTAGCCTGCACGGGCTCGCCAGAAGCACTCTCGGGCGAAACGGCCAGGCTGGGCGCGTCGAGGGCTATGTCAAAAGTTTGATCTTTCTGTTTGCCTTTGGCGCGGTAGGCGAGTTTTTCAACCTTGAGCTCTGCACGACTACGGTCGAGCTTGAGCCTGGGTGCCACCAGCGTGGTATCAAGGCCTGCGATGGGAGATGCCCCGCCGACATCCCCCTGCACGGAAAGCTCGAAGTTGCTGACATTGAGCAGTCTTGAATTGACGTCGTAGGCAAGATTGCCCCGAAGCGCCGCCGACTTGGCTTGAAGATCTGCCAGCTTGCCCTGAACTTGCAGGTTGAGCTTTTGTGCTGAATAAATTTGCTGTGCGGGATCAAACCGTATTAGTGCCTGACCGGCAATCGATGCGTCGGCATCAGGGTACTCACCGACCAGATGCCCTTTCAGGGCTACATCAAAAGCCTGGTTGAACGTAACGCGACCGGTGTTTGCCTCGAGCTTTTCAATACGACCGACAGCGCCAGAGACCATATCGTAAAAATGAATTTCTCCGTTTTTGAGCTCGAGCCCGGCAATATCAATCTGAAAATCAGTTTGGCCAACGCCATCGCCCGCGCTGGCGGTTGAAAATGGAAGCAGGCGCTCCAGTAAACTGGACAAATCGAAACCGCCTTTTCGCTCGGAAGTTACGCCAGGCGCTGAAACTGTTGCGGCATCGTCTGCACCACCGGCAGACGAAGCTGGAGCAGCGCCGGCCAGCGTGAGTTGCGGTGAAGATTGCGCCCCAGCCACACGACCATGCGACGCATGGCTTTTATCGTTTGTGGAGGAAAAAGCCGTGGCCTGCGCCGAGGCCGCTGGCGCCGTCAGCGAGGCGGCGACTGGCGAACGGCCAAGCAGATCGTCAAAATTGAACCGGCCGTGCTCGTCACGGCGTACCCATGCTCTGAAACCGGACAGAGCGACATGATCGACCACCAGACGATTGGACATCAGCGGCCAGATGGCGACCGCAAAGCGCGCGCTGTCTATGGATGCAAAGGTATCGTCGCCCTCGCGATCTGAAAGAGACACGTCTTCGACGGCCAGCCCTATACGCGGAAACAGCGACAACTGGATGTCGCCCTCAATGGTGAGGGTGCGATGAAATCGGTTATAGACGATTTCTTCGAGTTTACTTTTGTACGCGTTGGGATCGAACGTGAGCAGGAAGATCGCTATGCCCACCAGGGCGACAATCATCAGAACCACGATACCAATCAGTACCCGTTTCAACCAGAATTTCATTAACAGCCTCAAAAACCACCGGAGAGCCCCCCCAGTGCCGGTTACGGCAAATACCAAGAATGCTAACCCATCATTGGGGTAAACGATAGGCACATGTGAACTAAATGTATACGATGAAGACAGGCGATCACTGCACGATGGATCACAAGCCAGGCGCCAGCCAATGCAAGAATACTGGCAAACTGCACGCCTCTTTATTACTATGGCTTATAACAAAAGAAAACAATTTTCTATCGGTCAGCATGCAATGCCCGTTACGATGCAGTATGCACACCTATTTTTCAATTCTTTCAAAGACCATAAATACAAGCCATGAAATTTGACACTCTCGCTGTCCATGCCGGTTTTCAGCCCGACCCCACCACCAAATCTGTTGCGGTGCCTATTTACCAGACCACCTCTTATGCGTTTGACAGCACCCAGCATGCCGCAGACCTGTTTGACCTGAAGGTACCCGGTAATATCTATACCCGCATCATGAACCCCACCAACGCCGTGCTCGAAGAGCGCGTCGCCGCACTGGAAGGTGGCGTGGGCGCACTGGCCGTGGCGTCGGGTATGGCGGCAATCAATTATGCCATCCAGACTATCGCACAGGCCGGTGACAACATTGTATCGGTCGCCAAGCTATATGGCGGCACGTACAATCTTTTCGCCCACTCGTATCCACGTCAGGGCATCACGGTTAAATTTGCGCCGCACAACGATGTCGCCGCCATCGAAGCGCTTATCGATGAAAACACACGTGCGGTATTTTGCGAGAGCATCGGCAACCCGGCAGGCAATATTGTTGACATCGAGGCCATCGCCGAAGTGGCCCACCGCCATGGCGTACCTCTTATTGTTGATAACACGGTTGCTTCGCCCGCTCTGTGCAGACCCTTCGAATATGGGGCAGACATCGTTGTACACGCGCTTACCAAATACATGGGCGGGCACGGCACCAGCATTGCCGGCGCCATTGTTGATTCGGGCAAGTTCCCATGGGCCGAGCACAAAGACAGATTCGCCATACTAAATGAACCTGATCCTTCTTACCATGGCGTTGTATACACCGAAGCGTTTGGCCCGGCAGCCTTTATAGGCCGTTGCCGCGTCGTGCCGCTACGCAATACCGGTGCCGCACTGTCACCATTCAATGCTTTTCTGATACTTCAAGGTATTGAAACCCTGTCTTTGCGCATGGAGCGTCATACTGAAAACGCCATGCGCGTTGCCCAATATCTGAAAGATCACGAGCAGGTTTCATGGGTTCAGTATGCGGGTCTTGAAGACCATCCCGAGCACGCACTGGCGCAAAAGTACTTTGGCGGCAAGCCTGCCAGTATTCTTTCCTTTGGCATCAAAGGCGGCAGCGAGGCCGGCGCGCGGTTTATCGACGCGCTGCAACTAATCCTGCGGCTGGTCAACATCGGCGACGCCAAATCCCTTGCCTGCCATCCCGCCTCAACCACCCATCGTCAGCTCAGTCCCGAAGAGCTCGACGCAGCGGGCGTAGGCGAAGACCTGATCAGGCTCTCGGTTGGTATTGAACATATCGACGATATCCTGGCCGACATAGAACAGGCTCTGGCTGCCAGCAAAAAATAACCAGCTACGGGCAGCACCATGGCCAGACGCCGGCAGAGTGCAAACTCTGCAGCATCTGGCCATGTCTATGTGCGGCGGCGGCCGGCCTCGTTCGTTGGCGCAGCCGCATGCGACTTCCGTACACATGTCACACAGCCAGGCCCAACAGCCACCACTGTAGCGGCGTGATAATACCCTTACATCCTGTATAGTTATCGGCATTATCAAGAATCAACTAATCGAGAGGAGCCATATGCAGATAGGAATTCCCCGCGAAACTCTGCCGGGTGAAACCCGCGTGGCCGCGACGCCCGAAACCGTAAAAAAATATATTGCTGCCGGGCATACCGTGGTCATTGAACGCGGTGCCGGAACACCGGCCTATTTCCCCGACGACGATTACGTGCAAGCAGGTGCCCAACTTGTCGACCAGGCGCAGGCGCTTGGTGCAGCACTGGTACTGAAGGTACGCTCCCCGTCCGCCGAAGAACGCCAGCTGATGAAATCAGGCACGGTGCTTGTCGGCATGCTTGACCCGTTTAACGCCGAAGGGCTGGCTGATATGGCCGCCGCAGGGCTTACGGCCTTTGCGCTGGAAGCCGCACCTCGTATCACCCGGGCACAAAGCCTTGATGTGCTGTCGTCCCAGGCCAACCTCGCCGGCTACAAGGCTGTGCTGCTGGCCGCCAATCAGTATGGGCGCCTCATCCCCATGATGATGACAGCAGCAGGCACGCTGAAGGCAGCACGTGTCGTCGTGCTGGGGGTTGGCGTAGCCGGTTTGCAGGCGATTGCCACGGCCAAACGCCTGGGCGCAGTGGTCGAGGCCTCCGACGTACGGCCAGCTGCCAAAGAGCAGGTGCTGTCGCTGGGTGCCAAGTTTATCGACGTACCGTTCGAAACTGATGAAGAGCGTGAGATCGCAGAAGGCACAGGGGGTTATGCACGCGCCATGCCGGCCGCCTGGATGGCCCGGCAGGCTGCGCTGGTCGCCGAGCGCTGCAAGCAGGCTGACATCGTAATCAGCACCGCACTCATACCCGGCAGGCCCGCACCCGAACTGATCAGCGCCGAAACCGTACACGGCATGAAGCCTGGCTCGGTTATTGTCGACCTGGCCGTCGAACGCGGCGGCAACTGCCCTCTGTCAGAACTGGACAAAATCGTTGATATAAACGGTGTCGCACTGATTGGCTTGAGCAACCTGCCCGCGTTGGTCCCTCATGACGCCTCGGCTCTGTATGCCCGCAACGTTCTCGATTTCAGCAAGCTCATCTTTGATGCAGAAGGCCAGCTGGCCATTCAGAAAGAAGACGAAATTGTCGCCGCCTGCCTGGTCTGCCAGGATGGCAACGTACTTAGGAGCGCCTGATGGAAGCGGTTAATCCAACTCTGATCAATCTTATTATTTTTGTGCTGGCCGTATATGTGGGGTTTCACGTGGTCTGGAACGTGACACCCGCGCTGCACACGCCGCTAATGGCCGTAACCAATGCCATCTCGGCTATTGTGATCGTGGGCGCCATGCTGGCTGCCGCACTTACCCAAGACAGCCTGGCGCATTACATGGGCATCTTTGCCGTGGCACTGGCGGCCGTCAACGTATTTGGTGGCTTTCTCGTCACCCAGCGCATGCTTGAAATGTTCAAGAAAAAAGAAAAGAAGACGGGAGGTAAAGCATGATTTCCGCAAATCTCGTCACCCTGCTGTACCTGGTCGCCTCGGTGTTTTTCATACAGGCACTCAAGGGGCTGTCGCACCCGACCACTTCGCGTAAGGGCAATATATTTGGCATGGTGGGCATGGCTATTGCCGTGCTGACCACCGCAGCCCTTATTGTGAGCCTGGCTGCTGAAGGAACCGTGGGCATAGGTCTGGGCCGCGTCATCATCGGGCTGCTCATTGGTGGCACTGTCGGCACCATCATGGCAAAACGCGTCGAAATGACCAAAATGCCAGAGCTGGTGGCCTTTATGCACAGCATGATCGGTCTGGCAGCTGTGGCCATTGCCATCTCTATCGTGGCCGAACCTTCCGCCTTCAATATCACCAGTCCCGGTGGGCCCATACCCATGGGCAACCGGCTTGAATTGTTTATTGGCACGTTTGTGGGCGCGCTTACCTTCTCAGGCTCGGTCATTGCCTTTGGCAAGCTGTCTGGCAAGTACAAGTTCCGTCTGTTTCAGGGCGCACCGGTAGTGTTCTCTGGCCAGCACATGCTCAACCTGGGCCTGGCCATTGCCATGGTCGCCTGCGGGCTGTGGTTTGTGGTTACCCAGGCATGGATGCCGTTCATCATCATGACGGTGCTGGCCTTCATTCTGGGTGTCATGATCATCATCCCTATCGGTGGTGCCGACATGCCCGTCGTGGTGTCAATGCTAAACAGCTATTCGGGCTGGGCAGCAGCTGGCATCGGTTTCTCGCTCAATAACCCCATGCTGATCATCGCCGGCTCGCTGGTAGGCTCATCGGGCGCTATTCTGTCCTACATCATGTGCAAGGCCATGAACCGGTCTTTCTTTAACGTGATTCTGGGCGGCTTCGGTGGTGCCGAGGCTGGCGCGGCTGGTGCCGCAGACCAGACGCAGCGCAATGTGAAGTCAGGCAGCCCTGACGACGCGGCCTTCATGCTAAACAATGCCGAAACCGTCACGATTATTCCGGGGTACGGGCTGGCGGTTGCACGTGCCCAGCACGCCCTGAAAGAGCTTGCCGAAAAGCTGACTGACAATGGGGTAACGGTTAAGTACGCTATTCATCCGGTGGCTGGTCGCATGCCGGGGCACATGAACGTGTTGCTGGCCGAGGCAGAAGTGCCGTACGACCAGGTGTTTGAGATGGATGACATCAACGGAGAGTTCTCACAAACCGATGTGGTTCTGGTACTGGGAGCCAACGACGTGGTTAACCCTGCAGCCAAAAACGACCCGGCATCGCCTATTGCAGGCATGCCCATACTCGAAGCCTACAAGGCACGCACCGTAATCGTTAACAAACGCTCAATGGCCTCTGGCTACGCGGGGCTGGATAACGAGTTGTTCTACATGGATAAAACCATGATGGTGTTTGGCGATGCCAAGAAGGTTATCGAGGATATGGTCAAGGCCATTGAGTAGCAACCACGCAGCCATCGCCTGATGGCCGCGTGATAGCACTTGCGGGCTAGAGCAACCCCGCAACCTGTGGCCGGGGCAGGCAAGCCGCTTTGCCACCCCCCCGGCCAATCGGTACATGCCAAAAACTCAAACCCCGCACAACCAGACATTGTTCTGGCTGTGCGGGGTTTGAGTTTATGAGTGCCACAGAACCAGTGCGCTTTTCAGACTAACGCGCTGGACGCGGCGTTATAGTGCCGCGCGCCGAAGCTTTATCTTATTGAAACACCAACATTCATCAAGCCTGTACTGGTCTGAGCCACGAGTAGCTCGCGCGATTTACGTCGACTTACGCCGCAGCGCTAGCTGGCTGACGCATTAATCATCACCAAACTTAATGCCCTGAGCCAGGGGTAGTTCGCGCGAGTAATTAATGGTGTTGGTGGCACGCCGCATGTAGACCTTCCAGGCGTCAGAGCCAGACTCGCGGCCGCCGCCGGTTTCTTTTTCACCACCAAATGCGCCACCGATCTCGGCGCCTGATGTGCCGATGTTGACGTTGGCAATGCCGCAGTCAGAACCCGCCGCCGACGTAAACTGTTCGGCCTCGCGCAGGTCAGTGGTAAAGATGGCGGAAGACAGCCCCTGTGGTACATCGTTATGCATGGCAATGGCATCATCAAACGACTCGTAGCGCATGACATACAAAATGGGAGCAAAGGTTTCGCTGCATACGACCTCAGTCTGACCGGGCATTTCTACCAGAGCAGGCTTTACATAAAACGCATCGGGAAACTGATCGGCCAGCTGGCGCTCACCACCGTGCACCGTACCACCCTGGGCGCGGGCCTGCTCAAGCGCAGACTGCATGCCTTCAAACGAAGCACGATCAATAAGCGGGCCAACCAGCGTATCAGCGTCAAGAGGATTGCCTATGCGCGCGCTGGAATAAGCCTTTTTAAGCCGGGCGACGAGTTCATCGGCCACGCTGGCGTGCACGATGAGCCGGCGCGTACTGGTGCAGCGCTGCCCCGCCGTGCCGACAGCACCAAAAAGAATACCGCGTGCGGCCATGTCGAGGTCTGCCGACGGGGTGACGATAATGGCATTGTTGCCGCCCAGCTCAAGCAGGCAACGGCCAAAGCGCTCGGCGACACGAGGGCCAACCTGCCTGCCCATGCGGGTGGACCCTGTTGCCGACACCAGGGCAACGCGCGGATCTTCAACCAGGGCTTCCCCCACTTCCCGACCACCTACCAGTACGTGCAGCAGGCCTTCAGGCGCATCGCCGAATTTTTCAAGCGCACGTTTAAACAGCGCCTCGCAGGCAAGTGCGGTAAGCGGTGATTTTTCAGATGGCTTCCAGACGACGGGATCGCCGCAGACCAACGCCAGGGCGGTATTCCATGACCAGACCGCCACAGGGAAGTTAAAAGCAGAAATAACCCCCACCACACCCAGCGGATGCCAGGTTTCCATCATGCGATGGCCAGGTCGCTCGGACGCAATCGTAAGGCCGTAAAGCTGGCGCGAAAGACCAACGGCAAAATCACAGATATCAATCATTTCTTGCACTTCGCCCGCACCCTCGGCCAGAATTTTTCCGGCTTCGACAGACACCAGCTTGCCCAGTGATTCTTTGTGCGTGCGCAGCTCTTCACCCAGCAGCCTTACAAGCTCACCGCGCCGGGGCGCGGGCACCTGACGCCATGCCTGAAAGGCCTTGTGCGAGGTGGCAATGGCGTCGTGAGTTTGCTGGGCGGAATGTTGATGAAGTTGAGCAATAACCGCGCCATCTATGGGCGAATGCACTGCCAGCGAGCCCCCCTTTAGCGCTGCGCCGTCCACACCCAGAGCGTGAAGCAGTTGACTGATATCCATGATTTTGTCCCCAAGAAAGTGGGCGCGCGGCCACGCTGCAGGCCACGCGCTATTTAGCTGAAAGCCAGCATAGCACACAGATATTTCCTATAGGAAATTATTTAACCCAAGGGAAAACACCAAGTCTATTCAGGAAATTTTCTGGAACAATAGGCGGCACGTTGCCAAAAATACAACATGGCCATAAGCCATTGCAACGCCCTTGCACAACCGCGCAACAGGAGACAAGCAGTATGCAAAACAGCCGGTACGATGTGGTCATAGCTGGAGGCGCGGCGGTCGGCAGCGCTGCCGCCTATTTTTTGACCGCAGACCAGGGGTTTAAGGGCTCGGTGCTGGTCGTAGAGGCCGACCCTAGCTATCAGCACTGTGCCACTGCGCTTTCGGCCGCATCCATCCGTCATCAGTTCTCGACCCCCGAAAATATCCGCATGTCGCTGTTTGGCACGGAGTTCTTGAGGCAGTTTGGCCCCAGCATGGCTGTCAACGGAGAACATCCAGATGCGGCGTTTCACGAAGGCGGTTACCTGTTTCTTGCGACCAGCTCCGGTCAGACGATCTTGCGCGAAAACCATGCTGTGCAAAAGGCAGAGGGCGCCAATATCGCGCTGATGGATACGGCCGGGCTTGCGAGCCGCTATCCGTGGATGAACACCGAAGACCTCGCCGCTGGCGCGCTGGGTCTGTCGGGCGAAGGCTGGCTGGACGCTTACGGCATGATGCAGGGGTTGAGAAAAAAAGCCATCGCCCAGGGCGCGATATATGTTCAGGACAAAATAACCGGCCTTAAACGCGATGGTCATCACATCGTGGGTGTAGAGCTGGCCAGCGGCAGCACAGTGGCCTGCGGCGCGGTCATCAACGCAGCGGGCACTGGCGCCGCCGCACTGGCTGAATCTGCTGGCATTAAATTGCCGGTTGAATCCCGTAAACGCTCTGTTTTTTATTTTTCCAGCCCTGCTGCGCTCCCCGATTGCCCCATGGTTATTGATCCCAGCGGTGCGTATTTCAGGCCCGAGGGCCACGGGTATATCGCCGGCATCGCTCCGCCGGAAGACGATGACCCGCCATGTGCTGACTTTGACGTACAGCACGAACTGTTCGACGAAGTGCTGTGGCCACTGCTTGCCCACCGCGTGCCTGCTTTTGAAGCCTTGCGCTGCACGCGCAGCTGGGCCGGCCATTACGACATGAACGTCATCGACCAGAACGTCATTCTGGGCGCCCACCCCGATGTGGACAATCTGTATTTTGCCAATGGCTTCAGTGGCCACGGCATGCAGCAGTCGCCAGCCGTAGGCCGGGCACTGGCGGAGCTAATCATACATAACACGTATCAGACGCTTGATCTGAACCGCATGGGATGGGCCCGCATCTTGGAAAACAAACCAATTATCGAAAAAAACGTTGTGTAGTTTGCAGGTCTGAAAAGACCTTTAACCAAAGAGGATGGGTGCTTCAGACGGGTACAGCCCGCAACAGCAGATCATGCAACCCAGCCAATAACATCAGGAGACACTAGTATGAAACATCACATCAGACACTTTCTTGCCGTCACCGCGCTAGCCAGCGCGCTGCCGTTTGCGGCGCATGCCGCAGATGTCGTAAAGATAGGCGTTGCAGGTCCGTTCACCGGCGCCAATGCAGCATTTGGAGAGCAGCTGTGGATAGGCGCGACCGGTGCCGCCGATGCCATCAATAGTAAGGGCGGTATTAATGGCAAGAAGATCGAACTGATCAAGGCCGACGATGCATGCGAACCCAAGCAGGCTGTGGCCGTGGCCAACCGCTTGGTTGATCAGGACAAGGTAGCCGCTGTTGTCGGGCACTTTTGTTCATCGAGCACCATCCCTGCCTCAGAAATCTACGATGACGCGGATATTCTGTCCATGGCAACCGGATCGACCAACCCGGAAGTCACAGAGCGCGGCCTGCCGACAGTAACCCGTATCTGCGGACGCGATGATCAGCAAGCGCGGGTCGTGGCCGCTTTCCTGGCCAACAACCTGAAAACAAAACGCATTGCCGTCATACATGACAAGGACACCTACGGTCGCGGCGTCGCCGACGCAACCCGTGAGGAAGCCAAACGCCTGGGCGTGGAAACTGTGCTGTACGACGGCGTGACGCGGGGTGAGCGTGATTTCAATGCACTTGTGACCAAAATCAAGGCCGCTGATGTAGATGCCGTGTTCTTTGGCGGTCTGTATGCGGAGGCAGGTACGCTGGCACGCCAGATTCGGGAACAGGGTCTGACTATCCCTTACGTATCGGATGATGGCATTGTGGACCCCGCATTTGTCACCGCAGCGGGCGGCAAACAATTTGCCAAAGGCGTGTACATGTCGTTTCCGGCTGATCCACGTACGCTCCCATCGAGCAAAGACATCGTCGCCAAGCTGACGCAGGAAGGCAAGAAGGCCGACGGCTTTGTGCTCTACGCCTACTCAGCCGTAGAGGCCGTTGCTGCAGCCATTGCCGCTACAGACAGCGTCAGCGGCACCGAACTGGCCGACTGGCTCAAGAAGAACAAGGTAGCTACCGTCCTGGGTGACAAAGAGTGGGACGACAAGGGCGACCTTACCGTACCAAGCTATGTGATGTATCAGTGGGATGCTGACGGCAATTACGCCGAGCTGGCAAACTGAACAAAGCCATAAGGCACGAGGGGCGATGGTCGCATCAGCGGCCTCGCCCCGGCAACCTGTTCTGAAAAAAGAGGCGCATGAATGGATGGCTACATTCTCGGCCAGCAGCTCATCAATGGCTTGACGCTAGGTTCTATTTACGGCCTGATCGCCATTGGCTACACCATGGTGTACGGCATTATCGGCATGATCAATTTCGCCCATGGCGATGTATACATGATCAGTGCCTACGTAAGTGCCATAACCCTGGCAGTTGTTACGTTTTTTGGGCTGCACTCGGTGCCCGCCGCGCTGCTGGTGACACTGGTGATTACCATGATTATTACCGGGCTTTATGGATGGTCTATAGAGCGCACCGTATACAGGCCTTTGCGCGGCACCAACCGGCTCGCGCCGCTGATTACCGCCATTGGGGTTTCGCTGGTGCTGCAAAATTATGTGCAGATTTCGCAGGGCCCGAATGTACAAGGCGTGCCCACACTCATAAATGGAAGCCTGCGCCTGGGCGATGCTGACAATTTCATTCAGATCAAATACATGAGCCTGATGATCATCGTCATCAGTCTGCTTGCCATGGCCTTGCTGACCTGGCTGATACACGGCACCAGCCTGGGGCGGCAATGCCGTGCCACGCAGCAAGACCGAAAAATGGCCACCATTCTGGGCATCAACACGACGCGAGTCATATCGCTGGTGTTTGTCGTGGGCTCCGTGATGGCCGCCATCGCCGGCGTACTGGTCACCATGAATTATGGATCGTTCGATTTTTTTGTCGGCTTCATCATTGGCATAAAAGCCTTTAGCGCAGCGGTTCTCGGAGGTATTGGCTCGCTGCCCGGCGCCATGCTGGGTGGCCTGCTGCTAGGTTCGCTTGAGTCGCTGTTTTCAGGCTATGTGAGCAGTGACTACAAAGACGTATTTTCATTTTCAGTGCTGGTACTTGTGCTGGTGTTCAAGCCCAGCGGCCTGCTCGGCCGGCCTGCCGTGGAGAAGGTCTGACATGACGACACTGGAATCAACCCAAACGCCTGACACGTTGTCGGGGTTTGATGCTCCCCGCATCGATATCATGCACTCCCTCAAAGACGCACTTATCGCCGGCGTATTGACGATGGTCGTGCTGGGCCCCATCACTAATCTGGTGCTGAATCAGTACGACTTTCGCTTTGAACTGTTGCGCACGCCACTTCTGGTCAACGGCATCGCGCTGGGTATTGTGGTTGCCATAGGGCGGCTGGCCTTCTCATTGTTTGTCCAGACGCAAAGCGGTCTGAACCTGCTGCATGCCGTGGGACGCAAGTCAGGAAAAGTACAGACTGAAAACAAAGGCTTTACGCTAAAGGACAAGCCCGGTTTTTTACTGGGTCTGAGCGTTATGCTCTGTGCGGTGCTGGCAGCGCTGGGCCTAACAGGTGTAATGCATGTTGGCGCAGCATTTGCCCTGGTGCTGCTGGTCGTTTTTATGTTGCTCAGCTACGGCGTGAGCATTCCGAAAACACCTGGCAAATTCAACATATGGCGGCATTTGACCCCACTGCTTTTTGTGGCGGGCTTTATATTGCCTATTGTCTTGAACCAGCTAGGGGTGCTGCCCAGGGTGTGGGTCAGCAATCTGACGCTGGCGCTTATTTACGTGCTGCTGGGGCTGGGCCTGAATATCGTCGTGGGTCTGGCCGGGCTGCTCGACCTGGGGTTTGTGGCGTTCTATGCAGTAGGTGCGTATTTTCTGGCGCTGGGCGCACAGTACCTTGATATAGGTTTCTGGACGGCACTGCTTTGTGCCCCGCTGCTGGCGGCAATTTGCGGCGCGATACTGGGGTTTCCGGTACTGCGCATGCATGGCGACTATCTGGCCATTGTCACCCTCGGCTTCGGCGAAATTATCAGGCTGGTGCTGACCAACTGGATTGATTTCACCGGTGGCCCCAATGGTGCCTCGGCACCCGCCCCCACACTGTTCGGGCTCGCCTTCAGCCGACGTGGCAGCGAAGGCAATCCACCGTTTCATGAATTCTTCAATATTTCATACAGCCGCGACTATGAAGCCTTGTTTATTTATCTGACGCTGTTCGTGGTCGTGGTGATTATGCTGAGGCTGTTCAATCGTCTGCGCCATATGCCTATTGGGCGTTCATGGGAGGCATTGCGCGAGGACGAGATTGCCTGCCGCTCACTCGGCATTAATCATGTGACGGTCAAGCTGTCAGCATTCATGATGGGAGCGATGACAGGCGGTATTGCCGGTGTGTTTTTCGCAAGCTATCAGGGCTTCATCAACCCGTCTTCATTCAATTTTTTTGAGTCGGTGCTGATTCTCTGCATTGTGGTGCTTGGCGGCATGGGTTCCACACTGGGCATTATCATTGCCGCGCTGGCACTGACGTTGCTGCCAGAACTTATGCGCGATTTTGCCGATTACCGTGTGCTGATGTTTGGTGTGTTGATGATCTGCATGATGATCTGGCGACCGCACGGCCTGATTCGCCCCAAGCGTCCTGTGTTTTCACGAAGGAAACAGTCATGAACGCACCGGCCTTATTGCAGGTAAAAGATTTGACGCAGCGGTTTGGCGGCATTATTGCCAACGACCACATCAGCTTTGAAGTCGCACAGGGGTCTGTCACGGCACTCATAGGGCCAAATGGCGCGGGCAAGACAACGGTGTTTAACTGCGTCACAGGGTTTTACCGGGCGTCCGAGGGCGAGATCTTCTTTCGCGACGGCGACAAACAGCTCGAAGTGGGCAAGCTGCTGGACCGGCCGTTTGTCGGGGGGTCTCACCTGGTCGCTCGCGCAGGCATCGCCCGAACCTTTCAGAACATCAGGCTGTTCAAGGAAATGACGGTGGTGGAAAACCTGCTGGTGGCTCAACACCGGCGCATGGACGGTAATTTGCTGCGCGGCATGGTGGCCAGCCCGCATTTTATGAAGCGCGAAAACCATGCACTAGATGAAGCTTACCGCTGGCTCGACGTAATGGACCTGCAGGCCGAAGCCAACCGGCTGGCGGGGGAGCTTTCGTACGGGCGGCAGCGTCGCCTTGAGATCGCTCGTGCCATGTGTACTTCACCCAGGCTGATCTGCCTGGATGAGCCTGCTGCCGGCCTTAACCCGAATGAAACAGAGCTGCTGTCCGATCTTATCCTCGAGCTGCGTGCCCACCATGACGTTACCGTATTGCTGATCGAACATGACATGGGCCTGGTCATGGATATCTCAGACCATGTCGTCGTGCTCGACCACGGTCAGGTCATAGCCCGGGGAGATCCAGACACCGTGCGCAACTCGCCTGAAGTCATCACGGCTTACCTGGGTGCCGACATCGAAGAGGCCTTATGACCCATCCCGTACTCGAACTAAAAAACGTAAATTCAGGCTATGGCTCGATTCAGGTTTTGCATGACGTAAATCTGTATATCAACAAGGGCGAGGTGGTGTCGCTGATCGGCGCCAACGGCGCTGGCAAGAGCACATTACTGATGACTATTTTCGGCAACCCCAAGGCCTGGTCAGGGTCCATCTTGTACAATGGCCGCGAACTGACGAGCTTGCCGGCGCATGATATTGCCCGGCAAGGCATCGCCCAGGTACCTGAGGGCCGGCATATATTTCCGTCTATGTCGGTAGAAGAAAACATTGTTATCGGTACCCTGCCCATTGGCATGAAACACGTGGACGAAGACCGGCAGGCCATGTTCGATATGTTTCCGCGCCTGAAAGAACGGCGCAACCAGCGTGCCGGCACGCTTTCAGGTGGCGAGCAGCAAATGCTGGCCATTGCGCGGGCACTCATGGGCCGCCCCGAAACCATTTTGCTCGATGAGCCCAGTCTTGGGCTGGCGCCCCTGATCGCACGGCAAATTCTCCAGACGCTCAAAGAAATTGCCAGTCTTGGCAAAACGATTTTTCTGGTAGAACAGAACGCGCATCATGCGCTTCGCATGGCAGACCGGGGATACGTGTTGGTCAATGGGCACATCACACTGACAGGCACAGGGGCGGCACTGCTTGACGATCCGCATGTGCGAGAAGCGTATCTGGGCAAGAAGAAGGCAGCCGCCTGATCACAACCGCATTTTTATGGAAACCCGACCGTGAATGAAACGGCCTTACAACAAAGTGAATCAGCACTCGCCGAACGCCTGAAAATGCTGCGCGTTCAGCACGGCTGGACGCAAGGTCAGGTGAGCAAGGCCAGCGGTATCGCCACCTCTACCCTTTCCAAAATCGAAAACGGCCTGATGTCGCCCACCTACGATGTATTGCTGAAACTGGCACACGGGCTGGGTGTAGATCTGGCCGAGCTGTTTGCACCGGCCCAGGCGCACATGGGTGCGGGGCGACGCAGCGTGGAGCGCAAAGGGCACGGCGAGGTTCATAAAACCCCTCTGTACCACCACCGCCTGCTCTGTTCCCAGCTTTCTCACAAGCGCATGATGCCGTTCTTTACACGCATCAAGGCCCATCAGATCGGGGAGAACGAAGGCTGGAGTCATCATGAAGGTGAAGAGTTCGTATATGTGCTCAGCGGTGTCATTGAGCTGCACACTGAGTATTATGCCCCTGCCATTCTTGAGGCTGGTGATTGCTTTTACATAGACAGTCGCATGCGTCACCGTGTGATCAACCGCAGCGATGACGATGCCGAAGTAATTTGGGTCAGCACCAAGCCCGATGTCCACGAGCACAGCCAGTCAGCAACCTGATCAGCCAGCCTGATCACTTTTCATGAGTTCGCCTATGTCTTCGATCAATATCTACAATGCCGGGCAAACCGCCACCCTTCTTGATTTTCCAAGTCTGGTCGCCACACTGTCCGACATTGTTCCCGAGTACACAGATGGTCGCATCCATGCCCCCGAGCGCCAGGCTGTCGCGTTTCCGCAAGGCGGCATCATGCTTTCTATGCCGGCCACGGCACATGATATTGCCGTGCACAAACTGGTGAACGTGGTACGCGAAAACCGGGCCCGCGGCATTCCTACCATCAACGGCGTAGTCAGTGCCTACGACGGAGAGACCGGCTTGCCGCTGTTTATGCTGGACGGGCCTACAGTCACAGCGCGCCGCACGGCAGCCGTGTCTATGCTGGGGCTTAAAACGTTGCTGGGAAGATCACCCCAGTGTGTTGTACTGATTGGCACGGGCGGACAGGCTGCCGGCCATCTGGACGCGCTCAGCGCGCTATACCCCGGCCTGCACACGGTAATTATTGGTCATGGCGAAGGCAAGGCCGCACAATTGATCGCCAGCCACAAGCACTTGCCACTGCAGATGGAAGCCGCCTCCACCATCCCCGACAACGCAGACGTAATCATTACGCTGACCACCAGCGCCACCCCCGTCTACAACGCCGTCGCAAGGCCTGACCGTCTGATCATTGCCGTAGGCGCCTTCAGGCCTGACCTTGCCGAAATCGGCGCCGACACACTGAGCGGCAGTGTGCTCTACATCGATGACCCTGCGGGCGGCCGGCATGAAGCCGGTGATTACATCCAGGCAAACGTAAACTGGGACGCGGTGCGCAGCCTGGATCATGCTCTGCGCGAAGGCCCGCCTGCTGACCAGCCCATGGTGTTCAAGACCGTAGGCTGCGCAGCATGGGATCTGGCTGCCGCGCGCTGCGCACTGAAAAATGGCGCGGCACGGGGCGGATAAAGCAGCGCCGGAGTTCGGTCGGCCACGAATATTGGACGCTCTGGCCATTAGTGTGTAAAGATAACAATGGTGGATTCAACCAGACCTCGCAACACCTTCGAATATGGAGGTGATTACGGGACGACCGCCAGGGCGCAGCCCCGCTGCCAAAGCAAATGCGGCCCGCGCCGTACAACTAAAACGCGGGTGGAGACAACATGGCAAAGCCGCCGTTATTGCGCTGTTTTGTTGATGGCCAATGGGTCACAACCAAACAGCGTTTTCCCAATATAAATCCTGTCGACGGGATGGTCGTCGGACACGTGTGCGAAGCGGACGCCCAGACCGTAGGCCGCGCTATTGCGGCTGCCCGCGCTGCCAGCCAGGGCCCCTGGAAAGCGCTAACCGCGAGCCAGCGCGGTGCCGTACTGCATCGCATAGCAGACGGCATTGAGCAGCGTTTCGAAGAGTTCGTGGCTGCCGAGGTGCTGGATACAGGACGACCTACGCATCAGGCCCGCACCCTTGATGTTCCCCGGGGCATCGCAAACTTTCGAACATTCGCCGATCTCGCTTCCACGGCGGGCAGTGAAATGTACGACAGCACCGCCCCTGATGGAGCGCGGGTTATCAGCTACGTTAATCGCAAACCGCTTGGCACCGTCGGCATTATCTGCCCCTGGAATCTTCCGCTATTACTGCTGACGTGGAAGGTCGCTCCCGCACTGGCCATGGGCAACTGTGTTGTGGTCAAGCCATCTGAAGAAACGCCCTCTTCCGCGACCTTGCTGGCCGACGTGATCAGAATGGCCGGCCTGCCTCACGGCGTTTTCAATCTTGTGCATGGTTTTGGTCCCGAATCGGCTGGCGAATTTCTCAGCACCAGCCCCGATATCGACGCCATCACGTTCACCGGCGAATCACGCACGGGCACGACCATCATGAAGGCCGCCGCCGAGGGCATCAAAAAAGTATCGTTTGAGCTGGGTGGTAAAAATGCGGCTGTTGTATTTGCCGATGCCGACTTCGACGCAGCCGTCGCCGGGGTAATGCGCTCCAGCTTTACCAACTCGGGCCAGGTATGCCTTTGTTCCGAACGGGTCTACGTCGAGCGTCCCATTTATGCCCGCTTTCTGGCTGAGCTGAAAAAGCGTTGTGATGCCCTGGTTATCAGCTACCCACAAGACCCCGATGTAAATATGGGCCCGCTGATCTCGCATGCGCATCGTGACAAGGTGCTGTCGTATTACCAGCTTGCACAAGAAGAAGGTGCCACAGTCATCAGTGGTGGGGGCGTACCCGAATTTGGCGATGATCGCGACCAGGGTGCCTATGTACAGCCCACGATTTTTGCCGGGCTTCCCGACACAGCGCGCTGCGTACGGGAAGAGATATTCGGGCCGGTATGCCACGTTGCGCCGTTTGACACTGAAGAAGAAGTGATTGAACGCGTCAACGACAGCGCTTATGGCCTGGCTGCCTGCATCTGGTCAACCCGGCTTTCGCGTGCGCACCAAGTGGCCGCCCGCCTCAACACAGGTATTGTGTGGGTAAACACATGGTTTACGCGTGATCTTCGCACCCCGTTTGGCGGTACAGGACTGTCTGGTCTGGGACGGGAGGGTGGACGTTACTCACTTGATTTTTACTCTGAGCTGAGCACAGTGTGTATCAAACTCTGATTTTTTTATGACACATAAGGAGTCGCGTATGAACAAGACCGCAACATCCACCGTTGTGAGCGGCAAAGCTACGCCACGAGGAGCCTTCCCTCACATCAAGCGCGCCGGCGACTTTCTGTTTGTGTCGGGAACCAGCGCACGCCGTGCAGACAACAGCATTGCAGGTGCCATGGCTGACCCCATGGGTACAACCATACTCGACATACGCGAACAGACGCGCGCCGTGATCGAGAATATTCGTGACATCCTGGCCAGTGAAGGGGCCGGGCTGGAACACTTGGTGGAGATGTCAGCTTTTCTGGTAAACATGAATGACTTCGGCGGCTACAACGAAGTGTATGCAGAGTTTTTTACGGCTGACGGCCCCACCCGCACTACGGTTGCGGTTCATCAATTGCCGCACCCGCACCTGCTTGTTGAGATGAAAGCGGTGGCATGGCGGCCTCAGACTGCGACTCCGGCATCACCGTAGAACACCCGCATTACCGCAATAAACGACCTGTAACCCCTCCCCCGCATGGAGACGATGATGCTGGCTTACGGAAAACCTTTTAACTTTAATCGCTGGATAGATGAACACGCGCATTTGCTAAAGCCGCCGGTTGGCAACCAGCAGATCTGGCAGGACAGCGACTTCATTGTTACTGTGGTCGGAGGCCCCAACCGCCGCACTGACTACCATGACGATCCCTACGAAGAGTTTTTTTATCAGATGCGGGGCAATGCTTTTCTGAACCTTTGGGTCGAGGGCAAGCGCGAGCGGGTCGATCTGAAAGAAGGCGATATATTTCTAATGGCGCCGCATGTGCGCCACTCTCCTCAGCGACCGGAGGCAGGCAGCGTCTGTCTGGTCATGGAGCGGCAACGCCCCGAGGGTGTCAAAGACGGGTTTGAATGGTATTGCGAAGGCCCTGAAGGCTGTGGCAGCCTGGTTCATAGGGTAGAAACCCAGCTCAAGAGCATTGTCGCCGATCTGCCCAAGCTGTTTGATGCTTTCTATGCGTCCGAAACACAACGTCGCTGCCCTGGTTGCGGTACTGTACATCCCGGCAAGTAAGCCGCAACCGCCGGCCAGTCAATCGCCACTTCCACCAGCCGGACATTTTTTTTGTTCCTCCAGGCCCGTCATGACAAAAATCGATATACACGCGCATTTTCTACCACCCATTACGCAACAGGATGCCGCACTGCTGGACGAGCATAAGGCGCCCTGGCTGGCCATCGACAGCACGGGGGAAACCGGCCAGATCATGAAAGGCAGTGAGCCTTTCAGGCCGGTATACCGTGCTCTCTGGGATCCTGCCTTGCGGCTTGAGGAAATGGACCGGCAAGGCGTATCTATACAGATTATTTCTGCCACGCCCATTATGTTTGGCTACGAATTCGAGCCTGCGCGCGCTGCATCGTGGTGCGAACGCATGAATGACCTGGCCCTGGAACAGTGCGTCGCCAACCCGCGCAGGCTAAAGGCCCTGGCACAGGTGCCTTTGCAAGATCTTGACCTGGCCTGTGCTGAAGCATCACGCGCCAAGGCGAGTGGACACGTCGGGGTGCAGATTGGCAACCATATGGGGCCTCGTGATCTCGACGACGAGCATCTGGTGCAATTTTTGATCCACTGTGCCAACCATGACATCCCGATTCTGGCTCACCCCTGGGACATGATGACAGACGGGCGCATGAAAAACTGGATGCTGCCATGGTTGGTGGCCATGCCTGCTGAGACACAGCTGGGCATACTGTCGCTGATACTTTCAGGTGCGTTCGAGCGCATACCGGCCTCGCTCAAGCTGTGCTTCGCCCATGGCGGCGGCAGTTTCGCCTTCTTGCTGGGGCGAGTTGACAATGCCTGGAAGCACCGCGATATCGTGCGACAAGACTGCCCCTCTCTGCCTTCCAGCTATGTAAACCGGTTTTACGTAGACAGTGCCGTCTTCGACCCTGGTGCCCTGCGACTGCTGGTGGATGTTATGGGTGCCGAGCAGGTAATGCTGGGCTCAGACTACCCGTTTCCATTAGGCGAACAAAACATAGGCAGCCTGGTCAACGAGCACCCGTCACTGACGCCTGTGCAAAAGCAACTCATAACGACAGACAACGCGGCACGATTTTTTTCACTTAACGTGTAACGCAGTTGCAGTGCTGCTTATGTTCCGTCTACGCATGAATTTCTCGCCACCTGTCTTGTGCCACAGCAGCCGTTCCGACGGACTCAACCGGTCAGAGGCACGTCCGGTGCCCGACCAGCCCCGACGTTCAGGCGCATGCTCGATAGCCCTACAATACCCCATACCATAACAAAGAGAGACCCAAGATGGACGCAGAATTCTGGCTCGAGCGGTGGCGTGAAGGGCAAACCGGCTTTCACCTGCAGCGCGTAACACCCTTATTGCAAAAGTACTGGCCCACACTGGAAATACCGGCAGGTAGCCGTGTATTGGTGCCGTTGTGCGGCAAGTCGCTCGATATGGCCTGGCTGGCGGGTCAGGGCTTTCAGGTGCTGGGCGTCGAGCTTTCAGAGCTTGCCGTTGAGGCGTTTTTCGAGGAAAACAAATTACGCCCGGAAGTGAGCACTTCACCATTTGGCAAGCATTACACGGCGGGAGCGATAGAGATCATCTGTGGTGATATTTTCGGGTTGGATGCACAAACCTTGGCAAACTGCGTGGGTGTGTACGATCGCGCTGCGCTGGTTGCCTTGCCTGCAGACATGCGCCCCCGCTACGTCACGCATATATACAGCCAACTGGCCGACAGTTATCAAGGCCTGCTACTGACGCTGGAATACGAGCAGTCGCAAATGGACGGCCCGCCCTTTTCGGTGGCTGAAGACGAAGTGCAGGCGCTGTTTTCCAAGCACTCTGATGCACGCCTGACAGACCGTCGCAGCATTCTCGAGAAAGAGCCAAAATTCAAGGCGCGCGGCCTCACCAGCCTGGATACGGCGGTGTATCAGCTGTCACGCAAGGCAAGCACATAGCCTGAGCAGCCTCACCTTACGTTGCGGCCAGGGCATCCTGAGCCGCAGCGCATAAGCTTTTACCTGCACATCCATCGACGGGTGATTCCTGAACTAACCCCATTAAAACCCAGCAGGCCGAAGGACCGACGCTCATGGCGTTCAAGCATTAGCGGTTCAGCAAACCACACTCTCCGGCCCACGTTGATGTGCTCGCCACTGTTCAGTACTGCGCAACAAACCACGCCACATAAAAGCAAGCTCCTCGTGCCAGGCATACTAACGCCTGCACAAAGCCCAATGCATCAGTCCCGCACCCAGCGGTCGGCAATCGTCTGCCGGAACAAGAAAACGATCTGCTCTGCGTCCTGTCCCTTTCATATAAGCCCATGTGGTCATCCCCCAGCCAATCCAATCAGCCCGGATCGTAGCAATCCTTGCGGTGGGTCAAACTCGGATTCAAATAACCATGTTGCAATTGTGGTGATCCGATAGACAGCTTAAACACCCTCAGGAGAAACAGTCATGTCCAGACGTATTGCAACAGCGCTCTGCCTGGCCCTCGCGGCCGCCATGCCTGCCGTAGCAAGCCAGAACAGTACAGAACTTCGGGAAACGGCACGGGCACTTTTCAAGCCCGTTCCAGAAGTCAATGTGATTATTGAAGAAAAAGGCCTGACGCCAGACCAGATCGAACTGGGCAAGTGGCTGTTTTTTGAACCCCGGCTTTCGAAAAGCCATGTGATCACCTGCAACACCTGTCACAGCGTGGGCACCGGCGGCGCTGACAACGTGCGTACCTCTATCGGCCATGGCTGGCAGGCTGGTCCGCGCAACTCCCCCACCGTGCTCAATGCCGTGTTCAACATTGCGCAGTTTTGGGACGGGCGCGCCGCAGACCTGAAGGAACAGGCCAAAGGCCCAATCCAGGCCAGTGTCGAAATGAACGCCACACCTGATCAGGTCGAGGCCACCTTGCTCAGCATCCCTGAATACGTGGAGATGTTCGCCAAAGCCTTCCCTGGAGAGCAGGATCCCGTGAACTTTGACAACACGGCCCGCGCCATTGAAGCCTTTGAGACCACGCTGGTCACGCCCAACTCGCGCTTTGACAAGTTTCTGGCCGGCGAAGATGTCATGAACGACATGGAGATCAAAGGCTTGGGGCTTTTCATCAACAAAGGGTGTGTTGCCTGCCACGCCGGCATCAACGTGGGCGGTCAGGGTTACTTCCCGTTTGGTGTGATCCAGAGGCCGGGCGCCGAGATACTGCCTGAAGGCGACAAAGGCCGCTTTACCGTCACCAATACCGCCACCGACGAGTATGTGTTCCGCGCCGGACCGCTACGCAATATTGCGCTGACAGCGCCCTACTTTCATAGTGGTGAGGTGTGGGATCTTGAAGAGGCCGTCGCCATCATGGGATCAAGCCAGCTGGGCCACGAACTGAACGGCGATGAAGTCAAGGCGATTACCGTGTTCTTGCACACACTGACAGGCGAGCAGCCCAAGGTGGAATACCCCACGCTGCCGCCCAGTACCAAAGACACACCGCGTCCTTCTAACTGAGGCATGGGGCAAATCGGGACTGCCTAAAGGCAGACCCCGACGGGTGATAAACCCGACGAGGGTCTGAGCTGGATTACGGGGCGACTGGAGCATTCAAATGGGCGTGACCGGCAGCGCGCGTTTGTGAGCGCTGTTTGCGTGGGTACGGACAATAATTTCATACGCCTCGGCATCCACGTCTTTACCCTCGAGAAAATCGTCAATGATGTCGTAGCTGACGCCAAATGCGTCTTCGTCTGGTTTCAGAGGCGAGAGCGACTCAAGATCGGCAGTTGGCACTTTAAATGCCAGTGGCTGTGGCGCCCCCATGGCCACGGCCATGGCGCGTACGCGGCGCTTGTTAAGGCCCGTCAAAGGCATGACATCGGCCGCACCATCACCAAATTTGGTGAAAAACCCATTAAAGCCTCGGCGGCGTGGTCAGTACCCACCACAAGGCCTCCATGTGCACCGGCTACCGCATATTGCGCAATCATACGTTGACGCGCCTTGATGTTGCCGTGCAGAAAGTCTTGCTGTTGGGCATCGCGAAACTGAAGCTGCGCGCTTAACAGCGCGGCGAGCATGGCATCGCTGGCGGGGCCAACATCTACGGTCAAGGTTTTGTCGGGCTGAATAAGTTGCAATGACGCCTGCGCGTCGGGTTCGTCTTTTTGTTCTCCATAAGGCAGGCGCATGGCCACGAAGACGGCATCCCCACCCTGCGCCCGCACACGCTCAACCGCACGCTGCGCAAGACACCCACTGACCAGCGAATCAACGCCGCCACTTATGCCAAGCACCAATGCGCGAGCGCGGCTTTTTAACAGATAGTCAGCAAGAAACCCGACACGCCGTTCGATTTCGTCGTAGGCATTGAAGATTGCAGTCACGCCAAGCTCGGCGATGATTTCACGCTGCCGGGCGCGTTGGTCGAAGGTGAGCACGATGTATCCTAAGGATGAAATAAATGAAAACCGGCCCGAAGCGCTGCCGCTTCGAGCAACAGGTTTATGATACGACAGAAGTTTCAGCCATATCTCGTACACCGGCAGCGTCTTGCCGCTGACCGGTGTTTTCTTCACACTAACATTTCCAATCATGCGCCCACTGTCATCCGGCTTTATTGTCCTTGCCGCCACACTTTCCGCACAGTCTCTTGTTGCCATGAGCCTGCTCACACTGCCGGTGGTCGCTCCGGCGGTAGCCCAGACACTCGGAGTATCACCCGCCTACGTGGGGCTGTACATTGCCCTGGCGTACGCTGCTGCCATGGTTGCCAGCCTGACCGCGGGTGGTGCAGTGCGACGGTTCGGCGCCATACGCGCCAGCCAGGCAGGGCTGGTTCTATGCGCCTTGGGCCTGGTGCTCAGCACTTTGCCGCACGTAGCAGCCACCGCCGTCGGCGCCATGCTGGTCGGCCTGGGCTATGGGCCGATTACTCCTGCAAGCTCCCACCTGCTGGCTCGCACCACCCCGGCTCATCGCATGTCATTTGTGTTTTCGATCAAGCAGACGGGCGTGCCGCTTGGCGGCGTATTGGCCGGTGCTATCGTACCCGGCTTGTCCGACTTCGCATCATGGCAATGGGCTTTTTTCATTGTCGCGGCAGCCAGCCTGCTCTGTGCCGCAGCACTTCAGCCGTTATGTGCAGAGTTTGACGCCGACAAAAATCCGGCCCAGCGCATTTCCATGGGCAGCGGTCTTGCCGCACCACTCAGACTGGTCTTCAGCCGGCGCAGCCTCACCGTTCTGGCTGCCGTATCATTTCTTTTTTCTATTTCCCAGCTTTCACTGACCACATACATGGTGACCTATCTGCATGAAGACATGGCCATGGGTCTGGTCAGGGCAGGCTTCATGCTGGCCGTAGCCCAGGCTGCAGGCGTGGCCGGCAGGCTGCTTTGGGGGTATGTATCTGACCGTTATGCAGGCCCCGTCAAGACGCTCGCCCTGCTGGCTCTGCTGATTGTTGTGTGCGCAGCGGCCCTGCCGTTTGTCAGCGCCGACTCAATCGGGCTGTTGCTGGTGTTGCTGGCTGTATTCGGCAGCTGCGCGATCGGCTGGAATGGCGTGTACCTTGCAGAAGTAGCACGCCAGGCCCCACCCGGCCAGGCCAGCATTGCTACAGGGGGCACGCTTTCAATGACGTTTCTGGGTGTAGTGGTGGGCCCGCCATTGTTTGGCCTTATCGCGGGCGCGTCGGGTAGCTACGCCCTGGCTTACGCAGCATTGGTGGTGCCTAGCGGGTTGTGTCTGTGGCTACTGTGGCGCTTTCGCACGGCGTTTCAGCAGCCCGCCGAATCACTACAGCCTGCCCCTGAAAAACCATAAAACTGGTGCTCAAAAAATAAACCCCACTGTAAAAAACAGGGGGGTTTATCAGCAGTCTGCGATGCCCCTAAAGGGGCATCTGAGTACTAAGCCTGAGTACTTACTTAGAATGCATCCAGCACGGCGCCGCTACTGGCTGGCGATGCGTTGAACGCAAACTTGGCCTGTACACCACGCATGTAGCGCGGCTCCGGTGCCTTCCAGTTTGCCCTACGCGCGGACAATGTGTCGTCAGACACATTAAGCTGAAGCACCAGTTGGTGCGCGTCGATGGTGATGGAGTCACCCTCTTCAACCAGTGCAATCGTACCGCCCACTGCCGCTTCAGGGCACACATGACCAACAACCATGCCCCAGGTACCGCCCGAGAACCGGCCGTCAGTGATAAGGCCTACGGAATCACCCAGCCCTGCGCCAATGAGCGCGCCAGTAGGCGCCAGCATTTCTGGCATGCCTGGCCCACCTTTGGGCCCAAGATAGCGCAAGACCATGACATCACCCGCTTTAATCTTGCCATCGAGAATGGCCTTGAGTGCAGATTGCTCATCATCGAATACGCGTGCAGGGCCAGTTATGACGGGGTTTTTAAGGCCTGTAATTTTGGCAACCGCGCCACCCGGAGAGAGATTGCCCTTCAGTATGGCCAAGTGACCCTTGTCATACAGAGCCTTATCAATGGTGCGAATGACGTCCTGGTCTGCGGAAGGGGTGTCAGGCACATCGGCCAGCATTTCGGCAATGGTTTTGCCGGTGATGGTCATGCAGTCGCCGTGCAGCAAGCCGGCGTTAAGCAGCAGCTTCATGACCTGGGGTATGCCGCCCACCCTGTGCAGATCGATGGCCAGGTAATGCCCGCTGGGCTTGAGATCACATATGACAGGAACGCGCTGACGTACACGCTCGAAATCATCGATAGTCCATTCGACGTCTGCGGCGTGGGCTATGGCCAGAAAATGCAGCACAGCGTTGGTGGACCCGCCCGTGGCCATGATGACACTGACGGCATTTTCGATGGATTTGCGCGTAACAATGTCGCGCGGCTTGAGATCCATTTCTATGGCCTTGAGCAACACACGGGCCGACTCTGCGGCTGATTCTGTTATCTCGTCTTCCACATTGGCCATGGTGGATGAGCGCGGCAGGCTCATGCCCATGGCTTCGAAGGCCGAGCTCATGGTGTTGGCGGTGTACATGCCGCCACACGAGCCACAGCCCGGAATGGCGTGTTTTTCAATTTCTTTGAGCTCAGCGTCGCTCATGCGCCCGGCAGAGTTTTCGCCCACGGCTTCAAACACACTGACAATATTGAGGTCTTGCCCTTTATAGCGGCCCGGCAGAATGGTGCCGCCGTATACGTAAATGGACGGCACATTGGCACGCAACATGCCCATCATGCCGCCAGGCATGTTTTTGTCGCACCCGCCGATAACCACAACGCCGTCCATCCACTGGCCCTGCACGCAGGTTTCAACGCAGTCGGAGATGACTTCGCGCGAGACCAGCGAATACTTCATACCCTCGGTGCCCATGGCCATGCCATCAGAAACCGTGGGCGTGCCAAAAACCTGTGCATTGCCACCAGTGGTTTCTATGGCGTTGATTGCCGCATCGGTCAGCTTTTGCAGCCCTGCGTTACAGGGCGTAATGGTGCTGTAGCCATTTGCCACACCAACCATGGGTTTGGAGAAATCTTCTTCGGTATAGCCCAGCGCGTAATACATCGATCGGTTAGGCGCGCGCTCTGCACCCTGTGTGATGTGGGCTGAACGCAAGCGTCGGGGAGTACTCATGGTTTTCCTTTGTTAGTGGGTGGGGCCGCGTACCAATGCAGACACCGCTACCTTGCAGTTTACCTCTTGACACGCGCCTGCGACAGGGTCTGCTCGTAACTTGACTAACGTCAACGTGACCGGCAAACCAACATGCGACAATTCGTAATAAATGCGAACCATTATCAATATTAGTCACGTCATTTCATTCTCTAACACTCACTCTTCAATATCCTAGCCCATGCCCTCTTCGTTCTCCCCCAGCCGATTTGTCGTCGGTACAGCGCTGTGCTGCCTCTCGCTGCCTGCCGTATGTGCTGACCCCGTCGCGACACTGCCTTCGGTTACAGTGACCGGCGAAGCCTCCACACCGCTGCAACCCAGCATCCATCAAGAACAACTGCGTCTGGACCGCGTGCCTGGAGGCACCAACCTGATCACGCCTCAAGATGAGGTGCGTATGTCCACGCTACGCGATGCCACTGATTTTCAGCCAGGCATTGTCGTGCAGGAATTCTTTGGCGGCATAGACCAGCCCCGGCTCAACATCCGGGGTTCTGGCATACAGAGCAACCCGGTCAACCGGGGCGTACTGCTGTTGCAAGATGGGCTGCCCATTAATGAAGCTGATGGCTCTTTTGTGATCGGCCTGCTTGAACCACGTAACGCCAGCCTGATCAGCGTGAGGCGGGGTGCCAATGCGCTCTCGGCGGGCGCTACGACATTGGGTGGCGAAATGGACTTCCAGTCATTGATTGGCACTCAGGGTGACATGTTCAGCATAGAGGGTGGCAGCTTCGGACGACTGGGGCTGTATGCCGGAAAGGGCTTCACAGGCGAGCAGTTTGATGGTCGTGTCAGCCTCAGCCATGATAAAGCTGAGGGCTATCGTCACCACTCCGACGGAGAGCGTACCAATCTGTCGGCAAACTTTGGCGTGCGCGGCGATAACTTCGAAAATCGTACCTATCTTTCATATACAGATCTCAAGTTTGACATCCCCACCGTCATACCTCGCGACCGTGCCTATAGCGACCCCAAAAGCGTCATGGGCGACTACCCCGGCGACGCGCCAAATGTGTACAACAGTGACCCCAACCGCAAGACCCGGCAACTCCGCCTGGCCAACCGCAGTTATATAGGCAATGAGGATCTAAACCAGACTTTTGGTGTTTACTGGCAGACCGTAGACGATACTTTTACCGACCCCACCACTTCTACCGACACCACTGGTCATACCTGGGGTGCACAGTGGCAGCTGGCCGGCAAGCTGCAGTCGCTGGATTATCGCTTAGCGCTAGACTGGGCGCGCAGCGACATGGATCGTGAGGTTACCCCCCAGAACCCGGTAACGGGCAAACGCATGCCACGCATCGCCAACTTCGACCTCCAGGCCGAAAACCGCAGCGCCTTGCTGGGTCTTGAGTATCACCTTACGCCCCAGCTTAGCCTGGTCGGCGACCTTAAATACACGCAGGCAATACGCGATGCCAACAATCGGGACAATGGCATTGGGCGCGACCAGAAGTGGTCGTATGCAAGCCCTAAGGCAGGCATTGTCTGGAAGCCCGCTGACACCATGCGCTGGTACGCAAACGTGAGCCGAAGCAACGAAGCACCCACGTATTGGGAGCTGCTGTCTGGTGCGTCAGTCAACGAACTCGACTTGCAACGTGCCACCACCTACGAAATCGGCGGCGACGGGCGTATGTTTACCGGCACAGCGTATCCGGTCAATTGGGCCATCAGCATTTATCACAGCAATGTCGATGACGAGCTCATGGAAGTTGCAGACCCCTCCGACCCTACTGGCTCAAAGTCCATTGTCTACAACTACAGCGACCGCACTCGCCACCAAGGGATTGAAGCCGGCCTGAATGGCAGCCTGCCATCCCCTGGCATCGGAAAATTCGATTACCGGCTTGCTTACACGTTCAGCGATTTCCGTTTCCGGGGCGGCGAGTTTGACGGCAACCGAATCGCTGGCGTACCCCGCCATGTACTCAGCGCCGAGATTCTTTACCGCGTGGGGGGGTGGCAGATTGGCCCCAATGTGCACTGGATGCCCTCTGACACTTACACAGACCATGTAAATACCCAAGGCCTGGAGCAAAAATCATACGCACTTCTGGGGTTCAAAGTCGCGTATCAGCACAACAAAAACTGGACGGCATGGGTACAGGCAGACAACCTTACCGACAAAACCTATGTCAGCAGCTATCGCATAGGGCGGCAGAACAGGCTGGCTCAGCCAAGGTTCTTACCGGGCAATGGCCGCAGCGTCAGCGCGGGGCTTAAGTACCAGTTCTGATTTCACATGGTTTAAGGCCGGCCCGAATCCCTGGACTCGGCGCCGGCATCGCATGGCCTGCGCGCTTACGCCCCTTCTTCTGTGAACAGCTAGTTTAATTACGCACCTACGGTGATAATGAGGCCTGTGAACTGTCACACGGAGGCTCAAATGGCGCCAGCAAACAACACCGTCCTGATCACAGGGGGCAGCCGCGGCATTGGCGCGGCAACCGCCGTCATCGCCGCCCGCGAAGGCTTTGATGTAGCCGTCAATTACCTCACCAACGCTGCCGCTGCGCAGCAGATCGTGCAGGCCGTCGAGCGCAGAGGCCGCAAAGCGGTGGCCATACAGGGCAACATGGGTAATCCTGCAGATATCCCTCGCATTATTAATCAGGCCGAAGAGTCACTTGGCCCACTTAGCGCACTCGTCAACAATGCCGGCATCACCGGCCCCATCGGCCAATTTTCTTCTGCCACTGACGAAATGATTGCACAGGTCTTCCAGGTTAACGTGCTGGGGCTGATGCAGTGCTGCAGGCTCGCCATTGAAAGCTTCATAAAACACAATATCGACGGCGTTATTGTCAACATTTCATCGGCCGCAGCCCGCACTGGCAGCCCGGGCGAATATGTTCACTATGCAGCCAGCAAGGCGGCCGTCGAGACATTTACCATAGGTCTGGCACGCGAGGTTGCCGTCGAAAATATCCGCGTTTGTGCGGTCTCGCCCGGCTCAACGCTTACTGATATCCATGCCACTGCCGGCGAACCTGGCCGCCCTCAGCGGGTAGCACCACGCATCCCCATGGGGAGGTTGGCGCAGCCCGAAGAAATCGGCGAAGCCATTGTCTGGCTGCTTACCCCGCAAGCGTCCTATATGACAGGCACAGTGCTCAACTGCGCCGGCGGCACATAGCGGCCAGAGCCGCCACGCGGTTTGGCAGCGCTACGACACGCCGCGTGCGTTGCTGCCCACTAGCCATAGTGCGACCAGACCTGAAAAGGCAATTTTGGGGGGCAAAGCGTTGCTGGAATAAAGCAACGCGTAAGACTTCCGAGAATAAACCATCGTATAGTTAGTGTTTGCCCATATTCCGCAACCCTGCAGGAGACTACGTGAACCAGCCGGCACCTTCCAACACTGAACACAGCGCATTACGCAACGACATACGCCAGCTAGGACGCACACTTGGAGCTGTCATCAACGCCTGCGAAGGAAAGGCCGTTTACGATGTCATCGAAAAGCTGCGACGCGCCGCCGTAAAATTCCGGCGCGAAGGCGACGTAAAAGAAGGCAAGGTGCTTGAGCGCCAGATCAGCCGGCTTGGCGATGATGAGGCCAACTCTGTTGCGCGCGCCTTCAGTTATTTTCTGCATCTTTCCAATATCGCCGAAGATCGGGATCAAAACCGCAGACAGCGCCAGCATGAGCTTGCCGATCAGGAGCCCATGCGAGGCAGTCTTCAGCATGCACTGGGTCTGCTGCAAGCCGAAGGCATAACACCACGCAAGGTGTTGCGTTATCTTGAGCAAGCCTGCATCGTGCCAGTGCTTACGGCACACCCTACCGAAGTGCAACGCAAAAGCACGCTTGACCTGCATCGCAGCATTGCCCACCTGGTTGAGCACAGCGGGAGCACGCTCACACCCTCTGAGCGCAAACAGCTTGAACAGCAGCTCACCGGTCTGATCGTCACTCTGTGGCAGACACGCATGCTGCGCCGCGAGAAGCTGACCGTACTTGATGAAATCGACAATGCGCTCAGCTATTACAACAGCACATTCCTCACCGCCATACCACGCCTTTATCACGATCTTGCAGAGCAGCTCAGGCCAGTACGCGGCACCGTCTTCGACACTAAAACCCGGCCACTGCCCGCATTTCTGCGCATGGGCAGCTGGATAGGGGGTGACCGTGATGGCAACCCCAGCGTCGACGCCACTACACTCGAGCAGGCGCTGCTGCGCCAGTCTCGTCTGGTGTTGCGGCACTACCTCGAAGAGATCAAGGCACTGGGCACAGAGCTGTCCATGTCCCGGTCGCTGGGCACGACCAGCCCCGAACTGCTCGCCTTGTCGCTGGCAAGCCAGGACGCCTCAGCCCACCGTATTGACGAGCCGTACCGCAGAGCGGCCATTCACATATATGCGCGCATGGCCGCGACCGCACTCAAACTGACCGGGCAGAATCTGGCGGTGCGCCCCACCTACCCGGCACCCGCCTACCAGACTCCCGAAGACTTCCAGCGTGACCTGCAAGTGGTGGCCGACTCGCTCGACCTGCACCAGGGCAGCCCCATCGGACAGCTTCGGCTTGCAGGCCTGCTGCAGGTGGTAAGCATCTTTGGTTTCCATTTGGCCACCGTAGACCTGCGCCAGAGTTCTGACGTCCACGAGCGTGTGCTGACCGAACTGTTTTCTGCCGCAGGCGCCACACTAAACGGCCAGGCCGTCGATTATCAAGCCCTGAGCGAAGAAGATCGCATCGCCTTGCTGCGCCAGGAAATTCACGAAGTTCGACCCCTGGTATCTCCGTGGATCAACTACTCAGACGAAACCGAAAAAGAACTGTCCATCTTGCGCATGGCCGCGGCTTGCCGCGAAAAATTCGGCGAGGCTGCCATTCAGCAAAGCGTTGTATCCCACACCGAAACTCTGAGTGATCTGCTTGAAGTGCTGGTGCTGCAACAGGAAACCGGGCTTATTTCTCCTGCCGGAGACGATGCGACCAGCGCGGGGCTAATGGTTGTACCGCTGTTCGAAACCATCCCTGACCTCGAGCGCGGCCCCGAAATCATGGCCAAGTGGCTCGACATGCCCGAAGTGTCGGGGCGCGTACGCCATGCGCAGCAAGGCATACAAGAGGTCATGCTGGGGTATTCTGACAGCAACAAAGACGGCGGCTACCTCACCTCCAATTGGGCGCTGTATTGCGCCGAGCGACAAATGGTTGAGGTTTTCCGCAAGCGCAAAGTACGTCTGCGCCTGTTCCACGGCCGGGCGGATCCGTGGCCCGCGGCGGCGGCCCCAGCTTTGACGCCATTCTGGCTCAGCCACCGGGCACCGTTAACGGCCAGATACGGCTCACCGAACAGGGCGAAATTATTCAAGGCAAGTACAAAAATGCCGAGGTGGGACGATGGCACCTGGAAAACATTGTGGCAGCCACACTTGAGGCCAGTCTTGCGCCGGCAACATCACTGTCCAAGGCCGAAGATGAGAACATGGCGCAGTTTGGCGCCGCGCTAAATTTCATGTCTGAAATCGCGCAACATAGCTATCGCGACCTGGTTTACGAAACACCCGGCTTTAACGACTACTTTTTTTCCTCGACGCCCATTCTGGAAATTGCCGGCCTGAACATTGGCTCTCGCCCTGCGTCGCGCAAAGCCAACCTGAAGATCGAAGATCTGCGCGCCATACCCTGGGGGTTCTCCTGGGCGCAGTGCCGTCTGATGCTCACGGGCTGGTATGGCATGGGCTCTGCCCTGCACCGTTATGTGGAGCAAGGCTGCGAAGGTGCACCGCCCACCCGCGCCAAGCGTCTGGCCCAGCTACGCACTATGAATGAGGTGTGGCCATTCTTTCGAACCCTTATGTCTAACATGGAACAAGTGCTGGCCAAGACTGACCTGGGCATTGCCAAACGCTACGCCAGTCTCGTACCGGACCGCAAGCTGCGCAACTCGGTCTTCAACCGCATACAGGCAGAATTTGAGCTTACGCTCGATCTGTTCAGGCAGGTGTGCCAGCACGACCTGCTGGCCAACGACCAGCAACTGCGTGCCGCCCTGGGTGAACGTTTTGCGTATATTGATCCGCTCAATCACTTGCAGGTTGAACTGCTGCGCAGGCACCGGCTCAATCAGGAAAAGCCCGGCAATAATGACGAGGAAGAAAGCCGAAGCCAGCGCGCCATACACATGACTATTAACGGTGTGGCGGCAGGCCTGAGAAACTCTGGCTAAATGAGCGGCCGGCTATGAGACGCGGGGGAGGCCATCGTGTGACGGCAGGCCACGCAGCTCAGGAGACACAGTCATAGTGGCCCGCCAAGGCACCCACGTCCATACGGACAAAAGCGCGGCGATACCCATAGGGCATCGCCGCGCTTTTATCTGTAGCTTTGCGGGTAACTAAACCATTTCACCGCCACTTTTGCGCGCCTTGCGCATATCGCGGATTAGCGAAATGACAAGCAGCGCGAGAACACCGGCCGAAAGTACCGGCCAGACCAAAATATACAGCGTTAGCATGTTGGCTGACACAGCATGACTCCTTAATTGCGAACGGGCGCAAGTTTGCCCGAAGGAACACGGCCCGAGGGCTTTTTCTGCTCAGGCTCAGTGTGAAACGATGTGACACGCTCAGCAAGCACGCTGAAATCAAAGCGCTCCTGGCTGCGCCAGCTCATCAGCGAACACACAATTGCACTCACACCATAGGCCGTCAACGAAGCTAGCAGCACAAGATAGTCACGCAGAAAGCCCACCATGAACGGCAAGGCGATAAGGCCGGCCAGAATGCCAATAGCCAGTCCTATCCGGAAATTGGAAAAGCCGAACGCCATCAGCCCTACAACAACCGTAATGCCTGCTACAGCACACAGCTCAAAAAACAGGCCAATCAGACCTTCCATGGGAAGAAGCTCGAATCGCACCGTGGCAAAGAGCAGAACAGCAATAACCACCGAGGTAGTAAAAGCTTTATTGGTGACGCGATCCCAATAAAAGCTCGCGATGACCGGAAACACAATGGCTCCCCAAAGTGCCCCCACAAATACCAGCATAACCAGAATATCAAGCTTCAGACTGGCGAAGATGACACCGAGCATGGTTGCAACCACCATGGTCGCCCGTCCCCACCACAGCATGCGCTCAGGCTTTACTTTGCCACGCGCCAGGTTCTTGCCATAGATGTCCGTCATCACAATGGCCGACAGCGCAGACAGGTCAGAATCAGCCGTAGACGACAGCGATCCGATCACCAGCACGAAGAACAGCGCTCTACCAATCGGCGAGAGATATTTGGACGCCATCTGCGGAATAATATTGTTCAGGTCGCCGCCAGCGGGATCAATACCCACAAACAGTGCGAGCATCCCCAGCATGCCCAGGCCAATCACGACAGCACCATAGCCTACCGTTGCAGTCAGAAACGTGGGCTTGATCAGGTCTTCGCGTACGGCGAAAAGCCGCTGTGCAATGGTCTGGTTACCGATAGCATAGGCAAGCACTGCCACAAAATAAGGCGCACCTTGTTCCAGAATGGCTGTGGTCGAAAAGAAGTTGTTCTGCTCGGCGGTCAGGTTGGACATATTGGCCATCAGCATGTCGGTACCGCCGGCCTTAAAGAAGATCAGCGGGATAATGACTACCGCAGCCAGAATCATGGCGACCAGTTGAGCAAAGTCGGTCATTACCGACGCGCGAAAGCCTGACCACAAGGTATACGACAGCACCCCCAGCCCCGCAATGAGCACCCCCTGAATAAACGTGAGCGGGCTCAATACCGATACCAGCGCTCCTGCTGCCGTGAAGTTCACCATCAGGCTGATACAGCTTCCGACTATGTTGGAGCCAGCCATAATAAGCTGGCTCGATGTGCCATGGCGAGCCTGAATAACTTCTGCCAGCGTGTGGGCCTTAGGCGCGAGGGCCCTGAAGCGCCGCCCGAAAGGGTAGATGAACAAAATCATCAACGCGCCCCAAAATCCATAATGAATGGGGCCCGACAGGCCATATTTATAGCCGGACGTAGCGCTGGCATAAAACGAAGCGGCCCAGATCCATGTAGCGATCATGCTGGCGGCTGACAGCCCAAAACCAATGGCGTTGTTCGACACCATATAGCCGTCTACGTTTTCTTTTTTCTTTCCGATCAGCAGCGTCAGAAGAAAAGTCAGTGCGTAAAAACCGACAAGCAGCAGCAATGTTGTCGATGTCGAAAGTTGAAAAAAATCTCCCTCGTGCATGGGTTTAATTCTCCTTTTCCTTCATGCGGGCACTTTATGGACGCGCACAGTCATACGGGCCCGCATCGGCGTAGCCGCTGAAGACCCGATGAAAGACACGTCTGGTGCCTTGAGCAGCCTCAGACGTTCGACAAACGACAACCCTGCATGCCGGAAGTAGCTTGATGAAAGCCTGAATCTGCGAAGCTGGTTAAACATCGACCAGCTTGGTTGTTCCGCGACCAAAAAATGGCCGGGCGTATTGTTTCGGCACTGCGGCCGGGCTGCTGCGTAGCAGCCTTCAGACGGGGGCTAGCCCCAAAACTTGCTCTGGCGTTACTGCCGCGCGATTGCGACATACACAGAGCAATGCAAGCTGTGCATTGTACGCTGGCACAGCATTAAGGTCTAGTCTGACTGGTGTACAGTAGCAATATGGCAGGGTCGCCAGCAATGGCCGGCCTATCGCCCTGCGAACATTCGGGGTTGCATTTATGGATCAGCATCCAGTCATCGCGGCGTTTCTCCGGGCCATGCGCCCGCCAGGAGAAAACACCGTCGATACAGCACATGACTTAAGTACATTGCGAGTAACCGGCAGTGGCGCTCTGCCGTCTGTATTTCCTGTGACGGAGCTCGCGGTTGCCGCGATCGCAACGGCAGCGCATGCGCTTTCCGACTACATGGGCCAGCAGTTTGGCCATGCTCCCCAGGTTACGGTAGACCGACGCCTCGCCTCATTCTGGTTTGCGTCAACGCTGCGGCCGCAAGGGTGGCAACTGCCCAGTGCACGTGACCCCATTACCGGCGACTATGCCACACGCGATGGGTGGATACGTATACACGCCAACGCCCCTCATCACCGTGACGCGGCACTCGCGGTATTACAGTGTCCCCCCGTACCAGAGGCCATCAGCAGGGCCATATCCCACTATCATGCAAGCGAGCTTGAAGAGATAATGGTGGCCGCTGGCGCATGTGCAGCTGCCATGCGAACACCCCGAGAATGGGCCTCTCATCCACAGGGCAAAGCGGTGAGCAGTGAACCGGTTTTTGCTGTGCACCGTTACGCAGTGCGCTCGGCGTCCCGACCGCGACCTGACAGCCCCGGGGCGACAACCGATGACATCGGCCACCGTCAGGCTTCGACGGGTTCGGCTCTTCCCGACCAGCCCTTTGGCAACTACCATCCGCTCGAAAAGCCTGCCGACCTTGCCACGCCCGACCGCCCCCTGGCCGGGCTGCGTGTGCTGGACCTCACCCGCGTACTCTCAGGCCCGGTCTGCACACGGTTCCTGGCAGGATACGGCGCGCAAGTACTACGCATTGATCCTCCCTTCTGGAATGAACCAGGGCTGGAGCCCGAGATGACGCTGGGCAAGCGCTGCGCCGGTCTTGACTTGCGCATCCCCTCGCACATGCTGCAATTGCGAGGCCTGCTGGCAGATGCCGACGTGCTGGTACATGGCTACCGTCCCGAGGCGCTGGCACGACTAGGGCTTGGTGAAGCCGAACGCCAGGCCATCCGGCCAGGCCTGATTGACGTCTGTCTTGACGCCTATGGATGGACGGGGCCGTGGCAAAACAGGCGCGGCTTTGACAGCCTGGTACAAATGAGTTGTGGCATTGCCTGGGCCGGCATGACAGATTCAGACCGCAATTCAGATGACGACTCTTCGTCGCATACCCATATACCGTCATCACCCCCGGCCCCCCTGCCTGTGCAGGCTCTGGATCACGCGACAGGCTACCTGATGGCGGCCGCTGTGCTGCGTGCCCTGTCAGATCAAATGGGAACCGAGTGCGGTTCCATGACGCGTCTGTCATTGGCCCGCACTGCCTGCCTGCTGATGTCTGAACCTGCCCAGGTCTCAGATACTCTGGCTCCCGAGACCGAGGACGATTGGGCCGAAGCAGTCGAAATGACAGAATGGGGCCCGCCCGCCGTCTCAAGGCCCCATGCATCATCGATGATGTGCCTTTGTACTGGGACAGCCCCGCAACCGCTTTACGGACACACACCCCCACATGGCAAAGTCAAGACTAAGCCACCATAACTATGCCAGCCGCGTTCTCTAGCCCTCAAAACCACCCACCGTACTATGCGCAGACCGCCCTGCGCATCGTTGCCATCGCCTACCTGGTATTGTGGGCCAGCCTGGCCATTGCCCCTTATGACCGCGCCGACTGGCTGCTTGAGAACGCGCTGGTGGCCGCACTTTTTTTGGCCCTGTGGGGCATGCGCCGGAAGTTTCGCTTTTCAAATGTCTCGCTAATACTGATTATCGTGTTTCTTGCCCTGCACGCAGTGGGCTCACACTATACGTATTCAGAGGTGCCCTACGATCAATGGTGGCAGGCTATGACGGGCCACACGCTCAACAGCATCTTCGGCTGGGAGCGCAACCATTACGACAGGCTGGTTCATTTTTCGTATGGCTTGCTATTGGCATACCCAATACGTGAATTCTTTCTGCGCGTGGTTGAAGTGCGTGGCTTCTGGGCTTATTTTCTGCCACTCGATGTCACGCTCAGCACGTCAGCGCTGTATGAATTGATCGAATGGGCAGCTGCCGAAGTGTTCGGGGGCGAGTTGGGCATGCAGTACCTGGGCACACAGGGCGACATATGGGATTCCCACAAAGACATGGCGCTGGCTGCACTGGGCGCGCTCATCGCCATGCTGATCACCGCTGCGCTCAACAAGAAACTGCGGCGCGACCCTGCCTGGGAATGGTCGCAAGCCATGAGACTCAAATAAAACACCCGGCCTGTAAGCTAAGGCCGAGGCACAACAACACACTCGAACTCGGATACAGGAGAAAAGCATATGAAGGATCAGAAAATCGCATTGGTTACGGGCGCTGGCTCTGGCATAGGCAAGGCCATTTCACTGGCGTTAATGGAAGCTGGTTACGCCATTGCACTGGCCGGCCGTCGCCGCGAACCACTTGAGACAGTGGCTGCACAAGGCGAGGCTATGGGTGCACAGACGCTGGTGGTGCCCACCGATGTCAGCGACCCCGCCTCCGTCGATAATCTGTTCACCCTGATAAAGCAGCGTTTTGGCCGGCTCGACCTGCTTTTCAATAACGCCGGCATTTTCGCGCGCGCGGTTTCGCTCGAAGACCTCAGCTATCAAGAATGGAAAGCCGCGGTCGACGTCAACCTGACAGGCATGTTTCTTTGCACACAAGGCGCCTTCCGGCTGATGCAAGACCAGAATCCACGAGGTGGCCGCATCATCAACAATGGTTCAATTTCGGCACACGCGCCTCGCCCGCACGCTGTGTCCTACACAACAACCAAGCATGCCGTTACCGGCCTCACCAAAGCCAGTTCGCTTGATGGCCGCAAATATGACATTGCCTGCGGTCAAATCGACATCGGCAACGCCGCCAGCGAAATGACCGAAGCCATGGGTAAAGGCGTACTGCAGGCTGACGGGTCCACACGCCCCGAACCGATCATGGACGTCAGCCATGTTGCGAAAGCCGTACTCTATATGGCCAGCCTGCCGCTAGACGCGAATGTGCAGTTCATGACGGTGATGGCAACAAAAATGCCATATATAGGGCGAGGCTGAGATTTCTGGCGGGCGGATAGCATCAACTTGACCATTATCAAAAACGATAATAAGATTCACTTCGATTTAGTCATGTTGCTTTGGCTGCCTCAAGCGCCAGGCTTTCCCCTGCATCACTCGTCCCCTATCACCCGTCTTTGTTCGAACACTATTACCGCGAGCTTCTTAACTTCTGCTCTCGCTTCGCCAAAAATCCTGAAGGGGCGGCCGATACCGTACAGGAGGCGTACGCACGCGTACTCGCCAGCCAAAAGCAAGGCAAAAAAGTAAGCCAGCCACGTGCGCTCCTGTATCGAACCGCCCGCAACCTCATGATCGATCAGCAGCGCCGCACGGCCGTGCGTGAACGCTATCATGATGAATCGGGCGACGTAGACAGCATGGCGGGCTCTTGTGTCTACGAGCCTGAAACAGCCGCCATGTCCAGTCAGGCTACCGCCGCTATGCTCGCAACCATAAACGCCATGCCTGCACGCCGACGCGAGGCGTTTATTCTTCATCGATTCGAAGGCCTGTCGCATGCTGAAGTCAGCATACGCATGAAGATCTCACAAAAAATGGTCGAGCAACATATTAAAGCCGCCATGCAAACCTGTCGGCAAAGCCGCGCACAATGGAACGCCCGTCTGGGCGCAGGCGCAGATGTGCCAACCACGACATCACGCACAAAAGCTCAGTTGCCATGACCGCACCCGCCAACAACCCCACCGCAGCATTACCAGATTCGGCCATTGACGACGAAGCGCTCGAATGGTTTGTCCATCGTATGGGCAGCCATGCCGACAGCGACGACCAAGCGTTACTCGCGTGGCTGGCGGCCTCACCTGCACACCGCCGCGCGTATGCTCGCTGGGAAGAAGAGTGGCTCGCCCTGGATGCCATCCAGACAGAAGCCATTGCACGCAGCGCACAGCCAGCCGCGCAGTCATCACGGAGGCGCACCCGCCGTTGGGTAGGCGCAGCATTGACTTGCTGTGGCATGTTCGCCGCAGTCGCGCTATGGTTCCGGCCAGAAACGCCGCAATACACTCACCACTACGCCACCCACATCGGTGAGCAGGTCGACATTGCATTACCTGATGGCAGCGCCATCACTCTTGACGCAGACACATCTCTGGATGTCTCACTCTTTGCCGGACGCCGCCGGGTTACCCTACCCGAAGGGCAAGCAGTATTCCATGTACGCGCTGATGCGACTCGTCCTTTCGAGGTGATCGCCGGCCCTGCGCGCATTACTGTTCTTGGCACCCGCTTTGCCGTGCGTCATACACCAGGCTCTTCCGCCTACCCCGGCGTGCATATCGCCGTAGAGTCGGGCCACGTGCGGGTTGCTGCGACAACGTCCCGCTCGTGGCGCACGCTTTGGCGGGAGGTACAGAGCAGCCCGCCGGTCGAGCTGCTACAGGGTCAGCAACTGACGCTTAGTACCACGGGCAGCCCTGGCCCCGTCATGCCGGTCGATGCCGCCAGCATCGCAGCCTGGCGCAGGCGGCAGCTCAGCTTTGACAACATTACCCTGCAAGATGCCCTGGCCGAGTTTGCCCGCTATGGATCTGTCAATGCACAGATCCGCGATCACAATGTGGCTTCGCTCCGAGTTACGGGCACGTTTGACGCCGATAACCCCCAGGCTTTCTACAGGCTTATCGCCAAAGTGCTGCCTGTACGGATTCAACAGACCACCAAAGGCCCGCTGATTGAAGCAAATTCATAGTTAACAGCCTAGGGTTTTTTGAGCCTGACACGTCTACATGAGAATACGACCAAATCTCATTTCATCTATCAGGACTCACATAATGTCATTCCGTCTGTTTCGTCTTGCACCCGTAGCAATTGCGGTACTGCTGGCACTGGCACCGCCCACAGCAAGCTCCCAGACCAGCACATCAGCCATCATCAGGGTATCCTTGCCAGCCCAGCCCCTTTCCCAGTCGCTAAATTCCCTGGCGCGCCAGGCCAATCTAACCCTGATCGTCCAGCCCCGGCTGGTGGCAGGCCGTCAGGCACCCGCCATCAATGACACACTGACGACACGCCAGGCATTAGATCGTCTATTGGCTGGTTCTGATCTATCCGCGCAATTAGACGCAGACGCTGTGGTCATACGTCGCGCCCCGGCAGCCAGCGACGTGCAAGAGCTCTCACAAGTCACCGTAACCGGAAGCGAACAGACCGCCACCAGCCCCGTTTATGGTGCCGTGGCACAACGCACGTCAACCGGCGTGAAAACCGACAGCGACATCCTGGAAACCCCCCAGTCAGTTTCAGTGGTCACCAGCGAGCAGATCGCGCTGCAAGGGGCAAGCGGTATTGATGAGTCATTACGCTATACCTCCGGTGTGGTCGCCGCCGCCTATGGTGAGGACCCACGCGGCGACTGGATCCGCGTGCGTGGCTTTGCACCAGCCAAGTATCTAGATGGCCTGCCTTTGCCCGATGGCTCCTGGACGGCCAATACCCGTTATGAACCCTATGCCCTGGAACGAATAGAAGTGCTCAAAGGCCCCTCTTCCGTTCTGTACGGTGCTCTGCCACCCAGCGGCTTTATCAATGCCGTCAGCAAACGCCCACTGGACGACCCGTATCACGAGCTGGGAGTAAGTTACGGCAGTCATGATCGCAAAGAATTCACCGCCGATTTCACGGGCCCGCTGACCGAGGACGGCACATTGCTTTATCGGGTGGTAGGGCTGGCCAGGGACAGCAAAGCCGAGAGCGATTATGGCTACGACAAGCGCTATATGCTAGCCCCCTCACTAACCTGGAAGCCCAACGCTGATACCAGCCTGACCGTGCTGGCCATGCTGCAGAGGTCCAGGTCGCGTGGCTGGGGCGGTTTTCTGCCCGCCGAAGGCACCTTGCTTCCCAACCCCAACGGAACCATTCCCAGCAGCTTCTATGGCGGCGAGCCCGCCTTTGACCGCTATGAAAAAAACACGCAATCCATCGGCTATCTTTTCGCACACCGCGTCAATGACAAACTAACACTGAGGCAGAACGCACGCATGAACTGGGCCGATGTCGACCATCCTTCAGTTGGCCTGCTTGGTTTCATGCCGGGTAGCCAACGCATGCTAAGTCGTTATGTTTACACGCCTCGTGAAGACTCCACCATGTTTTCCATCGACAATCAGGCTGAATACACACTGATGGCCGGCGGCGCTGAGCATACCTTACTGGCCGGGCTTGATTACAAGCGATCACGCAACGACTACAAAGTAGGCATGGGTTTTAATGCTGCACCGCTTGATGCCTTCAATCCCATTTACGGAAGCCCGGTACCCGTACCGCCAGACAATCAGCACACCATCCAGACGCAGGAGCAAATCGGCGCCTACCTGCAAGACCAGATCCGCTGGGACAGCTGGGTGGCCACACTTTCAGCACGGCATGACTGGGTTGACACCAAGACCAATGACAAGCTCGCCTACACCCATGCTAAACAGCGTGACGAAAAATGGTCGGGCAGGGTGGGCTTGAACTATCTGTTCGAATCAGGCGTCTCGCCTTATGTCTCTTACGCAACGTCGTTTGAACCGGCCGTGGGCCAAACCTATGGTGGCTCGCCCTTCGTACCTCTTACCGGCAGACAGTTCGAGGCAGGCCTGAAGTACCGGCCGCCCAACAGCGATTCTCTGTACAGCATTGCTGTCTTTGATTTGCAACAGGAAAATGTTCTCGTCACGGATATCAACACACCGGTGTTTGGATATCAGATTCAGCAAGGGAAAATTCGCTCTCAAGGTGTGGAGCTAGAAGCACACGCCCAGCTGACACCGGCCCTGACCCTCATCGGCAGCTATACCTACACGCAGGCCAAGGTCAAAAAAACCACTGACCCCGCCACCCTGAACAAGCAAGTTCCCCTGCAGCCGCGCCATCAGGCGTCAGTCTGGGCCGACTATCGCTTTCCTGCCGACATCGCACCGGGCCTCGGGCTGGGCGCCGGCGTGCGCTATACCGGGGCAAGTTACGGCGACTCGGCCAACAAATGGAAGAACAAAGCTTATACGCTGATCGACGCCCAGGCTCACTATACCTATGGCGACTGGCGTTTTCTGCTGACAGTCAATAACCTGACTGACAAAAAATACATAGCCACCTGCGACAGCATTACTTGGTGCTATTACGGGTATGGACGGGCGGTCAACCTGTCAGCTCGCCTGAGTTGGTAGATGGCCAGGCCCGGATGGCCGGGCTTGTTCAACGCTCACGGCTTGTAATTATGGCTGTATACATCGGCACCCATGGCCTTTATCTGCTGCTTGATCAGCACATCAAACGGCACGAGCACCGGGCTGAAGTCCTGCCCGGGCTCCAGGGCGGTTAGCGTGCGTACGATGGCCTCAATGGTGGAAACGGCTGCGGGCTCGCTGGTTTGGCGTATGCGGTATGTTGAGGGCGGCCCTGCCTCAAGGGCGAGGCGCGGCAGGGTTGTGAGCACCGGGTTTTCGTACAAAATCTTGCGGGCCTTGCGCCATGTTCCATCAAGCACAATCAGCAACAGCGAAGCGCCATCGGGCCCGTGGACCAGCGGCTTTGGTATCTGGGCCTGCTCACCAGGAAACAGCAAAAACGCATGTGCCTCTTCGGAATGTAAGGCATCCAGCTGGGGGAACCGTTCACCCACCAACAGTTCCGCACGCCTCAAGCCCAACACGGCCAGGCGTCCCGTATTTAACGCATGCCTGTGCTCGTCGGGGTGCTGCAAAATCAGCACGCGCGTACGGTTAGAGACGACAGTAATGTGTGCGCACAAACAATGCGAGGCTGGCCGCAGGCATTTCCCGCATCGGGGGCGCGACAAGGTATTGGGTGTAGACATGGCATGCATGATACCGCTGCAACCCCGCCGCACTGCCACTTCCTTTCTGCCCACAGCGCGTATTTGCACCTTTTCTGCTTCCCAGTCTGCAAAGCTTTGCCATGGCAAAGGCCTGACACAAGCCCGTCAGGGTGCTGTTATACTTTCCGCGAATCATTATCATTATCGTTACTTTGCAAGCCAGTCATTCTTGCAAAGGTACAAACGGCCGTTCACGTTCGGTCGTCACCTCATGCCACGCCATGGCGCCATCCAAGTCGTCTTTTACAGGAGAAACTACATGCTTACTGCCCATCGGGTTCTTGGTTCATTGACCTTATTGGTGGCATTTGCCGCGCCAGCCTACGCTGACAAGCCTGTCCTGACGGTTACGACCGTACCCGAAACGCAACAGGCGTACAAGCTAACACCCGAAGGTGCCCTGCGCCGCGAGCTTGCCCACGGCGTGTACCAAATGGCCTACAGCCCACTGACAAAATCTGTTTATGTGGCATCAAGCGAGGCCATGGAAAACGTGCACGGTGGGGTTGTTTACCAGCTAAACCCTGAAACACTCGAAACCACCGGGCTTTATCATCTGGACGAAAAAAGCTTCGGTCTGGCCATTAACCCCACTGGTGACACCCTGTATGTCACCCACAGTCTGGCCGGCGCGGTCAGCAAAATTGACTTGAAAACCGGCAAAATTTTGGCGCGCGTCAAATTTACAGACACCAGCAAAGACGGCACGCCTTATGGCCCGCGCACAGTGCGGTACGAACCCAGCACAGACACACTGTACGTAGGGGGCGTGGGCGACCCTGGCATTATCTGGGTTATAGATGCCAGCAATTTCAACATACGCGCCAAAATCGAAAACGCCGGAAAATGGGTCACAGGGCTGCTCTCAGTGCCTGATGCCAGCCAGCTGTATGCCGCCAATGGCGACGGGGAGATTCTGGTTATCGACACAAACAGCAACCAGATCAAGCAGCGCTGGAAGCCCGCTGGCAATGATGCAGCCCTGCTTCTGAACATGGCTCATGATGCGGCAAACCACAAGCTGTATGTGACCGACAATTCCAAATTAAAAACCGTTCTGGTTCTAGATGACCGCACAGGTAAAGTTATTAAGCGCCTTCCCCTGGGCGACTCGCTAGACATCATCTATCAGGCTGCAAACCACACCTTGTATGTCAGCCATCGCGATCAGGGCACGGTAAGCATTGTGGATGCCGACACCTATAAGGTCAACGCCACGTATCATCTGCAACAGAACCCCAACAGCCTGCTGACCATCCCTGAGCAGAACAGTCTGTATGTAACGGTAAAAGCACCTTTCACGCCCAAGTACACGGCCAGCGGCCCGGGCAGCATTGTGCGCATTCCGCTGCAGGGTGCTTTGCAGCAGTAAAGCAGGCTACGGGTACGCCAAAGCTGTTGGGGGCTTTGGGATCTTGGGATCTTGGGATCTTGGGGTCTTGAGTCCTTGAGACGTTGGAACCTTGGGGCCTTGGAACGCTAGAACGCTGGGACGCAGACACGCAGGCATTCAGGCATTCAGGCAACCAGTTTGCTTGCTGACGCAAATCTCCTATGGATGCTGTCGTCCCGTGACAATAAAAAAGCCCGGCAAAGGTTGAACAAACCTCGCCGGGACGATACCGCGTGTTGCGTGACTTCAGTGTTCAGCCCGATTGAGCCTACGCTTTTTGATGTAGCGCAGCAGCGGCGGCACGACCACGATGAACAAAGACACTAACCACAAACCTTTGGAAATATTGCTGTCGAACAAAATGTGAATGGCACCATCGGTGATAGACAAGGCGCGTCGCAGATTCTGTTCCATCATGTCACCCAGCACCACGCCGAGTACCAACGGCGCCATGGGCAGGCCGGCCTTACGTAGTAAATAGCCGATGCCACCAATGATGGCGGCCATCATGAGGTCAAAGCTTCCCGCATTAATGGCGTACACGCCGATATAGCTCACAATGAGAATACCCGGCACCATCAGCCATCCCGGTACCGACAACACCTTGGAGAAAATGCGAACCATGGGCACGTTCATCAAGAACAGAATCACGTTCGCGATAAATAACGAGGCAATCAGCCCCCACACCAACTCAGGTTTGGAATCGAACAATACAGGCCCTGGTGTAATGTTGTAGAGCGTAAGTGCCCCCATCATTACCGCCGTTGTGCCCGAGCCCGGAACCCCCAATGTCAGCATGGGCACGAACGATCCGACAGCAGAGGCCGTAGCCGCAGCCTCTGGCGCGGCAACTCCTCGCAAGTCGCCCTTGCCGAACTTGGAATTGACGGGGTCCTTGTTCTCACAGATCCGCTTTTCATTGGAATAGGCAACCGCCGAAGCAACACTTGCGCCCGCACCCGGCAATACACCCACAACAAAGCCAATCAGTGAACTACGCACTACCGTCCACCAGGTGTATGCGATTTCGCTAAAATTGAATATCTTGCGACCACTAGAATCCACTTCCACATCCTGCCCGGCAATCAGTTTTTCCAGCATTTCCAGCAGTTCTGCGACAGCGAACAGCGCAATGACCACGACGACAAACTGTATGCCATCAAACAAATGCACCGAGTCAAAAGTGTAGCGATATACACCGGAGTTTGAATCTACGCCAACCGTTGCGATTGCAAGCCCCAACAGTGCCGATAACGCACCCTTGACGGGCTGGTCTCCCAACAGGCTGGTGAGGCAGCAGAATGCAAATATCATTAGCACGAAGTACTCGGCAGGGCCAAACGCCAGCGCCCATTTCGCTAGCAGCGGTGCAAGGATAATCATGCCAATAACGGAAACCAGCGAACCAAAAAATGCAGACCAGGCGGAAAGAGACAACGCCACGTTCGCCAGACCCTGCCGTGCAAGCGGATAGCCGTCCAGCGTGGTCATGATGGCGCTGGCTTCACCAGGCACATTAATAAGTATGGCCGTAATGCGTCCACCATACTCGGCGCCCACATAAACTGCTGCAAGCAGGATTAATGCGGTTTCGGGAGGAAGGTTCATCGCAAACGCGATGGGGATGAGCATAGCGACGCCATTGATGGGGCCCAACCCTGGCAGAACCCCCACCATGGTTCCAAAGAATGCACCGGCCAGAGAGACGGCAAGGTTGGACCACGAAAAGGCGACGCCAAAACCCATCTGCAGGTGGGAGAGTATTTCGCTCACAGCACGAACTCCAGTATGCCCAGGGGCAAGACCACGTCAAGCACACGGTCGAACAGAACAAAGAAAAAGACGCTCATGAAGACACCACCCAGTATGACCTTGCCCCACGCTCCTCCGAACAGACGTCCGATCAGGATAGTTACCATAGTCGTCGCGACAATGAATCCCAAGGGGCCGAACAAAAGCGCATAGCCAAGACAGTACACAATCATCAAGGCAATGCGTGCATTAGTCCCTGGGGGATTGGCTGGGGCCTGAAACTTGCCCTTGATCACCAACCAGAGCCCGCACAGGCCAATACAAAGCGCCAACAAGAGGGGAAAGGCACGTGGGCCCACAGGTTCGTAGGAAAATGGGGCTTCGATGCCCCACCCGAACCAGACCATGAGCGCCGCGAAGACGATCGCGGCAACACCCAGATAACGGTCAGTCATGGCTTACTTTTTGATCAGACCAAAGGTGTCGGCAAGCTCGGTGTAAGCCTTGACACGCTCCTTGACATACGTATCAAGCTCGCTGCCGTACATGCGGAAAGGGAACAGACCCAGTTTCTGCTGCAGCTCGGTGAACTTGGGGTTGTCCTGCATGTTCTTGAACGCGTCCACCCACCAGTTGTAGTCCTCGTCAGACACCTTGGGGCCAACATAGAAACCGCGAATAATGGGCCACTGGATGTCATAGCCCTGTTCCTTGGCCGTGGCCACATTGGACATTTTTCCAGGCAGACGCTCTTCGCTGAAAACAGCCAGTACGCGAATAGGCGAGCCCCCCTCGAGCATGGTGTAGGCTTCGGCTGCATCACCCATGTAAGCTTGTATGTGACCGCCACGCAACGCGGTGTTAGCTTCACCACCGCCCTCAAATGCCACGAAACGCATCTTGCGATAATCCACATCGGCGGCACGGGCAGTAAGCGCCGCCTTCATCCAGTCTTGGCTACCCACGGTACCGCCAGCGCCAAGCACGATTTTGCTCGGGTCGGCCTTGAGCGCTTGCATCAGATCTTTGAGCGTCTTGTAAGGGGAGTCATCGCGAACCACAGCGACGCCATAATCGGAACCCACAGCCGCCAGCCAGCGCACATCATTGACGTTGTATTTACCGAACTTACCCTGGGCCAGATTCAGCAGTGACCCGCCCGAGAACGCCACAATGGTGTTTCCGGCATCCGGCTTCTGACCGACAACGTGGTTATAGGCCACAGCGCCGATACCGCCCGGCATATACACAATGCGCATCGGCTCCTTGAGTTGTTTGGCCGCCTCCAGACCTTCCTGCGCCAAACGGCAAGTCAGGTCGAAGCCGCCACCAGGCTGAGCCGGCGCAATACATTCGGGCCGGCGCGGCGCATCGGCCGCCGAGGCCGAAACTGCAACCAAGGCACCACTGGCCAGCAGCAGGCCCGATACAAGCTTACTAAGAAAAGTTGTTTTCATATGTCGTCTCCCAAATTATTCATTGCACGCTACAACACAGCGTACGAAAGGATGCCGGCTCAGGTTTGCCGGTCAACTGAGGGACAAGCGTACGCACAGCAAGCTTTCGGAATGCTTTCAATTTGATGGTTTTGTTTTCGCAAACGGTGCGGCACGGGGAGAGACAAGGGTAAACACTAGTGACGCTCGGCAGCCACGATCGGGGGATTCCAGTACAAACTGGCCTTGTAACTGCCGCATAATGGCCTCAACAATGGCCAGGCCCAGCCCTGCACCGGTCGTATTCTTGCCCGATTTACCGCGCCGAAAGCGCACTCCGGCTTTCTGAATATCAGCGGGTGTCATTCCGGGCCCATTGTCCTCCACAACGACACGAACGTCGTCTGCGCTGCGGCTTACGGATAGCGTAACGACACCACCAGCCGGGGTATAACGTAGGGCGTTATCCACCAGGTTGACGATCGCTTCGCGCAGCAGCCATTCGGGAGCACGAAGCCATACCGCGCCCGGCGGGCAGTCCAGCCCGAGATCCTGGCGGCGTGCTCGTGCGGCCGGATAGAGTTGGCGTACGACATCATGCGCCAGCGCAACCAGATCAGCATCCTGCTGCTCGTCATCAAACGCCGCCATTTCGCTCGCTCTCGCCAGTGACAGCAGCTGATTAGCGGTGCGTTCGGCCCGCTCCAGCCCCTCTCCCATCGCCAGCAACGCAGACCGCACCTCCTGGGGGTCGGACTCGCGCAGAGCATAGCTAAGTTGGGCACGCAGAACCGTAAGCGGGGTGCGTAACTGATGCGAGGCATCATCCAGAAACTGGCTCTGCAAGCGAGCCTGTCGCTCATAGCGGGCCATATGCAGATTGACCGCCTTCACCAGCGGTTGCACTTCCGAAGGGATATCTTCGGCCTCGATAGGGCGTAAGTCATCGTGGCGCCTGCCTTCCAACTCCTGTTCCAGACGTGTAAGAGGCCTCAATGCAAAGAGAACTGCCAGTACCAGAATCATCATGATCATCAGCACTACGACGATATCGCGCTCGACCGACTGCCAAAGCATGGACTCTATGAACGCCTGGCGTGTGGCAACATCCTCCGCCACCATAACGATGACACGCCCTCCGACGTCGTTGTAGATCGGCGGATCCATGCTTCGCGCAAGTGCAGCGAGGCGAATACGCTGCCCCAGGTAAGTCGCCGTATAAAAATGAGGAGTATTTGAAATGAGAGGCTCGCTGGGCAGTGGCAACTGCTGGTTGCCAATATCTGCCAGGCCATCTTCCGTCATCACGCGGTAGTAGACGTTTTCGTTCGCTGTTAGTTCGAAGAACTCAAGCATCAGATAGGGCAGCTCTATCGACAAACCGCCGCTTTCCGTTGATATCTGGTGATCGATGGAACGCAGTGCGCCAGCCAGTGACCTATCGTAAGCAAGGTCTATCTGCTTGCGCAGCTGATGATTGGACAGCCACAGGGCAGCCGTCATGAACAGCAGCAAGGTCGGAATCAGCGACCACAGCAAAATGGATTTCAGGCTACGCTTGCCCAGGGAACCGACCTCAGTCATCACGCGCAGGTTCCAGGCAATAACCCATCCCGCGCAATGTCTCGATGTGCGTACCGGTATTGATTAATTTTTTGCGCAGGCGATGCACCAACACCTCGATTGCCTCCAGATTGATTTCGCGGTCATCTCCGCTGATCCGATCCAGTATCTGCTGCTTGGAGACGGGCTCTCCGCTTTTTTGAATGAGCACCTTAAGAACGGCAAACTCACGCGGGGACAGGCCCAGCTGTTGCCCGTTAACCAGAAAGCGCTGCGCGGCCGTATCCAGCACCAGGTCTCCGAGCGCAAGTCGCGGATGTTCGCGCCCGCGACTACGTCGCACCAATGCTATCAATCGGGCTTCGAGCTCTTCAATGATGAAGGGCTTGCGCAAGAAATCATCAGCGCCTTTGTGCAGGGTGTCGATGCGTTCGACCAGCGAGTCGCGTGCCGTCAGTACCAGCACCGGCGTACGGTCATCACGTGCGCGAAGCCGCGCCAGAAATGTGTGTCCGTCCATACCCGGCAGGCCCAGATCAAGGATAATCGCATCGAACTCTTCAACCGCCATGCGGCGCTCCGCAAGCTCGGCATCATCAGCCCAGTCTGCAACGAAACCGCCATGCCTGGCCAGGCTGCGCGTTAGCCAGTGAGCCAGCTCGCTTTCATCTTCTATCAACAGAATGCGCATGTGGGAAGTATTTTCCGAATCATGCAGGCAAGTTTAGTCTGATTTAAAGAGACCGCCCTTACTTTAACGAGAAAATATCGTTCTGTGCGGACGTGCGCGGACTGCACAGAAAACGTCTGCTGGGTAACGACCAAACGGAAGGCGACAAGCCTAATAGATTTGACACTTGCGTACGGATATTCTGGCCGGATTACGCGCCTTAGACGCTAATCCGACACAGCAAGGCCACAAAGCAAACAGCCTTGTGGCTTACATCAAGATCAGTATTGACCCATGAAATCACGCTTGCCTATTTCAACGCCGTTATGGCGCAAAATAGCGTAGGCTGTAGTGACATGAAAGAAAAACTGCGGCAAGCCATAGGTCAGCAGATATGACTGCCCTGTAAATTTCTTCTCTTTGGGTGTGCCGGGCCGCGTAACAATAGTGCGATCTTCCTGGCCATCGATTTGTGCGGGCGTAAAGCCATCAATGAACGCCAGCGTTTTGCTGATCAGCTCATGCAAGTCAGCAAACGTTTGCTGGTTGTCTTCAAATTTGGGCACTTCGGCGCCGGCCAGGCGTGCTGAAACACCACGTGCAAAGTCAGTAGCCACCTGCACCTGACGGATCAAAGGAAACATGTCAGGAAAAAGACGTGCCTGCAACAAGGCATTTGGGTCAATTTTGCGGGTGGTTGCGTGCTCTTCCGCTTTGCTCAGGACGGCGTCCATGCTGTTTAACATTTGCTTGAAAACAGGAAGCGAAGCTGCGTAAAGGGAAATAGTCATGAATATTCTTAAGTTAGAGGTGAGCTGATGTCAGGCATTGTCACGACAAGGGGTTTTGTCGGCGCTACATCATGAGAGGGGCACCGGTATTCATCAAACCTGGTTTTGCGAAGAACACGTCTGATGAAGGCAATACCGGTGCCCCTGTTGATTCTATCCCACGACTGGTTTGACTGGTGTCTGAACGCATTTGTACGACGCCGTGTTTCACCAGATCTGTCCGTAGCAACAAACTGTGATGCTACCGGGCTAATGAGTGTGCTCAGGGAGTTTCGCCTGGACTTCTCGGCATTTCGCCATTTGCCTATGGCGCTACGTAGAGCACAGCAGCGGCGGTCGGCAGGAACACCGGCGGGAATGTGGTTCCCCAAACAATAATCTCATGAGATACATATATGGGTTTGCTTGCATCCAGGCCATTAAAAGCCTGGGTATAAAAAGACTTTCCAAGCGCCTGTACGCACCGGGTAGTTCCGTTATGGCAAACGAAAGTTCGAAGCGAAACCATATCAGCCTGGCTACCCGACACAGAAACATTAACACCAGAAATTACTGATCCAACCGGTACAGTGGCCCCGAATTGAGACGGAGAGAAACTCGCTAAGGTACGTGGATCTTGTTTGCTGGCGACCTGCATCGTGATTGTGCCATTCCAGGATTGCGCCTGGGCTGCGGATACGAGGAAAGAACTGGTTAGGACCTGTACGAGCATAAGAAGACACGAATTGTACTGGTTCCGCTTCTTCATATTGATCCCGCTCCAGATATAACCAAAGCCTAGAAAGCCTTAATTCTAGTTTGCGTGAAATGAGCAAATCGGCTGAACTGGGTGATAAAAATGCGCCACCTCAATAAAGCGTGTCTGGCTCTTTCTCACCAGCAGAGGCTCTAAGTTGCCCTCGCAGTCACAAACAAAAAGCCCTTGCATGTGAGCCATCCAACTTCTTGGATTTGTTCATATGTAAGGGCTTTTTTGTAAAATTTTTGGTCGGGGCGACATGATTCGAACATGCGACTCCTGCGTCCCGAACGCAGTACTCTACCAGGCTGAGCTACGCCCCGACGGGAGCGCTTAACTGCCAGCACAGTTTATGAAATACGGCTGACAGCCTCGGGAAAACTTCAGCGGCCATGTCAGGCCAGAAAGCTTGAAAATTTTAACAAATATTCGTATTAAGCGGGAACAATGCAGTTGATCAGACGCAATCAAATGCTTGCACCGAAGTTGACCACTATAGGCAAAGCAGATGCCTGTCTGATCGTCACAGCCTAGACCTGACAGAGCCCTGGCGGTGCAGCCTGCAGTCTTGACTAGCGATCTCGTTCAACGGCAAAAGAACAAAAGCTGAGCAGCATTTCCTGGTGAGCCGACGCTGGAAACCCGGTAAGAGCCTGGCGCGCCAGCTCAGCTTCAGCCACCGCAGCGGCGCGCGTAAAACCCAGCGCATCGGTGTCGTGGATAGCCTGCGCAACAGCGATGAAGTCACCCTCACCCTGACGGATGGCGTCTTGCACCAGTTGCCGCTGATCTTGCGTGCCGACTTCCATAACACGTATAAGCGGCAAGGTAGGCTTGCCTTCGCGCAAATCGTCACCTACGTTTTTACCCAAGGCAACGGCATCACCGGTGTAATCAAGCACGTCGTCAATAAGCTGAAAAGCGGTGCCAATATGCCGGCCGTAGGTGGCAGCTGCCGCTTGCTGGGCGTCGCTGGCTCCGGCAACAATGGCGCCGACCTGTGCCGCTGCCTCGAAGAGCTTGGCCGTTTTGTAGCGCACAACCTGCAGGTAGCGATCAAGCGAGACCTCGGGGTCGTGCACATTGAGCAGCTGCAATACCTCACCTTCGGCGATGACGGTGGTGGCGGCAGACAGCACCGACATGGCCTGCATGGAGTCAGACTCGACCATCATCTCGAAGGAGCGCGAATACAGGTAGTCGCCCACCAACACACTGGCCGCATTGCCAAACATGGCATTGGCCGTACTGCGGCCGCGACGCAGATCGGATTCGTCAACCACATCGTCGTGCAACAACGTGGCGGTGTGAATAAACTCGACGACAGCAGCCAGTAAATGATGCGTGCTGCCTTGGTAACCGAGCGCATTGGCCACCAGCAGAAGCATTGCAGGGCGCATGCGCTTGCCGCCGGCGCCGACAATGTACTCACCAATGGTGCGGATGAGAACGACATCAGAATCCAGGCGGGCGCGGATAACCGCGTCAACCGCTTTCATGTCGTCAGAAATGGGGGACATTAACTCGGAAAGGCTCAAAACATGGTCCGGCGAGAAGTGGATAGAACGTTGCTAGACATACCAAGAGAAAGATTATACGTGAGCGCGCCCTTGCCCACCCTGCCCACCACACATGCAGCTCAAGATAAGCTGGGCCAAATTAGCGATAATGCTTCTTTTGTCCGAAAAATTCTGCTGGAGACATCTGTGAATTCCTACGACCTGTCCACGCTGATCAGCCGTGCCGAGCGCGTTCTTGCCCAGCTCGAGGCCTGGCTGCCCCCCGCTCCTCCCGAAATAGACTGGTCTGCCCAGGCCTTCCGGTGGCGCAAACGGGGCGCGCGCGGCTGGCTCGATGCCGTACGCAACGTATCCAGCATTAATCTTGTCGATCTTCAGCACGTAGAGCGCCAGAAAGACATCATCGATCGCAACACACGTCATTTCCTCGAAAAAAAACCAGCCAACAACGTACTCATGACGGGTGCGCGCGGCACGGGCAAAAGCTCGCTGGTCAAGGCCATGCTGGCAGCCTATGGTGATCAAGGTCTGCGGCTGATCGAGGTCGACAAGTCTGACATGGGCGATCTGGGCGATATTGTTGATCTGGTCAATGACCGCCCCGAACGCTTCATCGTTTTCTGTGATGATCTGTCGTTTGAAGAAGGCGAACCCGGCTACAAGGCGCTCAAATCGGTGCTTGACGGCTCAATAAGCGCATCCGGCGACAATGTGCTCATCTACGCAACCTCAAACCGGCGTCATCTCATGCCGGAGTACATGAGCGAAAACCTGACCGCCAAACACCAGAGCGACGGTGAGATCCATCCTGGCGAAACCGTAGAAGAAAAAATCTCTCTTTCTGAACGGTTCGGCCTGTGGCTGTCGTTCTACCCGTTTAAACAGGATGATTACCTGGACATCGTCGGCTACTGGCTGGGCGTCCACGGCTGCTCACCAGAAAGCATAGCGACATCGCGTACCGAGGCCCTGCAATGGGCGCTGGAGCGCGGGTCACGTTCAGGGCGTGTCGCCCGCCAGTTTGCCCGCGACTGGGCAGCACGGCAATTTAGCGCATAAGCAGGTTTTTCAAATGAGCAAACCATTCATTGACGTCGCCGCAGGCCTGATCCTGCGGCCCGACGGTTCCCTGCTACTTGGGCAACGTCCCGAAGGAAAGCCATGGTCGGGCTGGTGGGAACTGCCCGGTGGCAAAATAGAACAGGGCGAATCTGTGTTGCAGGCACTGACGCGCGAGCTGAACGAAGAGCTGGGCATTACGGTTACCGAAGCCACACCGTGGGTGACCTATACCCATGAATACCCCAAAAACATTGTGCGCCTGGCCTTTTGCCGGGTTACCGGCTGGGAGGGCGAACCTCAAGGCCTTGAGAATCAGTCGCTGGCATGGGTAAACCCAAGGCAGCCCACCCTTGATGTCGGACCGTTACTGCCCGCCACACTGCCGCCGTTGCGATGGATACGACTGCCAGAGCGCTATCTGATCACCTCTATCAATACCTACGAACGGCTGCCAGCCTACCTTGACACCTTGTCGCAGGCGGTGCAAAACGGCATAGAGCTGGTGCAGTTCCGCGAGCCCGGCAGTGACATGACGGCTGAGCAACTGCGCGAGGCTTTTGCGCAGGTATTGCAATGCTGCCGACAATACGGTGCGCGCTGCCTCGTCAACAGCGCACACCCCGAAAACTGGTGGGCTGAAGCAGACGGCGTTCATTTCAGGGCCGCCGATGCGCTCAGTCGCTACACCGCTGCCACAACATCTGCTCTTACAGACAGCCCGGCAGACACCCCACGCCAGACCAAAGAAGGTGATGTGGCTGCCGATGTCATTGCGTCCTCCCCCCGTCTGACAGGCGTTTCTGCTCACACTAAAGAAGAACTACATGCCGCGCTGGCGCTGGATGCGGATTTCGTAGTGATAGGTCACGTGCTCGACACCCCCTCACACCCTGGCGAACCTGGCATAGGCTGGGCCAACTTTGCCCAACTGGCCCGAGAGGCCGGCCTGCCGGCTTTTGCCATAGGCGGGCAATCACCGGCAACCCTCACCGTGGCGCAACGACATGGCGCCCACGGTATTGCAGGTATCCGCTACCTGGCAGGCTGACCGGGCTGGCGGGGTGTTGCAGCCTCATCAAGCTGCTGCACATCCCACCCCCCGCCCAGCGCGGCAATAAGAAGCACGCTGGCCGCAAGCCGATCTGATTGCAACGAGAGCGCCGATTGCTCGGCATTAAGGGCAGTCGTCTGCACCTGCACCACACTCAGGTAGTCAATCAGGCCGGCATCATATTGATTCTGCGTCAGGCGCAGCGACTCACGGGCTGCCGCCAGGGCCCGACCCTGTGCAACCTGTTGCTGCGCCATCACCGCCAATTGCACCAGATAATCTTCCACCTCTCGCAAGGCCGTCAGCACGGTTTGACGATAGGAAGCCGTCTGGGCGTCGTAGGCGGCGCGAGCCTCATCCAGCTGCGCCTGGCGTGCACCACCGTCGAAAATCGTCAAAGCCAGCGCAGGTCCCAGAGACCAGAACTGTGCAGGCGCCGTTAACAACTGGGCCCACTGTGCACTGCGGAACCCACCTTGCGCCGACAGCGTCAGATCTGGAAACCAGGCTGCCTGCGCTACCCCGATACGCGCATTCGCCTCTGCCGTACGCCGCTCTGCGGCCGCCACATCGGGCCGCCGCTGCAGTAATTGCGCCGGCACGCCCACCGGGACCACGGGTGCTTTCAGGACGTCTCGGGTTTCAGCCAGTGAAAACTGTGAAGGGGCAAGCCCTTGCAGCACGGCAATCGCATGTTCATACTGCGCCCGCTGCCAGGCCAGGGCCAGCAACTGCGCCCGGGCATTTTCAAGTTGGGTGCGAGACACCTCAACATCAGCCTGCGCCGCAACGCCTGCAGCAAGACGGTTTTGCGTGGTGGTAAACGAACGCTCGTAGACATCAACGGTTTGGTGCAGCAAACGCTGCTGGGCATCAGCAAAACGCAGATTGAAATAAGTCTGGGCCAGCGTAGACTGCATGCTGAGCCGCACATTGGCGACATCCGCCGCACTTGCCTGAACACCCGCCTGGTTTGCCTCTACTGATCGGCGCACTTCACCCCACAGGTCTGGCTCCCAGCTCACGGTGCCGCCAAGTTGATACTGATTGCTGGGGCCGCCTGAGGTACCCACGTTCTGAGTGCCACCGCCTGAACGAGTGCCTGACCCTGATGCGCCTACCACCGGAAAGAGTCCTGACCGGGCTGATTGCAGCAAAGCCTGCGCCTGTCGGTACTGCGCTTCAGCCTGCGCGATATCGACGTTGTCGACCTGCAGAACGTGCATCAGGTTGGTGAGGACCGGGTCGTCAAACAACACCCACCAGTCGCTTCGTAACGTGGCGGCGTCAGCCCGGGCCTGCACCCAGCCTTTGTTAAGCTGGCCGTCGGCATTGGCCAGCGCGGCCTCTTTGTACACGGCACCCACGTCCAGCGTGGGACGCTGATAATCAGGCCCGACGGCACAGGCTGCCAGCATGGCACACGTGATGGTCAGCAGGCACAGCCGTACAGGTGAGACAAAACGGCTGTGTGGTTCAGACTTTATTTTCATTGAGTTTCCTGGATCTGCGCCGCGCTCGTTTTGCCGCGCCGGCGGATTACCCAAAGACGGAATTGGTCCAGATACAGATACACCACCGGTGTGGTGTACAACGTAAGCATTTGGCTGACAATCAGCCCACCAACGATGGTGATCCCCAGCGGACGCCGCATTTCAGAGCCCGCGCCGGTGGCCAGAATAAGCGGCAAGGCCCCCAGAATAGCCGACAGTGTGGTCATCATAATGGGTCTGAATCTGACCAGACACGCCTGATAAATGGCCTCTCTGGAAGATAGCTGCTCGCGCCGCTGGGCAAGCAAGGCATAATCCACCATCATGATGGCATTCTTCTTGACGATGCCAATAAGCAGAAAAATACCGATCAGAGCAATCAGCGAAAAATCTTCACCCACCAACAGCAAGGCAAGCAGCGCGCCAATGCCTGCAGAGGGCAGCGTAGACAGAATCGTGATCGGGTGCACATAGCTCTCGTACAGCATGCCCAGCACGATATACATGGTGATAAGCGCGCCCAGAATCAGCCAGGGCTGGCGCGACAGCGTGTCTTGCAGCATCTGCGCCTCGCCCAGAAAGCCTGCCTGAATCTGATCAGACGGCAGTCCGGTGCGCGCCACCGCCTGGTCAATGGCCTGTGTTGCCTGGTCCAGCGACACGCCAGGCGCCAGACTGAAAGATATGCTTTCCGAAGCCAGCAAGCCCTGATGCCTCACGCTAAGCGGTGCACTGCCCACCTCAAAGCGCGTAAATGCCGACAGCGGCACCCGATTTCCTGCCGCCGTCATCACCTCGACTTGCTTGAGCGACTCGGCATCCTGCGCATAGGGTTGGTCGACTCCCATGATGACATGGTACTGATTCAGCGGACCGTAAATGACCGAGACCTGCCGCATGCTGAACGAATTATTCAGGGTGGACGCAATCAGCGACATATCAACCCCCAGCCGCGTCGCCGCGTCCCGGTCTATGACCAGCTCCACCCGCCTGCCTTTGTCTTCGATATCTGAATCAACATCTACCAGCTCAGGCAAACCTGCCATGGCCCGCTGTACCTGCGGCAACCAGGTTTTCAAGACTGACAGATCGCTGCCCATTAGCGTGTAACTGTATGACCCGCTGCCCCCCTGCGGGCCGCCCACAAAGATATCCTGCTGAGGAATCAGGGTTAGCCGGGCACCGGGAACACCACTAAACTGCGGACGCAATCGGTTAACCACCTCTGTCGCGCTGAGCTTGCGCTCGGACATAGGCTTGAGCTGAATCATGAGAAACGACGAATTGCTGCCTCCGCGCCCACTCGCAAAGCCTGCCACCGTTTCAATGGCAGGATCTTTCAGCAGTATGTCGCGAAAATGGTCGAGACGTGGGCGCATGGCCCTGAAAGAAGTGCCCTGATCTACACGAAAGAAACCCAGCAACTGTCCCGTATCTTGTTGAGGCAGAAAACCCTTGGGCACGATTGCGTACAGGTAGAGATTAAGCCCCACGGTTGCGGCGAGCAAAAGCATCATGATCCGGCCATGCCCGAGCGCCCATCCAAGTGATCGCCGGTATCCACGCCACGCCAGCGAGCCCAGCATATCGAAAAAGCGCGTGAGCAGGCCGGCACGCGCAGGCTCTGTCTTGCCTTGTCGCAACAGCTTTGCACACATCATCGGCGTTACGGTTACCGATATCACCAGAGAGATCATCACCGCCACCGAAAGCGTAACGGCAAACTCCTGAAACAGCCGGCCAATCAAACCGCCCATTAACAACATGGGAATAAACACAGCAACCAGCGACAGACTCATCGCAAGCACCGTAAAACTCACTTCTCTGAGGCCTCGCAATGTGGCGCGCAGAGGTGGTACACCACGCTCCATGTGCCGCATGATGTTCTCAAGCACCACAATGGCATCATCAACAACAAACCCTGTCGCTACAATCAGCGCCATCAGCGAAACGGTATTGAGCGTGAACCCGGCCCATAGCATGAACGCAAATGTAGTAATCAGCGAGGCCGGTACGGCGATGGCGGGCACAAGCGCCGCACGTATATTGCGCAAGAACAGCATCACTACCAGCACCACCAGCACTACGGCGATCAGCAGCGTAATCTCCGCTTCATGCAAAGAGGCACGTATGCTGGGTGAACGGTCCTGGGCCACTGTCAGCGTGATGTGCGCAGGCAGCATGGCCTCAAAAGCCGGCAACTGTTCCCGTATGGCATCGACCGTTTCAATGATGTTGGCATCCGCCTGCCGCCGGACCAGCAGCAACACACCAGGCCGGCCATTGAAAAACCCCACACTGAACTCATTTTCAACAGCATCCTCAACCCGCGCGACGTCTTCAAGCCTGACAGGTGCCCCGTCTCGCCAGGCAACAATCAATGGCTTGTACTGCTCTGCGCGGGTAAGCTGCCCGCCCGAGTTCAACTGCCAGTTGTACTGATCATTTTCAACGACCCCATTAGGGCGCATGCTGTTTGCCTGAGACAATGCGCTACGCACTTCATCCAGCGCAACACCAGCGGCAGTGAGCGCCCTCGGGTTAAGGCTGACGCGGATGGCCGGCAATGAGCTGCCCCCCACCTCAACCTCACCCACACCCACAACCTGCGACAACTTCTGCGCAAGCACGGTATCTGCCACGTCATATAGCTGGCCCTGCGTGGCGGTGGCAGATGTCAGCGCCAGCACCATGACTGGCGCTGACGACGGGTTGACCTTGTGATAAGTAGGGTTGCTGCGCAGGCTCGACGGCAGCAGCGTGCGCGCCGCGTTAATAGCGGCCTGAACATCGCGGGCCGCCGCGTTAATGTCGCGGTCCAGGTCGAACATAAGCTGTATGCGCGTTGACCCTTCAGAGCTGCGGGAACTCATTTCACTGATGCCTGCAATTGAGCCCAGTGATTGTTCCAGTGGTGTTGCTACGCTGGATGCCATGGTTTCCGGACTGGCGCCGGACATGCTGGCCGATACCGAGATCATCGGGAAATCAATCTGCGGCAGGGGCGACACCGGTAACACCAGCAAGGCCAGCAAGCCCGCAAACACCATGGCTGCGCAAAGCAACGTGGTGGCTACGGGGCGCATGACGAACAGGGCGAGCATCCGCATTACGCTGCCCCGTCTTCGGCCGGACGCACCCCTGGTCGGGCCTTGACGCGGCTGGCCAGCCGCTCGAACATCAGATAGATAACAGGAGTGGTGAACAGTGTCAGGAACTGGCTGCATAGCAGCCCGCCGACCATGACTAACCCAAGGGGATGACGCAACTCAGCACCCGAGCCCGTCGCTAGCATAAGCGGGATGGCACTGAAAAACGCCGCAAGCGTGGTCATTAATATTGGCCGGAATCGCAGCAGCGCCGCCTCGTGAATGGCTTCAGCAGGACTGAGCCCGCGGTGACGCTCTGCATCCAGCGCGAAATCAATCATCATGATGGCGTTTTTCTTGACAATGCCGATCAACAATATGATGCCAATGATGCCTATCATGTCGAGCTCACCACCCGATATCAGCAGCGCCAGCAAAGCGCCAATGGCCGCAGAAGGCAAGGTCGAGAGAATCGTGATGGGGTGAATATAACTTTCGTACAGCACCCCCAGCACAATGTACATGGTGGCCACAGCCGCCAGCAAAAGCCAGAGTGTGCTGGTCAGCGACATCTGAAAGGCGCGCGCTGCCCCCTGAAAGCGCAGGTCAAGCGATGCTGGCATGCCCAGCTCTGCCTGAGTCGCCCTGACCGCATCGACAGCACCCGACAGTGCCGCTCCTGGCGCAAGGTTGAATGAAATAGTGGTGGCCGGAAACTGCCCCAGCCGCTCTATGGCCAGATCTGTACTGTGCTCTTCAATGCGGGCCAGACTGCTGACCGGCACCGGCGTACCCGATGACGTCTTCACGTACACCTGATCCAAGGCACTCGGGTCGGCGCGAAATGACGGGGCCACTTCCAGCACCACGCGGTATTGCGCTGACTGCGTAAAAATGGTTGAAATCAGGCGCTGACCGAATGCGTCATACAACGCGTCATCAATCATGCCCATGGTTACGCCCAGACGCGCTGCAGCATCGCGGTCTATGACCAGCATGGTTTGCAGCCCATTATTTTGCAAACTGTCCACCACATCGCGCAGCTCAGGCACTTCGCCCAAGGCCTGCACCAGACGGGGCGTCCATTCGGCAAGCACCGTACTGTCAGGGTCCGACAGTGTCATCTGGTATTGCGTTCGGCTGACCTGATCATCAATGGTCAGGTCCTGGACGGGCTGCATGTAAACGCGAATGCCAGCCAGGCTTGCCAGCCTTTCATCAAGACGCCTGATCACCTCAGTAGCGGTGCTGCTGCGATTGCTGATGGGCTTGAGGGCAATCTGCATACTGCCGGTGTTAAGCGTGGCGTTGTTGCCATCTATGCCAGTAAATGACGTGACTGCCTGTACGTCAGGATCTTCCATGATTACGCTGGCTGCCTGCAATTGCCGCTCTGCCATGGAAGAAAACGAGACGGTCTGCGGCCCCTGGCTAATCGCCTGGATAAGCCCGGTGTCTTGTGGCGGGAAAAACCCCTTGGGCACCGCCACATACAAAAGCCCTGTAAGCACCAACGTACCCAATGCCACGAGTAGCGTCAGGCGCTGATGCGCCAGCACCCAGATCAGCCAGCGGTCATAACCCTTGATCAGGTTGTCCATCCACTGTCCCGCCTTGATCTGAAACCGGGAATGCCTGATCTGAGATTCGGGCTTGAGCAGACGTGCGCACATCATGGGCGTCAGCGTCAGAGATATGACCAGTGAAAGCAATATGGCTACCGCCAGCGTAATCGCGAACTCGCGAAACAGGCGTCCAATTACATCGCTCATGAACAGCAGAGGTATGAGCACCGCGATCAGCGACAGCGTCAGGGAGAGCAGTGTGAAGCCAATCTGACGCGACCCCTTGAGCGCCGCATTCAGTGGTGTTTCACCCTTTTCTATATAGCGGGCAATGTTTTCGATCATGACAATCGCATCATCGACAACAAAACCGGTCGCAATCGTAAGGGCCATCAGCGTCAGGTTGTTAACGCTGAACCCCGCCAGGTACATGATGCCAAAGGTGCCAACCAGAGAGAGCGGCACCACCACGCTAGGGATGAGGGTAGCCGTCCAGGTACGCAGAAAAACAAACGTGACCAGCACCACGAGAGCAATAGCGAGCAGCATCTCGATCTGCACATGATTAATGGCGTCGCGTATGGTCTGCGTGCGATCCGTCGCCACGCTGACATCCACGCCCACTGGCAACGCCTCTTTGAGGCCAGGCAGCAACGCCTTTACACGATCGACCACGTCGATGACGTTAGCCCCGGGCTGGCGCTGTATATTCAGCAATATAGCTGGCGTATTGCCCACCCACGCCGCCTGGCGAATGTTTTCAGCATCGTCCCGCACCGTGGCAATATCGCGCAGACGCAGTGGTGCGCCATCCTGGTACGCAACAATCAACCGTTCATAGTCTTCACGTGAGCGCAACTGATCATTGACATTAATAGTGGTAGAACGCTCCGGCCCATCGAGATTGCCCTTGGGCTGATTGACGTTGGCGCTCACAATCGCAGCACGCAGGTCAGACAGCGTCAGCCCGTGTGAAGCCAGGGCTTGCGGATTGGCCTGGATGCGAACTGCAGGACGCTGTCCGCCCGCAATACTGACTAGCCCGACACCATTGATTTGCGACAGCTTCTGCGCCACCCGCACATCGATCAGGTCTCTGACCTGATGCAAAGGCAGCGTCGGCGAGGTGACGGCAAGGCTGATCACCGCAGTGTCAGCCGGGTTGACCTTGTTATAGATGGGCGGCACTGGCAGATCGCCAGGCAGCAAACTGGATGCGGCATTAATAGCCGCCTGCACCTCTTGCTCGGCGACATCGAGCGGCAGCTCAAGATCGAACTGCAGCGTAATCATTGACGCGCCGCCCGAGCTGGTGGACGTCATCTGCGTAAGCCCGGGCATCTGGCCAAACTCGCGCTCCAGCGGCGAGGTAACCAGGGCCGTCATGACCTCGGGGCTAGCACCAGGATAGAGGGTCGTAACCTGAATCGTAGGGTAGTCAACCTGGGGCAACGCCGACACCGGCAGCATGCGATAAGCAATAAGCCCTGAGATCAGCAACGCCACCATTGCCAGTGTCGTGGCAACAGGGCGAAGAATAAAAAGGCGGGATAAATTCACGGCAGCGCCCTATTGGCCACTGCGGTTTTTGGCGTCCGCCTGACGTGTTGGGTCTGGCCGGCTTTTTGCACCCGCCTCACTCGCTGCACCTGCCTGACTTGTTGCATCCGGCTGACTTGTTGCATCCGGCTGACTTGTTGCACCTGCCTGACTTGCCGTACCTGCCTGACTTGCCGCGCCGGTCTGACTTGCCGCACCCGTCTGCGCTTTAGCACCGTCAGGGCCGGTCGCGGGCAGGGAGGCGGCCGGCGCACTCGCGTTTGCTTTGACGACTTCAACCTTCGCACCTTCGCGCAGACGGTCAACCCCTTCAATCACGACACGCTGACCTTGCGTAAGCCCTGACACAATACCTATCTGGCCATCATCGACGCGCCCCGTCTTGACGGTTTGAATGTGCACTTTATCTTCGTCATCGACACGGTATACAAAAGCACCAATGGTGCCCTGCTGCACCGCTATCACCGGCACCTGCAATGACTCAGTGGTTTCGACACGCACGCGAACATTGACAAACTGGTTGGGAAAGAGCTGCTCATCTTCATTTGCAAAACGCGCTTTGAGCCGGACCGTACCAGTTGCCACGTCGATCTGATTATCGACCGCGACCAGCGTTCCGCTGGCCAGACGTTTAATGTCATCGCGGTCATAAGCATCAACCACCAGCGTCTTGCCCGCCCGCAGTTTCCGCATGACATCAGGCAACTGCACCTGCGGCAGCGAGAACATTACGGCAATGGGCTGGGTCTGGGTAATGACTACCAGCCCGTCTGTATTGGAGGCATTTATGATATTGCCCGCATCCACATTGCGCAGACCGGCACGCCCCGAAATCGGCGCGGTAATCTTGGTATAGCCAAGCTTGAGCCTGGCGCTGTCGACCGCAGCCTGGTCGCTTTTTACGGCACCCTGCAGCTGACTGACCTGTGCCTGCTGCGTATCGACCTGTTGGCGGGCAATAGAATTTTGCTTAAACAGCTGCTGATAGCGCTGCAGATCACGCTGCGCATTACGCAGCAGCGCTGCATTCTGGGCCTGCTGGCCCAGGGCCTGATCAAGCTGCACCTGATAATCACTAGGGTCTATCTCGGCCAGCACATCGCCCTGCTTGACGGCTGCGCCTTCTTCAAAGGCGATACGAATAAGTTCGCCATCGACCTGACTACGCACAGTGACCGTGTTGTAGGCAGTTACTGTACCTATGGCTTTCATGACGTAGTGCAGCGGCCCTGACTCAGCAGTAGCAACCTTGACCGGCACCGCCATGCCCGCCATCATCCCCCGGCCAAAACGACCACTAGATTGAGCGGGGGCCTCTGGCTGCCGCGTAGCCAGCCAGTATCCGCCCCCGATCAGCAACAGGGCAAGCACCAGCGACAGAGCGGTACGCCAGCGCGGACGATGGGCCTCGGAACGAGGTGCAGACATACTGGGTTCTCCGGATTCGAACGATACAGGCGCTATTTTCGCCCATCGCGCGAGTACGGGGCACCCAAAAACTGAAAATGAAATGGAATGCAACAACTATCGCAGGCGCCCAGCAAGAAAAGCGGGTGCCGGATTTTGATATTTTGCTACTGATTAGATGAGTTAAACGTTGCAACGCGCCAGTTTGAATGACACATCACTGGTCACTGACTGGGGCTTGAAGTCAGCGTCTTGTGCAGAAAAGCGTACCCAGATCACATACTTATTGGCGCTCATCTCGGGAAAAACATGACGTGTGCCGTCTATCCACACGCGCAGCAACTGAAACAGCTTGCCGCCCAGCATTTCCTGATAGGCTCCGCCACGCGCTACGACATCCACCACGTCGCCGGAATCGCGCAAGATACGCAAAATCAGCGCCAGGCCCTTGTACAAGGGCAAAAATGGTGAGATCCAGTTTTTGAGATGACCGGCCCGCACTTCGGGCGGATTGATCTGCCACGAATGATACGACGGCATGTCAACCTGCGACGACCCGCCCGGTACAGCCAGACGCCCCCTGAGGCTGGCCAGCCACTCGTTGTCGCGCAGCTCTTGGCCTATGCGACCCTGAGAGCCAAGCTCGGCGGCGGCCCCCTGTATTTCAGCCAGCATGGTGTCCAGCGTATGGGCGTCTACCCCCGGATGCTCGCGCAGGGTACCAAGCGTTGCACGCTGACGCTCCAGATCTTGCAGCACAGCGCCGCGCAGATCGGTACGATCACAGATATCGAGCAGATCAAACAGCGTGGCGATCGACACCTGATGATGATGAACGTCTGAGCCCTTGGCGAAGAAGAACAGCCGCTCGAAAAGGTGCTCTACTCGCAACAGGGATCTTACGCGCTCATTGCATGGATATTCATAAAGAATCACGCGACCAAAAACCTTTTGTGAATGACTAGGAAGGACTGCAACCTTGGCGCGCCTGCACACACCAGCCATCATGCAACACCCGGGCACGGCGCACCAGCTCGTCAGCCGTGGTAGCGCCATTGTTGATAATGACATCGTCGGCCGCAGCGAGGCGGGTTTCCCGAGGAACCTGCGCATTAATGATACGCGCAATAGCTTCGCGCGTCAGCCCACTGCGGGCCTGCACACGCTTGAACTGCGTTTCGGTATCGCAATCAACCACGCAGATGCGATCAACCCGATCGCGCCAGTGTCCCGATTCAATCAATAGTGGCACGACAAACACAAGATAACATCCTCGAGCCGCATCGACTCTCTGTTTGGTAACGGCACCTATCATTGGATGTAAAAGTGCTTCGAGCTGATGTCGCGCCTCGGGGCTTTCAAACACCAGGTCTCGCATGGCCTGCCGGTCTAGCGCACCCGTGGCCGCAATAACATCGGGCCCGAAATGCTGCCTTATGGACGCAATGGCAGCGCCACCTGGTGCCGTCAGCTCGTGGGCAATGACATCTGTGTCGATAATGGCAGCCCCCCACTCGGCCAACAAGTCAGCCACCCGGCTTTTGCCAGACCCTATCCCACCGGTTAATCCAATTTTGTACATGCAAGGTTACCCGTGTACCCAAAACACTGAATGTAACTCAGACCGCGGCGCTGTGGTCCGGATCAGCACAACCCGGCGGGCGACCCGCGTACCCCGCCCGCGCTGGCTGGCTGTAGAATGCCTGTATTGTCCATTACCGCTACCGGAATTCACCATGTCCAGCACGTTCTCGCTTCGTTCACTTTTCAGTCGAAAAGCCCTGGTTTTGCCGCTGGTGGCCATGGCATTGGCGGGCTGCGCGCAATTAAGCGCCCCCGGCCATTATGACGCGCCCCGCGACAGCACGCAGTCTGATGCACGCAGTCAGGCACAAGGCCGCAGCAGGGCTGCCGCACCGTCACAATTGCAATTTGGTTTTGGGGCAGACGCCAAGTCGTCCGACGAAGCTGCGCAAACTCAACGCGAAGCCCAGACTGCATCGTCTCGCGTTCGGGCTCGCCCCTTAGCCGAAGCAAAAACCTATCTGGGCACAGTACCCTGCCTCAAAGAACAAGGCACAGCCTGCCCAGCGTCGCGCATTACCCTCACGCTTGCTCCAACTGGCGAATGGCGGGCCCGCAGCGTTTCCGTCAACGACACATCGGCTATGGGCACACGTTCGGAGCAAGGGTGCTGGGAAGTCATAGGAGCGCGTCCGCTGCGCATCATGCTGCGCGTAAATAAAGAAGGCAGTAAAGCCGACCTTACCTTTGTCAATGACAACGTCTTGCGCATTAACAGCCTTGACGGTGCACAGCCAACGCTTGATTACCACCTTACCCGCCAGGCTGACGTTGACCCCATCAACGAGCTGGCAGATCGCCCCAAACTTTCTTGCGATCAAGACAACTGATGTCTTTAGCATAAAGAAAGCGCCCTGGCGGGCTTACGCGCTGCACGGGCGGCGCGTAAGCCCGCCAGGGCCGGGGCCAACCAGGCCTGGGTACACTAACCAGGCTTGGTGCTGCCAGAATCGATTTCAGGCACCTCGCCGTACCTCATGACGCACTGCGACAGTTCTACGGCGTTGCGCACTTGCAGCTTATGAAAAATACGAGCCCGGTGCGCTTCAACCGTACGCCTCGACACACCCAGTTCTGCTGCGATCACTTTATTGGCCTTGCCATTGGCAACATAAGCCATGACGTCGCGCTCGCGCGCCGTCAGCACGGAAAAAGGTGAATGGTCTTGATTTCTTGACTGCGTCATGACGCCTCCTGCAAACAGAGGTTAAAGGAGACGTCATATTGTCACAGCTTATTACATCTGTCTTGTGTCAGGAGTGACAGTAATCTCCAGATTATCAATAAGTCGCGTACTGCCCAGTTTGGCTGCCGCCAGCACGACCAGAGGCTCACCGTCGCGAATCTGGGCCGCGTCAGGAATACCCAGATCGCTCTGGCGACGCAGCGAAATGTAATCGACTTTCCAGCCTCTGGACGTAAGATGCTGTGCCGCCTCGCCTTCCACATCAGCAAAATCAGTCACGCCTGAATTCACGTTCTGCTGCACTTTTTGCAGCGCTGCGTACAGCTGCGGTGCCTCGGCTCTTTCGGCCGGTGCAAGAAACCGGTTGCGCGACGAAAGCGCCAGACCGTCAGTATCGCGCACGGTCTCATGTGCATAAATAGTGACTGGCAACTGAAACTGTCTGCACATGTTGCGCACAATCATAAGCTGCTGATAATCTTTTTTTCCGAATACCGCCACGCTGGGCTGCACACACGAAAACAGTTTCATTACGACTGTCGTAACACCCACAAAAAAATCGGGCCTGAACTCGCCTTCAAGAATGCCGCCCAGATCTGATGGCGGAAGTATCTTGTAGCTTTGCGGCTCGGGGTACATTTCGCGCTCATTGGGCGCAAACAGTACATATACATCGCGCTCACGCTCCAGCTTTTCGATGTCTAGCGCAAGCGTGCGTGGATATTGGTCAAAATCTTCGTTGGGGCCAAACTGCAGGCGATTCACAAAAATGCTTGCGACGACGGGGTCGCCATGCTTTCGTGCCAGCTTCATCAGCGATAGGTGCGCCTCATGCAAATTGCCCATGGTGGGGACAAATGCGACGCGTAGCTGGCCGCGCAGCTGGGCCCGCAACTCTTCGATGGTGTGAACGACTTTCAAGAAGCTCTCCGTTCAGGATGGATGGGGATGGTACCGCTCAGGCAGCGGCACGCAGATAGGAAAGGCGCACGTAAATGGGTGCATAGGGCTCAGCCTGCGTGATTTCGAGCAGCGATTCGCGCGCCAGCTCAAGCATGGCCAAAAAATGCACGACTATGATAGCCGGCCCATCGCCCTCGTGTATGCGATCAAGAAAGAGATCGGTGAATTCCATGAACCGCACATCGTTGAGCTGGCGCAAGATTTGGCTCATGTGATCGCGCACTGACAGCTGCTCGCGGGTAATGCGATGATTGGCATTAAGACGGGCGCGTCGCATGATGTCTTGCCAGGCCATGCGCAAATCGTCTGCACTGATCTCAGGCAGTGTCTGCTCAACGATAATGTCGGCAAGGGCGTGGGTACGATGAAAATCGCGGCCCAGTTGCGGCAGGGCGTCAAGCTTCTGGGCAGCAAGCTTCATTTGCTCATATTCGAGCAGGCGTCTTACCAGTTCGGCGCGCGGGTCATCCACCTCTTGGTCGGTGTCTGATTTTTTTACCGGCAGCAGCATGCGCGATTTGATCTCGATGAGCATGGCGGCCATCAGAAGGTATTCGCCGGCCAGCTCGAGATTGTGTTCGCGTATTTGCTCGACATACGACAGGTATTGCCGCGTGACCTCAGCCATGGGTATGTCAAGCACGTTAAAGTTTTGCTTGCGTATGAGATACAGCAGCAGATCCAGCGGGCCTTCGAAGGTTTCAAGAAACACCTCGAGCGCATCAGGCGGAATGTACAAGTCTTGCGGCAAGGCGAACAAAGGCTCGCCATACAGACGTGCAAGCGCCACGCTGTCGAGGACGTCAGGCGTACTGTCAAACCTGGGTTCGACCAATGCGTTCAACTCAGCGGCCGCGTCCTGGGACAAAGACATGCGTAGTGATCAGTCTATGGGGTAATACACATAAGACCGCATCGGCACTTTGCCGGCCTTGTAGCCTTCGACCTGCTCGGGGTCTATGTGTTTGTCCCAGAGACGCCCACGACCCTCGCGCTGACGCATTTCGGTATCGGGATGATCGGTTTTGTATTTTTTGAGAAACTGGGTAATCTCGGATTCGTAATGTTTTGCCATAATGTTTACTTGTAAACGCTATTGAATCAACAGCGTTTAGTGTACTTCACCCAACGCCTCCTGCACCCATTGGCCCCTGTCTGGGGCCAAAAAGCACGATTCCCCGTATTTTACTGTGTCTGGATGGCTGTGCGGGCGCCGCTGGCACTAACGCAGGTTCATGTGATAGCAGCCTCAGCATCCAGCAACATGACAAGTTTGCAGTCTGGGCGGGTCGCCAGGCGAAACGTAATCTGCTGGTAAAGCAAAATCCCATCAGTGGGGTGGCTGAACTCGCGCAGCCCGCCTGCACGGTCAACCACCGTATGACGCGTCCACCAGTGGGCAAACACGCTGCTTCCCTGCCGGAGTTCGTCGCGGATATCCTGAACGTCACGCTCTTCTGCATAGGGGCCCGAATCGGCCCGAAACTCTGCCACGATACGGCTGGCCCGCTCTTCCCAATTGATAACCAGCTTGCGGGCAGCCGGGTCCAGGAACACATAGCGAAGCAGATTAGGCACCTCATCGCGGTCTGGCCAGCCATCAAAAAGGTGCAGCAATGGCTTGTTTTGCGCCAGCACATTCCAGCAGCGATCCAGAATATAGGCCGGGGCCGTAATGGCGTGCACGCAGTCTGCCAGACGAGCGGGCAATGGCGTGACAAGGCCTCCCCCATGCTCAGGGTCGGCGCACTCTGCCAGATCAAAAAGATAGTGGCGTTCGGCACGGGAAAGCGCCAGCGTTGCGGCAAGCCGTGCCCAGACGCCGGCAGACACGGAAACATCTCTGCCCTGCTCAATCCAGGTAAGCCAGGTGACGCTAATGTCGCATAACTGAGCGAGCTCTTCGCGCCGCAAGCCTGGTGTACGACGTCTTGCGCCTGCAGGCAGGCCGACATCTTCGGGCTGAACACGCCCCCGCACCCGGCGCAGGAAATCGCCCAGCGCCTTTCGCCTCAAAGACCCCGTCTGTTCAGCCGATGCTGAGAGGACGGAAGCGGCTTTCTCCATGGCTGACCCCTGTTCTTCACCCGCCTACCCGAGCACACTGGCCAGCGTGCGACGTACGTCATCTTCGTCGCGGCCGCTACGCTGCACGTAGTCGGCCAGCTGGTCTTGCCCGATCTGCCCCACATTAAAGTACTTGGAATCAGGGTGGCTGAGGTAAACCCGCTGACACTGGATGCCGGGTACATGGCAAAGCTGTCAGTCAGTTGCATGCCGATTTCTTCGGCTTCGAGCACCCTGAACATATCCTTTTTTACCACATGCTCCGGGCATGCCGGGTAGCCAGGCGCCGGTCGTATGCCCTGGTATTTTTCAGCAATGACCTCTTCATTGGTCAACGACTCATCGGGCACATACCCCCACAGATCGCGCCGCACCCGTGCGTGCAGGGTTTCAGCAAAGCCCTCGGCCAGCCTGTCGCCAATGGACTTGAGCATAATGCTGGAGTAATCATCCATATCATCAAGAAAAGCCTTGTCGTGCTTCTCGATGCCTATGCCTCCGGTCACGGCAAACATACCAATGTAATCGGCCACACCGCTTTCCTTGGGTGCAATAAAGTCAGCCAGACACTTGTTGTCAACGCCTTCGCGTTTGCCCGTTTGCTGGCGTACGTTGCGCCATGTAAACAGCACGTCACTGCGAGACTCATCACTGTAAACCTCGATATCTTCGTCATTGACGGTATTGGCCGGGTAAAACGCCACAACACCACTGGCGGTGAGCCAGCGCCCTTCAATAACCTTCTTGAGCATGGCCTTGCCTTCGGCAAACAGCTTGCGAGCCTCCTCGCCCACCACTTTGTCATCCAGAATGGCCGGATACTGCCCGAACAGGCTCCAGGTCTGGAAAAACGGCGTCCAGTCCAGGAAATTCTCTATTTCGCGCAGGTCGTAGTTTTGAAAGGTGCGTCGGCCCAGAAACTTGGGGCGCGGTGGCGTATAAGACGACCAGTCAATCACCGGTCGCGCCGCACGGGCCTCGGCCAGCGGAAGTATAGGCGTTGACTTGCGATTGGCATGACGCTTGCGCACCAGCTCGTACTCTTGCGCCACACTGGCTACATATTCGTCGACCTGGTCCGACATCAGGTTGGTGGCCACACCCACCGAACGGCTGGCATCGGGTACGTAGATAACCGGCCCATCATAGTTGGGCGCAATTTTGACGGCGGTATGAACCCGACTGGTCGTGGCCCCTCCTACCAGCAACGGTATGTTGCGCTCCTTGAAATAAGGATCACGCTGCATCTCTGATGCCACATACGCCATTTCTTCAAGGCTGGGGGTAATCAGGCCTGACAACCCCACCATATTGCAGTTTTCTTCCTTGGCCTTGGCCAGAATCTCGGCGCACGGCACCATGACGCCCATGTTGACGACTTCATAGTTGTTGCACTCGAGCACCACGGACACAATGTTCTTGCCAATATCGTGAACGTCGCCCTTGACCGTGGCAATAACGATTTTGCCTTTGGAGCGCACGTCGCCCCCGGCTGCCTCGATCTGTCTTTTTTCTTCTTCGATAAAGGGAATCAGGTGCGCCACGGCAAGCTTCATGACCCGGGCTGACTTAACCACTTGGGGCAAGAACATTTTGCCGGCGCCAAACAGGTCACCCACAATATTCATGCCGTCCATCAACGGGCCTTCAATAACCTGTATGGGCCGACCGCCGGCATCGGCGATCTTCTGACGCACTTCTTCAGTATCTTCGACAATAAAATTGGTAATGCCTAACACCAGCGCGTGCGAGAGCCGCTTTTCAACCGATTGTTCACGCCATGTCAGGTCTTCTTCTTTTTTGACACCTGACCCCTTGACGCTTTCTGCAAACTCGACCAGACGCTCGGTGGATGTAAGCTCATCGGCCGGGTCGGTTTTACCCAGCGGCTCAGGGCGGTCGAGCACAACGTCTTCGACCATATCCAGCAGTTTTTTATCGATATCCTGATACACCCCCAGCTGACCGGCATTAACAATGCCCATGGTCAGCCCTTTCTGGATGGCGTAATACAGAAACACGGTATGGATGGCTTCGCGCATGGCCTCGTTGCCGCGAAACGAGAAGCTGACGTTGGAAATGCCGCCCGATACACGGGCATGGGGAAGGTTTTCGGTGATCCAGCCCGTGGCCTCGATAAAATCGACGGCATAGTGGTTGTGCTCGTCGATACCCGTCGCGATGGCGAAAACGTTAGGATCAAAAATAATGTCTTCAGGCGGAAAGTTAACCTCATCCACCAGCAGGCGGTAAGCCCGCTCGCAAATAAGTTTGCGCTTTTCAAGGTTGTCGGCCTGACCTTGTTCGTCAAATGCCATCACCACAACGGCTGCGCCATACTTGCGGCAAAGGCGGGCATGCTCAAGAAACAGCGCTTCGCCCTCTTTCATTGAGATGGAATTGACCACTGCCTTGCCCTGAACCGTGCGCAAGCCCTGCTCGATCACCTCCCATTTGGAGCTGTCGATCATAATGGGCACACGAGAAATATCAGGCTCGGAAGCAATCATGTTCAGAAAACGGCGCATGCACTTGGCCGAGTCGAGCATGCCCTCGTCCATGTTTACGTCAATAATCTGGGCCCCGTTTTCTACCTGCTCGCGCGCCACAGACAGCGCTTCCTCATAGAGATCTTCACGGATCAGGCGCAAAAATTTCTTGCTGCCGGTCACGTTGGTGCGCTCACCCACGTTGATGAACAGACTGTCTGCATCAATGTTCAGCGGCTCAAGCCCCGACAGCCTGGTTTTGATGGGCACTTCAGGCGCAGCCCGCACCGGAAGCGATGCCACCTTGTCGAAGATGGCTTTTATGTGCTCTGGCGTTGTGCCACAGCATCCGCCCGCCATATTGACCAAACCCGAATGTGCAAATTCTTCAAGCAATGACGAGGTGTCTTCAGGGGTTTCGTCAAAGCCGGTTTCTGCCATAGGGTTGGGCAAGCCGGCGTTGGGGTAGACACAAATATAGGTGTCGCAGATTTTGGAAAGCTCAGCCACATAAGGCCGCATCAGTGCGGCACCCAGTGCGCAGTTCAGGCCTATGGTAATGGGGCGGGCATGGCGCATGGAGTTCCAGAACGCCTCCACGGTCTGCCCCGAAAGAATACGGCCTGACGCGTCGGTAACCGTGCCTGAAATCATGACGGGCAAACGCACACCACGCGTTTCGAACACCGTCTCAACCGCAAAAATGGCCGCCTTGGCATTAAGCGTGTCGAAAATGGTTTCAATCAGCACAACATCAATACCGCCATCGAGCAGGCCATTTAGTTGCTCGGTATAGGCATCGCGCAGCTGCTCAAAGGTGACATTGCGTGCGCCCGGGTCATTGACGTCAGGTGAAATAGAGGCCGTCTTGGGCTGAGGGCCCAAGGCGCCGACCACAAAACGTGGGCGTTCAGGGGTGCTGAAACTATCACAGGCTTCGCGTGCCAGCCGCGCCGACTGTATATTGAGCTCGTACGCCAGTTCTGGCAGGCCATAATCACCCTGGGCAATGGCGGTGGCGCCAAAGGTATTGGTGGTGATGGCGTCTGCGCCGGCCTCGAGATACTGGCGGTGGATGTCACTGATGATATCTGGCCGCACCAGCGACAGCAGTTCGTTGTTGCCTTTGACGTCTTTGCTGTGCTCTGCGAAACGGCTGCCACGAAACTCCGCTTCGTTCAGCTTGCACTGCTGAATCATGGTGCCCATGGCACCGTCCAGGATCAGAATTCGCTCACCCAAAAGGCGTGCAAAGTCGCGACCGTGGGTGTAGGCGGAGAGGGGATATGGCAAAGAAGGATAGGACACGGGGTACCTGCTGAATGGACTAGGCTTTGGGGTGAAGCCTTCTATTGTATCGCCGCCCGCACAATTCTTTAATGTTCAAGGGCCTGGCGGGCCTACTGATCCACCCAGCGGGCCGGCCTGAAGCAATTCTGCATGGCCGTTGCCGCGGTCAGGCCACTAGGCTTGGCCCGGGTGCCCATGGCTAACCCGGAGAGCCAGAAACCGCATGCTTGCAACCATTGAAACCCCCGTCACAGCATGCAGCGACGCCACCCCGATCAGGCAGGGCAAGCCCGTTGCCTCGCTAAGCCCCGTGTTAATATTTCGTCACGAAAGAGGTGCTTGCTGCAGTCACTCCCACGCCAAATATCTGGTCGGTAGCGCTCTGTACAAGGTAAACGGGAAACAGAGGCGCATTATTTATGACGCCAACCTGTGCTGCCCCCGCAACGGTAAGCATGCATGCCTGCATGTCAGCCCGACACCGGCCTCGATCATCCCTTGAGTTCGTTTCACGCCAGTTTCTTCTTGCAGCGGTCACTGCCACCGCCGCTGGTGCGTTACGATTTTTACGCTTTCGATGTGCGGGGACGCACGTCTTACCGGGTTCATCATGCCTTTCATCATTAAACGGCACACACTTGCCGTACTGTCTTGTTTTGCCACCGCAAGCGTCTTTGCACAAACCAATACCATCCCCAGCCTTGAAGACATCGTAGTCACACCAGGCCGCATGATTCAGTCAGAAAAAGATGTTATTGGCGATGTCACCGTAATCGATCACGAAACACTGCAAAAAGCGGGCAGCGATAGTGTGGCCGACATACTGGGCCGTCAGCCCGGCGTACAGTTTTCCTCCAGCGGCGGCCCCCAGACTACCACCAGCGTTTTTCTGCGCGGCACGGCACCCCAGCAAACCCTGGTATTACTTGACGGCATGCGCATCAATGGCAATGCCACCGGCAGTATTGCCTGGAACGCCATTGACGCGGCCATGGTCGAGCGCATCGAGATTGTGCGTGGTGCGGCCAGCAGCCTGTATGGTTCTAACGCCCTGGGCGGGGTTATCAACATTATCACCAAGAAAGACGGCGATCGTCCGCTGTCAGCCTGGGCCAACATAGGCATGGGCACCTACGACACATTCAAAACCAGTGCGGGTATTTCGGGTGCCGCTCAGGGCTGGGATTACGCCCTGGCCGCAAGCAAGGCGCAAAGCGACGGGTTCAATGGCACCAACCGGAATAATGCCTTTAGCTACAACGCTGACAAAGACGGCTACGACCAGCACGCACTTTCTGGCTCTCTGGGTTACCGATGGGCACCCGGCCAGCATATTGGCCTGACCGCCTACAACGGCTACATAGATGGTGACTACGACGCAGGCGAGCTCTCGCCCCTGGCACACTCCCTGACGCGCCAGCAGGCCTATACGCTGACTAGCACCAATGAAATTACCTCGTGGTGGGAAAGCGTGCTGCGTTATGGGTTTTCGAAAGACTATGGTGAAAGCCACTACGGCACTGACAGTGCCACCTATGGCACGCTGCAGCGTAATTACTCGTGGCAGAATAATTTCGCGCTGGACCAGAACCAGAAACTTGGGGTGATACTCGAGCGCCTTGAAGAACGTCCCCGGTCAACCTCTTCGTATACGACCAATCGACGCAACACCAACTCGGTTGGCCTGACTTATCGCGGTGATTTCGGCCCCCACCATCTGCAGGCCAGCGTGCGCAATGACGACATTACCGGCTACGGCGACGAGACCACGGGTGGGCTTGGCTATGACTTTGACCTTGACCCCAACTGGACCATAGGCCTGGCTGGCAATACCGGCTTCCGGGCACCTACGTTTGCTGACATGTACTCCCCGCTAAACTGGGGCTTTCAGGGCAACCCTGACCTGAAGCCCGAAAAGTCACGCAATATCGAAGCTCATGTTCAGTACACAACGGACACCACCCGCATAGGGCTGGTCGCGTACCAGAACAAGATACGCAACCTTATTGAGGGCTATGTCTGTGACCCCGTCACCTGGGACTGCACGGCCAAAAACGTTGACGATGCCACCATACGGGGTTTAACGCTTACCGCTTCGCAGCAGTTTGGTGACACCACCCTGCATGCAAGTGCCGATTTCATGAGGCCGCGCAACAACGGCACAGGCAAACAGCTGATCCGACGCGCCAGACAGGTGTACAACCTGAGCGCCGATCACCGCATCGGGGCCTTTAACGTGGGGGCTGAGTATCAGTTTATCGGCAAACGTTATGAAGACGTTGACAACACAATACGCCTGGGTGGTTACGGGCTGGTCAACCTTACCAGCGCCTATGAGTTCAGCAAGAACGTCGCCGTGCAAGTGCGCTGGAACAACGTCTTCGACAAGCAGTACGAAAACGCCTATGGCTACAACATGCCGGGTTCCAGCGTATTCATAAACCTTGCGCTGAAGATGTAGTGAGATGAAGGCCATTTTGCACGCGGCATGGGCAACGGCGTCACGCCTGACCTGCTGCGTGCTGGTGGTGACCAGTTTCTCGGCACAGGCACAGGCTCCAGTTCAGGCGCCGGTTCAGGCGCCGGTTCAGGTTCAAGCTCCGGTTCAGGTTCAGGTTCAGGCTCAAGCGCCGGCTCAAGCGCAGGCGGAGGGCCAGACTCAGAGGCAGCTTCTGCGGCAAGAGGTCGCAGCGGTTCGGGCTCTGCCCGCCGCTGCCATCGTCAGCAGCAGGTCTGGCACCTTCGATACTTCTGCCGCCTCCGGCACCACACCGCAACGCGCCGTGGTGCTGGCACCCCATATTACTGAACTCATGTACGCCGCCGGCGCAGGCCAGTATATTGTGGCCACCATAGACCGCAGCGATTTCCCCATCCAGGCTCTGGATATACCCCGGGTTGGCGATGGCATCAGCGTCAGCGCGGAGGCCGTGTTTGCAGCACGGCCCGACATTATTCTCGACTGGCGGCCTTCGGGCGCGTCCAGCACGCTCAAGCCCCTGGCAAACCGTCAGGGTATTCCTGTCATCTATATTGAGCCCCGCAGTCTGGATGATATCCCCAGCCAGATCGAACGTCTGGGCCGTCTCTTTGGCACCGGGCACCACGCCAACGCCGCAGCGCTCACCCTGCAACAGCACATCGACAGCTTGCGTAACCAGTACGGCCAGCGTGCGCCTCTGAGCGTTTTCATCCAGATCGGCGACCCGCCCCTGTTTACGATCGGGCGTGATCCTGTATTAAATGATGCACTAAAGGCTTGCGGCGGTAGCAATATCTTTGCAGATCTCGCCACCGACGCCGCACAAGTCAGCCGCGAAAGTGTGCTGTTGAAACAACCCGAGGTCATTATTGCGCCTCAGACTGACGCGCACCATCTCCAGGCACTGCGCAACCGTTGGGCAAAGCTCGGCCTGGACGCCGCACTCAATGGTAATGTCTATGCCATCAATGCCGACCAGCTTTTCCGGCCGGGGCCGCGTCTTATCGACGCAACCCAACGCCTGTGCAAGTTGCTCGACGCGGCGCGATGAGCTTTCGCGTCTCGCAATGCTTTATATTCCAAACAAAACCAAAGCCCCGGCCCGCACGCCTCTGGCCAACGTTGTCGCTACCATCAAGCCCGTTGGCGGCGAAATGGATTATTCTTCAGTGTTTGATCACACTGCATACTGCTGAGAGCCATGATTCCCAACACGCTTACAATCGCCGGTGTAGACCCTTCTGGCGGAGCCGGTGTACTGGCCGACATTAAAACCATGAGTGCATTGGGCGCTTATGGCACGGCTGTCATTGCTGCCCTTACCGCCCAGAACACACAGGGCGTTACCGGTATTTCGCCTGTTTCCGCTGAGTTTGTCACGCAACAGATCAACACCCTGTTTGCCGATGTGCGCATAGACGCGGTCAAAATCGGTATGCTGGGGCAGCAGTCAGTCACCAGAGCTGTCGCCGACGCCATGGCGCACTGGCGGCCCGCCCACCTGGTGCTCGACCCCGTCATGGTTGCCAAAAGCGGCGACCATTTGCTCGAACGTGCAGCCGTAAACGAACTGCGCGAAAGCCTCATCCCTCAGGCAACCATGATTACGCCCAACCTGCCTGAGGCGGGCGTGCTGCTTGGCACTGCGCCTGTCGACTCACTGAAAGACATGCGGCGCGCCGCCGAAAAGCTGCGCCGGCTACTCGGCGACGATGGAGAGCGTTGGGTATTCTTGAAGGGGGGGCATCTGCCCGGAAATGATACGGTCGACGTACTGCACAATGGCGACAAACTTATTGAGCTGCCCGGCAGACGTATTGAAACCCGCAACACACACGGTACTGGCTGCACGCTGTCGGCCGCCCTTGCCGCGCTGCTACCTCGTAGCGCCAGTGTGCCTGAAGCGGCAGCGCAAGCCAAAGACTACCTGGTAAAAGCCATTGCCCGTTCAGGCGAGCTGTCGGTAGGCAGTGGTCACGGCCCTGTGCAGCATTTTCATGCCTGGTGGCCACAACCAGACAAGACTTGATCCATCCCAAACAGGCTTACGCGCAATCAGGCTATATTTATTCTTCCCTGCCCTTGAAAGGCAGGACATGCCGCGCTCCATAGTCAAATAAGCTATAGTAGCTTTCGATAGGCTGATCGCGCCCGCAAGAGGCACGGCCAGCCCTTGCACTAAAATTCCTATTCTTCTGCTTTTCTCTAGAAACTATGAACGTCACTGCGCTTTCAGAAATCGAACAAGCCCGGTTCAATATGGTCGAGCAACAAATTCGTCCGTGGGACGTGCTCGATGAAGACGTCCTGCAGGCTCTCCTCCTGGTGCCGCGCGAGCGCTTTGTTCCCGCACCGCTGCAAGGGCTGGCATTCTCTGATGTCGAGTTGCCCTTGGTGATTAACTCGGTCGACACGCGCGAAACCATGCTCACGCCCAAGCTCGAAGCCCGCCTGGCACAAGAGCTGCAACTCAAAACTACCGATTGCGTGCTTGAAATCGGCACGGGCTCTGGCTATCAGGCTGCCCTGCTTGGGCAACTTGCACAGCAGGTAACCAGTATTGAAGTCGACAGCCGTCTCGCCGCGTTTGCACAAGAAAACCTGCAGCGCAACCAGGTTGGCAATGTCAACGTTGAGCTCGGTGATGCACACGAAGGCTGGGGCACTGCAGAGTTCGACGCAATTCTCGTCACCGGTTCTGTGCCAGTGCTGCCCGATGCGTTCAAGTATCAATTGTGCATTGGCGGGCGCCTGGTTGTCATCGTAGGGCAAAATCCCGTCATGACGGCCTGTCGCATTACGCGCACCAGCGCAGCCAGCTTTGAAACCGAAAAGCTGTTTGATACGCTTATCAAACCCTTGCGTGGCGTTGCCGTGTCACAATTCAAGTTCTAAATGAACCCGAAACGCCGGACCGCTCGCGTCGGGCTGGCCCTGCTGCTGTCAACAGGCGCGCTGCCCCTTTGCCACAGCCAGGATCTTCTCGATGTCTGGCAAATGGCGATAGCGCGCGACCCCATCTATGCCGCCACTGGCGCTGGTCGCCAGGCTGATCAAGAAGCCGTTCCGCAGGCACGCGCCCGCCTGCTTCCCTACATTACCGCCGACGCAGCCGCCGAGGCCGATGACACCCGGCGTACACGGGGGCTGCACGAGCACCGCACCGATCGCCGTGCCTTGTGGGCACTGACGCTCACTCAGCCCGTTATTGATCTGGGCGCATGGAACTCGCTGAAGCAGTCTGAATACGTTGCCAGTTCGGCTGACGTGGCCCAGGCCGGCGCTTACCAGGATTTAATCCTGCGCGTCACGCAGTCGTACTTCGACATCCTGGCCGCTCAAGATACGCTGCGTGCACTTCTGGCCGAAAAATCGGCCATCAAAACACAATTGCAGGCCGCACAGCTAGGCTTTGAGCTGGGCGGCGTCACCATTATTGACTCGCAAGAGACTCAGGCGCGACTCGATCTCGTTAACGCCCAGGAGCTCCTGGCGCGCAATACACTGCAAGTCACCCAGGATCAGCTGGCGCGCATTATTGCTGAAAGACCACAACAATTGGCCGAGCTGGCCGCTGACACGCAATTGCCAGCGCCCAGGCCCAATCGCCTCGAAGAGTGGACAACACAATCGGCGCAGGCCAACCTTACCGTCGCCCGCGCCGAGCTGGCGGCACGCATTGTTGAAAAGCAAATCGACATTGCGAAAAGCGAGCATTACCCTCGCCTTTATCTGCAGGCACAGACCGGCAGTGCGTCAGACCAGGGCATCAATGAAGATCGCAGCGGTCCGCGGTCACTCAACAGTTCGATCGGCTTGCAGTTATCCATCCCGATTTATGCGGGCGGCGGAATCTCCTCCACGGTAAGAGAACAGACATCACGTCTGCAGCAGGCGCGTTACGAGCTCGAAGATGCACGCCGTGTGGCGGTCGCTTCAACGCAGCGGTATTTTTCGGGTGTTACCTCTGGGCTTGCCCGTGTCGAGGCCCTGCGGGCGGCAGAAAAATCCAGCCTGGCCGCGCTACAGGCCAACCAGACTGGTTACGAAGTGGGTGTGCGGGTAAACATAGACGTACTCAACGCCCAGCAGCAACTTTACGAAACCCAGCGCAACCTTGCCCTGACCCGCTACAACACGCTGATGGACAGCTTGCGCCTGAAGGCGGCAAGCGGCATTTTGACCGATGCCGACATCGTGGCCATCAACCAATTGCTAACGCACCGCCAGCCGCAAGGCGACAAAACCCGTCCTTAACCGCCCCGTATTTTGCCGAGCAGCGCCGTTGTAGATCGCTGGTGCCGAAATGGGATGGCCACCGCGCGACCTCCCCAGCTTTCGACGCTGGCGGTTTCAGGCAGATCTGACATGATGTAGTCGCCGCCCTTGACGATAATGTCAGGCCTTAGCTGCTCAATCAGTGCCTGAGGAGTGTCTTCGTCAAAAGACGTCACCATGACAACGCTTTCCAGCGACGCTAGCAGCGCCGCCCGGTCAGCCAGGGTGTTTAGCGGCCTGTCTGCGCCCTTGCCCAGGCGTCGCACCGACGCATCGGTATTGAGCGCCACGATCAGGCTTGCACCCAACTGCGCCGCCTCATCAAGATAGGTGACATGACCGCGATGCAAAATATCGAACACGCCATTGGTGAAGATCAGCGGACGGGGCACGCGACCGCTGCGCACCGCGTCAATACACGCCTGGCGCGACAAAATCTTGGATTCAAAACGTGCAGTCATGGCAGGTGCGTCGGTATATATGCTCAGGCAGCAGGAATCAGATCTTTGTTCAACTGCTTGCGATAGCGATTAAGGTCTTGCACCGTATTGAAGGTGTTCTCCATCAGCAGCGACATATTGTGCAAAATGCGCGAGCTGACTTTGCCTTCCCACTCTTTGTCAAAACAAATCTGATTGTCGAGCCAGTTTTCAAGCCAGCCCGGAGATGGCAGCTGAGACTGCACCGTATCCTGCGGATACAGATCTTTGTTGACATGCAGATTGGTGGGGTGCAAAGCCTGGGGCGTACGATGTGCAGAGGCCATCAATACGCCAATTTTGGAGAATGCCATACGCGCCTGCTGGCCGTACTCCTGGCCCTGATGCAATAACGCACGCTTCATGTAACGCAAATAGGCACCGGCGTGACGGGCTTCGTCTTGCGCCACGATTTTATAAATAGCCTTGATGACCGGCTCAGTGTGCCAGTCGGCAGCACGACGATACCAGTGATTGAGCCGTATCTCGCCACAAAAATGCAGCATCAAAGTTTCCATTGCCGGGGCCGGATCAAACTCGAAACGCACCTTGTGCAGTTCTTCTTCAGTAGGTACCAGATCTGGGTAAAAACGGCGCAGGTACTCCATGAGCACCAGGGAATGCTTTTGTTCTTCAAAAAACCAGATCGACATAAATGCCGAGAAATCACTGTCATCACGAAAATCGCGCAGAAACATTTCTGTGGCCGGCAGCGCCGCCCATTCAGTGATGGCATTCATTTTGATGGTATATGCCTGGTCATCCGTGAGCTTGGTACGATCGAAGTCGTCCCATGGGATGTCGGCGTGCATGTTCCAACGCACGGCTTCCATTGATTTGAATAGTTCAGGATAAAGCATCGAATTCTCTCTTTGGTCCGGGGCACCGCAGGCCAGCAAGGTATACCGGCGGCTAGGGGCGGCGTGTTAATAGGGTGGGTGAGCCTGCGTGTATATGGGCAATATTACCTTAGCAACCATTACCTATCTATTACACCCGCGTAAGGGCCCATATGGCGACACCTACCGCCACAGCGAGGATAGCGCACAAGGCCATGAGCACGCGATTGGTTTGCTCTTGAGTACGGCGCATGCGCTCCATCTGCGAGTGTAACTCAGGTGCAAACGCAGGCTTGCTAAGGTGCGCATGCACCAGGCGCGGGATCTGGGGCAAAAGCTGTGACCATTGCCCTGCTTCTTTTTCCAGTTGCTTGCGCACGCCGGTTAGCCCGACCCGCTCATGCATCCATTTTTCGAGGTAGGGCTTGGCGGTTTTCCAGAGATCAAGCTCGGGGTCAAGCTCGCGCCCCATGCCTTCGACATTTAGCAGGGTTTTTTGCAACAGCACAAGCTGCGGCTGTATCTCGACATTAAAGCGCCGTGAAGTCTGGAAAAGACGCAGCAAAACCTGACCCAGCGAAATCTCGGAGAGCGGACGGTCGAAATAAGGCTCGCATACGGCGCGCACCGCCCCTTCGAGCTCTTCTTCACGTGTGGTTGCCGGCACCCATCCTGACTCTATGTGCAACTGTGCAACACGGTGATAATCACGGCGGAAAAACGCAAGAAAATTTTGTGCCAGGTAGTTTTTATCAAACTCGGACAACGAACCTACGATGCCAAAATCGAGTGCAATATAACGACCAAGGGTTTCGGGCTGGTCCGACACGAAAATATTGCCAGGATGCATGTCAGCGTGGAAAAACCCATCGCTAAACACTTGCATGAAAAAGATTTCGACGCCTTTGCGCCCCAGCTCGCGCGTGTCAATGCCTGCCGCCTTGAGACGTTCCATCTGGCTGATGGGAATACCGCGCATGCGCTCCATGGTGAATATGGTTGTGGTGCAGTATTCCCACACCACCTCTGGCACCATAAGCAAGTGCTCACGCCCGGTTTCAGGCGCAAAATTGCGGCGCAGCTGGCTGCAGTTGGAGGCTTCACGGATGAGATCAAGCTCATCATGCAAATAGTTGTCGAACTCGGCAACAACCTGGCGCGGCTTAAGCCGCCGCCCATCAGCCGCCAGTCGCTCTACCAGCCCCGCCAGCACGCCCATAAGCGCCAGATCTTTCTCAATAATGTCGCGCATGCCCGGCCTGAGCACTTTGACGGCGACGTCACGACCATCATGTAGCACGGCAAAATGCACCTGGGCAATCGACGCAGACGCTACCGGATCTTTTTCAAAATGCTTGAACAGCGTATAAGGTGAGGCACCGAGTGCGGTCTCAATGGAGGCGGCCGCCTGCTCTGACGGAAATGGCGGCACACGATCTTGCAGCAAGGCAAGCTCAATGGCAACATCCAGGGGAATAAGGTCGCGGCGCGTGGAAAGCACTTGCCCAAACTTGACGAAGATGGGGCCCAGTTCCTCGAGCGCCAGGCGCAGACGTACACCCCGGGCTGTGCGCGGGGGTTTCCCGAAACGGACTATGCGCAACAGGCTGTAGGCCAGTGGGTGCTTGATACTGGACAGCACCAGCTCATCGAGTCGGTAACGCAGTGCTACCCAGACGATGCGAAAGAGGCGAAAAAATATGAACATGTATCAGGCCTTTGCGGAGGAGCTGCCCCTCCGGGCTGGGTTCAGCGCGCCCACCCGGGCTTCGAGCTGCTCAAGGCGCTGCAGCATGGAACGCATATCGGCCGATAGGCCTTGGAACGCTGGACGTGCGGCCATCATGCCGCTTTCTTCGGTTATATATTCTGAGACATTTCCTGCAAGCCGCTCAGCGGCCTGGTTCAGGCCGCTGGCTGCCAGTTTGCCCGCCCCTACCAGACGTGTGGTGGCTACATCACCCACGACCCGCGAGAGGTCTTCCTGCAGGTCCCAGCGCAGGCTGCCTGCAAGGTCAGAAACCACCTGCGCCAGTGCCGCGTCGCCTTCCACATGCAGCAATGCCGTTAGCGCCGAAGGATCGCGACTGCGCAATACGCCGGGCAGGCTGGCCAGCTTGACGAGCGGAATGGTAAAGGTGGCATTAGGGACAATGGCGGGGTCGGATGCAGTCACCAGCCCCGAGCCCAGAATGGACAGGTTGAGCGCGCCAGGCCCAACGATAAAACGAACCGCCTTGCCAGAATGAGACGCCAGGCGCTCGCGCGCCCATGCCTCGCGCTCAAGCAAAGCGTTCAACGCTGAAACGGGCATCTGGGCGGGTTTGGTCAGAAGAGGCAGAGAAAACATGTTTGGCGCGGGCGGCAGTGCCGTATACGAATTAGCCTGTATAGCAAGACGTCAAGTTTAACGGTTTTACGCGCAACTGAGAGAAACAAGCCAAAACGACAATGTCTGAAGACTGCCGGACGAGATGTACGGCGGCCTTCAGACATATTAAGCGGGAGGCTGACCGGAGGTGTGCCCGGCCCTCAGAACAGTTAATGCCCTGCCCTGCCCTGCCCTGCGGCAGGATTAGAACCCCTTAGAGCAGTTAATGCCCCGCCCTGCGGCAGTATTTAAACCCCACAGGGCAGTTAATGCCCCGCCCCGCAGCAGCGCCAGAATGTGGGCCGGCTTGTCCACGCCCTGGCTGCCTTGGCCTAGCTTGCGCTGTCCAGAGGTATTTGTTGTATGCCCGCCAGCAGCCAGCCAGCCCCTTCAGCTTTGTAGAGGTTCCAGACCTCTTCAAAACGAAACGCCTCGGTGTTTGGTGACTCGCGCAGCATGCCCGAATAACGGACGCTGGCAAGATGCCCACCCGAAACGGTTTCGATGCCGAGCAGCTCTGCGTTGAGCAGAACTACTTCGGTGATATTTCCGGGATCACGCTGCATGAGCTCTGGCTTGACCTCGGCAATGAGGTCGTCTGTCATGTAGTCGCGCAATTCATCGAGATTGCCGCTGTCCCAGACTGCCTGGATTTTAATGAACTGCGCTTTGGCGTTGCCCAAAAATGTTGCGGTGTCGAAATCGCCGGGGATGAACCATGATTCGTCTACCGGTGGTGCAGGCACCGCTGCGGGTGCAGCCGCCGCCGTGGCAGTCAGTGGAGCGGCAGTGCGGTCTTGTTGCGCCAGACCCTGCCGTTGCATGGGGCTGGCCCCATGCCCCCCGTGGGCGGACTGTTGCATGGCAGGCCGTGCCATGCCTCCACGCAGCTTGCGTACGAGGAAGATGACCGCGAACACCACCAGACCTATGAGCAACATACTGGACATGAATTCGAGGAAGGCGCCGGACAACCCCAGACTGGAAAGCAAGGCGGCAATACCCAAGCCGGCGGCAATGCCGGCCAGCGGGCCGAGCCAGCGGGACATGCCGCTTTTTGCGGCGGCGCCAGCGGCACCGGCTTTGGCACCAGCGGCCGGTACGGCGCTACGCTGTGCGGATGACGCAGCAGGCGGTTTGACAGCCTGGCGTTGCTTTATGACGTTGCTGGACTGCTTGCCGAAGCTTCTGCCGCCGCCCATGCGACGGGCTTCTGCGTCGAACGAGACCGTAAGCATGGCGCCGGCGGAAACCACCAGCAAAAACGCAGCCAGCAGGCGTGAACCTTTGTGGGTCATGTATTGCTCCTGTATATGGCGCGCAGACCGGCGCGCCACCAGATTGAATGTTTGGTGTTAGCAAGGCAGCGGCAGAACGACGATAAGTCAGGCTCCGGCAACCTTACTGGAACCTGAACATTATCATAAAGCGGGCTGCGACGGGAATGAATTTTGCATCAGAAGATGCTCAATACGCCTGTACCGGCGAATTGAGGGAGAGAGACACCAGATAGCGCGCCTTGCGGCATGACCCTGTTTGCCAGACGCGAGAGAAGGGTCAGCAGAGCCGGACGCCCTCGTGCAGTGCCACAAGCCCGGCGTTGAGATTGAAATACCGTACACGTGACAGCCCCGCGTCGCGCATCATGCCTGCCAGGGTTTCCTGATCAGGATGCATGCGGATGGACTCGGCCAGATAACGATAACTTTCCTCGTCACCGGCAACCTTGCCGCCCAGCCATGGCAACACGTTAAACGAGTACCAGTCGTAGACCGGAGCAAGAGGCCGCGCGATGTGAGAGAACTCAAGCACAAGCAGCTTGCCACCCGGCTTGAGCACGCGACGCATCTCGGCCAGCGCATGCTCTTTGTGGGTCATGTTGCGCAGGCCAAAGGCTACGCTGACCCGGTCAAAATAGGCATCAGGAAACGGCAATTTTTCGGCGTCGCAGACGGATACTGGCAAAAGCATGCCCTGGTCAGCCAGGCGATCACGGCCCACACGCAGCATGGACTCATTAATGTCGGTAAGCCACACCTCGCCGGTTTGACCAGCACGTTTGGCAAATGCACGTGCCAGATCACCGGTGCCACCGGCAATGTCGAGTACCTTCATGCCCGAACGCACATCAGCCTGACGAATGGTAAACGCCTTCCAGATACGATGCAGGCCGCCAGACATGAGGTCGTTCATGACGTCGTAGCGACTTGCCACCGAATGGAACACCTCGGCAACCTTGCTGGCTTTTTCGCCTTCTGCAACGGTTTTAAAACCAAAGTGCGTGCTGGCCTGCTGTTGCGTGGACGCACCGTCGGCAGAAAAGCGATTGACGGCGTCGGCAGCCCCGCCTTCGGACCGGCCGGGCCTTCTGGGGAAGAAGTGGTATTTTGCATGATTTGATAATCGTACATCATTATTGAAACCAGCCTGCATTTTCACAAACCTGACACATTCACGACATATGATGCATGTCATGAAAAACCACTATCATCACGCACCATGAGCACAACCATACTTGTCGTAGAAGATGAGCCTGCCATCCAGGAACTGATTTCGGTCAATCTGTCATTTGCCGGTCACAAGGTCTTGCGCGCTTTTGACGCCGAGCAGGCGCAAACGCTGATCCGGGCCGAACTGCCTGACCTCATATTGCTTGACTGGATGCTGCCTGGCGCTTCGGGCATTACGCTGGCACGCACGCTGCGCAGCGATGAGCGCACCCGCAACGTGCCGGTCATCATGCTTACGGCAAAAGGCGCGGAGCATGACAAAGTAGAGGGCCTGGAGGCAGGCGCCGACGATTACATCACCAAACCCTTTTCTCCCAAAGAGCTGGTAGCACGCATCAAGGCCGTACTGCGCCGGCGCGCGCCCCAGCTGACCGACGACATCATTACCATGGGCACGCTGGCTCTTGACCCCACCACACACCGGGTTACCAGTGATGACCTGACACTCACTGTCGGTCCCACCGAATTTCGCCTGCTACACTTTTTCATGACGCACACTGAAAGAGTGTTCTCGCGCGCCCAACTGTTAGATCAGGTCTGGGGAGATCATGTTTTTGTCGAAGAGCGTACGGTAGACGTGCATATACGCCGGCTGCGCAAAGCGCTCGAGCCTGGCGGCCACGATAATCGTATAGAAACCGTGCGGGGTGCGGGCTACCGCTTCACGGCAAAACCCATAACGAAAGACTGAACAGAAACATACCCCATGGTTGCGGTGGTTCCAGAGATATGAAGTCATGACAAAAACTTTGTTTTCCATCGGCGCATGGGCGCTACTAGGCTGGCTTACCGGCTCGTGGCTGGGGCCAAAAGTGGGATGGGGGCTGTTTTCGCTCGGCCTGCTGTTAATGATACTGGTCAGCGGCTGGCAGCTATCGCGCATTGCTCACTGGGTAAAAAACATTGATGACCCGCCCCCGCCTTCCGTTGGGCCGTGGGACGACATCCTGGCGCCCATTTATCGCAAACTGCGTTACACCAGTCAGGAAATGCACCTGTTAAAGCGCAATCTCGACAGCCTGTTGCAGGCGGCTGAGGCATTGCCCGATGGCGCTATCACGCTTGACGAGGCCATGCAGCTGACGTGGTGTAACCAGACTGCCAGCGACCACATCGGCCTGAACCTGGAAACCGACCGCAACCACAGCATTCTGAATATTTTGCGCGAGCCCGAGTTTGCCCGCTACGCCCGCCAGGACGAATGGCCTGGCCCGGTACTGCTGCACCTTACCTATGACGGCCATGAAAAAAGCCTGCTGGCGCAGCTGACACGATATGGTGTGGGCCAGTTTCTGTTGGTAACCCGCGACGTCACGCAGGTCGAAAAACTGGAAACCACTCGCAAAGACTTCGTGGCCAACGTCTCGCACGAGTTGCGCACACCGCTGACCGTGCTGGCGGGCTTTCTGGAAACGCTTTGCGATATGCCTGCAGAGGCGATCAGCCAGACACAGCGTGAACACTACCAGCGGCTGATGCTGGAACAGGCTCTGCGCATGCAGGCCATTGTGGCTGATCTGCTTACGCTTTCGGCACTTGAATCATCACCGCAGGCTGGCGGCGCCCCGGTCCGTCTGGGTGGTGTGGTGCAAGAGGCCCTGCAACAGGCGCGAATCTTGTCGGGCGGGCAACACGTATTTGTTGAAAATATCGCGCACGATATCTGCGTAACTGGCAGCGAAACCGAACTGGCTTCGGCCGTCTCAAACCTGCTGACCAACGCTATTCGCTACACCCCAAAAGACGGAACCATTACCGTAAGCTGGTTTATGACTGAAGACGGGCACGCCTGTTATAGCGTTCAGGATACCGGCATCGGTATTGCTGCCCAAGACATCCCACGCCTGACAGAACGCTTCTACCGTGTAGATCGTGGTCGTTCACGTGCCACCGGCGGCACGGGCCTGGGTCTTGCCATCACCCGGCATGTAGCCTTGCGCCACAACGCCGAACTGACCATACACAGCAGGCTAGGGGCAGGCAGCACGTTTTCGCTGATCTTCCCTTCTTCACGCCTCAGCACTGCCAGTTAGCTCGCTGATCCTGCCTCCCGCGCGGCTCGGTGCTGCCAATTAGCTCGCTGACCTTCCCTTCCCCGCGCCTCTGTACCGCCAGCGGGCACACCGGTCTTATCTTCGTTCGCCCTCAGTATTTCCAGCTGGCTCGCAGGTATGTCTTTCGTTCGCGCCTCAACACTTCCAGCTGGCTCGCACGCCTTTCTTTCGTTCGCGCCTTAGCACTGCCGGCCAGCCAGAAAGACCCCAGCCGGTAATACCTGGGGCTGCGGGCACGCCTGGACACGGCCAGCCAGGCTCTTGGACACATCGTTCACGCCGATCAGGCTTCAGGGCTTTAAAATCAGGCACAATATCTGACGCGCATCGCGCCGCCATTATTTAACAATAACGAATGGAGACCCCCATGCCTGCAGCGACACAACCCGCCTGCCCGCCATGGACACTTGCGCCGCAAGGCGATCGCTGCCTCATACTCACGTTTGGCGACACCATAGATGTCGCCATCGGGCGCCGGTGTACCGCTGCCGCCTGGGCGCTGCGACAGGCTGACATCGAAGGCATCACAGACATTGTTCCTGCGTTTACCACTCTCGCCGTGCATTTTCAGCTTCCCGGCGCCGACAGTCGCAACGGCCTCAGCCGGCTTGTCGACGAAATAAGACAGGTGCTCACCGACAACCTTGCCGAAGACAGCACTGCCACACACGGACGCCTGGTAGAAATACCTGTCTGTTACGAAGCAGAATACGGCCCCGACCTGACCGATGTGGCGGCTCACACCGGCCTGAGTACCGATGAAGTCATACGCCTGCACAGCGAACAGCCGTGTTATGTCTTTATGCTGGGTTTTGCCCCCGGCGCTCCCTATGTGGGCGTGCATGACATCCGGCTCGATATAGGACGCCGGGCCACTCCCCGTACTCGTCTGCCAGCGGGCTCGGTCGCCATCGCCAACCGCCAGACCATTATCTACCCCAATGCTTCGCCGGGTGGCTGGCATATTATTGGCGCAACGCCCGTCACGCTGTTCAACCCCGCCGGCGATCCGCCCACTCTGCTCTCTCCGGGCGACATGCTGCAGTTTATTCCCGTGTCAGCCAAAGAGTTTCTTGCGATCAAAGGCAGTCAGTCATGAGCATCACGGTGATCAAACCCGGCCTGCTATCCACATTCCAAGACGCTGGCCGCCGGGGCCATCAACACTTAGGCGTTCCCGTCAGCGGCGCCATGGACAACCGCGCGCATCGCCTCGCCAATCTGCTGGCCGGCAATGATGCCGACGAAGCCACACTCGAAATCACACTGACTGGGCCTGAGCTGCGCTTTGACGCACCGGCCTGTATTGCCATCAGCGGTGCCCGGCTAAGCCCGTCGCTCAATGGTCAGGCCATACCCAATGACAGGCCCCTGGTTGTACACGCTGGTGACAAGCTGACTTTCGGCGCACGACAGTCGGGCGTACGCGCCTATCTGGCGTGGCACGGCGGCATCGACGTCCCGACTGTGCTGGGCAGTCGCAGCACCTATGTGCGCGGGAGCTTTGGCGGCCTGGAGGGGCGCGCGCTGAAAAAGGGCGACACGCTGGCGCTGTGCACCTCGCTGCGGGAGCATGACCTGCAGTCGCTGGAACACGAACTGTGGAAAATAAAAATATACCTGCCAGCCATACTCGGCCTGCAGCCGCGTGTGGCTTTGCGTGTGATGCGCGGTCCACATACCGGCCTGTTTACCGAAGCAGCCATTGAAAATCTTTTTTCGGCAGCCTACCGGGCCAGCCCCGATTCTGAACGCATGGGCTATCGCCTGCAGGGGCCATTACTGCCACTGAAGCAGCCCACCCAACTGCTGTCTGAATCAACCAGTTTTGGCGCCATCCAGGTGCCGGCAGACGGGCAGCCCATTATCTTGATGGCTGACAGGCAAACCACAGGCGGTTACGCCAAAATCGCTCACGTTGCCACCGTTGACCTGCCGCTGATTGCGCAATGTTTGCCGGGCGAGACACTGAAATTTACCGAGTGCACGCTAGAACAGGCGCAACGGCTGGATGCCCAACGCGATGCGGCGTTCGATCAGTTGAAACAAATGCTCGCACCGGTGCGAGCATTATTAAACGGCGGATCGGCAAGCCTATAACCCGCAGCCCTCGCGAATATGCACCAGCGGCGGCTCAATACCGCAGCCAGGCATTGCACACGTTCTCGGCCGGCATTAGCTCGAAATGTCGGCCCTGCCTACAGAAACAGCTTGTAGGCAGGGTTTTCGGTTTCGTTCCAGTAGGTGTAGCCCAGACCATCAAGAAACGCACGGAATTCTTTTTTGTCTTGCGGCGGAACCTGTATGCCCACCAGAATGCGACCGTAGTCGTCGCCCTGGTTGCGGTAATGGAACAGGCTGATGTTCCAGTTGGGGCTCATGTTGGACAAAAACCTTGTGAGTGCGCCCGGACGCTCAGGGAACTCAAAGCGAAACAGCATTTCATGTTCGGCCAGTACCGAACGGCCGCCCACCATGTACCGCAAGTGGGTCTTGGCCATTTCGTTGCCCGTCAGGTCAAGCGTTGGAAAGCCTTTCTTCTGAAAGTTGGCAGCCAGCTTATGCTGCTCGGCCTCTGAGCGTATTTGCAGGCCCACATAAACATGTGCCTGATCAGCGTCGGAAATGCGGTAATTAAACTCGGTGACGCTGCGATCGCCCACCGCCTCGCACAAACGCAGAAAGCTTCCACGCTTTTCGGGAATAGACAACGCAAACAGGGCCTCACGGGCTTCGCCAACGTCTGCCCGCTCTGCCACAAAACGCAGGCGGTCGAAGTTCATGTTGGCGCCACAGGTAATGGCAACCAGTGTTTTGCCCTTCCACTTGTGTTGCGCCGCGTAACGCTTGGCTCCCGCGAGCGCGAGCGCCCCGGCGGGCTCGAGCACGCTGCGGGTATCCTGGAACACGTCTTTGATTGCGGCACAGATGGCGTCGGTATCGACCTGCACGTAGTCATCGACATACTCGCGGGCCAGCTTGAAGGTTTCAAGCCCCACCTGCTTTACCGCCGTTCCGTCTGAAAAAAGCCCGACATCACTAAGCGTAATACGCCTGCCAGCCTTGATGCTGCGGATCATGGCGTCTGAGTCGAAGGTTTGCACACCGATAATTTTTATTTCAGGCCGCAGCTGCTTTACGTACGCCGCCACGCCGCTTATAAGGCCACCACCGCCAATAGCAACAAAAATGGCATCAATAGGCCCTGGATGCTGGCGCAGGATTTCCATGCCAACCGTGCCCTGCCCGGCAATGACATCAGGGTCATCAAAGGGATGCACAAACGTGAGCTTTTCTTTCTTTTCGATTTCTTTGGCATGTGCGGCAGAATCAGTAAAGCTGTCACCAAACAGCACCACCTCGCCACCCAGCGCGCGTACGGCGTCGATTTTGACTGAAGGCGTGGTAACAGGCATGACAATTACCGCCCTGCACCCCAGGCGTTTGGCTGACAGCGCAACCCCTTGGGCATGGTTGCCTGCCGATGCGGCGATAACACCACGCTTGAGGTCGGCGGCCGACAGGTTGGCCATTTTGTTATAGGCCCCGCGCAGTTTAAAGCTGAAAACAGGCTGGGTATCTTCGCGTTTCAGTAACACGGTGTTCTGGATACGGGCAGAAACCTGGCTGGCCAGATCGAGCGGAGACTCGACCGCAACGTCGTAAACCTTGGAGGTAAGTATGCGCTTTAGATAGTCGGTAGACATGTATGAAGGACGATGAGGACGGCGCGGAGCGAAAGCGCTCGAAAAAAAGCTCAAGTCAAACAGAATACCATTACACTAGCGCGCTATGGAAGTCTGGCTGCACGCATCAATTACCTGGCTATTGGCAACGTTCGCGCTGCCAAGCGTAGGCCTGAGCGCCATATTTATTGTCAGTCTGGTATCTGCCACATTGCTGCCGCTGGGCTCGGAGCCGGCCGTGTTCGGATACGTCAAGATGGCGCCTGACATGTTCTGGCCGGCTGTTCTGGTGGCCACGGCCGGCAACACCATTGGCGGCGCCATCAGTTACGCCATGGGGCTGGGTGCAGACAAAGCGTATGAAAGCTGGCGAGAAAAACACCCTTATCAGCCGCGCACCAAGGCCGGTGGGCGGTGGCATGATTACATCGGATACTGGCTAAAGCGCATGGGCCCGCCTGCACTGCTTTTCTCGTGGCTGCCTGTGGTGGGCGACCCGCTGTGCGCGGTGGCAGGCTGGTTGCGTATGCCCTTCTGGCGCAGCATGGTGTATATCGCCATCGGTAAATTTTTGCGCTATCTGGTCATGACCGCCGGGCTACTGTGGATCTTCCCGCAACAGATCTAAACCACGTTTTGGCAATGACCAGGCCACGTGCCACCCATGGCACCCGTTACTGATGCGTGGCAACCTTGCCCGCCAGGCCACGCCTACAGCCATATCACGGACATTCCAATAGATTAAAAACGCAGTTCCCCTTACACTGCCTCTTTAAGGGTTCTCTTTTTTTCTCCCGCTCATGAACGCCCCTCTAGCCAGCCACCTGTTAGCCGCCGAAGCACTCCAGACAACGGCTCGTCTTCGCGAAATCCCCTACAACTATACGTCTTACTCAGACCGCGAGGTGGTTCACCGCCTGCTGGGTGAAGAGTCCTGGCAACTGATTTGTCAGTTGCGCGGCGAGCGTCGCACAGGTCGCTCTGCCCTCATGCTTTTCGAAGTGCTGGGCAACATCTGGGTGGTCAGGCGCAACCCGTACCTGTTCGACGACTTGCTCAACAACCCCAAGCGGCTGCATTTGCTGGTTGAAGTGCTTGAAAACCGGCTCAACGCCATTGACCAGCGTCGCAATGCCGAGGTTGCCGATCGCGACAGCAAGGTGGCACGCCTGCTGCAAGCCGCACGCACCGCCGTGGCAGACTTCGAAGCCTTGTTCGAGCAAACACGCCAGCGACGCAAACAGGCGGTGCGTGTGCTTTCACGCATTACCCACAAAGACAACATCAAGTTTGACGGCCTGTCGCGCGTGTCCCACGTTACTGACGCCACTGACTGGCGGGTCGAATATCCTTTTGTGGTGCTTACCCCCGATCATGAAAATGAAATGGCCGCACTGGTGCGTGCCTGTATTGAGCTGGGGCTGACCATTATTCCGCGTGGGGGTGGCACAGGCTACACAGGTGGCGCCATTCCACTCACGCCGCTTTCTGCGGTCATCAATACCGAAAAACTTGACGCCATCGGGCCGGTCGAGGCCACCACGCTGCCTGGCGTGGCGCAGCCTGTGCGTACCGTGCTAACCGGTGCAGGTGTGGTTACCCGTCGTGTCGCCGAAGCCGCCGAAGCGGCAGGCCATGTATTCGCCGTTGACCCCACCTCGGCCGACGCCTCCTGTGTGGGCGGCAACGTATCCATGAACGCGGGTGGCAAAAAAGCAGTGCTATGGGGCACGGCCCTCGACAACCTCGCCTGGTGGCGCATGGTTGATCCGCAAGGCAACTGGCTTGAGGTTACCCGCCTCGACCACAACCTGGGCAAAATTCACGATGTCGGCGAAGCCCGCTTCGAACTCAAATGGTTTGATGGCGCTGCCACACCTGGCGCCGTGCTACTGCGCCAAGAAGAACTCAAGGTCGAAGGCTCACGCTTTCGCAAAGTAGGTTTGGGCAAAGACGTTACAGACAAATTTCTTGCGGGTCTGCCCGGGGTCCAGAAAGAAGGCTGCGACGGCCTGATCACCTCGGCACGCTGGATTCTGCATCGCATGCCCGCCCATACGCGTACTGTCTGTATGGAGTTTTTCGGGCAGGCGCGCAATGCCGTGCCCTCTATTGTCGATGTTAAAAACTACCTTGATGGCCCGGGCCGTGAACGCGGTGCCATTCTGGCCGGGCTGGAGCACCTCGATGAGCGCTATCTGCGCGCTGTGGGTTATGCCACCAAAAGCAAGCGCGGCGGCCTGCCCAAAATGGTGCTTATCGGTGATATCGTGGGTGACGACGCAGACGCTGTTGCGCTGGCGGCCAGCGAAGTGGTTCGTATTGCCAACTCACGCCATGGCGAGGGCTTTGTGGCGGTAAGCCCCGAAGCGCGCAAAAAATTCTGGCTTGACCGTGCACGCACGGCAGCCATCGCACGTCACACCAACGCCTTCAAAATTAACGAAGACGTCGTCATACCGCTGGCCCGCATGGGCGAGTACACCGACGCCATCGAACGCATCAACATCGAACTGTCCACTCGCAACAAACTGCGGCTACTCGATAAGCTTGATACGTTTCTGCAGGGTGAACTACCTGTCGGCAAGATCACGGTCGACGATGGTGCTGACCAGGCCCACGCAGAAGCCCTTGCCGACCGAACTCGCGACGCACACGCGGCACTGACGCAAGTGGGCCAGCGCTGGCACTGGCTGCTGAACAATCTTGACCTGCCACTGGCCGACGCCCTCGATACGCTGGGCGCTCCTGGCCTGACAGACACACTGCCAGCGCTGCAAGAACGCTTGTCAGGCCAGCCTGATGCGACGGTGTTCGACATTGTTCAGGATCACACCATTCGCGTTTCCTGGAAAACCGAAGTACGCGCCGAAATGGAGCGCTGCTTTGCCGGGGCCGATCATGCAGCGATTCTGGCCGAGATCCAGGCCATTCATGACCGGGTGCTAAGAAGCCGCGTTTTTATTGCCCTGCATATGCATGCCGGCGATGGCAACGTGCACACCAATATCCCCGTCAACTCTGACGACTACGAGATGCTGCGGGAAGCCAATGAGGCGGTCGCCCGCATTATGCAAATCGCACGCAGTCTTGATGGCGTCATCTCGGGTGAACACGGCATAGGCCTGACCAAGTATGAATACCTGACGCAAGAAGAACTGGCCCCCTTTCAGGGCTACAAGCAGCGCATTGACCCCAATGGCCACTTCAACGCCGGCAAACTGCTGCCAGGCGCAGACCTGCGCCATGCCTGGACGCCCAGCTTTAATTTGCTGGGCCACGAATCGCTAATCATGCAGCGCAGTGAGATTGGCTCAATTTCGAACGCCATCAAAGACTGTCTGCGTTGCGGCAAGTGCAAGCCCGTGTGTGCAACCCACGTACCTCGCGCCAACCTGCTTTACTCGCCGCGCAACAAAATTCTGGCAACCTCTTTGCTGATCGAAGGCTTTCTGTATGAAGAACAGACACGTCGCGGCATTAGCTTAAAGCACTGGGAAGAATTTGAAGACGTAGCCGACCACTGCACGGTTTGCCACAAATGCTACAACCCCTGTCCGGTCGACATTGACTTTGGCGATGTGTCGATGGAGATGCGTGCACTGCTGCGTCGAATGAATAAAAAATCATTCAACCCCGGCACCACGGCCGCCATGTTCTTCCTGAACGCCAAAGACCCACGTGTTATCAACGCCACGCGCAAAGGCATGATAGACGTTGGTTACAAGGCACAGCGGATCGCTCACGACTTGTTTGCCCGCCCTGCGCGCAAACAGGCTGATCACCCGCCCGCCACCGTGGGCAAGGCGCCCATACGCGAGCAGGTCATCCATTTCATCAACAAGAAGATGCCAGGCGGTCTGCCCAAACAGGCTGCGCGCAAGCTGCTGGACATCGAAGATGCCAGCTACATACCGATTATCCGTGACCCGGCGCGCACCTCGCCCGACACCGAAGCTGTGTTTTATTTTCCGGGCTGTGGCTCGGAGCGGTTATTTTCACAGGTAGGGCTGGCCACCCAGGCCATGCTCTGGCATGCCGGCGTACAAACTGTGCTGCCGCCCGGCTATCTGTGCTGTGGTTACCCGCAGCGCGGCAACGGCATGACCGACAAAGCCGAGAAAATCATCACCGACAATCGCGTGCTGTTTTCACGCATGGCCACGACATTAAATTACCTCGACATCAAAACCATTGTCGTCAGTTGTGGTACCTGCTATGACCAGCTGGCCGGTTACGAGTTTGAAAACATCTTTCCAGGTTGCAGGCTGATCGACATCCATGAGTACCTGCTCGAAAAAGGCATACAGCTACACGATGTGAAAGGCGTGCGCTATATGTACCATGACCCCTGTCACTCGCCGATGAAGCTGCAAGACCCCATGAAAACCGTCAAAAGTCTGGTGGGTGAAGGTGCCATCAAGACAGACCGCTGCTGCGGCGAGTCTGGCACGCTGGCAGTGTCGCGGCCGGATATTTCAACGCAGGTACGCTACCGCAAAGAAGAGGAGCTGGCCAAGAACACAGCCACCCTGCGCGAGGATGGCTACAGCGGCGAAATAAAGATGCTGACATCCTGTCCTTCGTGTCTGCAAGGCTTGTCGCGCTACGAGCAGGATACGGGCATGGACGCCGACTACATCGTCGTCGAGATGGCCCGCCACATATTGGGGACAGACTGGATGCCCAATTACGTGCGTGACGCTAACAACGGTGGCATAGAGCGCGTACTGGTCTGACGGCACACAGCCCGCTGCGGGTGCATATCGGGCCCGCTGGCGAAAAAAAACGGTGCTGTCCATCGCGACAGCACCGGCCGGAGAAAGTTGTCACGCGTGCGTGGACGACAGTCACCACGTCAGACATGGAGTCGCCCGGCGCAACAATGGTCGCGCAAGAGCGAACGACTGTCTGTAGCGCCACTTTGTGGCGACGCTGTTGGCACGACACGCAGCCAGGCTGCGTGTGCACCCTGCTCTTGTTATTCGTCTTCTGTCGTGCAGTCGACGCTATCTGAAGCATCAAACTGACATACGGTGTACAACGGAAGCCCGGTTTCTTTCAAGGCCTTAGAGCCCCCAAGATAGGGCAGATCGATAATGGCAGCGGCCTCGATGACATTGGCCCCAAGACGTTGCAACAGCTTGGAGGCGGCCACCATGGTGCCGCCGGTGGCGATCAGATCGTCAATTAGCAACACCCGCTGCCCCGGTCGCACGGCGTCAGTATGCATTTCGACCGACGCGTTGCCGTACTCAAGCGTATATTCTTCGGCCACAGTGCGAAACGGTAGCTTGCCTTTTTTCCGCACCGGCACAAAACCCAGATTTAGCTCGTAAGCCAGCACTGATCCCAAAATAAAACCCCTGGCATCCACACCTGCGACCAGATCGAGGCGATGCCGCATGTAACGGTAGACGAACAGGTCAACGAGCACGCGAAACGAGCGCGGATCCTGGAGCACGGGAGTGATATCGCGGAAAATGACGCCGGGCTTGGGCCAGTCGGGTACGCTACGTATGGTTCTGCGTACGTAGTCAGCAGGATCAATATGCATTTGCTTTGCCAGAAACAGAAATAAGCCGGAAGCCCACACTATACGCTTCCAGCATTACAGGCATTTTACCAAGTTACTGGTTGCTGCGAGCAGGTTTATGTCAGCGACGCGCAGACCTCTGCCTGGATCTCGCAAAATGATACGCGCACAGTGTGAAAGTATTGTTTAAAATCGGCGAATGGAACCTAATCCCGCATTCGCCGAAGGCGATATTCTCGCCTCGGCTCACCGCAGTTTCGCCATTGAGATCCAGGCACTTCAGGCCCTCGACACTCGGCTGAACGGCACTTTTGAAGACGCCGTCGCCATGATACTGGCGTGCCAGGGGCGGGTGGTCGTCACGGGCATAGGAAAATCCGGTCATATTGGCCGAAAAATTGCTGCCACGCTGGCTTCCACCGGCACACCGGCATTTTTCATGCATGGGGCCGAGGCCATTCACGGCGATCTCGGCATGCTGACACAACAAGACATTGTTCTGGCGCTGTCCTATTCAGGTGAAGCCCGCGAACTTATCACAGTGCTTACCATCACCAAACGCATGGGGGCACGTCTCATCTCCATCACTGGTAACCCCGATTCTGAGTTAGCCCGTAATGCCGACCTGCACCTTGACGCCCATGTGGCGCAAGAGGCCTGCCCGCTCAACCTGGCCCCTACGGCCAGCACAACGGCGGCGTTGGTTCTGGGCGATGCGCTGGCCGTGGCCTGTCTGGAAGCCCGTGGTTTCAGCCGTGAAGACTTTGCCCGCTCCCACCCCGGTGGCGCGCTGGGACGTCGGCTGCTCACTTTTGTGCGCGATGTCATGCGCAAGGGCGATGCGCTGCCCATCGTGCATGCCCATACGCCCATCCCTGAAGCGCTCGAAGAAATGTCGGTCAAAGGCATGGGCATGACCATTGTTGTAGATGCTGAAAAAAACCGGTGGGCATATTCACTGACGGCGACCTTCGCCGTCTCATCGTCAAACAGGGAGACATCCGCGCACTCAAGGTGGCCGATGGCATGACAGCCCACCCCAAAACCATTCTGCCGGGCTCCCTTGCGGTCGAAGCCGCCACGGCCATGGACGCCGGCCAGCTCAGCCAAATGCTCGTGGTCGACGAAGCCGGGCTATTATTGGGGGCTTTGCATATGCACGATTTGCTTGCGGCCAAGGTACTCTGATGACTCTTTCTCATATTTCCCATCCCGTCGAAGCCCTGATCCTCGCCAAAGAGTCTCAGGGGGTCATTGAGCGCGCCCGACAGATAAAGCTGATGGCGTTTGATGTAGATGGCGTTCTTACTGACGGCAGCCTCTGGTACGGCGAACACGGCGAGCAGATAAAACGCTTTAACGCGCTCGACGGTCATGGGCTGCGGTTACTGCGTGAAAGCGGCATTACCGTTGCCTTGATTACCGGTCGCGAGGGGCCCATTGTTGACCGGCGCGCTGCCGAACTAGGCATTCCCCTGGTGCAGCAAGGCGTGCGCGACAAGGCTCTGGCCCTTGCAACGCTTGCTCAAGATCATGGCTGCACGCTGGCCGAAACCGGGTATATGGGCGACGACATCATTGATCTGGCCGCCTTGCAGCGGGCGGGGTTCGCTGCAAGCGTGCCCAATGCCCCCGCCTATGTAACACAGGCCGCGCACTGGGTTTCTTCGCTTCAGGGGGGGTCAGGTGCAGCACGCGAATGCTGTGATCTCATCCTTGCAGCACAGGGCAAGCTTGGCGCATTTTTTGCTCCAAATGCAATGTTCATGAGCGGTTCCATCCAATAAGCCATGAAAGAACGCGCCCCGGCCCTGGTCGCCCTTCTTCTGCTCCTCGCCCTGGTCGCCGGCACCTGGTGGGCTGCTGACTACGCCCAGCGCGCCATCACTCTCGAACCACCGCGACGGGTTACGCACGAGCCTGACGCCTGGGCTACCGACTTTTCTATGGTGCGCACCGACGAACATGGGGTCGCCATCAACCGGCTTGAGGGCGACCGGATGCGCCACTTTCCTGACGATGACTCATATGAAGTCACCCATGTGCGCGCCATAGGACAAAAGCCCGGTTCACCCATTACCGTCGCCACGTCTGACACCGCCATCATGGACGATAACGCAGACAATAACGCGACGCGCATCATCATGAAAGGCAATGCGCATGTACACAGAATGCCCGATGCCGATAACCCGCCGCTTGACGTCACCAGCGAACAACTAACGCTGCTTCCAGACCAGGATGAGGTCTACACGAATCTTCCCGCGCTGGTAGTTCATGGCAAATCCACCATGAACGGCACGGGTATGCGCTACGATAACAAGACCCGCCAGCTTCAGGTGTTTTCTTCGTCTGATGTCAAAATTTCAGGTGAAGAATCAAAACCGAAGTCGTCCACCCCAAAAACCACGGGCAAACAATAATCATGACACGATCACGCTCATCCACTTACATGGCACGCCTCGCCGGCCTCATGCTGACCTGCATCACAGGGCTGGCATGTGCTCAGAGCAGCCCGGCACCCACCGCTACCCAGCAGCCTGCCGCCACCGCAAAACAATCCAAGCCCGCCACCGCTGCCCCGGCAGCGGGTGCCACATCTGCTGAAGCGCCCGCCGCCAAGTCGCAAGACGACGCACCAGAACCCGACACCGTTATTCTTTCCGACACACTTCACTACGATGACGTCAAGAAACAAAGCGTCTTTACCGGCAATGTCATCATGACCCGCGGCCTCATGACGCTAACGGCAGACAAGCTGGTGCTCAATGAAGATGCCGATGGCTTCCAGTTTGGTACGGCGACGGTTGCTGCTGGCAAGCTGGTCAATATCCGCCAGGAAAACCCCGAAAAATTTGAAGTTCTCGAAGCACAAGGCCTGCGCGGTGAATACGACGGCAAAAATGAACAGGTCGAAATGATCGGCCAGGCTGTCGTCACACGCTATATCTGTGGCAAGCCCTTTGACAACGTCAAGGGCGAACGTGTTATTTATCATCAAAAATCCGGCACCTATGAAGCATTCGGAGGGCCAGAATCAGCCGCCCACGGCGGTCGTGTGCGCTCGCTCGCCCAGCCACGGGCGAAAACCGACGCAGCCGTCGCCGAATGCCAGAAAAAATCCGCCTCCACCAAATAAAGGCCTGACACCTGTTGCCTATGTTTCACTCAAACGCGCCAAAAACCGGCGCCCTGCGCCCGCCCAGCGCCACACCGGGCAGTCTTCGTGCGACAGGCCTGGGCAAAACCTATGGCAAGCGCACTGTCGTGCACGATGTATCACTGTCGGTTGATAGCGGCGAAGTGGTAGGCCTGCTCGGCCCCAACGGCGCCGGCAAGACGACCAGCTTTTACATGATTGTGGGCATTGTACCCACCGATACTGGCCGCATAGAAATTGACGACACAGTCATCACCAGCATGCCCATGCACAAACGTGCCAGGCTAGGGCTGTCGTACTTGCCGCAGGACGCGTCTGTATTTCGCCGGCTTACCGTCGAAGAAAACATTCGTGCCGTACTTGAACTCCAGATCGACGAACACGGCCACGCTCTCAGTTCTGCCAAAATCGGCGAAAACCTTGAGCTACTGCTGGAAGAGTTGCAAATCGGACACATACGGCGCAACACGGCCATTTCACTGTCGGGCGGAGAACGTCGCCGGGTAGAGATTGCGCGCGCACTGGCGACCAACCCGCGTTTCATCCTGCTGGACGAACCCTTCGCGGGGGTAGACCCTATTGCCGTCATTGAGATACAGCGCATTGTTCATTTTCTGAAAGGCCGCAATATCGGCGTGCTGATCACTGACCACAACGTGCGTGAAACCTTGGGCATTTGTGACCGAGCTTACATTATCAGTGAGGGCAAAGTGCTTACCAACGGCCATCCCAGCGAGATTATCGACAACGAAGCTGTGCGCAAAGTGTATCTGGGCAAGAACTTTCGCATGTAAACAAATGCTGCGGGCGCACTGCCGCAGCAGACTGAATGCTTAGAGGTGTCATTGCACGCCGGCAGCCGCATGCCCGCCCAAGAGACAGGCGTAGCATGCACAGGCTTGAGCCAGCTCAACAGGCCTGCCAGAAACCTGCTCGCCCCACTTGATTTGTCTGGCGTATTCTATACACTGAAATCATTACCAACCCCACAAGAAGGAGAATCACCAGGCAGCTTTCAGCGCATTTCGCGCACCCATGTTTTCACTGCAAGGAGAGTCCTTTATGAACCTGAGCATTAGTGGTCATCACCTCGAAGTAACCCCCGCCATTCGTGAATATGTACTTAACAAAATGGCACGGGTCACGCGACATTTCGATAATGTTATTGACACCCAGGTCATACTCTCAATCGAGCGTTTAAAGCATACGGCTGAAATCACCATGCGTCTGCGGGGCAAAGACATACACTGCGCCGCCAACGACGAAAACCTGTACGCCGCCATTGATCTGCTGGCCGACAAAATCGACCGCCAGGTCATCAAGTACAAGAGCAAGGCGCAAAACTACAGTCAGCCACAACCTGTAAAAAAACTAGAAATACCAGCAAGCGAATAGCTTGCGCTGCAAGCTCGCGCTCATGATCGTCTAAGCACGGCATGAAAGCAGTAGCAGACCACCGGGCCTCAGTCATACCTGTGATTGAGGCCTCAGTGTTTTCAGCCTCCCCCCTCTGCACTCAAGCACAGCCGTGATGCGGGTATTTCAGGGGCTGCCGCTCACAAAACCACTGAAGACAAGGCAACAGGCATATCTGGCCCCAGACACATGGCCAGGATACGCACGCCGGCCCGGCGGGCACCGTAACCCGTCAGTGCATGATCCCCTCGCTCTTTGTGGTACTGTATTGCGTTGGCACCCAGCTCAAATATCGGTGTTTATGGAATTAATGTCGCGTATCTTGCCGCTGTCGAATATTGTGCTCGACCTGCCGGCCACCAGCAAAAAACGGGCTTTCGAACAGGCTGGCCTGCTATTCGAGAACAATCAGGGTATTGCCCGCACGGCCGTGTTCCATAGCCTCATCTCACGTGAGCGCCTGGGTTCCACGGCACTGGGGCACCACGTCGCCGTTCCGCATGGCCGCATCAAAGATCTCAAAGAGCCCTGCGCCGCCTTCATCCGGCTGGCCGACCCGGTGCGCTTTGATGCCACAGACGGTCGCATGGCCAATTTGCTGTTCATCCTGCTGGTGCCTGAAACCGCCACGCAGCTCCACCTCGACCTGCTGGCCGAAATCGCCCGCTTGATGTCCGACGCCAATCTGCGTCAGGTGCTTGCGACCGAAACCGACCCCAACGTCATCCACAGGCTGCTCGCCAGCCCCTCCTGACAAGCCGGCTATGCTTACCATCCAAGAACTCGTCAGTGACAACGCCGACAAAATACCGTTCATCTGGATCGCAGGCCAGACGGCCGCACATAGGCTTATTCCCGATCTGGGCATGTCAGCCGCCGACCTGGTGGGCCACCTCAACCTTATCCACCCCTCACGCATACAGGTTTTCGGTCGCGAAGAACTCTCGTATTACGAGCGTTTCGACGCCAAAAGACGCATCCATCATATGGATGACCTGGTGGCCGGCGGGGTTCCAGCGCTGCTTCTGGCCGAAGGCATTCGCCCTCCCGACGACCTCATTCAGTTTTGCGATGAACAGCAAATCCCCTTGCTGTCCACAGCCATTGATGCCGCACAACTGATAGACCTGTTGCGCATTTACCTGGGCAAACGGCTGGCGCCTCGCACCACGGCACATGGTGTATTCATGGACGTGCTGGGCGTGGGCGTGCTGATCACGGGCGAATCGGGCCTGGGCAAAAGTGAGCTCGCACTCGAGCTGATATCGCGGGGGCATGGTCTGGTGGCTGACGATGCCGTCGAGCTCTCACGCACGGCCCCCAATGTCATCGAAGGACAATGCCCCGCACTGCTGCAAAACCTTCTCGAGGTGCGCGGGCTGGGCCTGCTCGATATCCGCACCATTTTCGGAGAGACCTCGGTTCGGCGCAAAATGAACCTCAAGCTGATCGTGCATCTGATCCGCTCAACACCTGAGGCATTCGAGCGTCTTCCCGTTCAGGACCAAACCGACGATATACTAGGAATACCCATACGTCGGGTCATGTTGCAAGTGGCCGCAGGCCGTAACCTGGCAGTTCTGGTCGAAGCGGCGGTACGAAACACCATCCTGGCACTGCGCGGCATAGATACCATGGGCGACTTTATAGAACGCCAGGCTCTTGCCATCATGGAAAGCAGCCGCAACGAATAACACCTGCCCGTCACCGGACAGCGCAGCGTTTTATGAAAAAGTCCGCGGGGTGCCATCCGGTGCCCCGCTCACCGGAGCGCCCCTCTAACCATGTTGAAAGTAGTATTAATCACAGGTATCTCGGGCTCAGGCAAATCGGTAGCACTGCGTCTTCTCGAAGATGCTGGTTACACCTGTGTCGACAATTTGCCAGTACGTTTTCTGCTGGAATTCATTGCCAATACGCGCGACAGCGAACTTGAGCGCGTGGCCGTCGCTATCGACGTGCGCTCACCCGGCGAGCTCGACGAGCTACCCGGCGTCATCACCAGCCTGCGCGCCATGGGCACTGAGTTCCGCGTTATTTTTCTTGATGCCAATGACCACACGCTGATACAGCGCTACTCTGAAAGCCGGCGTCGCCATCCCCTGACTGATCGCCTGAGAAACAGCGAAAAATCGCCTTCGCTGCAAGAATGCATAGACCGCGAGCGGGAGATGCTGGCCCCCCTGCGCGAGCAGGAACACGTCATCGACACTTCAGATCTCACACCCGGGCAACTGCGTGCCTGGATACGTGATCTGGTTCAGGCAGACCGGGCGCCGGTGGTACTCACCTTTGAGTCGTTCGCGTACAAGCGGGGCGTGCCCGGCGACGCAGATCTGGTCTTTGACGTGCGCTGTCTGCCCAACCCGCATTATGACCGCGATCTGCGCCCCCTCACCGGGCGCGACGCGCCCGTGGCCGAGTGGCTGGCGCAATTCGGCAGTGTCGAAACCATGATCGAAGACATTGCGGGCTTCATACGCCGATGGCTGCCCATGTATATGCAAGACACCCGTAATTACCTTACCGTTGCAATAGGGTGTACAGGAGGAAAGCATCGTTCGGTTTATGTAACCGAACAGTTGGCCCTGCGCTTTGCTGATCACTCGCCCCTTTTAATCAGGCATCGCAATCAGCCGCCGCCCGAGATCCCATGACGCTGCGCCGCCTTTTCCCCGCTCTCGGCCTGTCACTGTGCCTGGTCATCCTGGCAGGGTGTGCGGGCTCAGGAACATCGGGCAGCGGGCGGTCAGTCACCAAGTCGGGGGGTGGTTACTATAAGGATGATGGCCCTGGCGATAATATTCCTGCCAATATCGCCGCCATCCCCGATGCTGTACCCAAGGTTGAAACTCACCGCCCTGCCAATTTCAGGCCTTATACGGTTCTGGGCAAGCGCTATGTGCCCGTCAGCGATGAACGACCCTTCCGGCAGACGGGCCATGCTTCATGGTATGGCCGCAAGTTTCATGGCCAGCACACGGCCACCGGCGAAAAATACGATATGTATGCAATGACGGCGGCGCACCCCACACTGCCCTTGCCCAGCTATGCACGGGTCACACGCGTGGCAAATGGCAGATCGGTTATTGTGCGCATCAACGACCGGGGCCCGTTTCACAGTTCACGCATTATCGATCTTTCGTACGTGGCAGCGGCAAAACTGGGCCTGATCGCGCCAGGCAGTGACAAAGTTGTCGTCGAAGCCATTACCAACGAGGACATTCGCAACGGTGACGTGCCACGCGCAAGGCCCATTCCGCCCGCCATGCCCGCACCCACACCAACCCTCGTCACTGACGCATCCCCCACCTCCACCTTGCGCATCAACGAGGCTTCTGCACGCCCACAACGCAGCCATGCGGCCAGCCAAACGTTGGGTATGTCTGCGCCTGCAAGAATCGCAAGACAGCCTCACGCATCGGCCAGCACAGGCGATGCCGCCAGTGCGCAAGCCCCAGACCCGCTGACGCAATGGCTGGCTTCGCGCAATAGCGACCTGGCCAGCGCCACAGCAGATACTGCCGGTGCCGGTACAGACCGCATGGCCGCCGGGTCGGCGCCAATGACATCAACAGTATCTATACCTGGCACAGAACCGCATGTCAGCATGGCATCAGCATCACTCAGTGATACGCCCACTGCCGCAAGCATGCTGGCAAATTCCCCCGAAGACAGCTTGGGAACAACACAACACGACGATAAGAGCCGCCAGGGTGCTCCGTTGCTTTATCTGCAATTCGGGGCATTTAGCGCGGCCCAGTCAGCCGACCAGCTGGCAAGCAAGCTGAATGCACAGATTGCGGGAATCGAATCACGCAACGCAACCGTGCAGGCAGGAAGCAGCCTCTATCGCGTGCGTATAGGGCCGTATTCGTCGCGTACCGCCGCCGTCAATGCTGCCGTACGCATTCAGCAAGCAACCGGCCTGACGTCGACCATGGCTTCGCGCTGACGGCCCACGCCTGCCTGCTACCTTTATTGCCACTAGCTGTAGCGTCTAGCGCATTCTGGTTTGGGTGCACGACGGCAGGCTCTCCGCCAGATGCTCAGCCGGCACCCTCTGCATCGCCCTGCCCCTTGCCCTTGCGGCTCAACGCCAATGCATACAGCGTATCTCTGGGCAGGCCCGTAACCTTGGCGGCCACCCTGGAGGCGTCCCGCAACGAGAGGCTCTCGAGCAGCGCATCAATGAGTACCACCGTCGAGGCATCCGTGTGCTCCACCGTTGCCTCAGGCGCCTGATGCACGATAAGAACAAACTCTCCCTGGCTGCGATGCGCATCTTCAGCCAGCCAGCTCGCCGCATCGGCGGCCCGCACGGTATGAATTTGCTCAAACCGCTTGGTCAGCTCGCGTGCAAAGGTAATGTGGCGATCAGGCCCGCAAACACTGGCAATGTCTCTGACTGCCGCTTCCAGCCGGTGGGGTGACTCAAACATGACCACTGGCGCGGCGATGGCGCACCATTGTTGCAGCCACTTTTGCCGCGCGGTCGATTTGGCGGGCATGAATCCTGCAAACACAAAGGCCGGGTTTTCATCTGTGGTGACACCCGAACCCATCAGGGCGGCAATGACGGCACTGGCGCCCGGGATGGGCGTTACGCGATAACCCGCCTCACGCACGGCCCTGACAATGCGTGCACCGGGGTCACTGACAGCTGGCGCGCCCGCATCAGACACCAGCGCCACCCGCTCGCCTGCGCCCAACCGCGCCAAAATGGCCTGCGCGGCCTCGGCTTCGTTATGGCGATGTGCGGCAACAAGCGGTGTTGACACACCCCATGCATCCAGCAAAGCGCGACTTGAGCGCGTGTCTTCGACCGCAATCACATCACAGCGCAGCAGCGCCTGCCAGGCGCGTATGCTGAGATCGCCCAGATTGCCAATAGGGGTTGCCACGACATATAGCGTTGAAGCCGGCCATTGCTGCTCGTGCATGCGCTGGGTGAGACGATTCCATGTCGATTCGGAGCCAATGTTGTCTGAGAGTTCATTCATACTATTGAAATGTAGCCTAACTGGAGTCACAGCAAAGTGACGGACGACGCAATTGTGTATCAGCTGGCGCTCGCCGCACGCCAGAGAAAACGGTGCAAGCCCTCCGACGGCCCGCCCGCGTGCACCAACGGGCCAGGCGGCAACGTCTGCCCGAAGAGCGCAGGTATTCGCCTGCACAAAAGCTAGGCCGTCAGGCAGAAGACCGGGCACAAACCTTGCTTGAGGAAAAAGGGCTGCGCATACTTGGACGCAACCTGTGCTGCAAAGGCGGCGAAATCGACCTGATTGCCGCCGACGCCGGCACTCTGGTGTTCATCGAAGTACGACAGCGTACCCATCTGCAGTTTGGAAGTGCCGCCGCCAGTGTAAACCTTCGTAAGCAGCGGCGACTCGTGCGTGCAGCGCATTATTTTCTGCCGACCATCACCCGGCGCCATTTTGGCGGCCGTCCCCCACGCTGTCGCTTTGATGTAGTGTGCGTCGAACCGGCAGGCCTCACATGGCTGCAGCATGTTTTCAACGAATAAGCACAGCGTGGGCTGTGCTTTCCGTTACCACTCTTAAAGCCGTTTCTAGCTGAACATGAGATAATGTCAAACATGGACATGACCTCTCATATGACTAGTCATTTCGATGACGCGATCGACGCAATCAAAGCAAGCGCCACCGAACTGGCTGCACCGCTCGCTGCGGGCGTCGACATGCTGTTTGCGGCACTTGCCAACAATGCCAAAATCCTGGCTTGCGGCAACGGCGGTTCCGCTGCCGACGCGCAGCACTTTATTGCCGAACTGGTAGGGCGCTTCGAGCGCGACCGTCTGCCCCTGGCGGGCGTCGCCCTCAACACAGACACCTCCATTCTCACTGCCGTGGGCAATGACTACGGCTTTGACAGTATCTTCGAGCGCCAGGTCACCGCCCTGGGCCAGCATGGCGATGTATTGCTCGCCATTTCTACCAGCGGCAACTCACCCAATGTCATCAAGGCCATAGAGGCCGCCCACGACCGCGAAATGTCTGTCATCGCGCTCACCGGAAAAAACGGCGGCCGCATCAGCGAACTGCTTTACGAAACCGATGTTCATTTATGTGTTCCGCATGACCGCACCATGCGCATACAGGAAGTCCACATTATCCTGCTGCATGCGCTCTGCGACGGCATCGACGCGCTACTTCTCGGAGATACCCTCTAATGCCAGCACGCTCCACCGCTCAACGTCTGCTTCTTGCCAGCCTTGCCTTTGCAACCCTGGCCACCGTCTCGGGCTGCGGCCTGCTGGTGGTAGGTGGCACGGCGGTAACAACCGCTGTCGTCGCCACAGACCGTCGCACGACAGGCGAGCAGGTTGAAGACCAATCCATAGAATTAAAAGTCGCCGCCGAAATGCGCCGCCTGTTCGAAGACCGCGCACGGGTTGCGGCCACGTCATACGCAGGCCTGGTTCTGCTCACCGGTGATGTTCCCAGCGAAGCAGACAAGCAAAAGGCGCAAAGCGCCGCAGCCGCCGTCGAAAAGGTGAAAAAAGTCATTAACGAATTGCGCGTTGGCGATCTCACGTCGATCAGCGTCCGTTCCAACGACACCTGGATCACCTCCAAGGTACTCACTACGCTGATCAACACCAAAGAAGTCCCCAGCCGTACCATCACGGTGCAAACCGAAAGAGGCGTTGTCTATTTGCTGGGCAAGGTCACCCAAGACGAAGGGAAACGCGCTGCCATTGCCGCCTCCCGCGTCAGTGGTGTCAACAAAGTAGTAAAATTGTTTGAATACGTTACGGCAGAAAGCCTGGCCCAGCCTCTTGCACCCGCAACCAGCACTCAGGCGCCCGCTGCCAACTCCAGCGCATCACCTGATGCCGCACCGGAAGGCGTCCAGACAATGCCAGTGCAATGAAAAAAATACTAGTAAGTCTCGTAGCGGTCGTGGCTATTGTGGCAGCCGGCCTGTGGCAGTTTCAGGGCTCGGCGCAAACCGCACCCGACGTCACATTCACCTCGCTCAGCGGCGAAAAAATCACCATGCGCGATCTGCGCGGCAAAGTGGTGCTGGTCAAGTTCTGGGCCACCAGTTGCACCACCTGCATTGCGCAAATGCCCGGCAATATTGCGCGCTACAAACAGCTGTCGCCCCAGGGCTTTGACACCATCGCGGTCGCCATGCAGTATGACCCGCCCAATTACGTTAAAAACTACGCCGATACCCGCAAACTTCCTTTTCCCGTCGTCATCGACGCCCAGGGAGAACTCGCCAAGGCCTTTGGCGATGTAAAGCTCACACCCACCGCTTTTCTTATCGACAAGCAAGGGCACATCATCAAGCGCTATCTTGGCAATTATGACGAGACTGCATTTCTGAAAACCGTTAAACAGGCATTGGCCAGCTAAGCACATGACATCTTCTCCCGACCCCGGCGGTTACCCCGCCAGCGTCAAGGCAGACGTACTTTCTGAAGCACTGCCCTATATCCGCCGCTTTCATGGAAAAACCGTCGTCATCAAGTACGGCGGCAATGCCATGACCGAAGAATCACTCCAGCGCAGTTTTGCGCACGACGTCGTACTGCTCAAGCTGGTAGGGCTTAACCCCGTGGTCGTCCACGGTGGCGGCCCGCAAATCAACGCCGCTCTCAAGCGCATCGGCAAAGAAGGCACGTTTATCCAGGGCATGCGCGTCACCGATGCTGAAACCATGGAAGTGGTCGAATGGGTGCTGGGTGGCCAGGTGCAGCAAGACATCGTCATGATGATTAATGAGGCCGGGGGCAAGGCCGTTGGCCTCACTGGCAAAGACGGCAGTCTTATCCAGGCCAGCAAAAAATGATGGCTGATGCCGACAACCCCGGTCAGTGGCTAGACATTGGCTACGTTGGCGACATCACGCGGGTAGAGCCCGCCGTTGTCAAAGCACTGCAAGACGACCAGTTCATACCTGTCATCTCATCCATAGGCTACGGCGAAGACGGTCGTGCCTACAATATCAATGCCGATGTAGTTGCGGGCAAAATGGCCGAAGTACTGGGTGCAGAAAAACTCGTCATGATGACCAACACCCCCGGGGTGCTCAACAAAAATGGCGAGCTAATGCGCAGTCTTTCTGCTCAGACTATCGACGAGCTCTTCGAAGACGGCACCATTTCGGGCGGCATGCTGCCCAAGATTTCTTCCGCACTGAATGCGGCCCGCAACGGCGTCAATTCGGTCCATGTGGTTGATGGCCGCGTCCCACACTGCCTGCTGCTTGAAATCCTCACCGACCAGGGTGTCGGCACCATGATCAGCTCGCACTGAGCACATGTCTGTCCTGCGTGTTCCACGGCGGCTGCAGCGTAGTTCAACCGCAGCCGGCGCACACAAACCGGTCTGGCTATTTGATCTCGACAATACACTGCATGACGCCTCGAAGGGCATTTTCGGCGCGATAGATGGCGCCATGTCGCAAACGGTGGCATCCATGCTGGATGTCGACGCTGACACTGGCGACCGCCTGCGCAAAGAATACTGGAAGCGTTACGGGGCCACAGTCATCGGCATGGTGCGCCATCATGGGGTCAAGGCCTCGGTATTTCTCGAACGCACACATGAGTTTGACGTGGCATCGCTCGTGCACTCAGAGTATGGCCTAATGCGCAAGCTGGCGTGTCTGCCTGGTCGAAAAATTCTGCTGACCAACGCGCCGCTAGACTACGCCTGGCGAGTGCTTCGTGCGCTGGGTATTGCGCACGCTTTTGAGTGCATATGGTCAATAGACGACATGGCGCTTCAGGGCCGCCTGCGCCCTAAGCCTTCCACCGCCCTCATGCGTCAGATTCTGGCCAGAATCGGCGTGCCTGCGCGACAGGTTGTACTGGTTGAAGACACCCTGCGCAATCTGCGCAGTGCTCGCCAGGTGGGTATGCGAACCGTACACGTGTTTCATCCGGGCACGCCCTTTTCGGCCTCTTATAGCGGCCGCAATTTGTATGTGGATGTACGGGTTACGTCAGTGGGGCAGTTGCTGTCGGGGCAGAGCGGTCAGCGCATACGGCGCACGATGGGTCACGTTTAAACCGTACCGTCTGCCACTGCATGGATAGCGCATCCAGGCATAACAACCGCCCGACCAAAGACTCACCCATGCCGGCAATAAGCTTGATGGCTTCGGCCGCCTGCATGCTGCCAATAATGCCTACCAGCGGCCCCAGCACCCCCGTCGTGGCGCAGCGCAGCTCTTGTGCGCCGTCTGCCTGAGGAAACAGGCAATGGTAGCAGGGTGATTCGGGCTGACGCGTGTCATACACGCTGACCTGCCCTGAGAACCGTATGGCGGCCCCAGACACCAGCGGCCTGCCATGTTTGACGCAGGCGCGGTTGACTGAATGGCGCGTAGCGAAGTTGTCACAGCAGTCGAGCACGATGTCGGCCTGCCTGACTGCATCATCCATGGCCTTGCCTTCCAGCCGTTCGGGCAGGGGCACTACACATATTTCAGGATTGATCTGCTGCAGCATGTGACGGCCCGACTCAGCCTTGGGCCAGCCCAGCCGCTCCGTCGTATGGAGAATCTGGCGCTGAAGGTTACCGAGATCAACCTCGTCATCATCGGCCAGCACCATATGACCCACACCGGCGGCTGCCAGATAACTGGCAGCCGGAGAACCCAGACCACCAGCACCCACGATAAGCACGCGGGCTGCCAGTAGCCGCTCTTGCCCTTCAACACCAAACTCGTCGAGCAGGATATGACGGGCATACCGCATTAACTGCCGGTCATTCATTGTCGCAGGGGCACCAGCCCGTCTGGGGTGATCTGAAAACGCTCTATGTTCTCACCGTTACCGGTCATTGGCGTTTTTTTTCAGCCTCCTGGGTCTTTTTGCTGTCTTTTACCTTGGCTTTGTCATTGTCGCTGGCGCCGGCAACCGCGGCTTTTTCAGCAGTCGGCTGGTCAGCCTTGGCCTTGGCGATCAGAGCCGGATCATTACGCTTCACAGCGCGCCCTTCGAGCAGGTTGATGGCCTGCTGCAACTGGTAGTCGTCGCTGCCACCGAACTCAAACATTTTGGCTTCGACATCAGGGGCATCTTCGCTAGGAGCCTTGTTATCGCCTTCGGCAAAATTGGCATTGGCCAGATGACGATCGAGGTCGATCTCACGAGGAAGACGGAAGAGATTGCCTTTCGCGGTGTCATCAACCGTCACATCTGGCTCAACGCCTGTGACTTGGATAGAGCGGCCTGCCGGCGTGAAATAACGGGCTGTCGTCAGCTTGATGCCTGTATCTGCGCTGAGCGGCAGCACGCTTTGCACCGAACCTTTCCCGAAGGTGCGATTGCCCAGCACTTTTGCGCGATGGTGGTCTTGCAGCGCGCCGGCGACAATTTCAGAGGCCGACGCAGAGCCTACGTTGACCAGCACAACCATAGGCACACTCTTGGCCCAATCGGAAACCGCCGAGCCCAGTTTGGACTCTGTGTCATCGAAATAGCCACGCATGTAGTCAGAAGGCTTGGCGTAGTACTCGCGATTGGATGAAGGTATGCGGCCCTTGGTCGAAACCACGAGCACATCGGGCTTCAAAAAGGTAGAAGACACACCGATGGCACTATCGAGCAACCCGCCCGGATCATTACGCAGATCGAGAATAAGCGCCTTGGGCTTTTTGTCTTTGCTCAGCGTACCCAGCGCCTTGGTCAGGTCTTCGACGGTACGTTCCTGGAATTGTGCAATGCGCACATAGGCGATATTGTCGTCCAGCATCTTGCTGCGCACACTGCGCACCTTGATGATGTCGCGCACAATAGGCACTTCAATGGGTTTGTCACGATCGGCGCGCTGTATGGTTAGCACAATACGCGTATCGGGCTCACCGCGCATAAGCTTGATGGCCTCGTTAAGCGTCATGCCTTTGGTGGGCTTGCCATCAATGCGGGTAATGACATCGCCCGCCAGAATGCCTGCCCGCGCGGCAGGGGTATCTTCAATGGGGGCAATGACCTTGGGCATGCCGTCTTCGCTGCCGATTTCTATGCCCAGCCCGCCAAAGCCGCCTTGCGTAATGGCTTCCATCTCTTTAAACGCATCTTCGTCGAGGTAAGACGAGTGCGGATCGAGATCGCTGAACATGCCCTTGATGGCATCGTTGATGAGTTTTTCATCGGTGATGGGCTCAACGTAGCTGCCCTTGATCGCGGCAAAGACGTTGGCAAACTGCTGCAAGTCTTTGAGCGGCAAAGGACCACCCCGCTGCGCAGCGGCCGTCAAGCCAAGGCTGATCAAGACACCACCCAGTGCCCCCACCAGAACCAATCCGAATTTGCCTAACCTGCGAGTGCCCATGCACGTTCCCGAAAAATTGCAAAAAATCACGCGATCTGCGTGTCAGGTAAATAGTAACGAAATTAGCGCGTTATCCAAAGCAGAGGATTCACGGGCACACCCTTATGGCGTATTTCGAGATACAACCCTGGCTCGACCTGCCCGCCTGTTGCGCCAACTGTCGCGATATTGTCACCGGCCGCCACGACATCACCTACCTGCCTGAGCAGGCTTTGGTTATAACCATACACACTGAGATAACCTGCGCCGTGATCCACGATCATGATGTTTCCGAAACCCGAAAGCCAGCTTGCGTAGACGACGCGCCCGGCCGCAATGGCGTGGACCGAAGTACCTTCGGAGGCACGTAAAACAATGCCACGCCATAGGCCACCTTCAGGCCGCTCGGCGCCAAAACGCCCCTGGACTTCGCCACGGACCGGATAAGCCATGTTTTTGGACAAACCCTCAAACCCGCCCTGCGGTGCCAGACGCTGTCGCGACGTGTCGCCTGTGCCCGCTATGGTACCGCGAATTTTGACAGGCACCTTCTCTGTGGCCTTTTGCTTGCGCTCTTGTGCCTCACGCCGGGCCTCTCGCGCCTGCGCTTCGGCTTCACGCTGCTGCGCCCTCGCCTGCTCAACCTGTTTTCGCGCCTGCTCCGCCTCTTGCTGGGCTTGTGCCCGCTGAGCCCGTAGCTGTGCATCACGGGCTGCCAGTTCGGCTTCGCGAGCCTGCTCGCGGGCGCGCTCAATGTCTGCCAGGCGCTGCGCTTCAGCCGCCCGCCTGGCCTCTTCTTGACGACGGGCTTCTTCAGCCTTGCGTCTGGCCTCTTCGACGCGAATTCTGGACTCTTCAGCTTGCCGGGCAATCTCGACGTCGAGATCTTTAATAAGCGACCCCAGGCGCTTGTCATTTTGCGTCAGCCTCTCGGCCTGCCCGCGCTGTGCCTTGAGCGTTGCTTCGATGCGTGCCAGCACTTTTGTACGTTCTGCTTTCTGTGCTTCGAGTGCCTGCTTCTCGGCGACGGTTTTTTCTTGTACCGCTTCGAGTTCCTGATGGCCCTCTTTGGCCCTGGCTTGCAGGACAGCAAGCTTATCAATCACTTGCCTGACGGCACGCACCGCATTTGCCTGGGCGTCTGTAACGTATCCCAGGTAACTGAGTTCGCGACCTATGGCCTGGGGGTCGCTGCCAGAGAGCAAGGCTGTCCAGGGGGACAGCCCGCCGGCATACTGCGCCCGCAACTGGTCGGCGAGTTCGTGCTGACGCTGCGCAAGCTGCTTCTGGCTCTGGGCAGTTTGCACGGCAATGTCTTTAAGATCGGCTTGGATATCGCGTTCGCGCGCGGCCAGCTCAGCCAGCCTCAGATTGATGTCTGATATGGCAGACTCTGACGCCCGCAGCTCATTTGCGGCATCACGGCGAGAGGATTCTTGGCTGTCTATCTGCTTTTGCAGAGCTTCGATGCGCGTCTGCAGGTCGGCCTGCTGACGCCGTGCCTCAGCCTGCCTTTCGGCCAGGCCAGGCTCTGCCGCACTGGCCAGGCTCACCCACATTAGGGCAATGACGGCACCGAAGCGATAACGCATGCTTAAGCCTGAGCCTTGCCCTGGCTGGCCACGGCGGCAGTCGCAGCGTCGATCTCGGCCTGGTCTGCCAGATAGTAATGACGCAAAGGCTTAAGGTTTTCGTCGAGCTCGTACACCAGTGGCTGTCCTGTGGGAATATTGAGCCCCGCGATGTCTTCGTCAGAAATGGCGTCCAGATGCTTGATAAGCGCTCTCAGGCTGTTTCCGTGCGCGGCAACAATGATTCTACGCCCAGACTTGATGGCTGGCGCAATCGAGTCATTCCAGAACGGCAACACGCGCTCGACCGTGTCTTTCAGGCACTCGGTTGCAGGCAGCCGGGCCGGATCGACTTTGGCATATCGACTGTCAAAGCGCGGATGACGCGGGTCGTCATTATCCATGGCCTCTGGCGGCGTATCGTAAGAGCGTCGCCATATCAGCACTTGCTCCTCACCGAACTTGGCAGCAGTCTCGGCCTTGTTCAAGCCCTGCAAGGCACCATAATGGCGTTCGTTAAGACGCCAGCTAAGACCAATAGGCGTATACATGGCATCCATGGCGTCAAGCGAGATCCAGAGCGTGCGTATGGCCCGCTTGAGCACAGAAGAAAAGGCCAGATCAAATTCAAAACCTTTGTCTTTGAGCAACAGACCTGCCTTCCAGGCCTGTTCGCGACCGGCCTCGGAAAGGTCAACATCTTTCCAGCCCGTAAAACGATTTTCGAGATTCCACTGGCTCTCGCCGTGCCGCATCAACACTAGTTTGTACATGTTAAAAACCCGCCTAAAAGTTGAAATTCTCAGTCCATTTTATAATTCTCTGATTCTGCTCCGTTTTCCGGGGCATATTTGGGAATAATCGTGGACTTTTTTCTTGAACAAACCAACCTGCTTTTGGTATTTGTTGCCGTCGCAGCTGGCATCATGCTGCTTCTTCCAACTATCCTCAAGGGCAACGCCAAATCCGTAGGGGTACAACAGGCTGTACAGCTAGCCAACCAAAGCCAGGGCATCTTCATCGACGTTCGTGGCCAAGATGCCTTCAAAGCTGGCAGCATACCCCAGGCGCGCAATGTACCGGCCGCCGACATTCAGGCTAAACTGGCTTCACTGCCCAAAGACAAGCCTATTATCATTGTTTGCGAACAGGGACGCGATTCCACCAGCGTGGCGGGTTCTCTGCGCAAGCAGGGCTATGACCAGGCCGTCAGCTTAGACGGAGGCCTGCGCGGCTGGGTATCAGCCGGCATGCCTGTGTCAAAAAAGAGCTGACATCAACTCTGACACCCATTGCGCCCACAAGGAAGTAAATGGCTAAAGTAACTATGTATAGCACCGCCGTCTGCCCGTACTGCGTACGCGCAGAAATGCTGCTCAAGCAGCGCGGCGTTACCGAAATCAATAAGATCCGCATCGACACCGACCCAACCCAGCGCGATGCCATGATGCAACGTACGGGTCGCCGCACTGTGCCCCAGCTTTTTATTGGCGACACACACGTGGGCGGCTATGATGACCTCGCTGCGCTCGATCGCGCCGGCAAACTTGAAGCTCTGCTTGCCGGATAACTCCGGGCGCATCCCATCCAATTCATTCACATTTAAAACGGAACCACCATGGCCGAACAGCAACCCAACAGCCAGGACCAAGAAAACAGCGCCCCCAGCTTTAGCCTGCAGCGTACTTACGTAAAAGACCTGTCCATAGAAATGCCCAACGCGCCACAGATCTTCCTTGAACAGGAAGCGCCGGCCGTCGAGGTTTCCATCAACGTGGCAGGTCAGCGTCTGGCCGAAACTGTCTACGAGGCAGCCGTCACCGCCACCGTCACCACACGTATTCAGGACAAGGTGCTGTATCTTGTCGAAGCCACGCAAGCAGGCATCTTCGAGGCGGCCAACATCCCAGCCGACCAGCTCGATCCGCTCATCGGCATTGTATGCCCCACCATGCTCTACCCTTACCTGCGCGCCACCATCGCTGACGCCATCAACCGCACGTCGTTGCCTGCCCTGCACCTCACCGAGGTCAACTTCCAGGCTCTTTACGAGCAGCGCCTGGCAGAAGCTGGTCAAGAACCAAAAGAAGAAGAAAAAGACTCCGGTCTTTACGTGCCTCCTGGCGCTACACGCCAGTAAGGACAGCAAGGCATGAGCGCCCAGGCGTCGCAGCCACGCGTGGCGGTTCTGGGGGCAGGCAGCTGGGGCACAGCCCTCGCCGCCCTGGCCAGCGCCCAGGCTGACACACTGTTGTGGGCCCGGCGCGCTCAAGTTGCCGACGCCATCAATCAGGCTCATGCCAATCCAGGTTATCTTGAAGGTGTCGTTCTGCCGTCAGCCTTGCAGGCCACGACTGACCTCGCACAAGCCATTGATCACGTCTGCACGCCGTCCAGGCCAGATGGCCTCATCATTCTTGGCGTTCCTGTAGCCGGCCTGGCTGACACCTGTCATGAGCTCGCTGGCCTGCTCGCCGCGCGGCCTGAATGTGCGGCGCATGTGGTCTGGACCTGCAAAGGCTTTCAGCCAGAAAGCGGCCAGCTGCCGCACGAAATCGCACAAAATGCATTCGCCGCCCTGCCTGGCGTCGGGCTGGGCGTTTTATCGGGCCCCTCATTCGCGCGCGAAGTAGCCCAGGGTCTGCCTGTGGCGCTCACTATAGCCACGCAAAGCGCCGCCACAGCGCAGGCCACCATCGCCGCATTGCATGGCACGCTTGCCCGCATATACAGCAGCCACGACCTCATCGGCGTCGAAGTCGGCGGTGCCCTCAAGAATATTATGGCCATCGCCTGTGGCGTGTCTGACGGGCTTGGCCTGGGCACCAACGCACGGGCCGCACTCATTACCCGCGGGCTGGCTGAAATTCAACGCCTGGGGCTTGCCATGGGAGGTCAGGCTGAAACATTTTCCGGTCTCACCGGTCTGGGCGATCTGGTGCTGACAGCTACCGGGCCTTTGTCACGCAACCGGCAGGTAGGCCTGGCCATCGGACAAGGCAAAACCCTGGAGCAGGCACTGCACGGAGGCGTTACCGCCGAAGGCGTTCGTTGTGCACAGGCTGCGCTGGCGCTTGGCCGTCGCTACGAGGTCGAGATACCCATTACCGAAGCGGTCTGCCGCATTCTTTTTGAAGGTTTGGCCCCTCAACAGGCCGTATCTGGCCTGCTTGCACGTGAGGCCAAATCTGAAGCCCCCAACTAATTACCCTTAAACTCAAGGAACAACCATGGCAGGATCCCTTTCTTCCTTTCGACGGTTAAGCAGGCTGCTGGCAGGCGTGGCAGGTGCCGGCGCACTGATGATGTCGCTGTCGGCACATGCTGCGTCGTGGCCGTCACGGCCTGTTCAAATGATCGTGCCGTTTCCACCCGGCTCGTCGCCCGACGTTCTGGCACGCGCCATCGCCGAGCCACTGTCTAAAGATCTGGGGCAACCTGTTGTGGTTGAAAACAAGCCCGGAGCGGGCGGCAATATAGGCACCCGCTACGTCAGCCGTGCCAAGCCTGACGGCTACACCATATTGCTGACGATTAACGGGCCTATGGTGACTGCGCCCGCCCTGTACAAAAAAACGCTGGGTTACGACCCGCTGAAAGACCTTGCGCCCATCAGCCTGATCGGTACCAGCCCCAACGTACTGGTGGTTCCCGAGGCTCTTCCGGTAAAAAATGTACAGCAGTTCACTGCCCTGGCCAAAGAAAAACCGGGCGTGCTCAACTATGGCACGGTAGGCCCGGGCAGTTCGTCGCATCTGGGCATGGCCATGCTTGAACACCAGGCAGGCATTCAGTTGCAGCAAATTCCTTACCAGGGCTTCCCGCAAGTGATCACCGCCATTGTGGCCGGCGATGTGCAGGCCGGGTTCATGGTGCCGGGCATCGCCATGCCACAGGTCACCGCCGGTAAGGTCAGGGCGCTTGCCGTGACCAGCCTGGAGCCCAGCGATGTGTTGCCTAATATCCCCACCATGTCGGCAGAAGGTTATCCAGGTTTTGAATCCATATCGTGGGATGCCCTGCTTGCACCAGCCGGCACGCCCGACGACATCATTGCCCGGTTAAACGCCTCCATCAACAAAGCGCTCGAACGCGAAGACGTGCGTCGGCAAATGGCATCGCTTTACTTCACGCCCGCAGCTGGCACGCCTGAAGCACTTACCAAGCTGATTGTCGACGAAACAGCCCGCTGGGGCGAGGTCATCGATAGGCTGAACCTGTCGCTGGACTAAGGCCTGATCCGGCCAAGCGCTCAGGCCTGCGTTTACGACCACACTGCAGCCTGGGCCGTGATCCGGCCAAGCGCTTAATTGGCTGCAGTGCTGATACAGCCTGAGCCTGTCGACCGGCCAAGGGCTTAATTGGGCGCTGCGCTAACGTCGAGGTCTGTCGAAGGATTCAAGCCAACGTATGTCACCAGTACAAGGCATGAGTCTGCTGCTACCCTGAGGCTCTGATCTTTCGCCGGATCAAGCCTTCACCTATTTATTCAAACCCAGCCAACGGCCCCGCGCGTTGGCCTTATACATTGCATCATGACTCTCGATACGCAATCCCTGGTTGAGACCACAGGGCTGGACGCGCTGGAACAACGCCTGGCGCAAGACCTGGCATGGCTGGAGCTGCCGGCGCAGCCCTGGGTGCCTCAGAAATCCGTTCATGACCAGCCCCTGCTGGACGCCGTCATTATTGGTGGCGGCATGGCTGGTCTGGCGGTTTCGGTGGCATTAACCAACATAGGCATACGCGCGCCCATTTTTGACGGGGCGCCTGAAGGCTACGAAGGCCCCTGGGCCACGACAGCCCGCATGGAAACGCTGCGCTCGCCCAAGCAGCTCACAGGGCCTGCAATGGGTTTGCCAGCCCTGACCTTTCGCGCCTGGTACGAGGCACAGTTCGGTCTGCAGGCATGGGCAGAACTAGACAAGATCCCGCGCCTGCAATGGATGGACTACTTGCGGTGGTATCGACACGTTATGCGCATTGATCTGCGCAACGAACACCAGGTGGTAAACATTACTCCGCACGCCGACTACGTGCAGCTAGACGTACAGACGCCACAGGGTGATATCGCTGTTTACGCACGCCGGGTTGTGCTGGCGACCGGCCGCGCCGGCCTGGGTGGCGCTAGTGTTCCCGATTTCATCCAGGGCATAAACCGCTCACGTTGGGCGCATTCATCGGATGACACCGACTATGCCACGCTGCGTGGCTTGCGTGTGGGTGTGGTGGGCGCTGGCGCATCGGCCATGGACAGTGCCGGCACGGCGCTTGAGCATGGCGCCGGGCGTGTTGATCTGCTTATACGGCGCCCTGATCTGCCCCGCGTCAACAAAAGCAAGGGAGCCGGACACGCCGGCTACGTGCAAGGCTATGTTGACCTGCCCGACCAATGGAAGTGGCGTCTGCGGCATTACATCAATGTAAAGCAGGTGCCACCGCCGCGCGCCAGCGTGCTGCGCGTATCGCGCCACGACAACGCATATTTTCATTTTGCATCGCCCATACTGTCGGTAAAAGATAACGGCAGCACGCTAACGGTCACGACACCACACAAAGAATTCGAGTTTGACTTTCTGGTTCTGTCCACCGGCTTTCGCATCGACTGGAGCCGTCGGCCCGAGTATGCAAATATCGCTGCGCACTTGCGCGTATGGTCGGACCGCTTCGAGCCCAATGAAGGTGCAGACGACGCAGAGTTACGCGACTCTCCCGATCTTGGCCCCGTATTTAAGTTTCAGGAAAAAACACCTGGCTCCATGCCCGGACTGTCACGGGTGCATTGTTTCTGCTACCCGGCAACCCTCACTCATGGCACGGTGTCAGGTGACATCCCGGCCATCAGTGATGGCGCGCAACGACTGGCACGCGGTATGGCCAGCCTGCTGCTCAATGAAGACATCGACACACACTTTGAACTGCTGACCGCCTACGCCGACCCTGAAGTGTTCGGCGATGAATGGGTACCGGCAGACTGACAGCATTATTCAAAAAATTTTCAGGAAGATTTTCATGACCACGCCATCCAGCCCGCTCCAGACCACTGGAGCAGACTTGATCGACACCTTGGTAGGCCTTGACCCTGCCAGCGCTCTATATGCCACGCGGCATGCCCGCCACAAGGTCGTCAATGCCACTCAGGCCAGCCAGAATCTGTTCTTTTCGTCTGACGCTGACAGTCTGCCACGGCATGAACGGCTGCTGATTGCACTGTATGCCAGCCTGCTCTCCCGTTCACAAGCCATGGCGACGTACTACAGACAGGAACTTGTTGAGTCAGACGCCGCCGCTACAGTCTGCGACGCCATCGAGGCCGACACGGTCGACTGGCTGCCAGCCTCTCGCATCAGGGCAATGCTGGTCTTCACCCGAACACTGATTACCCGGCCTGTCGAAGGTGACCAGACGGCGCTGACGGCATTGCGTGAGGCGGGCATGTCTACGCCCGACATAGTGACACTCGCGCAGCTGGTCGCCTATCTTTCATATCAAATTCGCGTTGTGGCAGGCTTGTCAGCCATGAAAGCACTGGAGTCCGCATGACCACGATTATCAAGAAAAACGGCTTCACCAACGAGATACTTGACTGGAAGGCATGGCTGGATGTGGTTGACCCCGATGCCGCCACACCTGAGCAGGTCAGCGTACTCGAAATGAGTCACCCCAAGGCCAAGGTGTCAGACTACTATCTGTTTCTGGTGCATGAGCCCGCCATTCTTCAGCAACGCTCAGAAGCCTTCAATGCCATCATGTATGCGCCCGGTGGCCTGCCCAGGGCAGAACGCGAGCTGGGCTCACTGGTTGTTTCGTGCATTAACGGCTGCGTTTACTGCGCATCGGTACACGCACAGCGATTCGAGCAGCTAGCCAAACGTGCCGACACCGTAGAGCAGGTTTTTAACAACCCCCGCACAGCCGGAACCAACGAGCGCGAGCAAGCCATTGTGGCGTTTTCTGTGCGGATTACAGAAGAACCCGAAAACATCGGCCCGCAAGACATCCAGGCCCTGAAAAACGTGGGCCTGGATGATGCAGAAATACTAGACCTGCTGCATGCGGATGCCATTTTTGCCTGGGCAAACCGCCTGATGCTCAATCTGGGCGAGCCCGTGTTCCCGCAGGAACAGGCTGCCGACTGAACCCAACCGCTTACTGGGGCGTGAGGCCTGCGGCTTTAACGACCCCAGCCCACTTGCTGCGGTTTTCGTGCACTAAGTCGCGAAACACTTCAGGTGACGACACATGAACCGTATTACCCGTGCTCACAAGACGCTTGACGACCTCAGGGTTCTGCAATGCCTGAGTGGCCGCCTGATTGATTCTGGCCACCAGCTCGGGGTTCATGCCTTTGGGGCCAAAAAGCCCAAACCAGATGTAGCTGTCAAAACCTTCAATGGCTTGCTCGGAAATCGTGGGAATCTCTTTGACAACGTCGATACGCTTGGCCGTTGAAACACCCAACAGGCGCACTGTACCGGCCTTGTGCTGGCCCAGCACTGTCTGTACCTGATTGAAAATACAGCAGGTTTCACCCTTGACTACCGACTGCAACGCCTCAGGCCCGCCCTTGTAGGGCACGTGCACCATTTTCAGGCCCGCCTTGGCATTGAACTCTTCGAACGCAAGCTGAGTGCCGGTGCCCACGCCCGTCGATGCAAAATAATATTTGTCGGGGTTGGCCTTTACTTCAGCGATGAATTCACCAACGGTATTGACGTCAATGACCTTGGGGTTGATGGTCAGCACATTTGACACATCGACCAGCGGCGCGATGGGCGTAAAGTCGCCTTCAACATCGAAGGGCAAATCTTTGTAGATCGCTGGGTTAATACCGTGCGTTGCCGCCGTGCCCAGCAAAAGCGTGTAGCCATCGGGCGCGGCACGCGCAACCGCCGCCGAGGCCAGATTGCCGCCAGCGCCGGGACGGTAATCAATGACTACTGGCACACCCAGGGCTTCTTGCAGCGGCTCTTGTATGCCGCGCGCAATGACATCAACGCCTGAACCTGCTGAAAACCCCATCATGAGGGTAATGGGATGGTCAGGCCATGTGGCGGCAAAGCTGGCCGTGCTTGCACACACGGCCGCTACGGCGGTGAGCTGCCTGGCAAGCCGAGAAAATGTTTTGGTAGGGCCAGAGGATGAGGTAGTCATTTTTAGGTTCTTGACGCAGATCAAATTGAATGGAGCTGCAACATTAACAGCCGCCAGATAAATCGGCCACGATTTACTCGGCCAATACTTATAACCAAATGAAATAACGAAGCCATTTTAATTAGGCAATTGGTTAAATCGCTGTCGGGGACTTTGGGCGGAGCGCTACAAGGCAAGAGCGACAAGCTGCCAGCCAAGGGTTATATGGGCTACAGGTCGCCAAAAGGCTTGCTGTGATAACGCCTAGACGGAGCCGGCGTAACCGGCCTGGCGCCATGCCTCGAACACGGTTACGGCAACGGCATTGGACAGATTGAGGCTGCGCTGCTGGGGCATCATGGGCAGACACAGGCGTTGCCCGGACGGAAACAGCGCGAGCTGCTCCGCCGAAAGACCCGCGGTTTCGCGGCCAAATACAAACACATCGCCGGGCCGTAGCGGCGTTTCTCCGAGGCGCTGCTCTGCCCTGGTGGTCAACGCGAAGCTGCGGTCAGGCGGCGCACCCACGCTAATGAGCGCAGCCTCGAGTGAGTCATGCACCTTCAATCTTGCCCATTCGTGGTAATCAAGACCGGCCCGCTTGAGTTTTTTGTCTTCAAGCTCAAAACCCAACGGCTTGACCAGATGCAGACTGGCGCCGGTGTTGGCGGCCAGCCGTATGACGTTGCCGGTATTCGGCGGGATTTCAGGTGAAACCAGAACAATATGAAACATGGGCAATCCAGTTATTCGGTGCGTGCAGGTGGACGAGGCGTGCGGGCGAGTACCAGGCCATATACGGATGCCGCGCCAGCGCGCTTAAACAGGCCGGCAATCGCATGCAAGGTGCTGCCGGTGGTGATGACATCATCAACCACCGCAATGGCTGCCTGGGGAACGCTGACCGGGCAGCAGTATAAATGTTCTGCGCCGCGCATGCGCTCGGGTTTGGACAAATAGGCCTGGCGTACGCCTTCGCGGCTGCGCCGCAGCAGCCAGGGCTTGCAGGCCAGACCAAGATCGCGCGCCAGATAGCGAGCAACTTCTGCAGCGGGGTTAAAGCCACGACGAAGAATGGCGGCACGGCTGGAAGGCACTGGCACCAGTATTGTTGCCGGGGGCAGCAGCAGCGCCGCCTGCCGCACGGCATCTGCCAACAGCCCTGCGAGCATGGGTGCGTCAACAAAACAGCCATGCTTGAAACGATGAATCAGCAGATCACCCGGGTTATCGTAGTCGAACGCAGCGATCACCCTATCAAAGGCCGGACGACGTGCCTGACAATCGGGGCAGCTTCCGTCTGGGTTCAGGGCCAGCGCGCAAACGGCACAGCGCGGAGTCGTCGTGTGACGCAGTGAATAAACCAGCTCGGTTTCACACTGCGGGCACAGCCTGCCGCCGGGCGCCGGGCATTGACACAAGCTGCATTGCCCGGGGATGTTCTGGACCACGCGCCGCCAAGCCCGGTACAAGTACGTATCGGCAGGCAGCGCCGGGCTGGCATCACGGGCAGCGGGTATGGCGGCAAGCCGGCCGGGCCTGCCCCGGTCAGCAAGGCGGCGCGCGCATTCGCGCAAGACTGTGAGATAGGCCATAATAAGCGTTTTGCCAAAGCGAGCCAGCCGCTATCTGAACACATCTTGTGTCAGCGGCACCATCTCTTTGTAGTCATACATGTCACTACCACCCTCCCTACCCATCGATCCCCGTCACGTCAATCTGCAATTTGGCCGGCGTCAGCCGCTGGATGCAGCCCAGTTTCTGTACGGCGAGATCGCGCAACGCATGTTGCAACGGCTAAGCTATGTACGGCTGCAACCTGCCGACGTGCTCGATGCAGGCTGCGGGGCGGGCCACGCCATTGAGCCCCTGCGCGCCCGTTATCCGGGCATGGACTACACCGGCCTGGATGCCTGCGCGCCTTTGCTGGACGTTGCGCGCGAGCGGTACGAAACCAGTCCCAGCTTCTGGCAAAAACTACGCAACAAACCCACACCGCCCGTGCATTTTATGCAGGCAGACCTGGCCGATACCGGGCTTCCCGCCCAACACATAGATCTGGTCTGGTCAAATATGGCGCTGCACTGGCACGCCGAGCCGCACCGCGTTCTGGCAGAGTGGCGCCGCATTCTGCGCCCTGGTGGTCTGGCCATGTATTCTTCACTCGGCCCAGGCTCACTAATAGAGCTGCGCCAGGCAATTACCGACGCGCGCATTGACACCACAGCGATGGAATTCGTCGACATGCACGATTTTGGCGACCTCATGCTGGTAAACGGCTTTGCCGACCCCGTCATGGATCAAGAAATTATTACCCTGACGTACCGCACACCAGAAAAACTGCTGGAAGACATCAAGGCATTGGGGGGCAACGCCAGCGCCCATCGCCGCAAAGGCCTGGCAGGCCGACGGTGGCGCCAGCGCCTGCTTGATGCGCTCAATGCCCGGCGCAATCTGGACGGCACCATACACCTTACGCTTGAGGTGGCTTATGGTCACGCCTGGCGTACCGATGCAAAATTTACGCCCTTCGGCGGCGCAGACGGTTCAGCCGGGTCGAAGGGTCGCAAGGGCCCAGATGGGCCAACGGTGCGCCCGCGCGACGCAGACGACAGCTAGTTAAACGCGCCCCAGCCGGCCTGCGCGCCGGTCAGCGGGTCTGTTTTCTGTTGCGCCACCTGTATGAACCCGATGCGGCTCGCCCCGCACACCACGCATAATGGCTAATTTTGGGCACGCCCATAACTTGCCACAGCGAGTTGCGTACGCGCTGAGCTACAGACCATCATCGTTATTGATTAGTGTTGCGCTTGCGCGAAGAATCAATGCCAAGCTGCTTGAGCTTGCGATAAAGGTGTGTGCGCTCAAGCCCGGTTTTTTCGGACACCCTGGTCATGCTGTGGTTTTCGCGGCCCAGATGGTATTCGAAATAAATGCGCTCGAACTCATCACGTGCCTCACGCAACGGCTGGTCGAGCGGAATGCTGCCCAGCTTGGAGTTGTCGACCTCAGGAACCGGCACCGGGGGGCTGCCATTGACAGGTGTTGTGGTTAGCGGCTGGCTGACACCAGCACCACGCGCATCAGGAATGGAAACCGAGCCCGATGCCGTGGACGACACCACAGGGCGCGCCAGCGCCGTGGAGATCGTTTTGAGCAGTTTTTGCAGCGTAATGGGCTTTTCGAGAAAGTCGACGGCGCCTATGCGCGTGGCTTCAACCGCGGTATCAACCGTGGCATGCCCGCTCATCATGACCACCGGCATGTTAAGCAACCCCTGAGAATTCCACTCTTTAAGCAGACTGACACCGTCTGTGTCGGGCATCCAGATGTCCAACAGCACGAGATCAGGACGCGAGCGCTGACGCGCTGCACGCGCCTGCGCGGCGTTCTCGGCCAGCTCTACCGTGTGGCCTTCGTCGTACAGAATCTCTGACAACAACTCACGAATACCAATTTCATCATCAACAACCAGAATTCTGGCCATATGGCATCACCCTATCTATTTTTCGCATTATCGTACCCCTGCGTTTGTTCGTCCAGCGAAGAGCCTGTATCGGCAAGCCGTGTAAAGAGAATAGAGACTCGCGCCCCCCCTTCACGACGGTTTGAAATGTCAATGCGCCCTCCGTGCTCCTCGACAATTTTTTTAACTATAGCAAGACCTAGCCCTGTTCCGCTTGCTTTCGTAGTTACATAGGGTTCAAACACCCTTGTCAGCACCTGTGGCGCGAACCCACAGCCGTTATCAGCCACCGTCAGACGTACGGCCAGCAGGCTGGATTCATCATCGCCTTTGGAGTGCGTAAGTGTCGTACTCACATACACATACGCCTCGTCTGCCGATCTGTCTTGTGTTGCAGCATCGCGCGCATTGGCAAGCAGATTATGAATGATCTGGCGCAATTGCGTCAGATCGCCCAGTACCAACGGCAGCCCTTCGTCTAAACGGGGTTCAATGTGCACGCTCTGGCCGTGGTCGCGCGCCATGCCGCCCACTGGATCCCATCCATAAAGCGCCAGTACATCAGACACCAGCGCGTTCAGGTCAACAGGCTGCATCTGCGCCGGCGGCGTGCGGGCATACTCGCGGAAATCATCTACCATTGTTTGAGTGACGCAACCTGATTGACGATGGTATTGGTAGACCGCACGAGCATGGCCCTGTCCGCTTCGCCAAGACGATCGGCCAGCTTCATGGCCAGGCGTTCTGCAGACAGCTGTATAGGCGTGAGCGGGTTTTTGATTTCATGCGCTAATCGCCTGGCAACCTCGCCCCAGGCCACGGTTCGGTTAGCCGAAATAACCTCGCTGATGTCGTCAAACACCACCAGATAGCCCGTACCACGCCCATCTACCGTAAGGTGCGTGCCGCGCGCAAGCAATGTGACCACGTGTTTTTTGCTTTCGTTATCGGTGGCGACATCACGCTCAAGTTCAAATTGCTGCTGCCAGAAATGGCGTTCAGAACCCACGGCAGCATGGGCTGCGAACGCCCGGCGTATGAGCTGCGACAGATCAAATGCGCCGTCGACGGTCTCAAGCGGACGCCCTTTTACCGAGCGCAAGTCGACGTGAAGAATGTCTTGTGCTCCCTGGTTAAACAGCGTTACGCGAAAATTTTCGTCAAACACCAGCACGCCCGATGACATGTGGCTCAGCACCGACTCAAGGTATACGTTGGAACGCTCAATTTGCTGCCGGTTGTTTTCGACCATTTGACGGGCTTCATCGAGCTGGCGCGTCATGGCATTAAATGAACGCGTAAGTTGCCCTACTTCGTCTTTTTCGGGCGGCTCGGGCAGTGGCCGATAATCTCCCACACCCACAGCCTGTGTGCCAGCCGCCAGCGTGAGCAAGGGGCGGACCAGCCGACGTGACACCGACAGGGCAACCACCATGGCTGCAAACACGGCCAGAATAAGCCCCAGTGTCAGTGTAATACCGTACAGCTTGCGCAAACCGAGCCGCGACAGTGCCAGCTCCTGATAATCACGAAACCCCTGTTGCACCATGTTGGCATTGCGAGCAATTTGTTCGGGTACGGCTTCAATAACCTGCAGCCAGCGTGTGTCAGACGACACACCCAAATTCGCGACAAGCCGGTCTGGCGTATCGATGGGCACAACAACACGCAAATGCAGGCCTGTGACTGCCGGCCCGTCAGAATCTGCGGGCTCAGGCTTATCGTCAGCCTCAGCCGCCGCATAGGTGCCCGAAACACGCAACTGGTTAAGCACATTGGAAGGCGGCATGTCGGGCAGCAATTTGCCATAGGCAGATGACGAAAACGCCACGAGACGCCCGTTTCCGGCAAATGCCATGGCCTCTGCAACCCCACTGCTTTCACGTAGCTGGGTAATGACCAGTGCCATCTCGGAGTCGCTGGATTTGCCCAGACGCAGCGCCATTTCGCGCGCACGCCCTTCGAGCTTGCCCAGTTGGGCGTCCAGGGCGGCTCGTCCGAGATTGAGCCCAGCCTCTAGCGCCGTATCGACCCGCACGTTAAACCATGACTCGATGGAACGCGACATGAACTGCACTGAGAGCAGGTAAATAAGTGCGCCGGGCAATACGCCAATGAGGGCAAAATAAAGCGCAAATCGCCCGGTAAGCCGTGCTCCGAATTGTCGCTTGCGTATCTGGTTTATCAGGCGTGCGGCGAGCGCAACCACCCAAGTGATCAGAGCCACCGCCAGCACGGCATTCAGCAGCAGCAAGGTGTCGTATTGCTGTGCGTAACGCGATGCGTTGCCAGTGGACCACACCAGCATGACCAGCAGAGCAAGCGCACTACAGCCCGCGACAAAAAGCGCGATGCGCAGAGCCCAGCGCACTAGTGCTGGGGCTCGTCGACGGAGATCGAAAAAGTGAAGTTTTTCCATGGGGTTGCCAGTGACCAGGCACTACTGTTGAAGGCATCTATCTGGAACGGACGCGCGAGCATCGACGTATCCAGACGCATACGTATGCGGCCTTGGTATTCTTTTCCGACCTCGAGGTCGGCAATATCGGCAACGGCCCAGCCACGGACGTGACGCACTACCGACAGCGCATCGTCGAGCGATGACTCTGGCATGGAGAGCTCGCCGGAGCCGGCACGCCATTGCCGCGTCAGGGCGTTATACACAATACGCCAGGTAAGCTGCTCGTCGACCACGGTTTTGTCAAACCACCACCAGCGGCCGGTCACGATTTTAAGATCGGCGGTGAAATAAATAGGCACGCCTCGCGCCGCCACATTGCGCAGTTCGCCGGTTACGTCAAAGTCGATATCGGCATTGATATAAAGCTTGCCGTCTTCAACGACCGGCTCGACGCGCACAACCTGTTCGCCCTGCTCACCTTGTTCGCTCTGCGACGGGCTATCGGCGCCTGCGTAAGTCGCGACGCACAGTGTCAGCAAAACAGAAAGCAATAGTCGCAGCATCAACCAATTACCAAAAGGCTAAACGGGGCCAAGCCGTTATTTTTGACGAGTCACGCCTGCTTGGCAAACAAGGCGTAAAAAAAGCCGTCATGCGTAAGCCCTGTGCCATCATCTAGCGGCAATAACTGGCCAGGCGCGGGCAGACGCACTGCATCGGGATGGTGCCGGGCAAACCATGCGGCCTGCAGTTCGCCCTCTTCGGGAAAAATAGAACACGTCGCGTACAGCAGATGACCACCAAGTTTGACAGTGTGCCACAGAGCGCTGGCAATGGTGCGCTGCAATGTAACGGTACGGGCGATGTCAGCCTCCCGACGCAGCCAGCGTATGTCGGGATGCCTGCGCACCACACCCGATGCCGTGCAGGGCACATCGGCAAGCACAGCGTCAAACGGTGTGCCATCCCACCACGAGGTGAGATCGGCCGCATCGGCGCAGCGCACGTCAACCCGGCCCTGCGTATCCAGGCCCAGGCGCTTGAGCGTGAGCGCTACTTTTTCAAGTCGCTGGGGGTCGGCATCAAGTGCCGTCAGCGCAATGTCGGCGAGCTCAAGCATATGTGCCGATTTGCCGCCCGGCGCGGCGCAGGCATCAAGCACACGCATGCCTGACTGCAGCGGCAGCAACCTGGCTGCCTGCTGGGCTGCAAGATCCTGAACAGACCACCACCCCTCGTCAAAACCGGGTATGTCGTGCACAGGCTTGGGCTGCGCCAGCACCAAGGCATCGTGGCCGGCGTCAACCACATTAATACCCGCCTCCGCAAGCGCCTGCATTACCTCAGCTGTTTGTGCGCGGCGCTGGTTGACACGCAAAACCATGGGTCCGGGAATGTTTGCCGCCAGCAGCAACGACTGCCATTGTGCGGGATAGGCACGACGCAGGCGCTGGACCCACCAGCGCGGATGATTATGCAGCGCTTCAGGCTGTTGCCGGACGTGCTCAAGCAAGCTGTGCCGTTCACGTAGAAAAGTGCGCAATACCCCATTGAGTAGGGCTTTGTAAGGCCTGAGCTGGCGATGTTCGCCCGCCGCCGTGACCGCCTGATCAACCACGGTATGGGGTGCATAAATAGGCGTATAACGCCTCTCTGGTGCACCAGCGGTCGACTCGTTCTGAAAATGCACAGCGGCATCGAGCAGAGCCAGAGCGGTAAGCAGCAATGCGTCAAACAAGGGATTGGCTGGCGTACGCTTGACCAGTTCGGCACGAATGGCCCGGGCCAGCCCAAGCTGGCGCATGACATGAAAAGACACCGCCTGTGCGGGTGCGCGCAGCGCAGCAGGTGTGTCAGCCAGACTGTCTGACAATGACCGGCCGCTCAGTACGGCCTGTACGTTACGGGCGCTGGCCAGGATAATATCGGAGAGCGCGGCACTGCGGGCTGAGCCGGAAGAAGGGTCGGACACGGGAAAACCTGAATGAATTATGTGTGTCCTGCACTTTATCATCTGCAGGCACTGTCCGGCACGCGCGGACCAGCGGGCAAGGCGCTTTTAGGGGCGATCTTGCCAACCCTGCACAAATACGCCGGCTGACTGACGCTTTCCGCCTGCTTTCTGTATCTCTAGCAAACGCAACAGACCGTCAGCCGTGACAATGTCTACCCCTTCGGGGCCGGCATACACCACACTGCCTGGCGTCGCACTGTCACCCGATGCGATCTCGGTAGCCGAGTCTGCGCCAGAGCCTGCCTGCTGCACCCCGGTGGATGAACCGTCTGATGCAGCATCAGCGTGATTTTCGCGAGTGTCGTGCCCAGCTTCCAGCGCCACCGCATTCCATACTTTAACGGGTTCAGCAAGCCCTGGAAGATGCAGCGTGGCACCCGGCACAGGATTAAACGCACGAACCCGCCGGGCCAGCTCACGCGCTGGCCGGGAAACATCAAGTGGTGATTCAAGCTTGCTAAGCTTGTCGGCGTATGTCACACCCAGCTCTGGCTGAGGAACAGGCGCCAATGTGCCATGTGTCAGCGCATCAATGGCTTCGACGATGGCCCGCGCGCCTTCGGCAGCCAGTTCATCGTGCAGAATAGCCGCCGTATGCTGGTCAGAGATGGGGATTTCACGCCGCAACAGCATGTCGCCAGTGTCCAGGCCTTCATCCATTTGCATAATGGTAATGCCCGTATGCGTATCACCCGCCTCGATGGCGCGCTGGATGGGAGCTGCGCCGCGCCAGCGTGGCAGCAGGCTGGCATGGATATTAAAGCATCCGTGCGCTGGCAGCGTCAGCACCCATGAGGGCAATATAAGGCCATAAGCCGCCACCACCATGAGGTCAGGGCGCGCGTCGAGCAATGCCTGGCGTGCCGCCACCGCATCATCGGGGTACTTGCCATCGAGCCGCAGACTGCGTGGCTGGCAAACAGGGATTGCCGCAGCAGTGGCAGCCTGCTTGACGGCACTAGGTGTAAGTTTGAGACCCCGGCCCGACGGGCGGTCGGGTTGCGTCAAGACCAGCGGCACCTCGTGCCCGGCCTCAAGCAGGGAGCTAAGCGCTATTCGGGCGAATTCGGGCGTGCCTGCAAAAACAATGCGCATAATGAAAAAACCGGTTCATGGTGGTGAACCGGTCATATTACCAAGCATGGACACGGGTGTGGGCCGGGGCGGCTTGCAGCCAGGGCCCACACACCGGCGTCAGGCTTTTAAAGCCTCGCGCTCTTGCTTGCGCAGACGTGTTTTGATGCGGTTTTGCTTGAGCACGGACAGGTATTCAACAAACACTTTTCCCAGAAGATGGTCAAGTTCGTGCTGCACACATACAGCCAGCAGACCGTCAGCCTCGAATTCGAAGGGCTCGCCGTTTTCATTAAGTGCTTTGACACGGATGCTGGCTGCGCGCTCTACCTCGTCGTATACACCGGGCACCGACAGACAGCCCTCTTCGTATACCTGGACTTCGTCGCTTTTCCAGGTAATTTCGGGATTGATGAGTACACGCAGGTCGTCGCCATTTTCAGACACATCAATAACCACGACACGTTCGTGCACATCAACCTGGGTTGCGGCCAGGCCGACGCCAGGTGCATCGTACATGGTTTCAGCCATGTCACGCACCAGCTGGCGAATGCGGTCGTCAACCACCTCAACGGGGCGGGCAACCTTGTGCAGGCGCGCATCAGGGTAGCGAAGAACAGGAAGAATAGCCATTTAAAAGTCTCGATAATGCAGGTAATTTACGCTTATATGATAAATCAAACTTCAACTTTTGACTGTACAGTACGCAAGAAGTTCATAGCCGGCATGCCTGCTGGCTCTTGTATGTGTCACACTAAGGCATGCCCAACCGTCAATAAGCCATGCCTGTTCATTTGCCCATTGAAGAGCTTCGCGCCTGGATACGTCTCTCACTAGAACCGGGGCTTGGCCCCGTTCAGGCCAGACAACTGCTGGCCACGGCCGGCCTGCCGCATGATGTGTATGACCAATCGGCGGCGGCGCTCAGCAAAGCCGTGCCCGAGGCGATGGCACGGCAACTGACACACAGCCCTGATGCACGTACCGTGGCCAGCATCGACGCCACCCTGGCCTGGCTGGCGCAACCCCGCCATCATGTATTGACACTGGCTGACCCCACCTACCCGGCCAGCCTGCTTGACACCCATGACCCACCCTTACTGCTGTACGTCAACGGCAATCCCGCCCTGCTTTCACGCCCCGCCATTGCCATCGTCGGTGCGCGCAGCGCCAGCCCCGCAGGCCAGGACAATGCCCGCGCGTTTTCCCGATTTCTGGCCGGTGCAGGCTGGTGCATTGTCAGCGGCCTGGCTGAGGGCATTGATGCGGCCGCCCATGAAGGCGCTCTGCAGGCCGGCCCCGAAGGCGGCGCCACGGTTGCGGTCCTGGGAACCGGCATAGACATTGTGTATCCGGCGCGCAATTTGCAACTGGCCCACCAGATCGCCGAACACGGCGCGCTGGTGTCTGAATTCCCTCTGGGCACGCGGGCCATCAAACATCAGTTTCCACGACGCAACCGGCTTGTGGCCGGCATGGCCCGAGGCGTGCTGGTGGTTGAAGCGGCCAGGCAAAGCGGTTCGCTGATTACCGCACGCCTGGCCGGAGAACTGGGCCGTGAGGTGTTTGCCATACCCGGATCGATTCACTCTCCGCTATCGCGCGGTTGTCATGCACTCATACGTCAGGGTGCGAAACTGGTCGAGTCAGGGCAAGACATTCAAGATGAACTCGGTCAGCCAGGCGGTAACACCCTTCCCCGCGATCGTGACGTTGATCACGGCAAGTCTGGCCGGCAATCCCGCGACCATAACGCTGATCACAGCAGGCCCGACCGGCAACCTCACCTGCGTGCGACTAAGGCAAGGGCCGCTGCTCCGTCTGAGCACGCACCGGCCTCAGTACCTGCCCGGGTACTTGAAGCACTTGGGCATGACCCTGTACATGTAGATCTTCTGGTTACGCGCACAGAGATTGCTTTGCCCGAGCTGCAGGCCGCATTGCTAAAGCTCGAACTGTCTGATGCCGTGGCACGCCTGCCAGATGGCCGCTACCAGCGCAGGCAGCCTTAGCGGCCGCGCTCTCACTTACAGGCTAAAATCAGTTCAGGCGGGCTCGAGACACCCGCAGCGCCCCATTATTAAAGGAACACAGCCATGTCATTGCCGGATAAAGTCAAAATTGTTGAGGTGTCGCCGCGCGATGGCCTGCAGAACGAAAAAAGTTTCATTGACACTGCTATAAAAATTGAGCTGGTAGACCGGCTTTCACAGGCAGGGTTCGCCAACGTTGAAGCCGTATCATTTGTTTCGCCAAAGTGGGTGCCACAAATGGCTGACGGTGCCGAGGTCATGGCCGGCATACACCGCCGCCCCGGCACAATTTACTCAGCCCTCACACCCAATATGCGCGGCCTGGAGGCGGCCCTGGCCGCCGGCGTGGATGAAGTGGTTATTTTTGGCGCTGCCAGCGAAGCGTTCTCACAAAAAAACATCAACTGCAGCATTGAAGAATCCATCGCCCGGTTCGAGCCCGTGGCGCAAGCGGCCAAAGAGGCCGGCCTGCGCCTGCGCGGCAGCATCAGCTGTGCGCTGGGCTGTCCTTACCAGGGCGAAACGCCGATCGCATCCACGGTTAATGTTGCCCGCCGCTTTCTGGCGCTGGGCTGCGACGAAATCGACGTGGCCGACACCATAGGGGTGGGCACGGCCCGCCGTGTTGGCGAAGTAATGCGTGCCGTTACAGAGGTAGTCGATGCCTCACGTGTCGCTGGTCACTTTCATGACACTTACGGGCAGGCATTGGCAAATATTCTGGCCGCCATGCAGGCCGGCATACAAATTTTTCACAGCTCGGTGGCTGGTCTGGGCGGTTGCCCTTATGCCAAAGGTGCGACGGGCAACGTGGCCACTGAAGACGTGCTGTACATGCTGCACGGCATGGGTATAGAAACTGGTGTAGATCTTGACGCTGTTGTTGACATCGGCCAATGGATTTCCGGCCATGTCGGCAAAAAACCGCCAGCCGGGCGGGCAACGCGATGACCGCCAAAAAAACCGCCTGAACACGTATGGTTCCGCACCCACCGGGCCCCCTCGCCGACGAGCACAGCCTGCTGATTGAGCAGATCGGGCCACTGCCAATCAGGGGCAAAGCCTGGCCCACCTGGATCAAAGTGCTCGCTGTGATCATCATGGTGATGATAGGCATTCAGATTGTTTATACGGCTTCCGGCCCCATAGGGCACTCGATCAGCCCCATGGTGTCAGGCAGCATTATTCTGTGTTTTCTTGGTCTGGTGGTACTTACCCGTTACATGCTGGTGTCGGTAACCACGATTACCGAAACGGGCATTCAGCAATCGTGGCTGGGCCGGCGCGAGGTGGCCTGGGAAGACATTCAGTTTGCAAAGTTTGTGCCGCTGCTGGCATCCAAACGACTGATTTGTTTTACCCGCCGAGGACGTCCGGTGAGCTTTCAGGCAGGCACGCGCGAGCTGCAGACCGCTTTTGCGTATATTTCGCTGGTATACCGGCGCCGCCGCTAGGCAACGCCGGTTGCAGCAAACCGGCGTACCGCGTTACCTGATGGGCAAACCGTACATAAGCCCACCGTCTGTCCACAAGGCATTCAGGCCCCGCTGGATCTTCAGCGGGCTGTCCAGCCCTACGGTGCGTTCAAAGCTTTCGCCATAATTGCCTACCTGCTTGATGATGTTGTAGGCCCACTTTTCGTCAACGCCCATGTTTTTACCAGCGCCTTCGGTGACGCCAAGCAACCGCATAATATTGGGGTTGGTGCTTTTAAGCTGTTCATCGACGTTTTTGGAGGTAACCCCAAACTCTTCGGCATTAACCATGGCATTGAGCGACCACTTTACGATGTTGAGCCAGCGGTCATCGCCCTGGCGCACAAATGGCCCGAGTGGTTCTTTTGAAATAATTTCGGGCAACACCTGGTAGTCGTCAGGGTTAGACATTTTCGAAATACGAATAGACGCCAGACCGGACGCATCAGTGGTGAAGACATCACAGCGCCCGGCGGCAAACGCACTGACCACTTCATTGAACTGTTCAATAACCACGGGCTGGTATTTGACATTATGGGCGCGCGCCCAGTCGGCCATGGTGTTTTCGTTGGAGGTGCCCGTCTGCATGCACACTGACGCGCCATCCAGTTCTTTGGCGCTCTTTACGCCCAGCGACTTGTTAACCAGAAAGCCCTGGCCGTCATAGAAGTTGACGCCGGCTGCGATGGCGCCCAGTGCGGTATCACGCTGCTGCGTTACCGTGGTGTTGCGCGTCAGCAAATCGATCTCGCCAGACTGCAGGGCCGTAAAGCGTTGCTGCGAATTAAGAGGCACGGCCTTGAACTTGGACGCGTCGCCCAGCACCGCAGCTGCCACCGCGCGACACATATCGATGTCTAGCCCCTGCCATTCGCCTTTTGCATCAGGCGCAGAGAAACCCGCAAAGCCGGTTGTTACCCCGCAATGCAGAACGCCGCGGCTTTTGACGACGTCTAGTGTGTCGGCCTGTGCCGCCTGAAAGCCAGCCAGCAGCGCGACAGCGCCCACGGCATACCTGAAATAGCGCATAACATTCCCCTTTTTTGAAAACACGAAAGTTTTCCTGAATGTTACTTCAATCGGCCCGGGCGACAGTTTATAAGCTTATGCCACGGGCCAAAGACGCCACGGCCGTTTACTCGTAACTTCTGACGTCGTCGATGACCTTGCCGTCGTTTGGCAGACTGCCCACTGCGACGGGTTCAACGTTGACACGCAATTTGGTCAGTTCGCGCACAGAGTCTGCCAGCTGATCCAGAGTTTCAGGTTTGGATCCGTCCAGTTCGGCCTTGAGCACCATAACGTCGTTACCCATGCTGCCACTGACCACCAGACGAGCCTTGAGCACCTCGGGATGGCGCTTAAGCACACCCGCCACCTGGCCGGGGTGCACAAACATACCCCGCACTTTAGTGGTCTGGTCTGCCCGCCCCATCCAGCCCTTGATACGCAAATTCGTTCGCCCGCATGGCGACGAGCCTGCCAGGATGGCCGACAGATCACCCGTACCGAACCGGACCAGGGGGTAATCAGGGTTTAGTGTGGTCACCACCACCTCGCCCACCTCGCCGTCTGGTACTGGTTCGCCTGTGCCGGGCCGCACAATTTCCAGAATAATGTCTTCATTGACCACCAGCCCGTCACGTGCCTCTGTTTCGTAGGCCATCATGCCCAGGTCAGCACTGCCATAGGCCTGATAGCCCTCTATGCCATGCTCTGCAAACCAGGCACACAACGATGGTGGAAAGGCTTCGCCCGAAAACATGGCGCGTTTCAATGAGGGCAGCTCTACTTTCATTTGCGCCGCTTTTTCCAGAATTATCTTCAGAAAACTTGGGGTGCCGGTATAGGCGGCAGGCGCCAGATCGGCCATCGCCTGAACCTGCAATTCAGTCTGCCCGACACCGCCCGGGAACACAGTACAACCGAGCGCGTGCGCGGCGGTCTCCATCATAGAGCCCGCTGGCGTGAAGTGATAAGAGAAACAGTTATAAACCAGACCACCGTGCTCAAATCCAGCGGCATGCAGTGCACGTGCGAACCCCCAGTAATCGGGGCGCTGACTTTCAGGCTCATAGATAGGACCTGGCGAGGCAAACACACGGGCTGCGTCGCCCCAGCCTATGGCAGAAAACCCGCCAAAAACTCGTCTGCTTTCAGACTGCCCGGCGGCACCTGTGCCCTGCCTTGCTGCCAGCTGTGCCTGGAGCAGCTCGCTCTTGCGGATAACCGGGATACGATGCAGATCAGCCCGCTGTCGGATTGCATCCGGGTCAACACCCTGAAGCTGCTGCGCAATGGCCGGCGCACGGTCTTTGGCGCGTTGCAATGCCGCCGGAAGGCGTTCAAACAGCAAACGCTCGCGCTCGTCCGGGGGAGCGGCTTCGCGCTCCTCAAAAAAATGTCCCATGATTATTCCTGTCGCTAGGCGAGCCAGCGTTTGCGTCGTCGATAGAACTTGGTGTCGCGGAAACTCTTGCGTTCACCGCTGGACACACCGAGATAGAATTCTTTTACATCTTCGTTTTCGGCCAGCTCTTTTGCTTCGCCGTCCATCATCACACGGCCGTTTTCAAGAATGTAGCCATAGTCTGAATAGCGCAGCGCAATATTGGTGTTCTGCTCGGCCAGCAAAAAGCTGACACGCTCACGCTGGTTAAGGTCGCGCACAATCTCGAAAATTTCTTCGACAATTTGCGGCGCCAACCCCATTGAGGGCTCATCAAGCAAAATCATGTTGGGGTTGGCCATCAGCGCACGGCCAATTGCCGTCATCTGTTGTTCGCCCCCTGAGGTGTAACCGGCCTGGCTGGTCCTGCGCTGCTTTAGCCGCGGAAAATACTGATACACCTTGTCCAGCGATGCACTCAGCTCGCCCCGGCTGATCTTGCGCGTATAAGCGCCTGTGTAAAGGTTTTCTTCAATGGTCAGATGGCCGAAACAATGCCGCCCTTCCATGACCTGCACCACGCCGCGCTTGACGAGGTCGGCCGGCGTAAGCCTGTCGATGCGCTCGCCACGATAATCGATAGTGCCCTTGGTGACATCACCCCGTTCGGCACGCAGCAAATTGGACACTGCGCGCAGGGTCGTCGTCTTGCCTGCACCGTTGGCGCCCAGCAAGGCAACAATCTTGCCTTCAGGCACGCACAGCGATACGCCTTTAAGTACCAGGATAACGTGGTTGTAGATGACTTCGATCCCGTTGACGTTCAGCAGAATAGTCTGCTCAGGCGTCTCGACATTCGCATTCATGATTTGGGTTCCTGCCGTTGATTCGCCCGGCCGCCGGAAAATTCCGGCGGCCGGTTCAGCGCGTCAGCCTAGCCTTCGCTTGCGCAGTCGCGTACTGTCAGCTTCTTTTCCTGAGCGTATTTGGCGCTCAGGTCTTTGATCAGCGGATCGACATATTTCTTGTCGGACTGATACCAGTCAGAAACCACGTTGAACTTCTTGCCATCCCACTGGATAATGCGTGCCCAGTCGTCACCCATGTGGTCGGCGCATGTCGTCTTGACCGGCTGCATCAGCTTGCCAAAACCCAGCTCATCGAGACGCTCTTTGGTGAGGTTGAGGTTTTCCATGCCCCACTGCACTTGCTCAGGTGTCATGTGCTTGCCCTTGCCGTACTTCTCTTGTGCCGTGCGTATGGCTTCAACCTGCAGCATCGAGATCATGAGGCCGCGGGTGTAGGCGATGGTGCCAAAGTACTTGCCATCATCATCTGTGCCCTGACCCTTGTCGTAGACATACTTTTTCAGGTCTTCATGCACTCGGCCATGCTCGGCACTGTTGTGAATGGTGATGCCGTTGTAGCCCTTGGCAACGTCCCCCAGATCCTGCACGTCGTTTTCGGAACTGGCCCACCATATCGCATACATTTTGTCGCGCGGATAGCCCACGGCCTGCGCCTCACGGATTGCCGTTGGTGTCATGATGCCAGCACTCCACAGCAGCACGTAATCAGGACGCTCTTTGCGAATCTGCAACCAGGTTGATTTTTGCTCCACGCCTGGTGCTGTTACCGGATACAGCAAGAGTTCAAAACCATTTTGCTCCGAACGGGCCTTGAGCAAATGAATAGGCTCTTTGCCATAGGGCGAATCGTGATAAACCAGCGCAATCTTCTTGCCCTTGAGTTTATCTTCGCCTCCGACCTTCTTGGCAATGTCCTGGATCATGACGTCGGCGGCAGTCCAGTATGAGCCCAGCAAGGGAAAGTTCCACTTGAACACCGTACCGTCGGCAGACTGCGACAGACCATAGCCCATGGTGACCACAGAAACATGATCATTAAAGGCCTTATCGGTCACGGCAAAGGTAATTCCTGTGGACTGGGTATCAAAGCTCGATGCCCCGCCATTCTTGTCTTTCAGCCTTTCGTAGCACTCAACGCCTTTGTCTGTTGCATAAGCGGTTTCACACTCTTCATAGGTAATTTTGACGCCGTTAACGCCACCGTCGCGTGCGTTGACTAGCTTGAGGTAATCCATTTTGCCGTCCGCCCATGGTATGCCCAGCGGTGCGAACGAACCCGTGCGGTAAGCGAGTAGCGGTATGAACTGCTCGTCGGCTGCCGCGGCCGGCAACGAGGCCGTGGCCAGCGTGCCACCAACGGCAAGCAGAGCTACTGCCAATTTAATAGATAGTTTCATCTCCTGGTCCTCCTGAAGGTGTCTCAATGCACCGTTTATATGTGGCCGGTCGATCCGGGATGGCCCGGCCGGGTTACTGCCTTACAGACTGCTTTAAAAAACCTAACTGAACTGCGTAGTGACTGACAGGGCTAATGGCTGATGGTCCATAAACGCCGGTTAGTGCGGAAATGGCCAGAGCCGCAGCTTTTCTTTTCCTATGCTCCAGAGTCGGGCGAGGCCGTGCGGTTCAACAATAAGGAAGAACACAATCAATGCACCGAACACCATGTGTTCAATATGCGAAGCAGTGTCTATTCCCAGGTTAAGACCGAACATATGCGGAACGTTTGTGAGAAACACAGGCAGCAGCACCATAAAAGCCGCTCCGAAGAAGCTGCCAACAATGGATCCCAGCCCGCCGATAATGACAATGAACAATAACTGCAGCGAACGTGTCAGATCAAACGCCAGCGGCTCCCATGAACCCAGGTGAACGAATGCCCACAAAGCCCCCGCCACACCGATAATGAACGAACTTACGGCGAACGCGGTCAGCTTGGCATACATGGGGCGTATGCCGATAACAGAAGCGGCCACGTCCATGTCGCGAATGGCCATCCACTGCCGTCCGATGGCGCCGCGCACCAGGTTCTTGGCCAGAAGTGCAAACACGACAACAAAGATCAGCACAAACATATATCGCTGTACGGGCGTCTGCACGGGCAACCCGAACGCATACAGCGCGGGAACCGACACGTTGCCTGACGAGGAATAGTTGGTGAAATAAGGAATGCGCAGAAACGCCCAGTCCATGAAAAACTGGGCCGCCAGTGTGGTCACGGCCAGGTACAGACCACGGATGCGCAGACTGGGTACGCCGAACACGACGCCAGCCAGGGTGGCAAACACACCACCAAGCAGTATCTGCAGCACCAGCGGCATAGCCGGAATGCGTACGCCGAAGTTCCATGCTGCATACGCGCCCACGGCCATGAAGGCGCCCGACCCGATAGAGATCTGGCCGCAATACCCCACAAGAATATTCAGACCTATCGCTGCCAGCGACAGTATCAGAAAGGGAATAAGTATGGCCTGCAAGAAATAACTGGACGCAAGCAGTGGCGTTGCTATAAATGCCAGCGCCAGCACCAGCAGCATGAACACCCTGTCCTGACGGATAGGGAAGATCTGCTGATCAGCCCGGTATGTACTCTTGAATTGGCCGTTTTCACGATAAAACATAGTCTATTCCTGATCTTATGTCGTTAGACGCGGTCAATGATTTTTTCGCCAAACAAACCCTGGGGCCGGAACAGCAGGAACACCAGGGCCAGCATATAAGCGAACCAGATCTCGATACCGCCGCCAACGAACGGTCCAAGATAGACCTCCGACAGTTTCTCGCCCACACCAATAATCAAGCCACCAACAATCGCGCCAGGCACCGAGGTCAACCCGCCTAAAATCACCACTGGCAGGGCGCGCAATGCGGCTGTCGACAACGTAAACTGCACCCCAAACTTAGAGCCCCAGATAATGCCGGCCACCAGCGCCACCAACCCGGCCACAGTCCAGACAACCACCCAGATCCGATTAAGCGGAATACCTATTGATTGCGCCGCCTGGTGATCGTCGGCGACGGCACGCAATGCCCGCCCGGTAGATGTGTACTGGAAGAAGAAGGCCAGCGCCACCACGAGCAAAGCTGAAACTCCCGCTGCGGTCAGATCTTCGAGGCTGATAAGAATGCCGCCTTCGAACATGGACTCCAGAATGAATGCAGGGTCTTTAGGCATGCCGACATCAATGGTGTAGACGCTGCTGCCAAAAATGAGCTGACCCATGCCATCGAGAAAATAGCTGATGCCTATGGTGGCCATGAGCAAAGTGGTGGGTTCCTGGTTGACCAGAAAACGCAGCACCCAACGCTCAATGACGACGGCAATCAGCCACATGAACAGACCGCTGACTACAAACGCCAATATATTGCCCAGCAGCCCTTCCTCTATGCCCAGCCAGACGGGAATCCAGACCGAAAATCGCGCCATGCACAGTGCGGCAATGAGCACCATGGCGCCCTGCGCGAAGTTAAATACGCCTGACGCCTTGAAAATGAGTACAAAACCCAGCGCCACCAGCGAATAAAGCATGCCTGACATCAGGCCGCCAAACAGGGTTTCCAGAAAAAAAGCCATGTTCTTTTTCCTTGTTTAGTGGCCGGCGCCCAAATAGGCGCGAATGACGTCCGGGTTCTGACGAACCTGGTCGGGTATGCCGTCGCCGATTTTTTTGCCGTAATCGAGCACCACGACGCGATCGGAGATGTCCATAACCACGCCCATATCGTGCTCGATCAGCACAATGGTGGTGCCATATTCATCGTTTACATCCAGGATGAAGCGGCTCATGTCCTGCTTTTCTTCAATGTTCATGCCTGCCATGGGCTCATCCAGAAGCAGAATGCGTGGCTCCATGGCCAGCGCCCGCCCCAGGTCGACCCGTTTCTGCAACCCATAGGGCAGCCGCCCTACGGGTGTCTTGCGAAAGGCCTGGATCTCGAGAAAATCAATAATGTTTTCTACGAACTCACGATTTCTGATTTCTTCTCGTTCCGCCGAACCCAGCCTGAAAGCCTGCGCCAGCACGCCGCTCTTCATGTGAAGGTTGCGGCCGGTCATAATGTTGTCCAGCACACTCATGCCTTTGAACAGCGCCAGATTCTGAAACGTACGGGCTATACCCATTTCTGCAGCGCGGCGCGAATTCATCTTCGCAAAACTCGCACCATCAAGCGTGATCTCGCCCTGCTGAGGGGTATATACCCCATTGATCACGTTAAGCATGGAGCTTTTCCCCGCGCCGTTCGGGCCGATAATCGCGCGGATTTCATGCTCTCTTACGTCGAACGAAATCTCGGTCAACGCCTTGACACCACCAAACGCCAGCGAAATATTGTTCAGATTGAGGATCACATCCCCGATTCGTTGGTCTCGTACGTCTTGACTCATTACGCAGCCTTCCTGGTGGCGTCGTGCGCGGGCACTATGGTTGCGGACATGATTTTCAGGTCTGCCGAAATACGGCCAGTTCTGCCATCTTCGAATTTCACTTCAGTTTCAATGAACTGGTTTTCTTTGCCTTCAAACAACGCATCAACCAGCACACCATACTTCTGGGCGATAAAGCCGCGACGCACTTTGCGCGTGCGTGTCAGTTCGTCATCATCAGGGTCCAGCTCTTTGTGCAAAATCAGAAAACGCGCAACCTGCGAACCCGACAACATGGGGTCTTGCGCCAGATCGGCATTAACCTGATCAACACAGTCACGAATGAGCGCATACACCTCGGGCTTTGTGGCAAGGTCGGTATAGCCCGCGTAAGGCAACCCTCGACGCTCTGCCCAGTTACCCACTGCCTCCAGGTCGATATTAATAAAGGCGCACACCTCAGGCATGCCATTGCCAAAAGCCACCACCTCTTTGATATGCTGAAAAAACTTGAGCTTGTTTTCGATGTATTTGGGCGCGAACAGGCTGCCATCGGCAAGTTTGCCAACGTCTTTGGCCCGGTCAATAATCTTAAGCTGTCCATCTTCATCGAGATAACCCGCGTCGCCGGTGTGATACCAGCCATCTTCGGTATACGACTCGGCGGTCGCCTCGGGGTTTTGGTAGTAGCCTGAAAACAGACCAGGGCTTTTGACCTGGATTTCACCATTTTCAGCGACACGAATCTCTACACCCCGAACCGGTGGCCCGACGGTATCAGAGCGCACCTGGCCATTTTCCTGAACGCATACAAACACCGAGGTTTCTGTAGAACCATACAGCTGCTTCAGGTTAACGCCGATAGAACGGTAAAACACAAACAGGTCGGGCCCAATGGCCTCGCCGGCGGTATACGCAACACGCACGCGACTCATGCCCAGGGCATTGCGCAGCGGTCCGTACACCATCAAATTACCTATGCCATAAAGAAGGCGGTCCCACAGGCCAATGCCCGGGTCTTTATCGAGGATGCGTACACCTACACGTTGCGCCAGACCCATAAACACTTGAAACATCTTGCGCTTGATGGCGCTGGCGTCTTCCATGCGGATCATTACATGGGTGAGCAGCTCCTCCAGCACTCTGGGTGGCGCAAAATAATACGTCGGGCCGATATCGTGCATATCGATGGCTACGGTTTCAGGCGATTCTGGATGGTTGACCGTAAAGCCTGACACCAGAAACTGCGTATACGAGAACATGTTCTGGCCTATCCAGGCCGGTGGCAGATAGGCCAGCACGTCCTCCTGGTCAGTCAGGCCTTCGAGATCCTGGATGGCCTCGGCGCGATCTATCAGCGCATGGTGCGACAACACCACCCCCTTGGGCTTGCCGGTCGTGCCCGAGGTATAAAACATGGCCGCCGTATCGCCGGGATCTATGGCCGCGATTGCCGCATCAACGTAATCGGGATGTGCCGCCGCAAACTCCTGGCCCATTTCAATCAGGCCCTCGAAGGAGAACAGTCTTTCCTTGTCGTAATGACGCAGTCCGCGCGGATCGTCGTAGACGATATATGCCAGCGAAGGGCACAGCTCTGCGACTTCCAGCATTTTGTCGACCTGCTCCTGGTCTTCGACCACGGTCACACGGACGTCAGCATCCTGCAAAACGTAAAGCATTTCCTGAGCCACGGCATCCTGATACAGTGGCACCGGTATAGCACCAAGGCATTGGGCCGCCATCATCGACAAGTACAAACGCGGGCGATTCTCACCTACAATAGCCACGTGCTGGCCGGGCTTGACGTCCAGGGCCGCAAGGCCGTTGGCAAGCGCGCGCACTTGCTGTGCCAGATCGGCCCAGGTCATGGTTTGCCAGATTCCAAGGTCTTTTTCACGCATGGCTGGGCGACTGCCCCGCACTCGTGCATGATGCATCACCAGCGCCGGAAATGTCTGCGGCCTGACTTGTGTATCTTGCGTAGGCAGAGTCTGCGGCACGGTGTCTCCTCCAGCCAGTAGTCCGCCCCCTTGAGGGGCTGTGGTTTTCGTTTGCCGGGCCATTATTGCCCCGCTGCATGTAAGTTATCGGGTTGTCGCGTCTTTAACTGTCCTTAACATGACATTCGCGCTTTTTCGAGGGTAAATCCCCATGCTTCTGAAAGACTGTCTGCCTGACAACGCAGCCTGGTTCTGTTTGCTCGATACAAGTCAGCAAGACCGGGTGCTAAGCGACGTCACCGTGACACGTTACCCCGCCGGGGCAATCATTGAACGCAAGGGCGGAAAAGCCTACGCGTGGATGGGCGTGCTCAGCGGCCTGGTCAAAGTATCGGTGGGCAGCCGGGAAGGCAAGATGGCATCGCTGACAGGGGTGCCGCCAGGCGGGTGGATAGGCGAAGGCTCGTTGCTAAAGTCGGAAGAGCGCAAATACGATGTGGTTGCATTGCGTGACTGCGCCATCGCGCGCCTTCCGGTCGTTACGTTCAATTGGCTGCTCGACAACAGTATTCCATTTAACCGCTATCTGCTGCATCAGCTTAACGAACGCGTAGGCCAGTTTATTGGTAAAGCTGAATACGACCGACTGCTAGAAGCCGATGCACGCGTGGCACGCTGTCTGGCAGAGCTGTTCAACCCGCTGCTTTATCCCGGCAAAAACATGCGGCTCGACATTACCCAGGAAGAAATCGGCTACCTTGCACGCACATCGCGCCAGCGCACCAACCGTGCGCTGCGTACGCTTGAAGACGCCATGCTGGTCAAGGTTGAGTATGGGGCCGTCCATGTACTGAATCTTGAAGGGCTGAAGGAATACGGCCTTTAATGGCCTGCATGCCGCCTGCTTTCTGACAGGTACGCACGCCGGGGATGCGACCCTAATATTATGGCTATCAGAAAACAGGGGACGCAGTAGTGCAGCTTGTCCTAAAATAGCCCTAAGCTCTGGCAGGTCGCAAGCTGGCCACACAGCATTTTTTTCTATCTCCAACATCGCGCAAGGTCAATTCATGACAGAACATCCGACGCACGCCCTCCCTTCTTATCTGAACTCAGAATCCCTGGGGCCCTGGGGCAGCTACCTCGAGCAGGTTGAACGTGTAACCCCCTATCTCGGCAAGCTGTCTAGATGGGTCGAAACCCTGAAAAGGCCGAAGCGCTCGCTGATCGTAGACATCCCCGTAGAACTCGACAACGGCACCATCGCCCATTTTGAGGGCTACCGGGTGCAGCACAATACGTCGCGAGGGCCTGGCAAAGGTGGTGTCCGGTTCCATCAAGAAGTCACGCTGTCCGAAGTCATGGCGCTGGCAGCATGGATGTCGGTAAAATGCGCCGCCGTCAGCCTGCCTTTCGGTGGCGCCAAAGGCGGCATACGCATAGACCCGCGCAACTATTCGCGCGGCGAACTTGAACGCATTACGCGCCGCTACACCAGCGAAATCGGCTCCATCATAGGGCCCAACAAAGACATCCCCGCCCCCGACGTCAATACCAATGCCCAAACCATGGCCTGGATGATGGACACTTACTCCATGAATGAAGGTGGCACCACCACGGGTGTGGTTACCGGAAAACCGGTATCACTGGGTGGCAGCCTGGGCCGCGTTGAGGCAACGGGGCGCGGTGTCTATGTGGTGGGCTGCGAAGCCGCCCACGATGCAGGCATCGCCATAGAAGGCGCTCGCATTGTAATTCAGGGCTTTGGCAACGTAGGCGGCACAGCCGCGCGGCTGTTTTATGACGCAGGCGCTAAAGTGATCGCTATCCAGGACCACACAGGAGCCTTGCATAATGCCAATGGTCTTGATGTTCTGGCCCTGACCAAGCATGCAGAAGAAACCGGCGGTATCGCGGGCGCGCCTGATGCCGAGCAAATCAGCCCCGCTGACTTCTGGGCACTCGAAACTGAACTGCTGATCCCAGCGGCACTTGAAAGCCAGATCAACCTCGACAACGCCAACACTGTCCGGGCCAAAATCGTTGTTGAAGGTGCCAACGGTCCCACCACCCCTGATGCCGACGACATTCTCACCAGCAAAGGCACCATCATCGTGCCCGACGTGCTTGCCAACGCCGGTGGCGTTACCGTCAGCTATTTTGAATGGGTGCAAGATTTTTCCAGCTTTTTCTGGACAGAACCCGAAATCAATCACAGGTTAGAGGCCATGATGCGCACGGCGTACACGTCGGTTTCGTCGGTAGCGAAAGAGCATGCGGTCAGTCTGCGCACCGCCGCGTTTATCACGGCCTGCACACGCATACTCGAAGCACGCGAAGTGCGCGGTCTGTACCCCTGACCACACAAACGAAGGGGTGGCTGGCATCATGTCACCCCGTCCGGTCTGGCTTTCTCGTTACCCCACAAACATTGCATCGCCCACGACGGCCGGGTGGCACGCCTGATGCTGTTTCAGTCTCCCATCAGCCAGACGCCGGTGTCAGCACCGCGCAGGGCAGTGCCGACAACACATTACACAAGGTCAGCCGGCTTTCGGCGTCGACGCCTATCAATGCTTTACCCGCCGTGCCTGCCAGCACGTCCGTAAATCTCGCCCCTTTAAACTGAGCAGGCAGCGTTACGGCGGTATCTTGCCACCAGTCCGGCTCTGGCAATGGCAATGCGGGTGCCCTGGCCATGACCGCCTCCGCGCATACGCGAGAAACAATCACCACAACACACTCACCACGCCAGCTACGTGAAAATGCCAGCACGTGTTCACGGCGCCTGCCAGACACATACAGCGGAAAATAATCACCCTGATCAAACAGCCCGGGCTGCTCGCCGCGCAGGCCCAATACGCGGGCGATAAGCGCTTGCTTGATGGCGTCCGAGCGCCACTCAGGCAACAGCGTGCGCAAATCAGTCGCGGCGTTAAAGGCCTTGAGCGACAACGACCGGGCCGCGAAATCGACAGGCCGGCGGTTGTCGGGGTCAACCAGACTAAAGTCCCACCCGTCAGCACCCTGATACAAATCAGGCACGCCGGGAACGGTAAGCCGCAATAAGGTCTGGGTCAGACTATTCATGACGCCCGACGGCGCGATGGTGGCGGCAAAACGCCCAATATCACCAATGAGGGGATGTTCGGCGCGGTCAAGCACCAGGCTCACCAGATAGTCTTCTGATTTTTGCTCATACCAGCGGTCAGGCACCAGCCAGCCCGTCTTCTGCTTGGCCTCACGCAAGGCTTTGAGCCGCCATTGCGCCAGGCGCTGAACATAGCCAAGCAGACCCGTATGGTCGTCCGGGCTCAGGTCCAGCGGCCACGCGCCCACCATGGTCTGGAAAAGGATATAGCGTACCCCCGCCTGCTGCTTCGACGTCAAAGGAAATGCCTGCCCCGGCCAATGCAACCAGCTCCGGCTCGCCTGCGCCCAGGCCACAGGGATTTCGCTCAGCACGGCCAGGCGTGCGCGCACGTCTTCACCGCGCTTGTGGTCGTGAGTGGCCGTGGCCAGCATACTGCGTGGCGCGTGGCGCGCACGCCATACATTGGCTGCGTGAAATGCGGATGGCGATAAAGCGAACTCATCTGGATCGGAGCCCACTTCATTGCGTGAAATCAGCCTTCCGTATCGGTAAAAAACGGTATCTTCCTGCGACTTGGCCGCCAATGGCGGGGTCAGTTGCTGAAAGCGTTTGACCACATCGCGCTGCGGCCCGCGTGGCACTGTGTCAGCATCTATATAGCTGCGATATACGGGCAGAGTACACAGCATGCCATCGGCCATGGCAGCCACCAGAGAAGGCCCCCACGGCCGCGCAGGGCCGCCGAAGCGCATCGACGCTTCAATGCTTGTTAGCAGGGCACGCCGCTCAGCCACAAAATGCCGTCGCAGCAAATACCTGCGCACTTGCCTGACCTGCTCGGCAGCGCTGCAGAGGTCTCCAGACAGCTCTTGCCATGCATGCGTCAGTGGCATTTCACCACCCGCCTCATGCAACACAGCAGAAACCTGATCCATAAAATCGTAGCCCGTCGTGCCGTCAACCTGCCAGCTTTCTGGCAAGTGTTCGCTAGTCGCCAGTATTTTTTCAACTACAAGCCAGGCCTGCTGTTGGCGCTGGCCCTCAGGCCTGCGTGGCGTGCGCGCGTCAAGCGCCTCTCGCAGACGCTGGCAGTACCCCGCCGGATCAGCCAGCCCATCGACATGATCAATGCGAACACCATCAATCACACCCTCTTCATAAAGCCGCAGCGTCAGGGCATGCACTGCATCAAATACGGGCGGCTCCTCAACGCGCACGCCGATCAGGTCATTAATTTCAAAGAAACGCCGCCAGTTGATGCTCCGGGCTGCGACACGCCACCACGCTAAACGGTAATGCTGGCGTGCAAGCAACGCTTCAAGCCGACAGCGACTCCCGGGGCTGTTTTTTTCGTACAGCTTGAGCGTATCCTGCGCAGTAAGCCCTTCGTTGTCGAGCGAGCCCGGCGCAACCGGGTAACGCATGCCGTCCGCTTCTATAAAAAAGGTCTGGGCGTCGTCATCAAGAATCAGGTTTATGCAGCCAGCAGCCAGCCGGCTGCGGAGTGAGCCTGCCAAAAAAGGCGCCAACACGCGTCCCCGCAATGCACGCAGGGGCGACGACCAGTCGATATCAAACCAGGTGGCATAGGGGCTTTCCGGACCATGACGCAGCACGTCATCCCACCACACATTGTCGGGATGCGTTGCCATGTGATTAGGTACGATATCCAGCACGATGCCGATGCCCATCTCGCGGGCACACTGAGCCAGAACGCGCAGCCCGTCCTCACCGCCAAGCACCGGGCTTACTACAGCGTGATCGGTCACATCGTAACCATGGGTTGAACCCGGGCGGGCAGTGGAAACCGGCGACAGATACAGATGGCTTATACCCAGCGACGAAAAATACGGAAGATGCCCACGCGCGTCGTCAAACGTGAAGTCTGGGCTCAGTTGCAGCCTTAGCGTAGATCTCACGAGGCTCATGATGGCTCCGGCACAATGGTTGCCAGTGTGGCGTGCGCTCGCAGGGTATCGCTGCGCGCATGTGTGTGAGGCTGGCGTGGCCCTGCATATAGCACAATCTCATCCGGGCTCGCAGGCTCTATCGATACACCGGCATTGGAAAGATTGCAGTAGACGCTCAGCACAGCACCATTATTCAGTTGCCAGCCAGCCTGCACCGCCATGGGGCCGAGCGCCCTCGCTGAAAGACTGCGCGCGCCGTCCAGATAAGGCGTAATGAAGGCATGGCGCACACGCAGCAACTGACCATACAGCGCACGCCACTCCTGGTCGCGATCCACCGACAGGCCGGGAAGTGCCATACAGGCGTCCCATGTTTTCTGGTCGTTGGGGTCAGGCAGACGCTGCGTTGCGCCATCGGACTTCGTGGCGCTGGCGTGTTCACGCTGGCGACCTTCCCGAATGGCCCGCAGCAATTCATCATTGTCGAAACTGGTGAAATACAGAAATGGAGCCAGCGCACCATATTCTTCACCCATAAAAAGCAGCGGTATCTGGGGCGTCAGCAATTGCAAGGCAATCGCCGCCCTGAGCGCATCTTCATTGTGCATACATAATGTACGCAAGCGCTCGCCCCACGGCCGGTTGCCAGTCTGATCATGGTTTTGAAGAAAGAAAATAAACGACGTCGGCGGCAACTCTGCCGATGGCTCACCGCGCCGGCGGCCCGCACGAAAAGGGCTGGGCTGACCCTGATAGTCAAACCCTTGAGCCAGGCATCTGGCCAGACGCCCGGCCGCCTCGTCGGCATAATCAGCGTAGTAGCTCTGCGCCTCACCGGTGAGCATATGGTGCAACACATGGTGTTCATCATCATTCCACTGCGCATCAAAGCCAGACTGCAGCAGCGCAACCGAGTTGTCATCGTTTTCCACAACCAGATGCACATGACGCCCAGGCGCAATGGCAGCGATCTCGCGGCGCACAAACGCCGCCATGTCACCAAGCCAGTCTTGATCTTCAATGGCGTGCACCGCATCGAGACGAAGGCCATCAAAGCGATACTCACGCAGCCAATACAGCGCATTCTCGGCAAAAAACGCACGTACCTGAGGCTGACGAAAATCCACGGCAGGCCCCCATGGAGTCTGGATATCTTCCCGGAAAAATCCTCTGCGTACGCGTGCAGATAATTGCCTTCCGGCCCGAAATGGTTGTAGACCACATCCAGAAACACCTGCAAGCCCAGACCATGCGCAGTATCTATCAGCTCTTTCAGTTCACCAGGGCTGCCATAGGAACAATCTGGCGCATAGGGCAGCACACCGTCATAACCCCAATTACGCGGCCCCGGAAAGTCTGCAATCGGCATCAGCTCTATGGCGGTAATGCCCAGATCAGCAAGATCAGGAAGTCGCTCCTGCACCCCTCGAAACCCGCCGAGCAGACCCGTATGCAGCTCAAGGAGCACGGTTTCAGACCACGGACGCCCTGCCCAGCCTGTATTACGCCACGCATATTCGGCCACATCGACCACCACGCTGGCGTCCTGAGGGTCGCCATCCTGCAAACGTGAGGCTGGATCGGGCACGGTAACACCGCTATCAAGGCGAAATCGATACTTGGTGCCCGGCGCGCAAGTAAGTGTGGTTTCGTACATACCCGCACCCACGGCAACCATGGGAATCGAGTCGGTGTCCGCAATCTCAAGCGTCACGCCTGACACGGCAGGCGCCCACAAGCGAAAACGCACCTGACCATCTGCCTGGAAAACGGGGCCATGCGCGTATTCATAGACTGGCAAATCGGCGGACCCGTTTAAGGATGAAGCCGATATGGTCGCGTCTTTCGATAGCATAGTGAAGGCCCGGTAAGTTCGAGAATCAGGCCACAGACCGGTCGGCACCAACGACAGTCGTTGTTCTTTGTCCACTAGTCAGCCTGCGCGGCACCAATTCAGTGCGGCCGCTTTGCATCGCCGCCCCGGCATTGGGCAAAACCGGAGCCTTTCCTGGCTGCCAGTTGCGTGTCGAAAAAACACCGCGCCGGCGCTCAGGTATGCGATCCAGAGCCACATCGGGCCGCAGACTCTGGTACGCGCTCAGATAGGCTGGTGCCACCCGTTGCCAGCTGAAGTCAAGACGCATGCCATTCAGTTGCATTGCCCGCCAGACCGATGGTCGTTTGTACAGCCCAACCGCCCTGTGTATGGCATTTAGCATGTCATCCGGACGGTCACCTCTGAACAGCACACCGGTCGCGCCCTGCATGGACGGCACCGAGTGTTCAGGACCTGGGTCAAGTATGGTGTCGACCATGCCGCCCACCCGCGAACCTATCGGAACAGTACCGTAACGCATTGAATAGAGGGGCGTCAGCCCAAACGGCTCGAACCGACTGCCATGAAGCAGGATATCGCCACCTGCGTGCAGCAAATGAGCACGCGGCTCGTCAAAGCCTATGCGCACCCCGCAACGCCCGGGGTATCGTTCAGCCATTTCCCTCAGCGCCTTTTCAAGCGCCTTGTCGCCCTGCCCCATCACGCAAACTTGCAGTTCAGGATAAGCATCAAGCGCGGCAGGCAGGGCATGAACTGCCACGTCCGCCATTTTCTGTGTCGTCAGTCGACTACCCATCACCAGAACAATACGCGATTCATCTTCGTCAATGCCGAAGGAGTGCTGCAGCGCAGACTTGCAGACCGCTTTGTTTTCCATGTGCCGGGCATTAAATGACCGATTCGGCAGGTATTGGTCGGCCTGCGGATCCCACAATGCCATGTCTATGCCATTGGGGATAGCAATAGTGTGCGACCGCCGGTATGTCAGGTCATTCTCAAGCCCGCAGCCAAACTCGGGAGTGAGAATCTCCCTGGCATACTGATGGCTCACGACCGAGATCAAATCGGCGCTACGTATGCCTGCCTTCAGAAAATTAATACGACCATTGCGATCCAGACAGTGCTCCCGACGCAGGGTGTCTTCGTCTATGCCAATACGTGAGGCGCGATCAATGGAAAAGTCTCCCTGAAAGGCAAGGTTGTGCAAGGTCAGTACGGAACGGACATCGTCAACATGCAATTGCTGCATATACAAGGGCGTCAGCGCTGCATGCCAGTCGTGTGCATGCACCACGTGAGGGCGTGGCACTGACGCGACGCCGCGCGCAATGCACGCCGCCGCATACGAAAGCGCAGCATAGCGTACGTCGTTATCATCAAAGCCCTCGCCCTCTAGCCCCACATAAAGCATATCGCGATCATAGAGGGCGTCGTTAACCAGAGCCAACACAGGCACGCCAAGCTCAGGGCAGTGACCTGACAGCAAGACAGCATCACCACCTGGCACACCCGACAACTGCGCCACTTCGCGCACCTGCTGCAATTGCTGCACCACGCCCCGATAGGCCGGCAAAAGCACGCTCACATTTACTCCGTCCTGCGCCAATGCGCCCAGCATGCCACTTACGGCATCGCCGAGACCGCCGGTTTTGGCGAGGGGGTAAGCCTCTGCGCTTACTGCCAATACGTTTAGCTTCACAATTGTTCTCCAGTTTCGACCTTAACAGTCATCGTTGTCGCGACGCCCACGCCTGCTCTGGCACTTCTGCCTGCACCCCCGATGTCCATCTCTGCAAAAATTACCGGTGACGTAAAAGCTATCGGGGCAATACCGCCAAGTGCGTAGGGCGACAGTTGTATACCCTGTACCAAGCAAGATTCATGCCGACGCCATGCTTTTATGCACATCGGAATGCTTATTTTGTGATTATGTTATCGGCGCTGGCCGCCTGGGCACGTAACTTGCATGCCTGACTGGGCACAGATCATGTGACTGGCGTATACATTTAGCCAGCCGTGAATCAACAGATATTTACCAGGAGGCACAGACCATGCAGAAACATCTACAGCACAGCCATGAAGCACAGCCGCGCCCGGATTTTTTGCGGGCACACGTGCCCACTCCCCCAGACTCAAACCCGGATGTCCCGCCAGAACAACCCCCGCAGCCCGCGCCTGACGAGGTGGACCTGCCACCGCGTGAAGACCCTGAACGTATCAGGGACCCGCAGCCCGGCAAGCTGACATGATGTGTTTATCGAATGCTGGAGGGTTCTTGGGCGTCGTCGTCGACAGCCCCGTATTCTTCAAGACGGTTATAGAGCGTCTTGAGGCTAATTCCCAGCATTTTGGCAGCCGTTTTCTTGACACCACCGCATTGTTTCAGCGTAGCGAGAATGAGCTGACGGTTGGCGTCGGCCAGCGAGGCACCAACAGCAACCATGACATCGCTGTCGCGACTGGGCGCGTACTCACCCAGCCCAAAGAAGTTAGCATCGCTTTTGATGAGCTCATCGTTAAGAATGTAGCTGCGATAAACGTAATTGCGCAGCTCGCGGATGTTTCCCGGCCACGAGTAAGCCTGTACTGCCTCTATGGCTTCAGGCGCAAATCGCTTGCGCGTGTTGTGCTCTTCATTGAGCAGAGCCAGGAAGTGCTCGGCCAGCAGCACGACATCGCCGTCACGCTCACGCAACGGGGGAAGCTCAAGCGGAAACACACTGAGCCGGTGATAAAGATCTTCGCGCAACACACCGTTGGCGACGGCCTCATCGGGGTTGCGGTTGGTGGCAGCAACAATGCGGACATCAGCCTCGATTTCTTCGTGTGTGCCCACACGCATGAAACGCCCGGACTCGAGCACCCGCAGCAGTCTGACCTGAAGCTCCATGGACATCTCGGTAATTTCGTCAAGAAAGACGGTGCCCCCGCGGGCGCGCTCAAAATAACCCTTGTGCTGACGATCTGCACCCGTAAAACTGCCCTTTTCGTGCCCGAACAGCTCACTTTCGATAAGGTTGGGCGAAATCGCACCGCAGTTAATTGGCATAAAGGGCTTGTCATGCCGGGGGCTGATCAGATGTATCGCCTCTGCGGCCAGCTCTTTGCCGGTGCCGCTTTCGCCTACCAGAAGCACCGTCGCCTGAGTAGGCGCCACTTTCTGAATATACGTACAGAGCAACTGCATGCCGCGCGAAGTGCCTATCATTTTGGCAAACGCGTCGTCGCTGCCAGCTGCGGGCGCAGGGGCGCTCGACTTGAGCTGGTCGAGGGTGGTGCGCAGCCGTCTGAGACTGACGGGTTTGAGCAAATAATCGGCAGCACCACAGCGCAACGCCTCAATTGCGCTGTCGACACTAGAATGGCCTGTCATGAATACGACCTGGGTTCCAGGCAAATCAAGGCTTTGCCAGAACTCCATGCCGTTGCCATCGGGCAAATGCATGTCAAGCACGATGACGTCGGGTTGCTGACGCTCTATCTGTATGCGTGCCTGGCGAATATCGCCAGCCAGCGCCGTCGTGTAGCCTTCATCATTTGCTATCTCTGCGATCAGTTCTCTGATGGCGGTTTCGTCATCTACAATCAAGAGGTGAGCCATATTATCTTCTTGAAGAAGGTTCTCCCAGACGGTCAAAGCCGCTTAGTATACGTGCAAGGCATTGAAAAATGCGGTTACTGAAGCCACGCCTGCCCCCAACGTTGCAAACTAAATACGCTTATAGGTATCGTACGCGGTTTGGGTGGTGTAATGGCAAACCAAATTTAAAAACTGTAAGCAAAAGCAAAGCATTATTAATCGATTTGTATTTTTCTACCAAGCATAGTGTATATGATCAAATCTTCTAAAATTCTGGGACGATCGGCAGCCGCGTTTGACCTTGCGAGAGCCATTGTAAAAGCTGCGCCAACAGACGCCAGCGTGCTTATTATCGGCGAAAGCGGCACAGGCAAAGAGATCGTCGCCCGCGCCCTGCACAACCGCAGCAATCGAAGTGAAGAAGCGTTTGTGGCTATCAATTGCGGCGCCATCACCCCTACACTGGCCGAAAGTGAGTTATTCGGGCACGAAAAAGGCAGCTTTACGGGGGCAGCCTCCACCAGCGTGGGCTGCTTCGAGCGGGCCAACAATGGCACGCTTTTTCTGGACGAAGTCACAGAAATGCCGCTTGCCATGCAGGTGCTGTTATTGCGTGTACTGGAAAGCGGCAGCTATCACCGCGTTGGCGGTTCGGCACTGCAGAAAGTCAATGTGCGCATTATCGCTGCCACCAACCGCGACCCCAACGAAGCGATCAAGGCCGGAAGCTTTCGATCTGACCTTCTGTACCGCCTGGCAGTCTTCCCCATCAGGGTACCGTCACTTCGCGAGCGCACACCTGACATCGCCTACCTGGCCCAGCGTTTTCTTGACGAGTTCAACCACCAGGAAACCACGCAAAAAACCTTTGCCGGCGATACGCTTAAAAACCTCGAAACTTACAACTGGCCCGGCAACATACGTGAGCTCAAAAACACCGTCATGCGCGCGTTCATTTTGGCGGACGACAAACTCAGCATCGCCCCGTTAAGCCCGGTATTCAAAGCCTGCCCTACAGAAGTCACGCAAGGGTATTTGAAGATTCCCATCGGCACACCGTTAACCAACGCACAACAAGCCATCGTCGCCGCTACCCTGGACCACTACGATGGCGACAAGCAACTTGCTGCGCAAGCACTGGGTATCAGCACCAAAACGCTGTATAACCGGCTTAGCCAGTTTCAGAGTGCAAGCAAAGATTAAAAAATATTTCAGGCGCCTTTCCGCAAACTGCTGCACTTCTTACACCAGTCGGTAAATTTACACCCTTACACTGAACGCTTTCGCGTCATTTCCCGTATATTCATCGAAATAAAGTTGGCATGATTTTTGCTTAATATAATCATACACATTGCTATTCGATACTCAGAAAATACGGGAGATACAAATTGGCACAGATAAGCCATGAGATGCAGGCACGTCAGCAAACCACTCTGACGCCGCGCCTGCAACAGTCCGTTAAGCTGCTGCAGATGTCGACACTGGATTTTAACCGGGAAGTACTCCAGGCTCTGGCCAGCAATCCTTTTCTCGAAGAAGCCGACGATGAAGGAGCGATTTCCGAATCCGAAAGCATGAGCGCAGACGACGGTCCAGCCGTCGACGCCGCAGGCTCTTTTGACGACCAGTCCAATACCGGAAACACAGAGTCAGCAGATGGGCCTGAGATACAACATATTGAAGCGGCCGCCGACGGCCCTGCCGACTATTCGGGAGACTACCCTTCAACCAGCCGGCAAAGTCACGACGGTGCAAGCAGCGACGTAGGTGAGTGGGTGCGCTGCGAGACCACCCTGCAAGAGGCCCTGCTGGCAGACTTGGCTGGACGCGAGATTAATGAGCGCGACCATATGCTTGCACTCTACATTATTGAAGCCATCGACGAGGACGGGTATTTAAGAGTTCCGTTTGAAGAACTTGCGGCCCCCTCTCAATTTCAGCCACCCGTTGAAACGCACGAATGGGAGTGCGCGCTTTCGCTGGTTCAGCATCTGACCACACCTGGCATCGCTGCACGTTCACTGACAGAGTGCCTGACGCTGCAACTTGAGGCCATGCCAGAAGATACCGCGGGCCGCGATGCGGCCATGCGCATTGTGGATGGCGAGCTTGAGCGGCTGGGGCGATGCGACTACACGGGCCTGGCCCGTGCCGCAAAGTGTACAGAAGATGAGGCGCGCGAAGCCGGTATGCTCATACGGCAGTTGAGCCCGCGCCCAGGCAGAAGCCATACGGCAATCGACGCGTCGACTTATATAATCCCTGATGTTGTCGTGCGCAAAGTGGGTCGTTTGTGGGTCGCCACCACTAACCGGGAAGCCGCACCACTGGCCCGTCTAAACCATGCCTATGCCCAGATGTTCCGCAAGACACGCTATGAAGAACGGGGCCTGATGGCACAGGCCTTGCAGGAAGCCCGCTGGCTGATGCGCAGCCTGGAACAACGTGCCGAAACCATACAGCGTGTCGCTCAAGCCATTGTCGCCCGCCAGCAGACATTTTTCGACTACGGCGAAATCGCCCTGCGGCCGCTCATGCTCAGTGAAATCGCAGAAGAACTCGACATACATGAGTCTACGGTTTCCCGTGCAACCAGTCACAAATATCTGGCCTCACCACGAGGTGTTTTTGAGTTCAAGCATTTCTTTTCCCGCGAGCTTTCAACACGCTCTGGCGGCACGTGCTCAGCTGGCGCAGTACGGGCGCTAATACAAGAAATGATAGACGAAGAGAACCCGAAAGAACCCCTTTCGGACGTAACCCTGGCCAGCCGACTGGCCAGCGAAGGCATTGTGGTTGCGCGCCGTACCGTGTCTAAATACCGCGCACAGATCAAGTATCCACCCGCAGAGATGCGCCGGGCGCCCTGAAGGCATCGCTGAACCGCGCGGCCTGACGCTGCAACAACCCACCGCAGCAACTCTGGCGCTCCTGCACACTCGGGAGCGCCGGACTTGGAAGAATGAAGGTGGCAAAATGACGGTTACCTATAAAAAGGAAACCGCTATGCAACGCCTCCCATTGCCCGTTATCGCCCTTATTGGCACCGGTGGCACCATTGCCGCAACAGCAGCCTCGAGCACCGAGGTCACCGACTACACCGTCACCGAACCCGTCAATGCCTTGCTGCACGCCGTGCCGCAAATCACTGCCGTCGCTTCTATACGAGCGCAGCAGGCTTTTAACGTGGACAGCCGCGAAATCACCAGTGCCATGTTACTGCGTCTGGCCCGACTGGTGCGTCGCACCCTGGCGCAATCCGACATCGATGGCGTGGTCATTACGCATGGCACCGACACCCTCGAAGAAACCGCGTACTTCCTCAGTCTGGTGGTGCAAAGCGAAAAGCCTGTGGTGCTGGTCGGTGCCATGCGTCCGGCGTCGGCCATCAGCGCTGACGGCCCACTTAATCTGCTTAACGCCGTCCTCGTGGCCACGACACCTGCCGCGCGAGGTATGGGCGTTGTAGTGACGCTCAATGACGAGATTCACGCCGCCCGCTATGTAAGCAAAGCCAATACCACGCGCCTGGATGCCTTCAGCTCTGGCAACCAGGGCGCTCTGGGCGCCATTCACAACGGTATTGTGCAGTTTGATCAGCTTCCTGCACGCGGCTGGCCACTGGCCGGGTCTCCTGATGGAGGCTTTGATCTGACTGGTCTGCGGCAACTACCCCGCGTCGATATCTTGTACGACCACCAAGACGCCGGACGCCATCTTTACGAAGCGTCGATCAAAGCTGGCGTTCAGGGCCTGGTCGTAGCGGCTTGCGGCGATGGCGGCCTGACACCCAAGGCCGTGCAAGGCCTGCGTCTGGCTGCAAAGCACGGCATTGTATGCGTACGCGCCAGCCGCACCGGCTCTGGCATTGTGTCTGGTGCACTTCACGATACCCGATACAACTGGGTGTCAGCCAACTCTCTCAACCCCCAGAAAGCCCGCATATTGCTCATGCTTGCGCTCACCCGCACAACAGATCGCCGCACCATACAGGCGTGGTTCGATCACCGCTAAGCCCAGTGCCCGCCACCTCTGCGCAAATACCAGTGCATGGCTATCAGGGGCCCCGGCCAAGCTTATTCGTCCCAATCCAGTGAGCGCTGACTCTCAAAGCGGCGCATTTTGCCGGAATGAGGGTCTTTGAACGCAATGGCACGAGACAACAACTGCAGCGGCCTGCTGAAATCATCTGCTTGGGCGTACTCGCGCAGCACAGGATAAAAACTGTCGTTGCATATGGGTATGCCCATTGCACTCATGTGCACACGCAACTGGTGCTTGCGCCCGGTATGAGGGCGAAGACGATACAGACCCAGCCCCGACCGCCGTCCGGCGAGCTCAATATGGGTTTCACTATTAGGTTCGCCCGCAACCTCTTCCACGACAAACTCGTCTGCCTTGGCCTGCAAGCGGCTGCGATACACCGCTGGCAGAGACAGTTCAGGCCGGATTGGTGCAATGGCTTCGTACTCTTTATACACGGCACGATGCTGAAACAGCGTCTGATACGCGCCGCGATCCAGCGGGTCCACGCAAAACATCAACACCCCTGCCGTGTCGCGGTCCAGTCTGTGCAGAGGGCTTAGTTGCGGAAGGTCGAGCGACTGTCGCAGGCGTGTCAGCGCAGTCTCCTTGAGGTGCCGCCCTCCCGGAAGGCTTGCAAGAAAATGAGGCTTATCCACCACGACGAGGCGGTCATCGCGATGCAGAATGGGCAAGTCAAAAGGCACACAGGCTTCAGCAGGCACCTCACGGTAATACCAGAGCCAGCGCAAGGGCACATAGAGACTGTCAATATGTTGCGCCATGCCTTCCCCATCAACAATCTCGCCTCGCGCCAGCCTGTCGAGCAAGACCTGCGCTGGCATATACGGAAACCGCTGCACAAGAAAATCACGCAGCAAATGCCAAGGCCCCACAGGCAGAAAGACCCGGCTGGGCGCCACCCCTTCGCGCACGGGAAGCGGCGGCATGGGCCGGGCCTTGTCGGGCAAGCTCATGCCACGTCAGGCAACACTAGTCTGTACAGCGCCAGTACGACGCTGCGCGCGCGTACCCTGCCTGAACCAGACCAGCATCAGAATGGCCAGCGCGGGTATGTATACCCAGAATTCGGAGGGTCTGGCTTGGTTGGGCACCAGCACCTGGGCGATATCCCAGCCCTGCTCCCAGCCTGCCCGCCGCGCCTGGCTTCCGAACCTTACTGACCCTATCTGAACCTGATCACCAAACGCCATGACCGTCAGACCTGCCGCCATGAGACGCTGCTGGGCTGCACTGTCACCCGTGGCCGAGCTGGCCTCAGGCAACAAGGGCAAGGGCACAGCCACTGTTTTCACAAGCTCGTCACCCTCGATATTCATGCCCTTAAGCACTGCAACCAGACGGCCTTTAGCCGGCATTTCAGCGGCAATCTGCAGTAGCTGCGAAGCCGGCTCAGCCGTGTATTTTGAATACAGTTGGTTCATGAACCAGTCTGGCCTGAACAGTGCAAAGGTGACCAGCAGCAATAACACGACCTCGACCAGGGTTGCCTTGATCCGCATCCACCCCATGGTCGCCGCCGCGAAGGTTAACGATGCAATCGTCGCCCCGCTAACGACCAGAAACAGCTCCCACCAACCCGTAACGTCGATGAGCAACAACATGGGGTTAAAGATAAACATAAAGGGTAATACGGCGGTACGCATGGCATATGTCACACCCTGCACGCCCGTTTTGATGGGGTCTTCACCCGAAATAGCGGCGGCCGCAAACGTCGCCAGACCCACTGGTGGCGTGATGTCAGCCATAATTCCGTAATAAAACACAAACATATGGACGGCGATGAGCGGGATAACCAGTCCGCTTTGCGCGCCCAGTTCCACCACAACCGGCGCCATCAAGGTCGCCATCAAAATGTAGTTGGCCGTGGTGGGCATGCCCAACCCAAGGATCAGGCAAACGCCAGCAGTAAAAAACAGCATGGCCAGCACGCTGCCCATGGAGATAATTTCCACGAACGAGGTCATGCGCAACCCGAGGCCGGTAAGCGTAATGGCTCCAACGATAAGCCCCGCCGTACCACACGCAATCGCAATGCCTATCATGTTGCGCGCGCCCTCTTGCAGACCAAGGACGGCTTCCGAAACCCCCTTCTTGATCGCTGGTGCAACCTGCTGTTTGCGAAACCACGCAATGAGCGGCCGCTGCGTAAGCATCTGAAACAGCATGGCCACCACGGCCCAGAAGGCGGACAGCCCCGCCGACAAATGTTCAACAGACAGGCACCACACCAGAATACCGATAGGGATCAGGTAATAAAGCCCGGCACGCACGGTAGGCCATGGCTCTGGACGAACCGGGTTGGTAATGCTGATTTCAGTGGACAGGTCAGGATGCGATGCCGCAATGTATAGCAGCCACACATACAACACCAGCAGTATGCCAAGCAGAATCCAGATGGCCGCCGCACCAGCAACCGCCTGCACGCCTATACCTATCCAGTAGGTCAGCCCCATGACAATGAGCGTCCCGGCAATGCCCATGCCCCAGCCCGCCATTTTTTGCAGAATGGTGCGAGGTTTGCCCGCGCCCATCATCGGCTGTATGCCCAGTTTGAGGGCCTCAATGTGCACAATGTAAAACAAGGCAATGTAGGAAATGGTCGCGGGCAGCAAGGCATGGCGAATGACATCGGTATACGGTATGCCCACATACTCGATCATGAGGAAGGCCGCAGCCCCCATTACGGGCGGCATGATCTGCCCGTTGACCGAGGATGCCGTTTCGATGGCGCCCGCACGTATGCCCCCATAACCCGCCCGCTTCATCAACGGTATGGTGAAAATGCCGCCCGTTACTACGTTGGCCACAGAAGAGGCTGAAACCAGGCCATTTACCGCCGAAGACACCACAGCTACTTTTGCCGGGCCCCCGCGCAGATGGCCAAGCAGCGCAAACGAGACCTGCATCATGTAATTGCCGGCGCCACAGCGATCCAGCAAAGACCCCAGCAATACAAAAATAAATATATAAGATACCGAGACACCCAGGGCAACACCGTACACCCCTTCGGTGGTCAGCCACATATGAGAAACCAGGCGCTCGAGTGAAGCACCTCGATGCGACAAGGCATCGGGCAGCCATGGGCCAAGGAATACATAGGCGACAAACACCAGGCCCAGAATAGCCATAGGTGCGCCCAGCGAACGCCGGGTCACCTCAAGCAGCAATAACAAACCTATGGCAGCCACCGTGACATCCATGGTGGTTGGAATGCCCGGGCGCATTGCAAGCTCGTTGTACATAATAAACAGGTATGAGCCGCAAAGCCCCGCAATAATAGCCAGCAGCCAGTCATGCCATGGCATGACATCGCGTGGCGACGACTTGCGTGCCGGATAGGCCATATACCCAAGAAACATGGCGACGCCCAGATGAATGGCGCGCGCCTCGGTATCATTGAAAATACCGAAGTTAAACGTGAAGGGCAGCGGCGATGCAAACCAGAGCTGGAACAAAGACCAAAGTACGGCACCACCAAAGAGAACTGCGCCAGCGATACCGGCGACATCGCGTCCGCCCCGGTCTACGTCTGCAACGAGTTGCTCCAGGTGAGCGTTAGCCTGCTCCTGCGTCTGGGAAGGCTGGGATATCGTGCTCATGAGTGTTTCCCTGATGTTTTGTTGGAGCCCTGATCAGCAATTTGCGAACAGGCGCACCCCTGTGCGGCAGGTGCCATTGCAAGACACGGCAGATGATGGCGTTACCGCCAGGCTTAGCCTGCAAGCGTGGCATGGCCGCCTGGCTTTTAACACCATCAGGCGGCCTGCAGCCGCCTGATGGTAAAACCATTGATACGTTTTCGAGGGCGTGCCGACCGGCATTATGCCCCCGATCCGTGACCTTTACAGCAGGCCTTTTTCTTTGAAATATTTCTCGGCGCCCGGATGCAGCGGTGCCGACAGACCGTTACCAACCATGTCCTTGGCTTCAAGATGACCAAAGGCAGGATGCAGTTTTTTGAAGTCTTCGAGGTTATCGAACACGGCCTTGACGACCAGATAAACGGTTTCGTCAGGCACGTCTGACGACGTTACAAAAGTTGCCAGCACGCCATAGGTTTCGGTGGCATTGGGGTTATTGGGATACAAACCAGCAGGTATGGCTACCTTGGCATAGTATGGATAGCGATCAACCAGGGCATCCACGGCCGGGCCTGTCAGCGATACGAGCTGAGCAGCGCAAGTAGTGGTGGGATCCTGAATGTTTGCAGACGGGTGACCTACCCCGTAGAAAAAGCCGTCGATCTTGCCGTCGCACAATGCCGAGCCATGCTCGTCAGGACGCAGTTCAGAAGCCAGCGAGAAAAAGGAATAGTCTGCGCCACGCTCTTTCAGAAGCATATCCATGGACGCGCGCGTGCCAGAACCTGGGTTACCGACGTTAAAGCGCTTGCCCTTGAAATCATCAAAAGACTTGATGTTGGCTTCTTTGCGTGCCACGACCGTAAATGGCTCGGGGTGAAGAGAGAACACCGAACGCAGCTTGTCGAATTTGCCGGCCTCTTTGAACTGACCTTCACCGTTATAGGCGTTATAGCCTACGTCAGACTGGACAACACCGAGATCAAGCTCACCGGCCTTGATGGTGTTGACGTTGAACACAGACCCACCGGTTGACTCAACCGAACAACGCACCCCGTGTTTGGCGCGGTCTTTATTGACCAGTCGGCAGATCGCCCCGCCCGCTGCATAGTACACACCCGTTACGCCGCCCGTGCCGATGCTTACGAATTTTTGCTGGGCCGCTGCCGGCAATGGTGACAACAGGGTGGCAAACATGGCTGCTGCCCCTGCTGTGAGTGCCAGCCGCTTGTTCAGCGATGACGGAAAAAACTTACGCATAACGATCTCCCTATACTTTCTGATTAGCCGACTTATGTCTGCCAGTTGCGCCACATTTGCGCGCTTTGCCCAAATGCTTGCAAAACATGCGGCGTGTGGCCGCAAGAACAGCGATTATCTCGCATGGTATTTGCCAGAACCGTATGCTACCCCGACTATCCACATAAAAACAAAGGTTTACATGAGGGTTTGTACCGAGAGTGTTGTGCTTCTCTTGCTGACTGTATGAATGAATGTGTGCAGACCGCGTTGCATAGGGGAAGAAAAAAACCGGGCAGCCCTGCCCCTCCCTTCTACCCTAACGCGGTGTCCAGCAGCATCATCAACACAAAGCCAATGATCAATCCTTGCGTGGCCGCCGACTCGTGCCCCTGACGGTGTGATTCAGGAATGATTTCATGACTGATGACAAACAGCATGGCGCCTGCCGCCGCAGCGAGGCCCCAGGGCAACATGGCTTCAGACAGGCCAACAACCACTACGCCGATTATGGCGGCAATTGGCTCAATAAGGCCAGACAGCACGGCCACGCCAACGGCCAGCCAGCGGCTGTACCCCACGCTGGTCAGGGCCAGGGCAATTACCAGCCCCTCTGGAATATCTTGCACCGATATGCCTATGGCCAGCACCCGCGCGCCCACGTCGTCTGGCCCGCCAAAGCCCACGCCAATTGACAAGCCTTCGGGAAAATTATGCAGGCAGATGGCAAATACAAACAGCCAGACACGCTTTAATTTTTGCGTACTGGCACCTTCAACCCCTTTGACGAAATGCTCATGCGGCATGACCCTGTCGAGCAGAAGCAGACCAAAGGCACCAAAAAGAATGCCCGCGCTCACGATACCGCCAGCGTGCCATGGGCCCGCCCCCTGTTCGCCAGCAATCGTAAGTGCAGGCAAAATTAACGAAAACGAACTCGCCGCCAACATGACGCCTGCACCAAAACCCAGCATGGCATCATTGGCGCGTTGTGAAAACTTGATTGAGAGCACCACAGGCAGCGTCCCGGCACTTGTAGCGACCGCCGCCACAACCCCCCAGCGCACTGCACCCAACAGCTTGGCGTCATCGGCAACCAACCGGGCATATATATCAACAAGCACCAGCACAATCAGAATGGCAACGGACAGCACGGCAACCAAAAGCTCTGGTCTGGAGGTGCTTGAATTTTGCAAAGTAGACACTTTTTTATTCCGCGATATGGCCTGAGGCCTGGTCGGAGTCAGAGTCGGGCTCGGGCACCGGCGTTACGATGAGGTCGAGCCGCTCACTTTCAAAATCGGCATGCAGAGGCTCAATGTCAGGCATGCGTTTGTGGGCTTTAGAAGACAACTCGCCAAACCTTGCCGCTTTCCCGTGCAGGCCTTGCTGGCCCGCAACGGCTGTTACGGTACTGTTGTACTGCCGCCGCACGGTTTCTAGCGTATCGCCCAGTTTTTTTAGCCGCTCTGCCACAACCACCACCTGATTGTAAATATCACCGGCACGATCACTGAGCGCCTGAGCCTCTTCGTTGCTGTGCGCCATCATCCACAAATTGGCCACGGTTTTTAATATGGGCATGAGTGTGGTGTGGGAAACCAAAATAACACTGGACCGGTAACCGTATTCAAACAGATCGGGGCCATGCCTGAGGGCCTCAATATACGCCGGTTCGATCGGCATGAACATCAACACAAAGCTGGGGCTGCGGATGCCGACAAGATTGGTATAGTCTTTACGCGCCAGGTCATCAATATGGCTGCGCACCGCCTTTACATGAGCATCAAGAGCAGCCTCTCTGTCAGCCGGCTCAGTAGCTGCCACGGCACGCTCGTAATCAACCAGCGATACCTTGCTGTCAATAACCATGTGTTTTTGATCGGGCAACGTCACCACGAAATCAGGCTGACGGTTGTTGCCTTCGCCATCCCGAAAACGCGGCTGGGCTTCATAATGCGCACCCTTCACCAGACCAGCAAGTTCAAGCGTGCTTTCCAGCTGGATTTCACCCCAGTTGCCAGTGGTTTTTTCTCGCCCTTAAGCGCTCTGGCCAGGGTGTTGGCCTCAGTGCTGATCTTTAGCCCCATCTCCATGACACGGCGCACCTCTGACCCCAGTGATGCATTGCCTCGCACGGTTTCATCGTGTACCTGGTTTACCCGGCTTTGAAAGCTTTCAATCTGTTCGCGCAAAGGTTTAAGCATGGCATCAAGCGAGATACGACTGTTGTGCGCAAACACTCTGCCCTTTTCTTCAAGTATCTGGCTGGCCAGATTTTCAAACTCGGTTTTAAGCTGGACTCGCGACTGTTCGAACCCCTTTTTCATTTCCTGAAAGCCAGCAAGTTTCTCGGTATGCACCGCCTGCAGTTCGGCCAGAGACTTTTCAAGCGTGGAAACTTGCGATGCAAGACGATTGCGGTCGAACTCGCGGGCATCAAGATTGGCGTGAGCCTCATCCAGCCGCTCGCGCAGACTTTGTACCGTGGACTCGGCAGCGGCCAGCCCACGATCCGTGCGTGCCTGCAACTGCTCTAGCTCGGTCAAGGTATTGCGCAAGGCATGCAGCTCGCTGCGCGCCTCGTCACGTTGCTCAGCATGCCGGGTCGCGAGCGAGCTTGCAGCTGCCCCGGCAGCATGAGCGCGCGCCAGCCTGGAGCGCGCAAACATGGCAACGACCAGCCCGCCTGCCAGTGCGCCAACCAGAACCAGCACGATTTCTATTCCACCAAAAGCAAGTTGCTGCATAGTGTTCCTGTCCATTTAATGGATAAAGCCTGCCTTGTATCGGTCTACACCTGCAGTACTTCAGTACCTTCAATATCCTAAGCACCCTCAGTAACCTCAGCACCCGGAGTACCCTGAGTACCCTAAGCTGCCTGAACACCCTGAGCACCCGCAGTACCGTCAGCATGATAAATTAACACTCCTGAACCAAGCATTCACAGCGCATCCTTATAAAGGAGGCCTTTTGCGGCCGGCAGTGCCAACGGACCATATCATGCGCAACACCCTTCTACGTATGGCGGGCCTGACGGCACTGGCTTTCTGTTGCGCTGTCAGTGCGGCAGAAAGCGCGTGGCCCCCACCAGGCAAGCCCGTACAGATTGCCGTATTATCTCCGGCCGGCGGAAGCATAGACGCACCGCTTGCCAGGCTGCTGGCTGAAAAGCTAACGGCTTACCTGAATGTGCCGTTTACCTTCATTGGCACTTCCACGCACACCGTCTCTCAGCCCAACAACGTCTTGCAGTTGGTCCTGACCGGCATTGGCATGCAAACAACCCGGCCGGGCACGTACAGGGCCACACCTCTCGACCCTCGCGCGCATTATCTGCCTGTTGGCCTCGTTGCCCAGTTTCCCAGCATTATTGCGGTTACCAAGATGCTGCCAGTAAACAGCCTTGACGAGTTCACACGCTATTTGCGTCTTAACCCAGGGGTCGTCAATGTTGCATCCAGCGGCAATGGCAGCGTCTCTAATATGGCAGATATGCTGTTCATGACCCTGACCGACACCAACATGGTGCCCGTAACATTCAGCTCTACCGGCCAGGCCACAAGCAACCTGATTTCAGGCGAAATCCAGTCTATGTTTCATCTGGCCCCCGATATCGCTGACCAGGTGAAGCAGCAAGAGGTAAAGGCGCTGGCGATCATGGGCGACAAAAGATTAAGTATCTTGCCCCAGGTACCCACCACAGCCGAACTGGGTCACCCGGCGCTGCGGGCTTCGCTCTGGCTGGGCCTTATGGCACCCAAAGACACCCCTCCTGAGACCATAGAGCGCGCCAATGCCGCACTCAATGACATACTAGCCGACCCCGAGGTCATTGCACGTATGGCGTCTATGGGTGCTACTCCGCAAGGCGGCACACCACAAGAACTCGACCGGCGGCTGAGCGCCGAGCTTGCCAAATGGCAGGCGCTGCTCACAAACGGCTATGCCCCTCCGCCATTTCCATAGTGGCCCCACGTTTTTTTGACAGCCGCAGAGTGCGACATGGGTAATCTTCTTGCACGGATCGCCGCTTCTCTTTTTATACGGATCGCTGTTTTTACGGGTCGCTGCTTATTTTTTTACGCCAAAACAGTTTTCAAGCTTAGGAAATTCTCCGTCCCGCACTTCCTTGGCGTATTGCTCCACCGCCTGGCGTATCTGCGAACCAACATCAGCAAACTGCCTGGCAAACTTGGGGATACGGTCACCGCTAAGGCCCAATATATCTTCAGTGACCAGAATCTGGCCATCACACGCCGGCGACGCCCCAATGCCAATAGTTGGAATATCAAGCGTTTCGGTAATGCGCCGTCCCAGGGCCTCTGCCACCCCCTCAAGCACAACACCAAATGCGCCCGCCTGCTGATGGGCAACGGCGTCCACAAGTATGCGCTCGGCCGACTCATCGTTCATGCCCTGGGCTTTGAAGCCTCCCATGGTATTGACGTACTGAGGCATCAACCCTACATGAGCAAGCACCGGAATACCGCGCTCTACCAGAAACCGTGTCGTTTCGGCCATGGCTACGCCGCCTTCCAGCTTCACGCCATCGGCGCCGCTGCTTGCGAGAATATGCGCGGCATTGGCAAACGCCTGCTGGGGAGATTGCTGATAACTGCCAAACGGCATGTCGGCAATAATGCAGACATGGCTGGTAGATCGCACAACTGCAGCAGCGTGGGCAGCCATTTGCTCAACCGTAAACGATAGCGTGTCTGGCAAACCGTAAGCCACCATGGCAGTCGAATCACCGATCAGTATCATGTCCAGCGCCTCATCCAGCAGACGCGCAAAAGGGGCACTGTACGACGTCAGTGCGGCTATCTTGCGCTCGCCCTTGTACGCCATAAGCTGCGGAACGCTTATGCGTCTGGCCTGACTATGAACACTCATGTATCTCTCCTTTACATAGATGGCCCTACAGAGCCTGAAGATGTATGCTACCTTGCATTGCAGCAACTATAAGCAAAGAAGTTGCCGCTTGCCACACTGCGGTGTTCGCAGGCCGCACTCACGTGTACACGCAAGGAGGAAAAATGCCACAACATCAAAACACAATCGAATTCCACGACGGCCACAGCGCCCCGCAACTTGGGTTTGGCACCTGGCAAATCGCTGACGACAAGGTCGCTTCTGTTGTACAGACTGCCATTGAAGCCGGATACCGCTCCATAGACACGGCCGCGCTCTACGGCAATGAAACCGGTGTAGGCAAGGGTATCGCACAGTCAGGGCTTGCCCGAGATGAACTGTTCATCGCGACCAAACTCTGGAACGATCGCCACGGCCACGACATCTCCCGCTCTGCTTTTGAGGAAAGCCTGGGAAAACTCGGTCTCGACTATGTAGACCTGTACCTCATTCACTGGCCTGTGCCCAAAAACGATCTTTATGTGCCGGCATGGGAGACCCTGATTGCGCTGCGCGATGAAGGGCTGGCCAAGTCTATCGGCGTCTGCAACTTCAACATCCCTCATCTTGAGCGTCTGCTGGATGAAACAGGCGTCTTGCCCGTGGTCAACCAGATTGAGTTGCACCCCAACTTTCAACAGGCCGATCTGCGTGCGTTTCATGCTGAGCATGGCATCATCACCGAAGCATGGAGCCCGCTCGGCCGGGGCAAGCTGTGGGAAGACCCCACCCTGAAAAAAATCGCCGACAAGCATACGCGGTCTGTTGCCCAGGTTGTGTTGCGCTGGCATGTGCAGCTTGGCAACATGGTGATCCCCAAGTCGGTAACACCTAGCCGTATTGTTGAAAACCTGCAGTGCTTTGACTTTGATCTGGACGACCACGACATGGCCGCCATAGCGAGCCTGGATCAGGCCGACGGTCGCAGCGGTCCCGACCCTGATCTGTTCAGTGAGATTCCTGGCACGGCCAGTTAAGTCACATACCGCCAGATCAGCCTTGTTGTCTGATCTGGCTTAACAGCATCCTTCAGTAATGCGGAGGACGTTCCTCAGCGTAGGGCTCGGGCCCATCACTGTCAGCGGCCATCTGGCCAAGGCGCTTGGCCAGGCTGGAACATAACGCACGCAGTTCGGCAATTTGCCTCTGCTGCGCATAAACCTGCCGGTTCAGCTCATGCACCAGGTCTTCCTGCTGCGTCAGCTTGATTTCGATTTCTATGAGACGGTCGTGATCTGGCACAGCATACCCGAGGTTGTTCAATAAACTGCCGCCCGCAAGGGCGGCAGTACAGCATGGACGCTTGCCTACTGAAGCAGGTTGCGCAGAGCAAATTGCATAATGCCCCCGTGTCGATAGTATTCAGCCTCGGTCGGGGTGTCGATGCGCACAATTGCATCAAACGCCACGCTTCCGGCCAGCACGCGCACGGTTTCAGGGATGCGGTCTTCGTTCAGCCCGGTAATGCCGGTAATGGTGAATGTTTCTTCACCAGTAAGGCCCAGGGTCTCTGCATTTTGCCCTTCGGGGAACTGCAGGGGCAACACACCCATGCCCAGCAAGTTGGACCTGTGGATACGCTCGTAGGACTCAGCAATAACTGCGCGCACACCCAGCAATACCGTACCTTTGGCCGCCCAGTCTCGCGACGACCCCGAACCATACTCTTTGCCCGCCAGCAGCACCAGCGGGATGCCCGCCTTAATATAATTGCGCGAGGCGTCAAAAATAGTCGTAACCGGGCCACCACCCTGAGTAAAGTCGCGGGTGAAACCGCCCTCTGTACCCGGAGCCAATTGATTGCGCAGGCGAACGTTGGCAAACGTACCGCGTATCATCACCTCGTGGTTGCCCCGGCGCGACCCGTATGAGTTGAAGTCTTTGGGTGCAACGCCATGCTCGGTCAGATAGGCAGCAGCTGGCGAGGTTTTTGAGATAGAACCCGCCGGGCTGATGTGGTCGGTTGTGACCGAGTCACCCAGCAAGGCCAGTACGCGCGCACCCGAAATATCATCAACGGGCGCAGGCTCGCGTGGCATATCGACAAAATACGGCGGTTTGCGCACGTAAGTAGAAGCGTCATCCCACTCAAAGATATTGCCTTCGGGCGTGGGCAGACCCTGCCAGCGTTCGTCACCTGCAAATACGTCGGCATAGCCTTTTTTGTACATGTCAGAGGCAATGGAGGCATCAACAACGGCGGCAACATCGGCAGCCGAGGGCCAGATGTCTTTGAGGAAGACCGGCTCGCCATCTTTGCCCGTACCAAGCGGGTCTTTGAACAAGTCAATATTCATGGTGCCCGCCAGCGCATAAGCAACGACCAGTGGCGGCGACATCAGGTAGTTCATTTTGACTTCAGCGTGAATGCGGCCTTCGAAGTTACGATTGCCTGAAAGCACTGATACCACAGACAGATCATTACTGGTTACAGCCTGACTGACCTCGGGAATAAGCGGGCCGGAGTTGCCAATACACGTTGTACAGCCATAACCCACCAGGTTAAAGCCCAGCGCTTCAAGGTAAGGAGTGAGACCGGCTTTGTTGTAGTAGTCGGTGACGACTCTGGACCCTGGTGCCAGGCTGGTCTTGACCCATGGCTTGCGGCTAAGGCCACGCTCGACGGCATTTTTTGCCAGCAGCGCAGCAGCCATCATCACCGTAGGGTTCGACGTATTGGTACACGAAGTTATGGCGGCAATGACTACGGCGCCATGGTCAACCTCGTACGATGTGCCATCGGCCGATGCGACCGTCGCGGGGTTGGAAATTGCCGTACCCGCACCTGCGTCACTGCCCACGTGATCGGTCGGTGCATCGGAGCGCACCTCCCCCTTGGTTTGGGACGGAGGATCAGATGCAGGGAAGGACTCAGACACAGCTTTGTCATAGCCCTGAGGTTTCTGCTTGGGCAAGCCCACCAGCGATGCCAGTGCACCCCGGAAAGCCTCTTGCGACTCAGACAGCGCAATGCGGTCTTGCGGCCGCTTGGGGCCGGCAATAGATGGCTCTACTTTAGACAGATCAAGCTCAAGCGTCTCAGAGTAGCTGGGCTCGTGTTCAGGATCGTGCCACATGCCCTGCTCTTTGGCATAGGCCTCGACCAGTGCGATCTGGTCTTCGCTGCGACCGGTGAGCTTGAGGTAGTCGAGCGTAACCTGGTCTATAGGGAAAATTGAAATTGTGGAGCCATACTCGGGGCTCATGTTGCCAATGGTGGCGCGGTTGGCCAGCGGTACGGCAGCGACACCCGGGCCGTAGAACTCGACAAACTTGCCCACCACGCCATGTTTGCGCAACATTTCGGTAATGGTCAGCACCAGGTCGGTGGCAGTAGAGCCCTCTGGCAACGAGCCAGTAAGCTTGAACCCGACAACGCGCGGGATAAGCATGGAGATGGGCTGGCCCAGCATGCCCGCCTCGGCCTCAATGCCGCCAACACCCCAGGCAACAACGCCCAGGCCGTTGACCATGGGAGTATGCGAGTCAGTGCCCACACAGGTGTCGGGATATGCAGTCAACTCGCCATCGGCTTCGCGGGTGAAAACGACTCTGGACAGGTGTTCAAGGTTGACCTGGTGAACAATGCCCGTGCCGGGAGGCACCACTTTGAAATCATCAAAGGCGCTCTGACCCCAGCGCAAGAACTGATAACGTTCGATGTTGCGCTGGTATTCAATTTCAACGTTTTGATCAAAGGCCGAGGCAGTACCAAATGCGTCGACAATGACAGAGTGGTCAATGACCAGTTCGACAGGCGCCAGCGGGTTGATGAGGGAGGGATCGCCACCCAGGTCTTGCATGGCCTCACGCATGGCGGCAAGATCGACCACGGCAGGCACGCCGGTAAAGTCTTGCAGCACAACCCGGGCAGGGGTAAAGGCAATCTCGCGGTTAGGCTGTGCCGACGGATCCCATTGGGCAAGTGCGCGAACATCGTCGGCAGATACCGAACCCTGGCCTTCATTGCGCAACAGGTTCTCTAACAGAACCTTGAGCCCATAAGGCAGCTTTGACACGTCAAGGCCCTGATCGCCAAGCGCGTTCAGCCTATATATTTGATAACTTTTGCCGCCGACATCCAGCGACCCTCGGGCCCCGAAACTGTTGGGATTATTCATTGCTTTTCTCCTGCGGAAATGAATCTGCCCCGAACCGAAGCCGCTGGCTTAGCGGAACGGAAACGCTTGCAGCATGAATGACGAAGCAAAGGCCCGTCACTGTTCAGGGCCTGTAATGCAGCGCCGACGCCCTGGCACAATATTGTGTGCAGCAGGCCCAATATCGACGCGCCAACTATGCTTATCATGTTACACGCTTTGGCAGGTGTTCTGCCACCCTGTGTGCTTTTGGAGATTGCCATCCGGACAATATGGTTAAGCGGCGAGTGCCGGACCGCAGACACTACAATCAGCGATATTTCCTCACGTTACGCCGTTATCTTCCATCCTGCCTGTCGCCTGCGGTCCTTACCGCAACGCAATAACTTACCCGAGAAGTTTCGACGAGCGCAGGACGCATTATTTTCAGGATCCCGCCATGAGCTTTCCATCGTTTTACGACACCGCGCCCACCATCACACTTCGCGACCCGCTCGCCAACCTGCTTGGCGCATCAGAAAACGGCATCATCAAGTACCACTACGCAGACATCGTTAAGCTTGCCGGCCATTCATGCCCGACGGTGGCAGGGGCTTACCTCATGACGCGCAATGCGCTAAAAAAACTCTACGGCGACGAACTGCCCGAACGCGGCGGTATCAAGATTGAGTTTCAGGACGACCAGACCGACGGCGTAACCGGCGTCATCGCCAATGTCATTAGCATGATTACCGGTGCGACCATTGACACGGGCTTTAAAGGTCTGGGAGGCAAATATGACCGGCGCGGCCTGTTGTTTTTCAATGTCGACATACCGGGCGAGATACGCTACACGCGCCTGGACACCGGCGCTGCCACTACCGTCAGCTACCATGCAAGCATTGTGCCTCCGAGCCCCGAGCTTATGCCTGCGCTGCGCACAATTATTGCGGGCCAAGACGATGACATTCGCCTCGAAGAGTTCGGCCACGCATGGCAGGACAGGGTTCGGCAAATCCTCGAAAATGCCGACAATCCGGCACTGATCACATATGCCTGAGTATCTGAGGGCTTCAGCAGCGTGAGGCCCACCGCTCGACGGCCCGAGAGTTCTTTCTCTATGAGGAGCACTCACTGCTACAGCAAATAAATGACTCGCCCGATCGGGTGCTAATGAACAAGCTGTGTGCTTAGATACGTGATCAAAACCCCATCTGCAGCGATAAAAAAACAGCTCGCTGCTGGCCCGGCGTAAAGTAGCGCTTATCAACCATCTTGCGGGCATCAAGCACGTACTCTGTCAAGGCAGCATAGCGTTTGCCCGTCAGATTGCGGCCATCGAGTGCGACACGGAACTTTCCGTCAGGTGTCTCATAGCCAAATGTGAAATTAACGACGCCATAGCCAGGAGCTTTCAAGCTGTTGGCCTGGTCCACATACCACCCTGAAGCCATTTCTATGCCAGGTCCCGCATAAATCCCGGATGGGTGTCTGTACAAGACGCTGAGCTGTGCCACATGGGGAGATACGCCCGGAATTGCATTATCGCCATAGTCGGCATCGTCAGAAAACCGAAAACGACTCCATGTGTAGGACGCGTGCCAATCCAGATAGCCTGGCAGCCCTGCCGGATGCCAACGCCCATGTATGCCGAGCTCAAGGCCCATATGCCGTGTCGCTCTGGCATTGTGCGCACGCGCCGGCAGATAGGGGTTGCCGGTGTCGGCAGCCAGCAAAATTTCATCAGTCACCCACGAATGATAGCCGGCCAGTTCCCAGCCCATATCATCATTGCCTCCGCGAGTGCCCAACTCTGCCGTCGTGGCGCGCTGCGCTTTCAGCAGGCCGTCGAAGGTATAAAAACTAAGACTGTTGGGCGGTTCATAACTGCGGCTCACATTAGTAAAAATCTGGGTATCGTTCGTGACATCCCACACGATTCCCAGCCTTGGGCTGAGCCCCGAATAGCGCGCCGCTGCGCTCCCGTCAGGAAAATACGCCGCAGCCAGTGACGCGACACGATTGTCAGTACGACGCCAAGACCTATTGGCCTGCGCCCCAACAATCAATGCGAGATCGCGACGCGCCCAATACGTGTTCTCTGCAAAGAGGTCAAGATTGGCGCGCCGCGCATCTAGCGTAGCCAGACGTGCGCTCAGCGGAAAGGGTAATGGGGGCAGATACTCTGGCCACGTAGCCGCGTCATGACTGCGCCCCTGACCAAGGTTGCCCCCCCACACAAATTGATTTTCGCGGCCACCAGGGCGACGGTTGATTTCGTGACGCCACGACATTCCATAATCTGCCGCATCATAGTGGCTCACATAGCTCGTCCCGGGCGAAACAAACTTCGTACCTGTGTAAAAAATGCCCAATGAAACATGATCTTCGTTACCAAGATCTATGTCGTGCACATAGGCTGTATGCCAGCGTGGGTGCGTGCGTATGCGTGCATCAGCCGCAACGTGGCCCGCATTGGCCTGTGATGGATTATGTTGCAACTGCGCCCATGTAAGCGGACCCGGCATGTCCACCTTGTAAAACTCGCGCGTCAGGTGCAGGCGCCCTCGTGAGGTATCACTGAAGCGGAAACCCACATTGCCATAAAAGCGAGAGATGGTCTGGGCCGAATGCTCGCGTGCGCCCTCTGAGCGCAAGGAGCTTGCCGAGGCGTAAAAATCGAAGCCATTGTCAAAAACCTCGCCGACACTCGCAGCAGCCTTGGCGTGGCCGTGCGTACCACCATCCACGCGCAAGGTACCGCCCGGGTGGGAATAGCCCGTTGGGGACACCAGGTTAATGGCTCCGCCAAGCGTTGCGACGCCCAGGCCCATTGCGTTAGCGCCCCGAAAAACCTCTATATAGTCTGCGCCTGCCGGGTCGGCGTAAATAGAATCGCCCAGATCATCGAGTCTGCCCAACGGCAATCCATCACGCAGCAAGCGCAGGCCGCGCACGCCCCCGGAAGACAGACCCGAGCCTCGTATTGACACACGGGCACTTTCCTGTCCAGAGCCACTGGGTGCGTGCACACCAGGCACTCCCCACAAGGCATCAGACACGCCCAACACCACACGCTCGCGATAGCTTGCCCCATCAATGACCGAGATATTGCCCGGCACGGAACGCAGCGTCTTTTTCGCATCGGCAGCAGTAATTGTCGCCGCGGCCGTGGGAGCCGTGACCACAATGGTATCGAGTTGGGGCGCAGTCTCGGCTATCGTGCCTGCGTATACATTGGAACCAAGCAGATGGGTGGCGACCACAAAAGCACAGAGCAGGTAAAAACCTGCTCGCCAGGAAAACTTAAACATTGGAATCACAGCCTGCTTATTTATACACCTCTCCGCCGCTTCATATTGATAACACGACATCTGCGGAGGACGGCCATGAAAAACTCTCTCGCCTCGTGTGGATTCATAAGACAGATGCGCAGCTGCCAGCGCCCAGCGGGCCCAAGACCTTGCTGAGAGACCAGAGCTTACTTTGTCACCCGCAACATCATGAGCGAACTCGCATTGTTCGTCTAGTTTTTTAATGCAAAATGACACTTGTTGACACAATATCCCGACAACATCAGTAAAATGGCCTAGTCCTCTGCACCAATCTTGCAGTTAAACCAGCGACTGCGTCTGTAGTCTAATTCACCGACATGAGAGACCAAAAAGCAATGTTCCAGTTGGTACTGGCCCGGCCATTAATTTGTCTCCTACTTTGCTTGTGGCCGGTAACCCAGACTGCATCGGCCCCCTTCACCGAACAGTACCAGGCTCTTCATCTCACTGATCCAAACTTACAGGCAATAGCTCTCGAAGGCCATGTTTTGGTTTACGAAGACGTTTCCGCGGCAATGAGCATTGAGGACGTACGCCAGTTGCCGGTAGGCGCCAACATTGGTTTTATTCCCATGAGCAGTGATGTTAGCCATACTCGTTATTCCCAGTCGGCCTGGTGGCTCAAGCTGACTCTTGTTAACGATACCAGCGAGACGATGCCTTTACGCTTTTCCAGTGACACATCAAGTATTGCGTATCTCGAGTTTCACCAAACCAATTTCGACAACAGTTGGTTACACGTATATTCAGGAGAAGCCCTACCGTTGTCCGCACAGCCCTTCGGCGTCTTTCGGCGCGGCACATTTCCATTTCTGCTTGCCCCCGGCGAGAAAACAACCATCTTTACTCGTATCCAGACCGACAAAGCCTTGATGATCGCACCCAGGCTGTATTCAGAGAAAAGCTTCGCGGCGCATGACACCCGTCTGACCTTGTGGAATGGCATGCTCATAGGAGGGCTTCTCGCCCTGACCGTCGGCAGCCTGCAAGTGGCTTTATTCTCACGCAACCGCACATTCGCCTGGTTGACCGCGCTTTCATTGGTGATCGCATTGTACGAGATGAGCGCGCGAGGTTACGCGAAGCTGCTGCTTTGGCCAGAAAGTACCGACTGGGCTGTACGTGCTACGCCCGTGTTTGGTTACGCCTCTTTGGTGCTGTTTCTGGTCTTTGTGATGAGTGGAGCGCGGCTGCTCAAGCTAAAGCTGCCTGGTAAGGCCTGGTTGATGGGCTTGCTATTCTTTGATGCGGGGCTGTCGGCACTCGCAGTGGCGGGCCACGTAAGCACTGCTGTGCGCCTGGGGTACTTCGCCCTGGTGGCGCAAGCAGTCATAACAATAATCATCGCGATCGTACTGATGCGACGTTCAGCTCCCGCCGCGCGCATCATGCTGTTGATCACGTTATTCTTCACGCTGCACACCGCTCTTCGCTTTTCGGGTGATATCAGTTTTCTGCCCACCTGGATAGTTGAGCTGAACATGAGGGACTCGGCCAACAACCCTGTAATCGGCCTGCTGGGTCTTTTCGTTAATCTGAGCTTTCTGGCCGCCTGGGCCGTCATCGTCGCCAGGCAGCGAAGCCAGGCTCAACAGACATTGTTGGAGCACCGCAAGCATGAGCAAAATCGCCTGCAGGCTGAAGTGGAACGACAAACGGAAGCGTTAAATTCAGCGCTGCAATATGCCAATGAGAAGAATCAGCAAAAAACCGAGACATTAGGCTATATAGGTCATGATCTGCGGGCTCCGCTGGCAACCATTGCCGGGTATGCCCAATTGCTGGACATTGATAAAAAACCTTCGCAGACGCAATACATACGCGCCATCGAGCGAAGCGCGCAATACCAGCTCACATTGATTGACGAACTGCTTGATTACGCAAAAAATGAGCTGCATCCCCTCAATCTCAACCCCGAATTTACATCTCTCACCGGCCTGCTCGACGATGTTTCTAATTATATGGCCGCTCTTTGCGCCCAGCAGAACAACACGTTCACTTGCACTGTCAGCGGGCCGATTCCAGCACAAATTTTTATTGACGAGCGCAGGCTTATGCAGGTGCTTTTGAATCTGGTGTCCAACGCAGCAAAATTCACTCAGCACGGCCATATTGCCCTCAAGCTTAATGCCATCAGCGATGGGCGTGAACGCTGGACACTACAATTTTCGATTAGCGACTCCGGAATAGGCATTGCAACAGATCAACAGACAGGCATTTTTTCGGCGTTCACCCAAGAAAGATCCAGCCACCGCGGGCTCGGACTTGGGCTGTTCATTGCTCAGCGCATCGTCGAAAACATGGGCGGCAAGATATCGCTGGAAAGTGCGCCTGGGTTCGGAAGTACATTCACTTTCAGCCTCAACATGCTTGCCGTCGAAGATGCTGTAGCCTGGTCGCAGCCGATGCCTTCGGCCGACAATATCATCGCTGAAAACTCGGCCACTACTGATCATCTCCTGACAACGCCAATGCCTCCAGCTTATGAACGTATGGCGCTAGCCAAACTCGCACGCGATGGTCAGCTTACTGAAATTGAAGAATGGTTAAAGAACATGCATGCAAAATTGCCCGACTGCATGCCTTTCTTTCAACGCGTTCAATCCCTGCTCACCACGCTCGATCTGGAGAAAATCGAATCATTGGCCCTAGCGTCTGGACCACACTAGGCCCGATGCCAGAATGCGGCGCAATACCTAATAACGGTAGGTGTACTGCACTTGAATAACCTGAAGCCCAGGGTTGGGCTTTTTAATGTTGGCATTAGAAAAATGCGACAGGCGTACGCCCAGACTGCTGGTTTTTGAAAGCATGACGCCGGCGCCAATGTGACTGCCAAACTGAAGCGCAGTGCTTAGCGTTTTATCGGCAAGCTTCGTGCGCGAGAACAGCGTGGGACCGCTGCCGGCTTCAAGGTAATAACGCTCTTGCAGAGTCCAGCGCAACATGGGAATCGCATTCAATTGCCAGACGCTGGACGGCGAACGTGAGCCATCGGCTTGCCAGTAAGCCACACCCAGTTCTCCGACCAGATCCAGCCTGCCCCAGTTTTCAGAAAACCGGTGCGTCCATAGTGACGGTGCAATCCAGGCAAGCTCATAACGCTGATAATTATTGTTTAAACCGGCACTCACCCTTACGCCGCTGGTATCAGCCTGCACGGGTAACACACAGCATGCCGCCAGCACAGCAACAGCCAGCCGTGCATGCGTAATCGATGTTTTGTTCATGATGAGAGCCTACGGGGTAGTTATTTCTGGGCGAGCCTTGAGCAAGGCCGGTACAAATGTTAGCAGGCCCGCGCTTCACAAAGACGCGCCAGTTTCTATATGATGGGTCGTTTATTATCATCACAACACAGTCAAAGAGACCGGCCCCGCACTGAAAGGGCTTTCCGGAGCATATAAATGAAACAACGACCGCTCGACGGCATTCGTGTCATCGAAATGGGCAGTCTTATCGCGGGCCCGTTTGCCGGCAAGACGCTGGGCGACTTTGGCGCCGATGTCATCAAAATCGAGCCACCTGAAGGCGGAGACCCATTGCGCTCATGGCGTACGCCTGCAGGTGAAACATCCATGTGGTGGCACGTGCAGGCCCGCAACAAAAAATCACTGGCGCTAGACCTGCGCCAAAAAGAAGGGCAAGACATTGCACGCAGGCTCATCCTGGAAGCCGACATCCTCATTGAAAACTTTCGGCCTGGCACACTTGAAAAGTGGGGGCTAGACTACGAGACACTGTCTGCGCAGAACCCTGGTCTTATCATGCTGCGCATCTCGGGCTACGGCCAGACTGGCCCCATGCGCGATCTGCCAGGATACGGCGTTGTGGCCGAAGCCATGGGCGGGTTCAGGTATATCACGGGCGAACCCGGCAAAGCGCCTGTGCGTCCAGGCATAAGCATAGGCGACTCACTGTCGGCACTGCATGGCGTCATGGGCATCATGATGGCGCTTTATCACCGTGATACCGGATCAGGCAAAGGTCAGGTCATCGACGTGGCGCTGTATGAGTCGGTGTTCAACATGATGGAAGGTGCCGTACCCGAGTATGACCGGCTCGGCATGGTGCGCGAACCCGCTGGCAGCGCCATTCAGGGCATCGCCCCCACCAACGCTTACCCGTGCGCAGACGGCAGCTATGTGCTGATTGCCGGCAATGGTGACAGCATTTTCAAGCGACTGATGGCACTGATAGCCCGGGATGACCTTGCCAACGACCCCGCCCTGGCCCGCAACCACGGCCGTGTGACTGCCATGGCCCGCATCGACGAAGCCATCGCCGCATGGAGCCAGCAACACACGCTGGACGAAGCACTGTCGTTACTCGCCGGCGCGGGCGTGCCCGCAGGAAAAATCTACACCGTCAAAGACATTGTGAATGACGAGCAGTACCAGGCAAGGGACATGATCCAGAACATAACCCTTGCCGATGGCTCCGCGCTCAAGGTGCCCGGAGTTGTACCCAAGCTCAGCGCCACGCCCGGGGGATTCAGTGGTGGCGGCCCCGCATTGGGGCAGCATACCGAATCAGTACTGGCAGAGCTGGGTTTTGACCAGGATGCCATCCAGCGTCTTAAAAGTGCAGGGGTAATCTGAACGGCACGATTAACGATACTGCATTCAGCGCGTCACCGTTAAGAAGCAGGCGGCGTCTGAAAACGACTGCGCAAGCCCTCGCAAGGATCCGGCCGGTCTGTCGCCGGCACCACAATATCAAGATCATAGTCGGCGGAATCTGCAGGCGCTTCGGTAAAGCCCACGGTAAATATATGGGCGTGCCCCAGCCAACGGGGCACGCCATGTTGCTTGCGGACATGGCCGTTTCCGGCCAGCAATACAACAGGCTGATGGCCACCCTGCGACGCCTGGCGCAGTATGGAAGCCATGACTGCATCCCGCGCAATCTGTGCTTGCGCCATGCCATTTACCATGTGTTCAGGAAGCACACCGCAATGCGCCTGCTGCACATCATGCTCCTGCGCACGCAGCAAATCAGGCGGCGCAGAGCCTGCAAGTCCAAGTTCATGCATTACGGCGGCAGAAAAAACAGCGGCATAGCCCCGCTTCATAATGCTGGCAGCGTCGGTACGCGAAAGGTTGGCTGCCAGCACCCGCAAACCCTGCTCCAGCGCCAGATCTATAACCGGTTCGTAATACGCCCATTCCCACCCTTTGGCGTCGGGCGCGGTTTTCTGGATGACGCACTGTGCATTGGCGCAGGTTTGCATGGCATCATCAAGACGCGCCTGCTGCTGAAGATCGAATTGCTCCATGGCAATCACCGGACGCCAGCCGTTATGCACAGCCTGCCGCAAAGCCTCAGTGCGCTGGTAGTGCGCCTGAGCATTGTCATGAACCTCACCAAGCAACACGATGTCATGCCGGACAAGTTGGCCGGCCAGGCTGGCGGGTGGGCTCTGCCTGTTGGCTGCGCAGGACGCAAGCAGGCCACAGGCCAGTATGGCCGCTGCCAGCTTCATTGCATTAAAGATCACCATCGCGCCCCCAACCCTTGGTCACTCACGCCACCGTACTGGCCGCGCAGGGCAATCTGTACCGCCATCTGAAGGCTGGGTTTGAGACGCCCGTGCGAAGGTCGCAGTATAGCGCCCCGCCTATGCACAGACTAATACACGCGCACATGCTAGGTGTCAGACAATGCCCAGATTTGCTCGAGGATTGAGTCGGCATCATGCCGGCAACGCAAGGCGGCTGCCCCATGACTGGCACGCCTGAGATACAGGTGCAGACCAGACTCCCACGCAATGCCCAGGGCGCCGTGCGTCTGTATCGCCTGCGTAGTTGTCGTCGAGGCCTCAAGAACCAGCAGTTCTGCCATCAACAAATACAGCGTCACAGTTTCGGCGCTGTGCTCATCATCAAGGCGCATACATGCGTCGTGCAAAACCAGCCGTGCATTATCCAGGGCCATCCAGTTATCCGCGAGCGCATGCTTGATTGCCTGATTGACCCCTATCGGCTTGCCGAACTGTTCACGCTCACAGGCATGGCCTACTGCCCTCTCCAGGGCTGCGCGCGAAACGCCCAGCAGTTCAGCGAGCCGCAAGGCTCTGCGCTGTCCTTCGTAGCGACGCCACAGACGGGAAGGGCACGGAAGATGCCATGCGGTAGTGGCCTGGTCTTTATCGGGCAGATCCCATGCGGCCGGAATTTGGTCTTTATTGTGCGGATCCCATGCGGCACCCACTTGTTCTTTATCGGGCAAGTCCCATGCAGCACTGACCTGGCCTCTGTTGGCCCCCGCGAGCCGTGCCGTAGCAATAAACGGGTCGAGACCATGGCCAGACTGCGCAGCACGCTGAATTTCAATATAAAGACGGCCTTCTTCCCAACCCGTGACCAATACCCCTGCTGAGGCATGCAGATACTCGGCCCAGTTGTCTGATTCTTTCGCGTCTTTAACTGCAATGGCGCAATAACGACTGCCATCCAGCCAGCCGCTCAGCTCTTCAGGCAGAGTGTCTTCATCCGGCACGACTTGCGCCAGCAGACCCGCAAAGGCCATTGCCTGCGACACGGGCAGATCCAACAGACAGTGGCCCATTTCTTCGGCCATGGCGGCTGCATCAACAGTGGAAAGACCCAGCCCTCCACGTTCTTCAGACACCAGAACCTGAAGCCAGCCTTGCTCAGCGCTGTCACGCCAGCGCAAGCCTGCATCGGCCACTGCAGCGGCACCGGGATTGAGACTGTTTAAGGCTGCAGACGGATTAGTCTGCAGAAATCGCCGCACCGACTCCACCAGCATTTGCTGGTCTTCGCTTGCCACGCTGTGCATGTTCACGCTCCTTTGGGCAAACCGAGCACTTTCTCGGCAATAATGTTGCGCTGTATCTCTGAAGTACCGGCCAGAATGGTTTCGGCCTTTGACCAAAGAAAAGCATGAGTAAACAATGCGGCCTCTTCATCATCGGCAAAGGACGCTGAAAGACAGGCACGCGAGCCCAGTAGTTCAAGAGCCAGAGCCAGCAGCGTCTGATGTGCTTCGCTCCAGTGCACTTTTGTCGAAGAGCCCAGCGGTCCGGGAGGCTCTCCCGACACCGCCGATGCCAGCGCCCTGCGCGACTTCAGCGCCAGCACATGGCTGTCGACCGCCAGCCTGGACCACCGGCGCACCAGACTGGACGTCTGAGCGTGCTCCCCCGGTTGTTGCCGGTCAGCGATCCACTGCCTGATCTGCATAAGCTCTTGATGAAACCGCACCAGCCGCGGAATAAAATAGGTGCCACGCTCATAACTGGCAGCCGCCATGGCGATTTTCCACCCCTGGTTTTCCTCGCCGACCAGGTCCTCCCGACGCACCTCGGCATTGTCGAAAAAAACCTCACAAAATTCGGCCTCGCCCGTCAACTGCCGTATAGGCGATACCCGTACCCCCGGCTGTCTCATATTGACCAGCATAAAGCTCAACCCTCGATGCCGGGGCGCGTTGAGGTCTGTGCGCGCCAGCACAAAACACCAGTCGGCCTGATCTGCAAAAGAGGTCCAGATTTTGTGCCCATTGAGCCGGTAACCGGTGGCCGTGGCTTCAGCCCGCGTACGCAGTGCGGCCAGGTCAGATCCCGCACCCGGCTCTGAATAGCCTTGACACCATATGACCTGGTTGGAAAGTATGCCGGGCAGATGTGAGCGTTTCTGTGCCTCCGTACCAAAATGCAGTAACGTCGGCGCCAGAATGCCATGACCAATCAGATTAATGCCCAGGGGTGCACCACATAGCGCATGTTCTTCATGAAAGACGGCTTGTCTGCGCAGGTCAAGCGCATGGCCCCCGTATTGCTCCGGCCAGCCCAGACCCGCCATGCCGTTGCTGCACAAGTGGTCTTCCCACCCGCGACGAAAGACAAGCGACCGCGGATCGGCCTGATCGCCCCATTGCACCTTGAACAGAGTGTAGTGGGCAGTAAGCCATTCGCGGACAATAACGCGAAACTCATCGTCATCATCCGGAAACAAGATGTCTTTTTGGCTGCAGGCGAGGCCGGGCTGTGTGTTCATATGCGTCCGTATGCTCAATCGAGGCGAATATTCGCGTCACTGGCGACCTTGCCCCAGGTCTGGATATCTTTCTCAATAAAGGCCTTAAAGGTTTGCGGATCGCTGGCAATGACGTCAAGGCCAAGGCCCGTAAACTTCTCCTTCACCTGAGGCTCCTTCACGATCTTGGACAGCGTTGCGTAGACCTTCTGCACAATAGGCTCAGGCGTGCCGGCTGGGGCAACCAGACCCAACCATGGCATGGCAGCGAACCCTGGCACGGCTGTCGCGATAGGCGGCACATTGGGTACCGAAGGCGACGGCTCGGCAGTCGTTACCGCCAGCACTCTGATTTTTCCGCTTTGTACGAATGGACCAGATGAGGCCCAGGCATCAAACATTACCTGCACACGGCCGGCAACCAGATCGGTCAAGGCGGGCGAACTGCCTTTGTATGGAATTTGCTCCATTTCCACACCCGCCATCTTCTTGAACATTTCGGCCTCAAGCTGGGTTGACGTTCCCACGCCTACCGAGGCGTAGCTGAGCTTGCCCGGGTTTGCCTTCATATAGTCGATAAGTTCCTGAACCGTTTTTACTGGCAGATCCGCGCTCACTTCCAGTACGTGGACCACAGACGCCACCTGCGTAATGGGTGTGAAGTCTTTGACAGGATCGTAATCAACCTTGCTGTACACACTTGGTGCAATGCCCAGCGAAGAGGCGGCGAGCAGCATCGTGTACCCATCTGGCTTGGCCCGGGCCACATAATTGGATGCAATCATGGTCCCCGCGCCAGGCTTGTTTTCAACCACCACCGGTTTGCCCCACTCATCACTCATGCGCTCAGCCAAAATACGCGCAAGAATGTCGGTCGCGCCACCTGGCGAGAACGGCACCACAATGGTCACCGCACGCTCGGGGTAGGTTTCGGCGGCAAAAGCCCCATTCACCAACATCATGCCAACGCACAGGGCGCCAGTAAGTTTCTTCAGCATGTCTCTCTCCTTTAAGGTTTCATTGTTGCTGCTGTTTATTTGCCGGTCACAATAAGTGCGTCCAGCGCAACCGCGCCGTCGCCCTTGCGTCGAACCAGCAAAGGGTTAACTTCTACTTCTTCCACGCTTTTCGGTGCGGCCAGCATGGCATCTCCCACAGCCACGATGGCATCGCAGGCTGCAGCAAGGTCAGCAACAGGCGTATTGCGATAGCCGTCCAGCAGCGGAAAGGCAATAAGCTCCCGCAGCAAGGCCTGTACGCGATCCGCATCAACCGGCAAAAGGCTGTGTTGCACATCCTGATACAGCTCAGTGAGCACACCGCCCAACCCCACGGTTAACATCGGGCCAAACACGGGGTCTCTGCGTGCGCCCACAATCAGCTCAACGCCGCCGGTCTCCATCTTCTGCACCAGTACGCCTTCCAGCCTGGCATCAGGAGCAAGCTGCGCTATACCCGCCATCATGTCGCGGTACTTCTGTTCGAGCTCGCTTTCTGTACGAACGTTGAGAACAACGCCTCCGACTTCCGTTTTATGGGCGATATCAGGGCTGACAATCTTGAGGACCACCGGATACCCCAATGCTGCAGCATGCGTCAGCGCCTCATCCATACTGCCTGCGCTACATATGTCCTTTACAGGCACGCCAAAGCGCGCCAGATAAGCCAGTGCCTGCGTTTCGGTGACCGTCGCCGATGCGGAAAAAACTGAACTGTCGGCCGCCAGCGCTGCGGGCGAACCCGCAGAATCCGCGCCTGTCTTGGCAGTCGACGGCAAAACCGCATGCTGTCGCCTTTCCTGCCATAACAAAAAAGGCCCCAGCGCCGACACCGCCCTTCCAAGGTCGTCAAATACCGCTACGCCAGCATCGCGCAATGTGTCGCGCGTGCTCGCTTTACCGGTATCAATCGCCGCCATAAACCGAGGGTATTCTGTTGCCACAGCCGCAATACTGTCAGCCATGCGATCCAGCATGTACCCCGGTGCGTAAATCACAACCGCATCAAGCGCATCGGTGCTGGCCAGCACCGCGAGTACCTCATGGACAAACCCGGGATCATTAACCACATTGCCCGTCACATCGACCGGGTTGCCCACCATCCCGTAATCGGGGATGCCTTTGCGAAGCACAGCCTGAACATCGGCCGGCAAGTCCGGAAGGTCCAGCCCGGCATCAATGAAGCGGTCGGCCAGAATGGCACCCAGCGCCCCTGACATGGTAATGACAGCCACGCGCCGTCCGGCTGTCCGGTGGCGCAGTCGCGCCAGCTGCGCCAGCAATGCCATCTGGGCGAAGTCGGTAGCCTCAATGACGTTTGCCTGCTCAAAAACGGCCTGGTAAACACGCCTGTCACCGGCCAGCGCAGACGTATGCGACTGCACGGCTGCCGCACCTTTTGCCGTCGTCCCGGCCTTTAGGGCGATCAGCATCTTGTCCCGCTCACTCATGGTCTTGCATGCCGAGAGAAAGCGCGGTCCGTTTCGCAACTGTTCTATATATCCGACCACGACCTCTGTGTGAGAATCTTCTGCGAGGTATTCCAGATACTCCGAGAATTCAACACAGGCCTCATTCCCGGTATTGATGAAATGAGAGACCGGCACATCCAGTTGTCTCAGTAATCCGTAAACGGCTGCACATACGTTGCCGCTTTGCGTGAGCAGGCTGACGTGACCCGATCCCTGCTGCATGGACGAGGTATTGAAGACTGAGGCAAACGCTGTATGGGCCTGCGTATTCAGGTTGGCAAACCCCATGCAGTTAGGTCCCGCCACGACCATGCCGGAGGACTCTGCAAAAAGCTCGATTTCCTTCTGAAGGGCACTTCCTGCTTCCCCCTCTTCGGCAAAGCCCGCCGCATAAACGATGGCAGACTTCACGCCCACAGCGTGACAGCGCTCAAGCATGGCCAGCACATCCGCCGCAGCGATGGCCAGCACGGCCAGATCCACGGGCTGCGGCAATGATTCGATATCGGCGTAGCAGGGCAGACCAAATACCTCCTGGTATTTGGGATTGACCGGAAACACCTTGCCTTCATATCCATAACGGGTAATGAGCGAGATAGGCATCCCGCCAATACGGCCTTCTTTGTCGCTGGCACCGACGAATGCTATGGACTTGGGGTTCAGCAGAGGTTCAAGCCGGTGCGTCATGCTGAGTCACCTGCCTTATTGCGCTGTATGGCGGCAGCCAGCCCCCGATCGCGAACGGCTTTGAACTCTTCGCTCATGTGCGACAACTGATGCGTGTCAAAATGCGCAGACAAGGCAGAACGATATCCTTGTATATCAAGCGTACGGTTCAGCGATTTTTTGATCAGACGAAGTCCGAAGGGCGGAGCTTGCGCGATGCGCTGGGCCATGGCCAGAGTTTCTTCTTCAAGCGCCGCGCGCGTCACAACACGATTGACCATGCCAATACGCAAAGCCTCTGGCGCCAGCATCTTCTCGCCGGTAAACAACATTTCTTTTGCGCGGCGCAGACCCATTACCCATGGATGGACCAACACCTCGGTGGCCGCGGCAGCCAGTGTCTGCCCGACTGGATCAGAAAAAAAGGCATCTTCAGAACACACAACAAGATCACACATGTTGGCCACCATGAAACCCGCAGCAACACATGCTCCCTGCACCTGTGCAATCGTAGGCTTGGGCATGTCCCACAGTCGCATGCAGTAATCGAAATAGCGCAGTGATTCATAGGCCCAGCGCTCTTCAACAGTGAAGTTGGCCCGGCTGGCCTGGGCTTCTTTAAGATCATGCCCTGCTGAAAAATGATCCCCCACGCCAGCAACGATGACCACTCTTACGGAGTCGTCCTGAGCGGCATCGCCCACAGCGCGATCAAACTCATCAAGCAGCTGCTGGCTTTGCGCATTGCGCGCCTTAGGACGGTTCAACGATATACGCCTCACCGCACCTATGTTTTCGATCAACAACAATGTCTCACTCATAACGTCTCTCCAGACCAGAAGTTAGCCAACTCATGGAACTGGATTAAGTCAGTTATATTCCTACATTACAAACATTATGTTGATAAAATCCCACCATATGGACAAACCAAGCAAATCTGGCACGCAAAGCGTGCGTCGCGGCCTGCAGCTCATGCGCCTTCTGGCCCAGCACGATGTGGCTGGCCTTTCACTGCAGCAAATTACGACTCTTAGTGGTCTTGAGCGCTCTACCGCACACCGTCTCATCTCCTGCCTGGTAGACGAAAACTTCGCGCATCGTGATAACACGTCACGCTGTTATCACCTGGGCATAGATGCCATGCAAATTGGCTTTGCAACCATGCATCGTGTTCCCGTCGATGACACCCTGAAACCACTGACTAAGCGCCTGTGCAGGCTGTCAGGAGATACGGTTTTTCTGGTGATGCAGCAGGGAGACCATGCACTGTGCCTGTCACGTGAGCACGGCGACTTTCCGGTCAGAATCTTTACGATAGACACGGGCGAGAAACGTCTGTTGGGCATGGGGGCTGGCGGCCTGGCTCTGCTGGCCACCTATGATGAGGCTGACATATGCGCACTGCATGCGCGTCATCAGGCCGAATATGAGCAGGCGGGTCTGACGTTGACCGCGTTATTGCAGAAAACCTGCACAACGCGTGAAAAAGGGTTCTCAGAAATTGTGGATGGCATTACACCGGGCATCTCGGGTGTGGGGTATGCGTTCTCAATTTCCCAAATTACCCGTGTGGCAATAAGCTTCGGCGCGATCAGCCAGCGACTCGATAGTGCTCGCCGCCGCGAAATGGGCGAGCTGATGGCGGCAGAATGTACAGCCTGGGTTCACAAGTACAGCGTATCAAACTAAAACATCCTGAGCCGCCAGGCACAGGATGTTGACCCATAATCTGAATGAAGTGCGTAACTTCAGTATTGGCATTTTCATACGCTATGCCCATACCTTAGTGTCCCTGCCTTGGCCCGATCTCTGCATAAGGCACGGGGCACGGGGCAGCTTCTACAGCTTAGTGTTCAATAAATTCACTACCATGTGTGGCCTTATACTGGTGCAGAGAGGCAACTACTTGGGCGCGGGTTTTGGTGCTGGTGGCCACGCGAGGCGCGAAGTTCATACCGTACTCGTTGATCTGGCCCGCGTCGAACGCGGCTAGCAGCTCAGACTGTACCTCGGCATATGACTTTTCTGATGTCGGGGCAACTTCTACAGGGTAGCCAAGCTCGCCTTCGCTAATGAGGCCTTGAGCCTGAGCCTGATGCAATTCGTTCAGTACTTCGGCACGGGTAACGGTGCTTGCCTGCGAGGAAGGCTGAGGGGTTGCCTGAGCGGCAGCCATGCCTAGTGAAAGAGAAGCGGCGACCATTACTGCTGAGAATGCGGTTTTCATACTAAAACTCCAATAAACGTTAAAAGCCAAATAGCTTTTCAGATTTTTTCCACAGACTGTTATGTACTGCGATGAATGTATTATCTGTTAAAAAACATGGCCGATAAATAACGAAAACAGAAATCATTTTTCCAAAAATGCCAACAATCAATGGGCGGTTATAAGCATATGAAGATTCATTGCTGTTAAAATTGATACAAACCATGCAACCCAATTCATCCCAGCCAACCTCTCTTGACGACATCGCGCTGTTTGTCGCAGTAGCCAGGCACAAAAGCTTTACCCGCGGTGCCGACGCGCTCGATATGCCCGCGTCAACGCTTTCGCGCCGCATCAGCCAGCTCGAACGCACAATCGGAGTACGTCTGCTCAAGCGCAGTACCCGCCGGGTCGAACTGACCGAAGCCGGCGCGGTCTACTTTGAACGCTGCCAGCATATTGTTGACGAGGCGCGCATCGCTCACGAGCAGCTCATAGAGGCCGCCTGCCAGCCCAAAGGGCGATTACGCATTTCCATGCCCGCCAGCTTTGCGCTCATGTTCCTGCCTGCCGCCATTCTTGAATTTACCCAGCTCTACCCCGACATCGAGTGTGAATACGATCTGGGCATAAGGCCTCTTGACCTTCTGGTCGAGCCCGTCGATATCCTGATCCGCATCGGCAATGTGCCTGACTCCGGGCTTGTGGCGCATCGACTGGGTAATATACGCTTGGGCCTGTACGCGTCAGTGCAATACCTCGCCAGCCACGGTATCCCGACCACACCCGCCGACCTTTCCCGCCACGAATGCCTGCGCACTTCCGCAAGCCGCGAAGATTCCGTCTGGCAGCTGTACAACGGCACCACAATGCAAGAGGTGCAGGTAAAAGGACGCATGGCACTGAACAACGTCATCATGTTGTCACGCATGGCAAGCCTGGGCGCGGGTATTGTTCCCTTGTCCCTCAACGACCTGGCACACCGGGGTGAGGCCGAGCCGCTCACGCGCATATTGCCCGACTGGGAATTCGCTCCAATCCCCCTACTGGCTTTGTTTCCATCCCGACTGCTACCTGTCCGCACGCGCGCTTTCGTCGACTTTCTAAGCAAAAAAGTTGAACAAAGCAATAAAGGCGACCTCCCTGCAGTCTGCTGAATGTATCGCCATCGCCCTCGGCGACTCCGTCTTTCGGCTGTAGCCGTTGCCGTTGCCGGCAGTACACAAGGAAAGCGGCGACCGGCACAGCGGAACCTTCCGGGTACATAAGCGTCTAATTCTCCTATGTTTTCGGCATTGGCACTCATTAGACCAGAGTGCTAATATAATGTTAGGTATCTTTCAAAGGATCGTTAATATACGATGACACACAGCACGCAATCCTTAGCACTGACCAACCAGCAGTTGGCGGTAGCGGTATCCAATCCCGGCGCCCTTGGCACAATCGAGGCGTATATCAGCGCCGTCAATCGTTTGCCCATGCTCACGGCGGCTGAAGAGGTATCACTGGGAAAGCGGCTGCGCGACGAGTCTGATCTGGACGCCGCCCGCCAGCTTATTACCTCACATCTGCGTCTGGTGGTCTCTGTTGCCCGCCAGTATCTTGGTTATGGGCTGCCGCATGCCGATCTTATCCAGGAAGGCAACGTAGGTTTGATGAAAGCGGTAAAACGCTTCGATCCAGAACGCGGTGTGCGGCTGGTTTCTTTCGCTGTGCATTGGATCAAAGCCGAAATCCACGAATACATTGTGCGCAACTGGCGTCTGGTCAAAGTGGCCACCACCAAAGCTCAGCGCAAGCTGTTTTTCAATCTGCGCCGCATGCGCCCCGACGACATCGGCAAAAGCCTTGACCCCGATCAGGTAAACGCCATCGCCGAAGAGCTCAATGTTCGCCCCCAAGACGTCGCCGAAATGGAAGTTCGCATGTCTGGCCGCGAAATGGCGCTTGAAACCCGCGAAGACGATGACCATGACTTCGCCCCTATTTCCTATCTGTCAGACGAAGGGCAACAAGAACCCTCGCAGGTGCTTGAGCGCCAGGCCTACGACACCCTCCAAAGTGAGGGGCTAAGCCACGCCATCGACGAGCTTGACGACCGCTCCCGACGTATCGTCCAGGCTCGCTGGCTGCAAGACGAAGGGGGGGCCACCCTCCATGAGCTTGCTGCAGAGTTCGGCGTCTCTGCCGAGCGCATACGCCAGATCGAAGTCGCCGCATTCAAAAAACTGCGCGTCGCACTGGCCTCATAATTTCATACCCGGCCCATCCGCCTCACAGCCGGATGGGTGTGTCTTCTGACACAATCTAATACACCTTCATTTGCCAGCGGGGAACTTAACCCCGTCTGCTGACCCTAAGCTGCATGGACGCGGAATCTGCTCTCAAGATGCGCGAGCCCCTCGTCCATCATCCGCTTCGGCTTCTCCTCTTCCCCTCCCTATTGAAGCGGATGTTTCGGGACACCAACATGGTGTCCCTTTTTTCGTGCACTGCCTTCATGGCCTCAATTGCCCTGGCCACCGCGCTACAAGCCCGACCACCGCCCGGCGGACCAAGCCCGGGCCAGCCCCGTTCATGCTCTCTGCCGTCAGCGCTCCACCGAAAATCAAGTATTCTTAGCGATCCTAAGCTCTGAAGGTGTAGCGAGACAGCCATGGAAGTAGGACACGTAGTATTTGGCCTGGCGGGCCTGCTCGCCCTGGTGTCTTTCATGCCACCGCTGGCGGCGCGCCTGCAAATACCCTATTCGGTTCTCCTGGCCATCGTGGGCTTTGCGCTTGGGCTGATTATTCATGTTCATGGTTGGGCACCCATGGTCATGTCCGACTTTCTCGATTCTCTGCAAAATTTCGAAGTCTCGTCGGAAACCTTTCTGTTCGTCTTCCTGCCTGTGCTGCTGTTCGAGACCGCGTTGTCCATGAATGTGCGGCGCCTGCTGGACGACATCGGTCCCATACTGATGATGGCCATCGTGGCCGTCGTCGTCTGCACCCTGGCTGTCGGCTTCACGCTCAGCTATATTTCTGACTACGGTCTGGTTGTCTGCCTAATGTTGGGTGCCATTGTCGCCACCACCGACCCGGCAGCCGTCGTCGGCATTTTCCGCGACGTTGGTGCGCCAAAGCGGCTCACCACCCTGGTTGAGGGCGAATCGCTGTTTAACGATGCCGCTTCCATTGCGCTGTATTCCGTTCTGCTTTCCGCCATGTTCGGTGGACAAGCGCTTTCCACGGGCACGGTGTTCAACAACTTCCTGTTCTCGTTCATAGGGGGCGGACTGGCCGGCTTTCTCATGGGCAGACTGGCGGCCGGGCTGTTCATCTGGCTGCGCGGATGGCCAACTGCCGAGATCACGCTAACTGTTGCACTGGCATACCTTACCTTTTATGTGTCTGAACACTACCTGGGCGTCTCGGGGGTGGTCGCAACCGTTATCGCCGGCCTGGTGGTCGGCTCCACGGGGCGCACCCGTATGTCGCCAGCCACGTTCGAGCAATTGGCCGGCGCATGGTCACAGTTTGGCTTCTGGGCAAGCTCTCTGATTTTTGTGTTCGCCGCCATGCTGATTCCGCGCATGATGGTCGACATTACCTGGATGCAGGTGGCCTTGATCGTTGTGGTGTTCATCGTCACGCTCATAGCGCGTGCTGTCATGGTCTTTGGCATGTTGCCCTTGCTCGGCCTCACCCGTTTCGGCACCCGTGTCAGCCGGTCATACCGCATTGTCATGTGGTGGGGCGGGTTGCGCGGCGCTGTTTCACTGGCGCTGGCGCTGGCGGTCACCGAACAGCACAACGTACCGTACGAGGCTCGTCAGTTTGTGGCTGTCGCCACCACTGGCTTCGTGCTGATGACGCTGCTCATCAACGGTATCAGTCTGCGCACTCTGATCCGCCGGCTCCACCTGGACCAGCTGCCGCTGTTTGAACGGCTCTTGCGCAATCAGGCAGTTGTCATCGCACTCGATGATGTGCGCGCACACACCCAGACCATTGCCAACAACGAGCAGATTGCCAGTGACGCCTGCGACAAGATCAACGCTGTCTTTGACGCGACGCAGGCTGGCATCGATGGCGGCAGCGCTGCACAGCTTACGCTGGATCAGAAGGTATCAATAGGCCTGGCCATCGTCGCCGCCCGCGAAGAAGAGCTGTTCTTCGACACCCTCAAGGCTCAGGTCGTAGACTGGCGGGCGGCGGAGTCTTTGCTCGCACGCGCCGAACGCCTGAGCGACGCCATTCGCGCAGGCGGCCTCCTGGGTTTTCGCAGTGCTATCACGGCCGATCTGCGCTATTCGGCGGCCTTCCGTATGGCACTTCGGGTGCATATTTTGTTTGGCTATCAAGGCTGGCTTGCCAGCGAGCTGGCCAAACGCTTCATCAACCTCATGAACAAACGGACGGTCGCGCGTTCGTTGATTCAGTTTGCCGAAAAAGAGATACAGCCACTTCTGGGCGCCGAAGCCACCACGATTATTGTTGACGCCCATCATTACCGACTGGCCCAGACAGAAAAATCGCTGCAGGCCATGAATCTTCAGTATCCCGAATTTGCGCGCTGGTTGCAGGAAGCTTACCTGGGGCGCATGGCGCGTGCGCTGGAGCGACTACGCTATCGCGACATGCTTTCACAATCTTTGATCACTGGCGAAATGTATGCCGACCTCATCAAACAAACCAATTTGAAATGGCTGCACGTGCAGCAGCACCCGGGGCTGGATATGGCTCTGAGCACGGCAGAACTGGTCAAGCGTGTGCCCATGTTCGAAGGGCTGGACCATGCCTCAATGAAGGCGGTCTGCCGTCTGCTCAAACCCCGGCTGGCACTGCCAGACCAGGAAATCCGGATGCATCATCGCAGAGGCCACGTCATGTACATTGTTGCCTCTGGCGCCGTCATTATTCACCTGCCAGACAGTACAACCATCGAACTGGGCACAGGCGAATTCTTTGGCGAAATGAGCCTGATGACGGGGCGCGACTTTACCTACAAGGCCACCTCGCTCGGCTACAGCCGCCTGCTCATGCTGCAGGAGCGCGACATCGACAAACTGATGGCTCGCGAACCTGTATTACGCGACGCCATCAATACGGTGGTCAATCAGCGTTTGCGCGCCTTACAGGTATGGGAAGAGTTTGAATCGGGCAAACGCTCGCACGAACCTTTGCCTGATCTGGCAAACACAAGCACCGGACCCGCCACTGAGCATGGCAACGATACCAATGCATCAGAGCCAGCAGCTGAAGGTAAACCCGCCGTCGACGGCGTGACCAAGACTGAGAATGGGGCTAAGGTAGAGGGGAATCAGAAAGAAAGCACTGTTACTGCAGCGCTGTCGTCAGAAGACAAACATTTAGCTTCTGACGGCCCGCAGCCCGGTGAGCAACACGATGATGCCGGGGAAGACGCGCTACCCCGGCCCATATAAGAGGCCAAACATAAAGGCCAAACAGCCTACAGCAACTGCCTTATGTCGCTGGCGATGTCGTCGGCAGTGGCGTTACCAGAGACCAGAACACGCGCCTCGCCTTCTTTATCAAGAATATAGAACGAAGCGGCGTGATCCATGGTGTACTGCTCAGGGGTGGGGCCGGCTGACTTGGCGTAATAGGCCTTGAACGACTTTGCCGTAGTAGCGAGCTGTTGGTGCGTGCCGCTAAGACCAATAAAACTGGGGTTAAAGGCACTTGTGTAGGCCGCCAGAATTTCAGGCGTATCACGGTCAGGGTCAACACTGATCATGATAACTTGCACCTTGTCGGCATCATCACCCAGCAGTTCCATGGTTGCAGCCAGCTCGGCCATCGAGGTGGGGCATACGTCAGGGCATTGGGTATAGCCAAAGAAAACAACTTTGACTTTGCCCTTGTAATCAGCCAGGGTGCGCTTCTGACCTGAAGCGTCTTGCATGACCATTTCTTTGCCAAGATGGGTGCCGGAAATATCAGAACCCTTGAATTCGACCGGCTTGTCACCGCAGGCGGCAAGTGTTGCAGATAGCGCCAAAGCAGCCGAGAAAGCCATGATACGGCGGCGCTTTAATGAGAAGGCAAACATAAAACTACCAAAAAAACAGCCTAAATGAGGCGGATCCAGTGATCGACGAGTAGCGCCCCGAACAGCAGCGCCAGGTACAAGATTGAAAACCGGAACAACTTGCGGGACAGCTCGTCAGAATACTCTTTATACAGCATCCATGAATACCTGACGAACATGCCACTGAGCACAATGGCCGATGCCAGGTAAAAAAGACCACTCATGCGAATGACGAAAGGCAGAAGCGTCGCCGCGAACAATACCACGCTGTAAAGCAGAATATGCAGGCGCGTAAACCGCTTGCCATGTGTAACCGGCAGCATGGGCAAGCCCGCTTTTTCGTAGTCGTGATTGCGGTACAGCGCCAGCGCCCAGAAGTGCGGCGGCGTCCAGATAAAGATAATGAGTACAAGCAGCCACGCCTCAGCAGGCACGGAGTTGGCCACCGTGGCCCAGCCCAGTGCAGGGGGCATAGCGCCCGACAGCCCGCCAATGACAATGTTTTGCGGGGTAAGTGGCTTGAGCACGGCCGTATAGATAACGGCATAACCGACAAACGTGGCAAGCGTAAGCCACATGGTCAACGGGTTGACCAGATGATAAAGCACCAGCATGCCCAACCCGCCCAGCAGGCCTGACATCATTAGAACGTGCAAGGTGCTTATGGTGCCCTGAGCCGTACCACGCCGCTTGGTGCGCAACATGCGCGCATCGACCTCGTGCTCAATAAGGCAATTAATGGCGAATGCCGCAGCCGCCAGCAGCCAGATGCCCGCCGTGCCGGCCACCACCAGGCCCAGATCGGGCACGCCCGGGCTGGCCAGAAACATGCCAATAACAGCACAGAACACCGCCAGCTGCGTGACCCGAGGTTTGGTCAGGACAAGATACTGGCGGAGCAAAGACGGGGAGTGAGCGATAGCGGTCGTCATGTTGGTATTCTATCCTTGGCGCGCGCAAGACGCACCAGTAACGTGACGCAGACAAGGGTAAGCCCTGCCGCGCCGCCATTGTGCAGCACTGCAATCAGCAGCGGCCACTGGAAAAAGATCGTCGTCAGGCCGGTCAGCAACTGCGCCGCCAGCAAGGCCAGCAACAAATGCGCAGGCCCGCGCAGGCCCGGCTCAGTGCGCATCTTCCAGCCGAGCAGTCCCAGGTAAACAAACACCAGCAAGGCAAAATTACGATGCACCCAGTGTATGGCGGTAAGTGCCTGTTGTGAAATCATCTCTCCCGAAGGCAGCACCCCCAGGCCACGCACCAGCGAGTAGCCGCTGCGAAAATCCATGTCAGGCACCCACTGCCCGTGGCAGGTCGGGAAATCCATGCAGGCCAGCGCGGCATAATTGGTGCTTACCCAACCGCCCAGGGCAATCTGCACAAACAAAAGTACCAGACCACATACCATCCAGGGTCGCCAGCGCGCAGCGAGCGCTGATATGGGTGCATGCGTTTTCTCCCGAGCGGCCAGCCATGTCATCAAGGCCAGCAACAACATGCCACCAAGCAAATGCGAGGTCACAACCAGTGGCATAAGCTGATGGGTGACCGTCCAAGCGCCAAATGCACCCTGCACACACACGGCAACCAGTGTTACCACTGCCAGTCTGGGAGAATGCCCCAGTTCACGCCGATAGCGCCAGGCAAAGTAGACAATGGCGATAATGAGCATGCCCAGAATGGAACCCACATAGCGGTGAACCATTTCTATCCAGGCTTTGGAAAAACTAACCGCCCCATATGGCATGGAGCTAAGCGCCTGCTCTATATGCGCACTGGCTCCCACGGGCGTGATCTTGCCGTAGCAACCTGGCCAGTCAGGGCAGCCCAGGCCCGAATCGGTCAGGCGCACGAAAGCGCCGAACATGATCAAGTCCAGTGTCAGAAACCAGGTAAAAAAGACCAGCTTCCGATAGCGAGCTACGATGCGTCCAGTCATGCCAGGCTAACCTATACGCGAATTTTTCAGGAGCTTGCGGATATCGTCCCTGACCTCGATAGGGTCGGCATCTGCGGGAAACTGCATCATCAGATTGCCCAGCGGGTCGATAATCCACATGGGTTGCCTGAGCGCCGCCTCCCGTTCCTGTGGCGTGGCACTCGGTGCCAGAAAAGCGGCCAGCTCAGCGGGATCGGCCCTCAGCATATTGGTGCCTCGGTAAAATTCCAATACTTCGTCAGACACTGGCGCTTTATCCACAACAAACCATACACGCGCAAGCCTTTCTACTTCTTTGCCCTGACTGGCGTGCGAGTTGCGCAGAATGAAAAGCTTTCTGATGCAGGATTCGGGGCAGGCGGCGTCATCGGCACTGACGAGCAGCCATTGGCCCCGCAGGCTCTCAAGATCAAACGGCTTTCCGTCCAGCGTATGCAATGGCAAGGCTTTGCTGTCGGGCATGGGCCGCTGCGGCTGTATAAGTGTTCCATAATTAGTATGCCCCTCGGGGCGCAGACCCAGCGCAGGCACATAATAAGCGAGCACTGCAAACACAACGGGCGCCAGACACATGGCGACAATCAGGTATAGAGGCCAGTTTGAGCGTGGACGCTGGCGTTCAGCGCCAGAGGCGGAAGGTGTGCTTGGCACAGTTGTATCCTTGTGATTCATGAGTTTTTCTTACGGCGTAACGCACGCGCGGCGACTACCAGCCATGCAATGACTGCAATCGTGGCAAAGCCAAACCATTGCAGTGCATAGCCCCGGTTCTTGTCAGAATCGAGCGATGGCGTGGGCCAATCGTAGACCAGGCTTGAGTTCGCTGCCTGGTTGGCTGCTGGGCCAGTTGCCTGAGCGCCCACTGCATCTGCGGTGGTGTCGGCGTGTTGCGCATGAGTGTCATGGAGTTGAGAAGCCGGGTCATCTTGCGAGGGCCTGGCCGCGTTTGCTTGTACTGTAGCGCCACTGGCACGGTCTGCTGCGGTCTGCGCCAGCACGATAGGTATAAATGTTAAACCAGTTGCTGCCGCGTAGTCTTTGATTTCAAGATTTTGCACTGCCGGCAAACTGCCATCTTCAAGCGGCAACGCGGACGGCAGATGCGTTGCGTGTTTTCCTGCGCCCCATTCGCCCAAATCAAACAATCGCGGCACATGTTGCAGTAGCTCGCCCTGAACCAAGCGTGCACCCTCAGGCAAGGTAAGCGTCTTAAGTGCGCCCCGCACTGTACCCGACGACGATGCCCCTGGAGGCAGGCCTGATGCATCCTGGCCCTGCTGCGAGCCACCTGCAACAGCCAGCGCCTCTCTGGGCAACCAACCTCTTAACACCAACACAGCAGTGTTGGCAGGTTGCTGCAATAACAAAGGCGTAGCAACCCAGTAACCCGGTTGTCCTTGATAATTACGGTTCTCCAGCAGTACTGTAAGGTCTGGACGCCAGGCGCCCTCTGCCGTGGCAGCACGCCAGGGCGCAAGCGCCTGAGCTGGAGTGTCTGCAGTCAGTTGCAGCGGTGCGCGGCTTCGTCCGTGATCAATGGACGCACGAATGGCGTCGCGCTCGGCAGCCCTGCTCAGCTGCCATTTGCCCAGCGAAGTACACACGACGGCCAGCACAGCCAGCAAAATTAATGCAGCAAGTGTGCGGTAAGAAAAAGAAGGACGTGCCATGTCTGCGATAATTCGGTTTTTCCCGGAGGCCAAATGCGTATCTTAGTAATCTTAGCGTTCTTGGGTATTATCGGGAGCCTGTTCTCTGCCCTGTATTACCTCATGACCGACAAGGGCGGCACCAACCGCACCGTCAATGCACTGACTGTACGCATAGGCCTGTCTATTGCACTGTTTTTGTTCGTACTGTTTGCCCACCATATGGGGTGGATCCAAAGCACCGGCTTCGTCGCGCGCTAGCCCTGCGCCAAAAAACCCGTAGCCATACGGCTCGCGCCCATACTGTGCTGCAGGCGCCGTGCCACATCGCCGCCCGGCGGGCCAAAAAAAGGCTGGCAACGCCAGCCTTTTCTGGTTGTGAACGCTACCCTGCCCCGATTAGAACCAGTATACGAACAAGTACAAGCCCAGCCAGACCACGTCAACAAAGTGCCAGTACCATGCCGCACCTTCAAACCCAAAGTGGTGCTCGGCGGTAAAGTGCCCCCTGATCAGGCGAAACAGTATCACCGTCAGAAAGGTTGCACCCAGAATAACGTGAAAGCCATGAAAACCGGTCAGCATGTAGAACAGCGAACCATATATACCCGAGTCAAAACGCAGATTTAGCGCTTCGTACGCATGGTGATACTCATAGGCCTGACAGGCCACAAAGCTAAAACCAAGAATAACCGTAAGCGCCAGCCAGAAAATGGCTTTGCCGCGATTGTTTGCGCGCAGCGCATGATGCGAGATGGTCAGCGTAAGCCCTGAGGTAAGCAGCAGCGCGGTGTTGATTGTGGGCAGCCAGAAGGGGCCTACTGTTTTGAACTCAGGCACCACACCAGCGGGACCCAGGTTGGGCCAGGCACCAGAAAAACTGGGCCACAACAGCGTCTGATGGTCAAAGTTGCTGAGCATGGGCGTTGTAATTTCACGCGCATACCAAAGTGAACCAAAAAACGCCGCAAAGAACATGACCTCAGAAAATATAAACCAGGCCATGCTCCAGCGATAAGAATGATCAACCCGCTGGCTGTTTATGCCATTTTCGGATTCACGAATGGCGTCGCCAAACCAGCCGTACAGCACAACAAACAAACTTAGAATGCCTACGATGAACAGCCAGAAGCCTGCTTCGTAGCTATTGATCCAGAGTGCGGCGCCCAACAGGGTCAGCAGCAATGAAAAGCTTGCGCGAACCGGATGGACTGAATCAGTAGGCACGTAATAGTACGGTGCCTCTTTAACCTGAGCCGAGTGACTTGCACCCATGGTCTTCTCCTGCAAATTTATTAGAATAGAAAAATGCTATCAGGCCAGACTGCCAGTTAACCAACGGGCGATCATGACCAGACCCACCACAAAAACTATGGCCGAAAGAATGCCGGCGATGATCAGGTGCACGGGGTTAATCCGGGCAATGTCTTCGTCGTATCCCCTGTTCTTTCTGACACCAAAAAACCCCCACGCCACAGCTTTCACTGTCTGGAAAAAATTTAGCCTGCGTTCGGCGAGTTTTTTGATATCTTTGGACATTCGGCCTTAACCCCCAAGGTTCCCGCCACGCCAGAAGGTCCAGCCAATCACCGCGACCACAAAGATCACCAGTGCGATTGCGGTATTGCGGTTTTTGCGGCGTTGAGCGGGTGTCATTACGTAACCTTATTTGACGATCGGGGGTTCAACAAAAGTATGGAATGGCGCAGGTGAAGGCACAGTCCATTCGAGGCCGGTTGCGCCTTCCCATGGTTTGGCGGGCGCAGGTTCGCCCTTGCCATGCCAGGCTTTAAGCGCGAGCCACAGGAAGATCAACTGCGAGAACCCGAAGAAGAAGGCCCCGATGGTGGCAATTTCGTTGAAGTTGGTAAATTGCGCGGCGTAATCGGCATAACGTCGTGGCATCCCGGCCAGCCCCAGGAAATGCATGGGGAAGAAGGTAATGTTGAACGAAATCATGCTGGCCCAGAAGTGCCATTTGCCCAGTCTTTCGTCGTACATGCGGCCGGTCCACTTGGGCAGCCAGTAATAGGCCCCAGAGTACATGCCAAACAGCGAGCCTGCCACCATGACGTAATGGAAGTGCCCGATTACGTAATACGTATCGTGTACCGCGATGTCGATAGGCGCAATGGCCAGGATCAAGCCGGTGAACCCGCCAATGGTAAACACAAAGATAAACCCGATGGCAAACAACATGGGGGTTTCGAAACTGAGCGACCCCCGCCACATGGTAGCCACCCAGTTAAACACCTTGACCCCGGTAGGTATGGAAATAAGCATGGTGGCGTACATGAAGTACAGCTGCCCCGTAACCGGCATGCCCGTGGCGAACATGTGGTGCGCCCAAACCAGGAAAGACAGAATGGCAATGGCCGCCGTGGCATAAACCATGGATGCGTAACCAAACAGCAGCTTGCGTGAAAACGCGGGTATCACCGACGAGACAATGCCAAAGGCTGGCAAAATCATTACGTACACTTCAGGGTGACCGAAGAACCAGAACACGTGCTGATACAGCACAGGATCGCCACCTGCTGCCGCATTGAAAAAGCCGGTGCCAAAATGGCGGTCAGTAAGCAGCATGGTGACTGCAGCTGCCAGCACAGGCATGATGGCCAGGAGCAGGTAAGCCGTAATCAGCCAGGTCCAGCAGAACAAAGGCATTTTCATCAATGTCATACCAGGCGCGCGCATATTGAGCACCGTGACAATAATGTTGATGGCGCCCATGATCGAGGACGCGCCAAGAATATGGACGGCAAAAATGTTGAAGTCCATGCCCGGGCCCATTTGCAGGGACAAAGGCGCGTACATGGTCCAGCCAGAAGCGTTGGCACCGCCAGGAACAAAAAACGACACCGTAAACAGAATGGCGCCGATGGGCAACAGCCAGAAGCTGAAGTTGTTCATGCGTGCAAACGCCATGTCTGAGGCGCCAATTTGCAACGGGATCATCCAGTTTGCAAAGCCCACGAAAGCCGGCATGATGGCGCCGAAGATCATGATCAGGCCATGCATGGTGGTGAACTGGTTAAACAGTTCTGGCTGGAAGAATTGCAATCCGGGTGCAAAAAGCTCGGTGCGCAGCAATAGCGCAAGTACCCCGCCCTCAAGCAGCATGCAGAAAGAAAAGATCAGGTACATGGTACCGATATCTTTGTGGTTGGTGGCAAACAGCCACCGTCGCCAGCCGTGCGGCTTGTGGTCGTGATCGTCGTGCGAGTGGCTCGCTGGGACGTGATCGGCAGTGACACTGCTCATGATGTGCTCCTTCCTGTTTCACCCGGCTGCCTGATCAGGCAGCTGGGCAAATAAATTCGAATTTGTTTTACGCTTGCCTGGTTCAACGCAGGGCAGTGACATCCGAAGGTTGAACAACTGGATCTTTGCCCTTGCCCGCATTACCCCACGCATTACGTGTATAGGTAATGGCGGATGCGATCTCGACATCGTTCAGCACATCACGAAATGCCGCCATCGCCGTACCCGGATGGCCGTTGAGCACGGTGTGGATCTGCTCTTTCATTGGCCCCGTTACGAAAGGGTCGCCATCAAGCGCCGGAAAGGTGCCTGGAAGGCCCTTGCCGTTGGCCTGATGACAGGCCACACAGTTGGTTGCGTAAACTTTTTCGCCACGAGCCACCAGCTCGTCTTTGGTCATTTCTTTGGTAGGATCGTCAGCCGCTGAAGCCAGCAGTTTTTTCTGGTCTGCGGCCCATTTATCATAGTCAGCCTGGGAGACCACGTCGACCACGATGGGCATGAAGGCGTGGTCTTTTCCACAGAGCTCGGCGCACTGACCACGGTAGCTGCCGATTTTTTCGGCACGGAACCATGTATCACGCAAAAACCCCGGCATTGCATCTTGCTTTACACCGAATTCGGGCACCATCCATGAGTGGATGACATCAGTGGCAGTGAGCACAATACGCACTTTTTTGTCGACGGGCACAACCAGCGGCTTGTCGACTTCCAGCAGGTAGAACTCGCCCTTGGGTTCTTTGTTTTCGATCTGGGCGCGTGGCGTAGCAAGATTAGACAGAAACTTGACGCCTTGCGCAGGGCCGTCAATGTATTCGTACCCCCACTTCCATTGGTAGCCTGTTACCTTTACCGTAAGATCGGCGCTGGACGTGTCTTTCATGGCGACCACCGTACGTGTGGCCGGCAATGCCATACCAATGACAATAAGAAACGGGATGATGGTCCAGGCAACCTCTATACCCAGGTGCTCATGAAACTTGGCCGCAACGTGCCCACGTGATTTACGGTGGTAGATGATGGAGTAAAACATTACCCCGAACACGCCAACGAAAATGACCGCACAGATGATGAGCATCATCCAGTGGATCCACATAATGTCGTGCGCTATCGGCGTAACCCCCTCATGGAGGTTTAGCTGATTGACCCGTGGCCCACCCGGCATGTCTTTTACCTGAGCAATGGCTGTGCCCCATGCGAGCAACGTCCCCATACCCAGTAACCATCTCCACTTCTTCATGCTGACCTCGAATTGCGACGTGCTTTGCGCCAAACGTTGATTTTGATCAACCGACAGATCGAAAAAAACGCAGGAGAGCACAGAATTATTGGATGGCAGGTTTAAAATGTAGGAAGCTGACCCTACCTGCTCTATTTTTACTTATAGTGGCAGAATTATAACGAACTCAAGTGGCAGTGGGGCGTTTGCGACGTGTCCGGGCAAGATCCATGCGTAAAATAAGCAGATCGGCCATAGCCAATACCCTACAATCGCCCAATGAACAACGCACTTTCTCATGTGCCTGACGATGCACTTGCATTGCGCTATCGCCAGCTTACCAGACGTATACAGCAGCTGCCCCCTAGCGGTTCACGCCCTCTCACCGTCTCGGGGCGCGTTGCCGGCTGGGTGTCAGCAAAAGCCATACAATATCTTGATGGCCTGCCCGGCATACTCATAGAGCCCGAAGCCGTGCATATTACTGCCGCATCGACACGCCGGATGTCGCTTAATGCCGTGCTGGCGCACCTTGCCGAGTCTCTCAAAGACACAGGATGTCTGCGCGGATGGCGTAACGAACTGCTAGACGTATACGGTGAAGGCCGCTGTCTGGGCGCCATCGAGCGCGCAGCCGTACGGCCGTTGGGCTTGCTGACCAAAGCCGTACACCTGACAGCCTGGGCACCCGACGGACGCATGTGGATCGCGCGACGAGCCAGCAGCAAAAGCACCGACCCAAACATGTGGGACACCCTGGTTGGCGGGCTTGCTTGCACCAACGAAAGTATGGATCTTGCATTGTTGCGAGAAAGCAACGAGGAAGCCGGCTTGTCAGAAGCCGACCTCGCAGACCGTGAGCCCTTGCGCATTATTTTGCGTATGCATCGGCGTCTGCCCGAAGGCTATCAGGTCGAAGATGTGCTCAACAGTGACTGTATGCTGGCCGAGTCAGTGCAGCCACGCAATATGGATGGCGAAGTCAGTGAGATACGGCTAGCGCCGGTAAAAGATGTATGGGCCATGGTAGAGGCTGGCGAATTTACCCGCGAAGCTGAGCTGGTAATACTTGACAGCCTGCGTCGCAAAATGGAGTACCAGCCGCCCTGCCGCTAATGCGGCCTGCGGCGCAAGACCGTATCACCACGAGCCACCCCGATCACCCTGCAACAAACAATGGCACCCGCAACCGGGCTTGCGCCGCAAACACGCTCATCCGTGCACAATCTGCGGCTAACCTCGCATTTAAGGTTCAATTAGACGGAGTAGCCGCTTCCGTTTAAGCTATGCATACCTTGGCGCAGAAAGACTCTGCCACTTGCCGGCACAGCCGAATGCGTCGCTCGCCACCCCTTCAGTTATTACTCCAAGGACTCGTCATGGCAACTGATAACAACAACCCTTTCATCTTGCCAGGGCTCGGGCAAACCGGCGACCTGGCTCAAAACCCTATTCTTGCCAGCATGGAAATGATGCAGCAGGCGTGGCAAGGCCTTGCCGGCGCAGGCAGCATGGGCGGATCGCCCATGTCACCCCCAACCTCCATCGAAGAACTTGACCGGCGCATCAAAGATTTGCGAGCCGTTGAAAACTGGCTGCGTATGAATCTGTCCATGCTGAGCAGCACCATTCAGGGCCTGGAAGTGCAAAGCGCCACACTGTCCACCCTGCAGTCTTTCATGGGCAATGTCGCCGGCGCAGCGTCATCTTCAACCTCCTCTTCCTCCTCCGACGGCCCATCGCCGCTTGAAGTCGCGTTGGGCATACGTCGCCCGGGCCAGCAACCGGCACCACAGAGCGAGCCATCTGCTCCCACACCTTCCGCCGCCTCGCAGCCCGCCTCGTCTGAATCTGCCACAACGGGCGCTGGATCAGCCAGCCCCGAATCCGGTACTGACGCCGCCGGGCCCGACACCGACAGCGCTTACGCGACTCAAGCTGCGGCAGCGGCGCAGGGCTGGTGGAACATGCTGCAACAACAATTTGACACACTGGCAGCGGCGACCGCCGCTACCCTGGAAAGCGCGCAGACGGCAGGCCAAGATGCTCAGTCTATGGCTACGTCAGGCAAAGCAGCCAAGGCCCCTGCCACCAAGCGCTCAGCGAGTTCTCGCAAAACACCCACGAAGACTGCGCGCAAAACAGCCAGCAAGCCAGCCGCCAAGAAGGCGACTAAGGCTGCCGCTAAAACCTCATCCAAAGCAAGTGCCAAAGCCGGTTCTGCCGCGTCTGGCACTGCTAAACGCAGCGCAGCCAGCAAGGCAGGTGCATCTGGCAAGGGATCAGGCAGCAAAACCTGAAGAGTGTAAACAGGGCAACCAAACCTTGCCGAAGGCGCAGGCCTGCTGCAGTCAGTCAAACGCTGTAACAGTCCAGGCCGCGCCAACGGTTCGCCCGCGCTGGCGTCCTGTGTATTATGTGACCTTGCGCTATGCGCACCCAATTTCCCTCATCAGTACTTCACCACTCAATACGCGACCACATGCTGAATATCGTCATACTTGCTGCCGGACTCGGCAAGCGCATGCAATCAGATCTCCCCAAGGTCTTGCACCCTCTGGCCGGAAAGCCCATGCTGGGCCACGTTCTCGACAACGCAAGGCTGCTTGACCCAGGTCGCATTATTGTGGTGGTTGGCCATGGTGCCGAGCGAGTGCAGCAAGAATTCTCCGCGCACACAGGGCTGGAGTTCGCTTTGCAACGCCCCCAACATGGCACAGGGCATGCTGTACAGCAAGCTGTCCCGCTGCTGCAGGAAGACAACAACGACGACGTCACGCTGGTGCTTTATGGTGATGTTCCACTCGTACAAGCCGACACCCTGCAACGCCTGCTCGATGCCCGTGCCGGCGGCATGGCTGTACTCACAGAAAAGCTCGACGACCCCTCAGGCTACGGGCGTATCGTGCGCAATGAACGCGGCGAGGTGCAGCGCATCGTCGAACACAAAGACGCCACGGCCCAAGAGCACACCATCAACGAAGTCAATACAGGCATACTGGTTGCGCCCACGGCACATCTTAAAGACTGGCTCAGCCGCATCGACAACAACAACGCTCAGGGCGAGTATTACCTCACTGATATCGTCGGTCTAGCCGTTCAGGATCATGTGCCCGTACACGCCTCCCATCCAGCCGCAAGCTGGGAAACACTGGGCGTCAACAGCCGCGTGCAACAAGCACAACTCGAGCGTCAGTGGCAGGCCGAACAGGCAAGGCGGCTGCTCGAACAAGGGGTCACCCTGGCCGATCCGGCACGCTTTGATCTGCGCGGCGAACTTATCTGCGGTCGTGACGTATTCATCGATGTAGGCTGTGTGTTCGAAGGGCGGGTCGAGCTTGCAGATGGCGTGCGCATCGGGCCTCACTGCGTAGTGCGCGACGCCACCATAGGGCAAGGCACCCACATTGAGGCATTCAGCCATATCCAGGAGGCGCACATCGCTGACGCAGCGCGCATTGGGCCCTTTGCCCGCCTGCGCCCGGGTGCGGAAATTGGCACCGAGGCGCATGTAGGCAATTTCGTAGAAATCAAAAAAAGCACGCTGGGCAAAGGCTCTAAAGCCAATCATCTGGCGTACATCGGCGACGCCGATATCGGAGAGCAAGTCAATATCGGCGCGGGCACGATTACCTGCAACTATGATGGGGCGAACAAATATCGCACGGTTATTGAAGACGGCGCGTTCATTGGCTCCGATACCCAGCTGATCGCACCCGTACGCGTCGGCAAAAACGCCACCATTGGGGCAGGCACCACGCTGACCAAAGACGCCCCGGCCGGCAAGCTAACACTGTCTCGTCCACTTCAGAGCACCCTCGAAGGCTGGAAACGCCCCGTCAAAAAGACCTGACGTGAGTGTTTCGATCCTCGATAGCGCAGCAGAGAGTTCACACGCGCTGCCCGATGGTCTCGATAAGCCCAGACGCAAATGGGCCGTCATTACCCTGATGCTCGCACTGACGGTTACCGTGCTCGATGCGACCATGGTCAATGTCGCTCTGCCAGCGGTGGCCAAGGCGCTGGAAATCGACCGGGCTGCCGTGGTGTGGGTGGTAATTGCTTACAGCCTGGTCGTTGTCATTTCCCTGCTGCCACTTTCTTCAGTGGCTGAACGTATCGGCTTCCAGCGCATGTTTACACTGGGTCTGACGCTGTTCATGATTTCGTCCCTGGCCTCAGCCACCGCCAACTCACTAACTTGGCTAGTGGCGTCGCGGCTTTGTCAGGGAGTGAGCGCATCCATGCTCATGTGTATGTTCGGCGGGCTGGTACGCAATATTTACCCGCTCCGCAAACTGGCCATGGGTATCAGCCTCAATGCCATGATGGTCGGCTTGATGTCAGTGCTGGGCCCGACCATAGGCGCATTCATACTTGAGGTTGCCTCCTGGCACTGGATTTTCCTTCTGAACATACCCATATGCATCGTGACGTTCTTCGGCATACGTTCCCTGCCGGAAATTCCTCGCAACAAAACACGGTTTGACTGGATAGGCTGTGCGCTAAGCGTTCCGTTTTTCGGGCTGACCATCATCGCACTCGACGCCATCGTCAAAGACCCGCTGCGTGCAGCGATCTGCATCATATTGGCCGCCATATCTGGCTGGGCCCTGCTGCGGCGCTCACGCGATCAGCTCGCGCCCATTGTGCCCGTTGATCTGTTGCGAATCACACCCATCGCGTATGCCGTAGGTGCGTCAGGCTTTTCATTTGCGGCCCAGATGGCGGCGTTTATCGCCTTGCCCTTTTATTTCAGACAAAGTCTGCATTATTCTTACGCAGATGTAGGCTTGCTGCTGGCGGCATGGTCAGTAGGTGTTGCTGCCATGGCTCCGGTGGCCGGCTATATGTCGGGGCGCTTCAAAGTGGCTGTGCTTTGCGGCATAGGTGCAGCGAGCATGGCTCTCGGCATACTGATCTTGTTATTGCTGCCAGGCAATGCCGTGTTTGTCTGGCCCATGCTGGCCATGCTGACTGCGGGCGTTGGCTTTGGCTTCTTCCAGACACCCAATAACCGCGCCTTGCTGCTTGGCGCCCCAAAGCACCGCAGCGGCGCGGCGGGCGGCCTGCAGGCAACAACACGGGTGTTCGGGCAAAGTGTGGGTACCGCCATGGTTGGCGTGGCATTTAGCCTTAGTTCCAGCAATAGTGTAATTATTGGCGTTTCGGTATCCATAGGCTGCGCCCTCATCGCCATGCTGATCAACATAGTGCGGTTTTTCAGCCCGGTTCCAGACAGCGATCTCTGAGCGCCGGCAGCGCCAAACCAATGAGACTATGCAAAACCACTCTCAACCGCAGGTTGCCATGAAGATACTGCAATTGAATTTTGAACGTGGCTGGCGCGGAGGCGAGCGCCAGACGCTGCTCTGCATGGACCGCATGCGTGCCCAGGGACATGAGATAGCACTGCTTGCACGCAAAGGCGAGGCTCTCGCCATGCGTGCCCGCGAAGCTGACTTTACGGTTCATGAGTTTTCAAGTGTGGCTGGGGTGAGCAAATACTTGCTGCGCCACGGCCGGTCGTTTGATATCAAGCATGCCCAGACTGCCAACATGGTGACCTGGCTCGCGGCCCTCAAACCCTGGCTGGGAGGCGGGCTGGTTTTCACACGCCGCACTGCCTTTCCCGTGCCCAGCCGCCGTCAAAGCAGAGTACGCTGGAAATGGCAGCGCGTTGACGCCCTCGTCGCCATCAGCGAAGCCGCAGCTGCCGAACCCCGCCGCCTGGAAATTCCAACACTTATCATTCCCAGCGCCATCAAAACCAGACCTTTTGACCAAGCTCACGCACAGCGCTTTGCCAGCGAATTTATGCTGCACGGCCAACGTGTGCTGGCCACAGCCGCCGCCCTCAGCCGCGAAAAAGACCCCTGCACGCTTTTGCGGGCGGTCGCATGCCTCAGACAGGAGCGCGATGATTTTGTTTTCCTGCATCTGGGTGCAGACGGAGATGCCAAAGACCAAGCCGTCGCCCTGCACAAAGAACTGGGCCTTGGCGACCACTATGTGTTTGCAGGCTTTCAATCTGACGTCGAAGATCTGTACCGTCTCATGGATGTATTTGTACTGAGCTCACGCGAAGAAGCGCTGGGGTCCAGCGTGCTTGATGCATTTCTGTACGCGGTGCCCGTTGCCGCCTCCGACGCTGGCGGGCTGCCCGAATTGCTGGCCGATGGCCGGGGCCTGCTCTGCCCCGCAGGTGATGATGCCGCCCTGGCAATAGCCATGAACAGACTGCTAAATGACCGCAGCCTGCGCGCCGCGGTCACCGAGCGGGCAAGCGCCTATGTTGTGCGCGAGCATGACCCCGATGCCATGGCATCGCGCTACCTGGCGCTTTACCAGGAAGTGCTGGATAGAAAATAAGCAAGGCACGCCAGACGGGCTGCCCGGGCATACATAGTCACGCGCCTGAAGGGCTGATCACCGTTCGCGTGTCAAACTTGGCTCTGTGCATGGAAAAAAACGTACGCACGTTACGAACATTGGCCTGTGAAGTAAACACCCTGTGCGCCACGGCATGATAAGCAGGCATATCGCGCACTTGCATGATTACAATAAAGTCAGGCCCTGGCGAAACGCGATAACACTGCGTGACCTCGGCCACGCCGGCAATGCTGGCCTCAAAGGCATCCATTTGTTCGGCAGTTTGCACATCAAGCGTAATTTCAATAATGGCCGTCAGACTGTTGCCAACCTTGCCAGGGCTGACGATTGCCACCTGTTTTCAATGATGCCCTCTTTAACCAGCCGACGCACGCGCCGCAGGCAGGTAGGTGCCGAGGCATGTACTTTGCTGGCGAGATCTTGATTGGTCAGGCTGCTGTCGGCCTGCATGTGCTCAAGAATGCGCAGATCAAGGTCGTCAAGCACGGGTAAAACAGACATAGATTGTGACACTTCCGTTAATAAGGTTGCGATTTGAAGAAATATTATTTCATGCCTATATGTATACGCAATAAATTATCATAACTACGTCAATTTAGAAATCTAATTTCTTCGTATATTGCGCACAATAAAGCCTGTCTTGAATCATCTCGAGGGTCCGTACATTATGTGTGGCATTGTCGGCGCTGTGGCGCAACGTAACATCACTCCTATTTTGCTCGAAGGCCTTAAGCGTCTTGAGTACCGTGGCTATGACTCCTGCGGCATTGCTGTCCACGCCGGGGGCGAATTGCGTCGCGCACGCAGTACCGAACGTGTGGCCGAATTGCAGCAGCAGGTCGATCAGACTGGCATTGAGGGCTTTACCGGTATTGCACATACCCGTTGGGCCACCCACGGCGCTCCCGCTACACACAACGCGCATCCGCATTTTTCAGGGCACGGGAAAAGCCAGGCGCGCATTGCTCTGGTTCACAATGGCATCATTGAAAACCATGACGATCTGCGCGCAGAGCTGCAGGCCGCCGGGTATGTCTTCGAAAGCCAGACTGACACCGAAGTCATCGCCCATCTGGTCGACCACCTTTACGCAGGCGATCTGCTTGATGCTGTGCAACAGGCCACGAAACGCCTGCTCGGCGCCTATGCCGTCGCCGTATTCTGTCGCGACGAACCGCACCGTGTGGTCGGCGCCCGTCAAGGTTCACCCCTGGTTGTTGGCGTGGGCGAAAATGAAAACTTTCTTGCCTCCGATGCGCTGGCACTGGCGGGCACCACCGACCAGATCATCTATCTTGAAGACGGCGACGTCGTCGATCTGCAGCTGGCCCGCGTCTGGATCATCGATGCCCAGGGGCGCGAAGTAAGCCGCGAGGTGCATACCGTACAAGCGTACACCGGCGCGGCTGAGCTTGGCCCCTATCGGCACTATATGCAGAAAGAAATTTTCGAGCAGCCCCGTGCCGTCAGCGATACGCTACAAAACATTGAAAGCATTTCGCCCGAACTGTTTGGCGACAAAGCCTACAAGGTTTTTCAGGACATCGACAATGTACTGATCCTGGCCTGCGGCACCAGTTATTACGCCGGTCTCACGGCACGCTACTGGATAGAATCCCTGGCGAAAATACCGGTCAATGTGGAAATTGCCAGCGAATACCGCTACCGCGACAGCGTGCCCAACCCGCGCACACTGGTCGTTACCATTTCGCAATCGGGTGAAACCGCCGACACTCTGTCGGCCCTCAAGCATGCACGCAGCCTGGGCATGGAGCACACGCTAACTATTTGCAACGTTGCCACCAGCGCCATGGTGCGCGAATGCAAGCTGCATTACATTACCCGCGCCGGCATAGAAATTGGCGTAGCTTCAACCAAAGCCTTTACCACGCAGCTTACGGCACTGTATCTGCTGGCCATGGCACTGGCGCAAACAAATGGCCGGCTCGACGAACAGCGTGAAGCCGAGATGCTCAAAGCCCTGCGCCACCTGCCCGTTGCCATTAGCGCCGTGCTAGCGCTTGAACCGCAAATTATGGCCTGGGCCGACCGCTTTGCCAGCAAAGAAAACGCCCTCTTCCTCGGTCGCGGCATGCATTTTCCCATTGCGCTTGAAGGTGCACTCAAACTCAAAGAGATCAGCTATATCCACGCCGAAGCCTACCCGGCGGGCGAACTCAAGCATGGCCCGCTGGCGCTGGTGACAGAAGCTATGCCTGTGGTCACCATCGCACCACGCGATGAGCTGCTTGAAAAGCTTAAGTCAAATATGCAAGAGGTACACGCACGCGGCGGCGAGTTGTATGTGTTTGCCGATGCCGACACAAAAATCAACAGCAGCGATGGCGTGCACGTAATCCGCATGCCTGAAAACTACGGCAAGCTGTCACCGATACTGCATACGATTCCATTGCAACTGCTGGCGTATCACACGGCGTGTGCGCGGGGGACGGATGTGGATAAGCCGCGGAATCTGGCTAAGAGTGTGACGGTGGAGTGATTATGGGGTGAGGGTGGGCGTACTGAAGACAAGAAATAAAGTCTGTCGAAAAGGAATAAAGTCTGTCGATAGAGAAAATCTCTCAAATTCTTCCAATTGTGATGAAAAAGGCCGAAATATCTGCCTTTCTCATTCTTTCTGTGTTTTGTGTGGTGGGTCAGCGTTGCGGCAAAGCTATATCGGCTGCAGGCTCAAACAGTATCGAGCATATGTCATTAGTAGACTCAAATAACGCTGCAAGCGCCAGAAGTATAAATATAGGCTCTGCTCCACCTACGTATTTGAGTCGATCTAATTTGGTGTGATACTCCTCTGACGCCATTTCATGAGGGTAGAAAGCGGTATTTAAGAAGTCAGTGCTGAAGTGCTCGGCCATCCATGCCCGGGGTAAATTCTCGTAGAGAACTTGCCCGATGTGGTTTTCTATATAGGATTGGCCCGTGTGTCTTGTTTGGCTTCGGCATACGCCCAAATCCATAGCACGTGAGAGCAGCTCATCGTGCGCTTGCTCGAACCGTACTAGCTTTGGATTCCTGAGCGTGAGTAAGGCAATGTCCTGATACCTCATGATTACAGGATGGAAATTTGCCATAACAAGCGCCTTGTCAGAGATTCTGCCTTCAATATCTACAGGGTTGGGTGCATAATAAGTGTAGTCGTCTTCAAATTTCGCCAAAGGAGTTTGATGCTTGGGGCAGATATCGAGCCCTGGTATTTGATGCTCACGATGCCAATAGGTCATGGAAAACGCTCGCAAATCTTCCGTGCGGCAGTCAGAGCAGATCTTGGAGTCGTAAGTTGAAGCAATACTATGGTGGTGAAATTGCGGGTAGTCATAGACACAAGTAGTGCTTTCTTTAACGGCGTCCAGACTGTAGACCTTGTACCATTTGTTCATTAACGGCATCTGAGTATGATGGGCACGATACGCTTGCGGTGTCATGTCCGAGAGATAGCTCATAATGTGATGCGTATAGATCCACGTCCATGGGTGATTGCAGTGTTTGGGACACTGGTTTTTCGTTTCTTTAGCTAATAAGCGTGACACTCTGATATTGTTCATGGCACAAATTCGATACAAATGGCTCTTGGCCAGTTCATCAGGTAAAGGTTTGGAAAACAAAAATGTCATGCTCTTTTATCTATTAACGAACGGTAGTTGATTGGTGAGTGTTACGGCACAGGAGCTGCTCCAGCAATAGATGCGTGCGTGGAAGCCGCTTGAGCTTATTTAAATACGGTTTGAGTGACGGCTCCAACTGATATAGCTTTTGCAACGTAATGCGCGAAGAACCCCTGGCTTTCAGATTGCGCACAGCATTCGAGATGAGATCTACCAACTGAGCATCACGCAGGTCCCAATCCACCCCAGTGGGTTCGTATTGATGCTTGGGAATTTGCTCAACACTTTGGACGAGCCAGTCTCGATCATGTCGGTACAGCCATGTATAGCAGCCTGGTTCTAGTGTTCGCAGCTTTTTAAGTATGGCTTCGGGGTTACGCCTAATGGCGCTTTTCCAAGCGCGGCGGACAGCCAGAACCTTCTGTTCATCACGTTGTTTTTCCCAGCGAGCCAAGAGTCTGGGATCCGTTTTAAGTAACCTATAAATGGTTTGTATCGAGACTTGATGCCTGTGCGCTACCTCGGCCTTGTCCTTTCCCTGGCGTAGATCATGCACTATGAGTTTAAGATTTTGTTTTGGTGTTTTTGGGCGCCTACGTATTGCAATGCCTTGAGATGAGGCCCAGCGTTGCGCAGTTTGAACCGCAATACCAATTTTCCTGGCAGCAGTCGATACAGCCATGCTTTGATCTTGAACCAGAGAAACCAGTTCTGATATGCGAGGGTCGATAGGTCGCTGAGCAGGTGGTTTTGGTTGATAGGAGGTCTGCGAACACGGTTTGGCCTGTAGATACACGCCCCAGAACTGCTCCCAGTTCCCAAACAACCAAAGAATAAGCAGCATGTGTCGCAGGGGATGAGTTGAACGCGGCGGGCACGCCAAGATCTTTGTTAACTGCGCTGATGCCTGGGATTGGCTCGTAGGCAGTGGGATGTCGAGTCCTGCAAAATTAAGTTGCTTTGTAAATTGAAGGTATTGGTCGGTAGCATCTTTCAGGGCTATTTGTGTCCGGCCACGCAAGAGCGCATAGTCTTCTAAAGCTTGGCGGTAGGTGCTAGCCAACTTGAGGGGATCTATATAGGAGCTGGAATCAAGGCTGAATATGGCTGCGGCGACACTTGACAGATCTTTTAGCGCTTTTACAGTTACCTCCTCGTTGAAGCCTGGAGCCTGTGAGTAGAATGAGTCCTCATGAGGAAGGCACCAAAGAAATCGTCCAATGCCATTGGATTTCATGGTGGAAACCTTCAACGCGCAGGCATGAATTGGGCAAACCCAGACGCCAGGCAGTTGATGGCTAAGATGCCAGTACGAAACGCCGTGCTGCTGCTTATCGCTCTGCATGCAGACAGGGCACGCCCTGAGGGGATGGTTCGCCCTCATACGGCTGGCAGGAAGTCCCAATAGACTTTTAATCTTGCCGACATGGCCATTGCACATGGCCTGTACGATGGCTTGCGCTTGTTGCTCGTGGCGCCACGGAAGGTAAAAGCGAAGTATCGTGTGTTTGTAGATCAGCGCCTTGGCATTAGTGCCGAACATGCCATGCATGCGCTCAATGAAAATATTAATCCGTGAAGGAAAGTCATGTTGCGTCCCGTGCTGGGGATGATCGAATAACTGGCGCGCCGTTTTGCTATCCAGGGCATTTCCGAAAACGTAATGAAACCGACAGCAAAGGCTGTAAAACGTTTCGTCATCTAGCCATGAGGTGATAGGGGGCGTCAGGTCTAGCCCCAGCGATTGGTTTGCTGACTCCATTTCTCATTACCTTCTCATTGACCTGCGGATCCTTGATTCAGGCGACGGGAATTAGCTTGTCTCAGTTCATCTGCTGTCAGTTTTGAGCGTTTTGGACGAGTAGAGGGTTTGGGCGCCTTGGTTTCTTCCAGCACTTTCTTTTCGCTTTTTAATAAAACATTCTGCTGAACCTGGGAGATGAGTTGTTCGGAGTAGTGATTTTTCTGGGTGCGAAGTAACGCGTCGGCCTTCGTTTTGGGTAGCGGGAATGGACAAACATATTCAGCAGACTTGTAAGAGTGTGGAGAGAGCATGGCTTGAGCTTGCTCGCGGCTGACTGAATATTCTGTATGGTCGTATGCCGCCTTCACTTCTTCCATCGTGATGTGATGTTGTCCTTTCTGCCACGCCAGCTGATAGGAGTGCCCCAGAAGCTGGCGGACGAATCGCTTCAAGCCCGCAGTGAGGTGATAAAGAGAGTGTCGATCCTGCATTATGTCGATTTGTAGGCTAGGCCCTAATACATGTGCAACAGCTCGCAGGTAATCGACCCAGTCCATGGAGTCAGGATCAGAGGGAGTTAAAACAACCGGAGTGGATAAGAGTCGTTGACGATCTTGCTCAGGCCGACGTTTGAGGATCGAGCACAAGCTGTAATTGGCGGCAAATACAAATGGTTTGCCGATATGGCTTAGTTGGTACAATAACTTCGTAATGGCTGCATGAGCTGAATGCCCCTGCGTCAAGAACTGCATCTCATCGACAACTATAAGGGCCACCCCTGATTTGAAGGCGGTCTTTGAGCTGATTCCGACTGCACGAGATTGTGTTGGAATTTTCTTATTTTCTCCCAGCTCTTGTTCAATGAACGGCCATACCATGTCCCCAAAAGAGGCGCGTGCTTGTGCCTGCATGTGCCAATGAGTACACAGCCGAATCGGGCCAATACCATCCTCGATATGCAATTCTGTAGGGGAAGGAAGTAGTCGATCCAAGGCACTGAGCAAAGATGTTTTTCCAACACCCGCTGGCCCAGTTAGGCATATAGGGAATTGTTGCTGCGCTTCAAAATGTTTGTAAGACGTGTACAGGCCTTGCAGGTATTGAATATCGCTTGGATAAGTTTTCTCGTGATGATCCTTTGCCACACCGACAAACTTTTGGAGTAAATTCAAATCCTGTTCCGTAGGGATATACAAATCGCGTAACTGACGGTCAACATGCGATTTGATCTGATACGGCTCAAAGCCAGTCATAGTCTCATTGCGCTCAGGCAAATGCGTAACCTGCTTTTTAATGGTCTTTAAGTCATGAAGGTTTGAAAACCTACTGGCTAGCGTATTGACGATGTGATTAGTCCTCATTGTTATGCTTTTTCCCTTCAAATACGGCGTGAAGCTCTTTTTCTTCATCCTTTGTCGCTTTATGTCGTTTCAATCGTGTTCTCTGAGCCTTTCCTGAATTCCATGGAGCACCAGTTTCTTGCTCAAACTGGCTCTGGTGTTCAATAGCTGATGCGCGACTGTGTTGACGATGTTCCGCCTTGAGCTGATTGAGCTGTTGCTCCTCCACCTGAAGATCCTCATAAGTTCTGTAAAGCATTTGCTCGTCATCTCGAAGGTTCAATTGGGCATCAACCTCGATAAGCTTGCCCTTCACTTCTACCCAGATATGTCGTACGCACATCGGATACATATAAGCAGAAATAGTTTGCCTGCCGACGGTGGAGCTGCGTGTGAGAATCTTGGATTCTTTTAGTGCCTCAGAGCTGTATCTCTGAGACCGTAGCCAAACGCCGTCCCGCGACACCGTGACTGAGACCTTAATCAGAAAGCGTCTGACTGCGCCATCAAAAGACATGAGCTCGCCGTCATTACGGGCTCGCACATCCAGGAAGTTCCAAATACCAAGTGGCGTAATTGAGACTTGATGCTCGATCATCTCGGGTGTCATATGCCCACTTGCATCGGCACTGTCATTCTCTTTAATCAAGCGCGTGATCTCCCGAACGATCATTTGGGTCACATTCAGTGAGCTGGCCATGTGGTGGACTAGACCTTCAAGATTTGTCGTGCGTCTTTGAGCGGATTCGACGATCGCTTTGCTTTGTCCTTGTCCCGATTGCGTCATTTCACGGATTACTAAACCTTCTCCTTGGTACTGCTCGTGGCCGGGTTCGCGCTTGATGCCTGGGCCTCGGTCCGTAATGTAGTGTGGCGGCATGCCTTGTGAAGGCCATTGCGCCTCCTTAATATCGATACCAAATAAGCTGCAGAATTTTTTCTTGGAAATGGCAGCGCAAAATAGTGCAGCGTTATACGCCTCACTATTTTCCTTCTCAAAGGAGAAGCCAATACCGACCCGAAGCCCTGATGCAGTATCAACAAGGCGCGTCACGGCTAAGGGCTTTAGATGACCTTCACCCAAGAAGCTACGAGGCTTGTCTGCACAGTAGTAGGCATCGGCCTCAATACGTTCTAGTAGATTGGAGACAGAGCTAGAAAACTTCCCCTGATGACCGGCTTTACTGCGCCTATGTTTTTCTTTGCCCCAGCGATATAGGTCAATAGTGTCTTTGCCGATTTCCTTCTCTAGCCAGTATCGATATTGATCAAGGGTTGGAAGCGGTGATCCATTGCTTGAGACAATGTGCTTGTTACCTAGCTTATCTATACGAGTGCGTGCCTTAAAAGTTTTCCGCATCGCCTCGTCGTAAATTTCTGTCATCGGCTTTCCCACGCCTCTGTATTTCTTATATGACTTCACCATTTTTTCAACCATTTCTGCATCAACACGACATCCCGCATGTTTTCCGCGAGCAATAGAAGGACGCCCCAATTTCCGCGTGGAAGATTTTTTCAGTCGCTCACCACGCCCACAATTGAAGTAATGGGGGAATAGTGCATAGCCGCTCTCCCCAAAGCAGAGGTGCGCGAGGAAGAAAAAACGCGTCCGTTGGGCGTTTAATCCATGCGTAGTCGCATACTTGTTGATCACAACTTCCGGATTAGGTGCGTTGAGGATTGAAGCCTGTCGATCAAGAAGCGAACTGATCTTCAGTAAGCGCTGTTCTGCCAGATCAGCGTGGCTGCGCTTTGCATTAGGTTTTTTTAAATCATATCCTCGAAGATCCTTGCCTTCTGCAGCCTTGAGGAACGGTGCTTGTCCGCCAAGCGCATCTGCCTGGATGATGAGTTGCTGCGCCAAGCTTCGTTCGAAATCATCGCGAGGCATGCAAATCAGGTTTGCTTGCCAAGAAGACTTATTGCGAAAGAAATGGACAAGTTGCACGGACAACGTCATGCGATTGCTTTGCAAAAATGGTAGATACTCCCTTTTTCGAGAGACCCATAACCTTGGGGAGCTTCAAGCGCGGTTCCTCTTTGCATGTGATTTAGCGCCTGAAAAGATGAGCGTATTCAAGCAGCGGATCTACGCGTTCCGCTCGCAATGGCTTATCAACCAGTAATGGTTTATACAGGTCTAACCGTACACGCCGATTCCAGACCGCTTTGTAGAGCGTGGATAAACAATCTACACGATCGAATTTGAAACGTACTGTCCATGGGGGAAGCATCGACAGCACCGTTGCGGTTGTACCAACAATTTTTTGAAATTGATGGATTAACTCTTCTTCCACGTCATAGGGCAATGAGGATTTGCGCTGGGCACGAGCACATAGCGCGTTGAGGTTGTAAATGAGGTCAACAGGTAAATCTTCTGTGGCAACGAAATGGGTCGGAATTTGCGCATCAGCAAAGTAACGCTGCTCCAGAAGGTGGCGCATATCCAAACTAGGTTGCCCGGACGTTAATGTGATGGATTGTCTTGGCTGCTTGCGACGAGAGCGAGCATAGAAGTCGGCTTTGCGAGGTTTGACGCTCCAGTTCACACAGTATGGCCCTTGATCGTCTTTTAAAAATAGAAGAAGGTCGCCAAGATAAGGAAAGGCATGCCGAAGCGGGGAGCCTGGGTTATCTGGCGCGGTCAGATGTACGATAGGGTGATCAGAAAGCATGCCAAGCTTTTCGGTGATGCTCACAGTGCCAGCTAGCGGGGGAAGAGATAACTCCCGAGCATCAGGGTGATGGGATAAGGGATGTGGTGCATCAAACATTGAGAGCATGTGCTGCTCGTGGATGTCGAATACCCGAGGATGGTATAGCGACAATAGGCAGACATGACGCTCCGCCAACGACATGAAGTGCATGTCCCTGCCAAGCTTCTCGCAATACAGCGTTGACGGGCGGCTAATTGTTGGCGCTTCGTCGCGAGTGGCGAGCATCGCGGGCTGATACTCCGCTAGCCATCTCATTTCTTCTTGGCGCTTCATGATGAGATGAAAGCGCCGCTCGCTAATTAAGGCGTGACGTGCCATGGTGATTCCATATTCAAAAAATAGTTGTTGCTGTGTGAATATGGGAATTGCAGGAATACGCTTGCAGCAGGCAAACACCTTCCCTATGATGCTTGACAACACCATTTCATCGCGGCACTATGCATATAGGTTCCCGCCTACATGCACATACCGAAAAGCCAGTTTCCTTCCGCACGAAGGGCTGGCTTTGTGCAATTCCCCTCTATCGTCTGGCTCTATTTCATATTCATTCCTTCATATGCTTTAGCATTGAACGCTGATTGGATGGATCTGACACTGGCACCGCGCTGCCTTCCGACATGCTGGGTAAGAAGCGGCTAAGCCTCCCAGCATTTAGTCTCAGAATGCTATATCCTATGCCTAAATCGAGTCTTTGAAAACCCCATAGATCCTCGCAACATATTGATTTATAAGTAGAAAAACACACTAGTAGTTTAATTTCTATTTCTGGGAGACATCCTGTTTGCAATGCAAACGGAGCCACCAGAGGGCGAGCCACCTGTGGATTTTGGCTTTCGCGGTCAAGGTTGGAACTGGCGTATCTGAGGTTTTGGTAGTTCATGGTTATAAGTAAGAGCCTGTTGATGGCCCTTACTAACCAGATTACTGAATCGGTTCTTGAGGAATCAAATTTCGTGAATACTTAGTTTGGAATTATTGTTTTGCCAAGCTCACCGGGATTTTTCTGGCAACATCAACAACGAAAGAGCGGGAACTTACTGCGCGCTTTCTCGGCCTCCTTCGCCTCTCGTTCTGCTCTGTACGCCAGACTCCTTTCCTTTGCTTTATCGAGTCGATACTGAAAGAGAAATTGGTTTTGATCCGGTTGTTTATAAAAAGCATCGATGACTGGCTGAAGAACAGCCAATTTGCCAACATACCGGTCATTTTTCTCCCAGAAATAATCATCAAGCATGATGATCAGTTCCAGCTGACGCGCTGCAGTTTTACGAGTCGCGCCAATCTCAGAAGCTAAACGCTTCACGCTCGTGCCCCGACTGCCTCGCGAACGGTCGATATGCGCCAAGCAGTACAACCATTTCGATAGCGACAGCCGAGAGTTTTCAAGTATCGTGCCCTGGCGAACAGAAAAAACAAACTGGCCTCCCAAAGGACGACTTGCATCCGCCTCATGCGAGGCAGGGCATCGATAGTAGCCGAGCTGCCCTTTTCTTTTTTCCCGATAGAGTCGCCAACCACCACATAACGGGCATTTGGCTTGTCCGTTGGGCCAGCGATAGCCCTCAAGAATGGTGCGTGCCGTCTCGCCTGGATGATCTTTGAAAAATTGAGCCGACACGAAGACTGATCTTGTTATGGTAATTGGGGTTGATTGTTCAAGCCAAGATTGTACTAATAACGGCTGATCAGCACCATTACGCTCGCCTGATAGAGATAAAGATGAAGTGGGTAACTGCGACTTTAAGAGCATAGCCGCTGGCTGTGGCCCCGCCAATACCGACCTGACCCGGCAAAGTGGATGAACTCTTCACGAGCTGATTGCCGGCCGTGTGCGTATTGCCCGTATCATTTAAAGCCTGCCCATCGACCGTACCGCCGCCAGAGGTGTAGACCACGGATGCAAGCTTATCATTTTCTCCTGGACCAGATTCGGCAATAAATTTCACCACTAATTTGTATTATTGGCCAAACGGATTTTTATGTTCGAACGTTTCGTAGAGATAGCCGCCCTGAGTAAGCTTGTGTATCCCAATCCCAGTAACCCCACCACCATCGATAGCTTGCTGCATTGGCAGACCGTAGTTGTCTTTCAGATAACGGCCGAACGCATTGGACAGTTTTGTGAGCCCTTGGGCTGCGACTTGGTTTGTCCGATTTTCCAGGTGTTGCCTGAAGACATTTGCGCCGGGCCGCCACGGCCGCCCGTGATGATAATAAGCACAATGGACGTCTCAATGAGTGTCATCGCTGCGCGAGGCCCTTCGGCAACTACGTATTTGCTCGCCACCGCATTCAACGTATGCTCAAGACATGGACAAAAGTGTCGCCGCCGATCACCTCTTTAGCCTTGCCGTGCACCTGGCCTACACCTACTCCCATCAACCTGACGACGAGCTAATCCTCAGCCTCTTTGACTGGCTTTTTCAGACCTGCACAGAAAGTAAAATCTCGCACTAAAGGTGAGTGTATGCAGGATTATAGGTGAGCCTCTACGGGATAAAAAATTAACAATATCAATGGCTTGTATGTATTATTTTTACGACGCCATTGTTTTTTTGCTTGCCTGAAGCCATTGCTCTTGATAGTCTGTACACATGCGCCGAACAAATCGCCGAACACTAAAAAGCATGAGACCCGTTATGAATCGCTACCCCACAGTCGTGATGACCACCAGCATATGGATGATCGCACGTTCGCGCGCGGGAGCCTAACTGACGTCTCTTGTTTTTGTATCGTCATACGTCCGCCCCGCTTGCTGTGGGGCTTTTTGTTTCTGGCTCCGCTCACTCTAACAACTACAACGGAGTTTCGCCATGCGCTACCGCACAACACTGATGCGCTCGCCTAGATAGCGCCAATCCCCATAACCATTCTATTAGTGGTTGCCTTTCCAAACTTTTATTTTTATCGGAGATAGACATGACCGAGGGCCGTGCTCGTCTGGACGCTTTACCCACTATTTATCCACGTGTCTTTTCAAACGGTGCATTGCCATGGGGGTTTGAACATGGCGATGGCTGGTGTGAGCTGATCGAGGCACTGTGCGCGCACATTAATACGGTTTTGCATGATGAGCCGGATACATCGATGGCGGTGAGGCAGGTCAAGGAAAAGTTCGGAACCTTGCGCTTTTACTACCGCCTTTACGGTGCTAGCGATGCGATGGCAAAGCTTATCGGAGCAGCTGTTGATCGGGCAGAAGAAGCCAGTGGGCAAATCTGCGAGCGTTGCGCACGCTCTGCAAAGGTACAGACGAATGCAGGTTGGTGGAGCACGCTGTGCCCGCGTTGTCGTGCAGATTCAACATGAACAAATGAATAAAAAAGGTATCATCATGAGCGATGAATACACAAATAAGTTAGTTGGGACTCTTTTCCAAGAAGAGGATGACCACACCCTTGAACTGGAGCATGATGAGGCGTTGCCTGATGCACCGTTGAACAATTTTTTCGGTGATGTTTTCCTTACCTTGCTCTACCGTTGCAATGCCGCCATCGCGCAGCCCTTGGATGAAATCAAGCACCATTTGTTAACGGTGTCTGATCTGGGCCAGCCGCGCCATATTCGCGCGGAGGCGGCGGTGGCGCTAGGCAGGTTCATTCAGCAACGCTACTCAGAAGATCAGTTCCACGCCGGTAGCAGTCGCCCCGAGCAATGGTTTCATTTGGCACGTGGGCTCAACAGCGTAATCGGTGCCTGGGCGTTGGCTAATGTGCGCCTGCGGGAATACAACCTGCGCGTCGAATTTGACCTAACAGTAGATCCTTTTCCTCGGCTGGTGTACATCAATGATCGCAGCCTGGGCTCGACGCCGCAGATTAGTTCAGAAGCGGCTCACGCTTTCTACTTGGGGGCGAGAGTAGTGCTGCGTCATGTGCAACGTCGCTTCGAGGGCTGGGGTCCGGAGTCATTCGGCTGTGCACTGGCCTGCCTCGTCAATTACTTGACACATGTACCGAGTCGGCGCATGAGCGATGCGTGCCCGATTTTGCGACGCCGTCAGGCCCTCACTTGGATCAAGCCGTTATGGAATCGCCTGATCGGCGCGGCCAGCGCGCTGGCGCCAGATCCAGAAGCGCGACGGGTTGAGCTTGTTGAGCAGCAGCTCTCGGTATTTCTATATCTGGTTGATCTTGAGCAAAACGGAGTGCCCGACAGGACGTTGTCGGCGCCCGCGTCTAGGATGATCATCGCAAAGCCGGGGCCGAATCAGATGGTAGTCGTCTCCGGTGTCATCCCTGGGTCAAGTGATCGGGCCGAAAATGGGTATCTCAAGCAGTTTGAAGTATTGCGCAAGCCCATGACATTCATGCCACTGCCTAGCCTGGGTGCGCTGCATGAACTGCGGGCAACGCTGAACGCCGAGTTTCCTTGGGCGCAGGAGGCGACCAGGCTCATTATGAGTGACCTCGTTGCCCGGAGGCGCCATGGTGTGCAGCAGCTAGGCATGGCTCCGGTATTGCTTGTGGGTCCGCCCGGTACAGGCAAGACGCGTTTTGTGCAGCGTCTGGGTGAGCTTCTGGACACGCCAAATACCGTCATCAATTTAGCTGGCATGACGGACGTAAAGCTGCTGAAGGGCGTGACGCGCGGATGGGCCAGCAACAGGACATCACGGATTGTGGAGTTCATTCAGCAAATGAAAGTGCCTAATCCCATTTTCATTCTGGATGAAATTGATAAAGCGCGTGCCGCGACCGGAAACGGTGGGGACCCGCAAGACGCGCTACTGGATTTGTTAGAGCCTGGTAATGCCAAACGGTATCAAGACATCTATTTGATGACCGAGTGCGATTTATCGCACTGCTTGTACATCGCGACGAGCAATTCATTGAGCGCACTGTCCGAACCGTTGATGAGCCGTCTGCGGCCTGTGTTATTCCCGGCACCCGGGTCGGAGTACTCGGAGGTGATTTTGAAGGGAGTCCTGCGCGACATGGAGCGAACATGGGATTTACCGCAAGGCGCGCTAATGGTTACGCCTCGCCAGGCGGCACTGCTGCACGGCTTGTCGCCTCGGGAAATGCGCCGTGCACTGCTTGAGTTACTTGGAAATGATGGGGATGAAGCCGCATATATCCACCATTGACGATGTGATCCTTCGCTGGCCTTATAGTGCAGACGACGGACACGACTAGATTTATAAGAAAGGAATGTTATGGTCAGCTTACATCAGCACGTGGCTGCAAATAAGGCAGGCAGCGACTTTATCGTGGGTGATCTGCATGGATGCTTGGACCTGCTGCAGGTCGAACTGGATCGTATTGGTTTCGATCCGACGAAGGATAGGTTGTTTTCGGTTGGCGATCTGATCGACCGTGGGCCAGACTCCATGGGGTGCCTGCGGTTGCTGCGCGAGCCGTGGTTCTTTGCAGTGCGTGGCAACCATGAGGATATGTTGCTCGATTATGCTTATGAGGTGGTGATGCCTTACAGCTATCGCTCCTCTGCTCAGCTCTTCTTCCGTAATGGCGGTGGCTGGGTCGAGAAGTTGAACCCCGACGCTCAGCGGGAGCTGAGGGAAGATCTATTGCCTCGTGTCGTGGCATTGCCATATGTGATGACGGTCGGTAAAGGCAAGACGCAATTTAACATTGCCCACGCAGAACTGATGACTGGGGATGTAGAGGACGAGAGCCTATTCGCGAGACTAGGGGGCATGCCTGAGGGTCCCGCTTCGCGGCGGATCCTCACCGATGATCAATTGATCGATGAAATCTTGTCGCAGATGATTGAGCCGCTAACTTGGGGCAGACGACTGGTGCGTAAAATCAAGGTGAATGAGTCTACGGAAATGGGAACATCAGGTGGATCGCTTTTGCTTAGCCAGCAACCCATGCACCCGGGCCTGTCGCTCACTTACGTGGGACATACACCCTTGGTCGGCATGATGTTGCACGAATCGCACCTGTTCATTGATCGTGGGGCCTATAAAAGAGGACCCGATACATGCTTGTTGGTGTTAAAGCACAGCAAAATCTAATCGAACTAGCAACGACTCAATCGATCGGCCGGCACGTCGTGCTCGGTTTATTGAAACCAAGTTCGAGCAAGGCGCCCTGCCCAAGGCCCTCCAAATCGCAACAGAAACCTTGTAGGTCATTTTAGTATGTATCCTGCAGGAACATCGTCATCATCGCATGGAGTTGACCGAGCAACGCCATTTCTCGTCTCATCTATCTCGTCACAACATTGCTTGATGGCAGTAAGAGCCTCTTGCTGCCTAGCAGGATCCTCCGGTAAGGTTGCGGCCCACACACCTTGAACATGAATCACCTCTAAATTAGTCCAAGTTTCCGTCCGCGCCCCCTTGTAGGTTAGTTTAAGTGGTCGTTAACATGGTTGAATCCGTCCCGTTCCTTTTCTGGGGGATTGCCCTCGACCATTGGTTCTATGCACCGCTCCCAATTATTTATCGCCGGCGGGCATATTTGAGACGAGACAACTCGCGACTACATGCAATGGATGCTGCGAGCGTGCACACGTGGATTTCCAGAACTTGAACCGAGCTTTTGCAACATCACAACCAAGGAGTAATCATGAAAAACATGCGCTTGTTAGAACAGCTGGTAGCCAACGCCGATGAACTACAGGCCAGAACTACTCTCGCCCAGATTGCGGCGCTTGAACGCATACGCGAGGAGCACCCCGCACTGGGTACCGCCCTAGATGCGCTTTATCCAGCCAACTATGGTGCGCAAGCCGGGTGGACCTTCCACCCGCTCTTTGGGCAAGAGGAGCGCCCCATAGATCTAGTGCTAACCGGACGCCTCGAAGAGGCCACGAATACTGTTAATGCAATTGCCCATGGCGCCTATCTCTAACTCCATAAAGCCAAGCTAGAAAACAGACGTTCCTAACGAAACTAACGTAAGACGAATCGCGTTACAGATAATTCGAATGCAAATTATTTCAGCACCTGACGAACTACGAGATCAGCTACGAAATATGACGCGCATGCAACTGATCAGAACATTAGCAGCGTGGCGGCCTGATCTCAGTGGCTACCGAAATGTCACGACAGCGTACCGGATTGCATTCAAATCGCTGGCTCGCCGCCACGTTGACCCGTCAGAGACTGGCGGAACATGAGAAGGTGCTGGCACAAAAAGAAACGCTACTAGCCAGCAAAGATCATGACATCCGCTTCAAGCAAGCGACGATCACCCAACTCACACACGAGATTGCGGTGCTGCGCCGGTTCCGGTTTGGTAAAAAGAGCGAGCAAGTCAGTGGCGTTCAGGGCAACCTGTTAGAGGAAGCCGTCAGTGCTGACATTGCCGCCATTGAAGAAGAGCTTAAACAACTAAGCAGCGCACCGAAGATCACCGAACCACGCGAACAACCCAAGCGCATGGCACTGCCTTCGCAGTTACCGCGCATTGAAATCCACCACGAACCCGACAGCACCACCTGTACCTGTGGCTGCCAGATGAAGCGGGTCGGCGAAGACGTGGCCGAGAAGCTGGACTACATCCCTGGTGTGGCTCAGGTCGAGCGCCACATTCGCGGCAAATGGGCTTGTCGCAAGTGTGAAACACTGACACAAGCCCCCGTGCCCGCCCACGTCATCGACAAAGGGCTGGCCACGACCGGGTTGCTTGCTCACGTGCTGGTGGCTAAATACTCAGATCATTTACCGCTGTATCGCCAGCAAAAGATCTTCGAGCGTGCAGGGGTAAAACTATCCACTTCAACATTGGCCGACTGGGTCGGTGTATGTGGCGTACGTCTGCAACCGCTAGTCGATGCCCTGCGCGAGGCAATTCTTAAACACGATGTGCTGCACGCGGATGAGACGCCCGTCACGATGCTGCGTCCCGACACCGGCAAGAAAACCCATCGTGCCTACCTGTGGGCGTATACCCCCGGCGTGTTTGAGGATACGAAGGTCGTTGTCTACGACTTCGCACCCGGTCGTGCTGGAGAACACGCCCGGGCGTTTCTGGGCGAATGGCGCGGCAATCTGGTGGTGGACGATTACGCGGGTTACAAACACGGGTTTAGTCAGGGCATCACAGAGATTGGTTGTCTGGCTCACGCGAGACGAAAGTTCTTCGATCTGCATGTGGCCAACCAAAGCCAGCTTGCCAAGCAGGCTCTGGACTATATCGGCGAACTCTACGAGATCGAGCGTGAAACCAAAGCGCTGGATGCCAATGAGCGATGGCGGATCCGCCAGGAAAAGGCCAAACCGATTGCAGACAAACTGCACTCGTGGATGCTGGCACAACGATTACGGGTGCCTGATGGCTCGGGCACGGCCAAAGCCTTCGACTACAGCCTAAAACGTTGGGTGGCGCTCACGCGTTACCTGGATGATGGGCAGATCCCAATCGATAACAACCATATCGAACAGCAAATTCGACCTATAGCCCTGGGGCGCCGCAACTGGCTCTTTGCAGGTTCATTACGTGCTGGAAAGCGCGCCGCTGCCGTCATGAGTCTGATCCAGTCAGCAAAACTAAATGGCCATGATCCGTATGCCTATCTGAAGGACATTCTGACCCGGTTGCCTACACACAAGGCCAGCCAGATCGACGAACTGTTGCCGCATAATTGGCAGCCTGCCGCACCCTGACTAACAACTACGCCTGCCTCAGCGGGCGTCAAGGTGTGTTCGCCGGATGCTTACGTTCATCGTCACTTTCGCACATCTATGCCAGTTCGGGCAGGGGTGACCATCCCATTAGGTCAGGGTGATGCGAAGGTACTCGGTCCTGGGCTACGGCTTGCCGCCGCTCCACGTCTGGAAAGCCTGTTCGATTGCGTCATGCCCGGTCACGCCGTGGCGAAGCAATAGCGTGAGCAGCACCTTGGCCTTCAGCCCGTCCAGCCATCCCGCACGGATCAGGCCGCGACGTTGGAGGTCGATTTCGCTGCCCGGGAAACCATAGGTTTGCCCCAGGGTGTTGCCGGCACCCGTTCGCGAGGCCAGCACGACCGGCATATGCTTTGCGGCCGATTCAAGTGCATCCGCCACAGCCGGTGGTACATGTCCACCGCCTGTCGCATTGACGACCATGCCGTCAAAGCGGGCCGACGCCAGCGCCTTGACCTGTTCGCCATCGTCGCCCAGTGCGACCGTGGCGAGCGCGACGCGGGCATTCTGTTTCTCTGTGGAAGTGGGCAAGATTGGCAGCTTTTCCAGCGCGAAGCAAAAGAACGCGAGACCTTCGCTGACCCAGCCGATCCGCCCGCTCGTGGGTGAGCCGAAGGCGTTGGGACTACTGGTATGCATCTTACGAACGAAACGCGCGGCGTGTACCTCGTCGTTCAGCACCACCAGGCAGCCCTTGCCGCGCGCCTCGTCGCTGATCGCGACCTGGACAGCCGCCAGCAGATTGGCGGGGCCGTCCGCACCTGCAACGGTCGGGTTTCGCATGGCTCCGGTGACTATCACGGGCACATCCACGTCGAGCAGGCGGTCGAGCGCGAATGCCGTTTCCTCGATCGTGTCGGTACCTTGCGTAATGACAATGCCGCGCCGACTCTGCGTGCAGAGTGTACGGATATGATCAGCCAGCGCTTCGAGGTCGTCGAATCCCAAATGGGCTCCGGGCAGTTGGCGGAATGATTGCGCGTCGATCTCGGCCAGCGTGTCGAGGCCGGGTACTGCTGCCACCAGTTTTTCCCCTGTTAGGGTGGGCACGACCCCACCCTGTTCGCTTTTGGTCATGGCGATCGTGCCGCCAAGTGCGAGTATGGTTACTTTGGGTTTGTTCATTAGAGCCTCCTGTTTAATTGTCTGTATTATCTCAGCAGCATGTCTTCGATCACCTTCGCGCAATCGACCAATTGTTGGATCACCCGTCGCTGTCGTTCCAGGGCCATGCGGTGGCTGATTGTTGCTACAAAAATGGCGGCGATGGGTGTGCGCGAGTGATCGCGAATGACGCGGCCGATGGCCGTAACGTCAAGGGCAGCATTCCCTTCGTCGATTGAGATGTCGCCTTGCGAGCGGGTCGTCTCGACTGCAGCCCAGAGCGAGTCGCCGGTGAGTTGGTAAGCATGAAGGCGGGGTTCGATGGCTTTAATAGCCATATCGATATCCGAATCGTGCATGGCAGCCAGGATAGAGAGGCCGCCAGCGCCGACGCCCAACGGATGCCGGTCGCCCTCGGTTCGAGTCATGGTCTGAATGGGATAGTTTCCTGCGATTCGGTTTAGGCAGACAGTATCGGTTCCGCTACGCACCACCAGAAACACCATGTCCCCGGTCGTCTGGGCAAGTTCGTGCAATACATCTTGGGATACTTCCCGAAGATTGGATTCCGGAAATGCGGCAAGTCCCAGTTCATAGAGTAGCGGTCCCAGACGGTAGCCCCTTACGGAATCGCGTGCCAGCAACCTCTCATGAACGAGCCGGGTGAGCAGACGCTGAGCCGTAGATTTATCGAGTGACGCCATGGCAGCGATGTCGATCAACTTGAGGTCGCGTGCTTGACTCGAAGCGATGATGCGGAGCAGTTGCACTGCACGCCCGACAGTTTGGGCGGGGGCTTCAGGGACGCTGGGGATAGACATGAAGGATTCTCGTTATATGAGCTAGATATCGGATGGTTTTTGCCAAATCCATGAAATTCGCTTATCTGTAACTTGGTGGCACTGGATCATTTGATTGCAATTTATAGAGTGATAATCCGTCTAGTTTTCCAGCCTTTCTGTCTTTAGGCTTGACACGATGACATATTTATTTTGCCCCGCTAACCAGCCAGCCGTGCTAGTACCCAGAGTCACAATTGCCAATAGCCATGAAACTGAACTGAAACTGCCGCTCCAATGATAGATGAGGCCAACAAGTAGAGGCGTGACTGCTCCAATAGTATATCCAGCGGCCTGTGCCATGCCCGATAGTAGGGTAGCCGTTTCTGTGTTGGGTGACCGTAAGACGATGATAGTTAGCGCTGTTGCAAATGTGGCTCCTTGAGTAAAACCGATAAACACGGATAGAGGCCAAATCCAGCGGGGTGTCGCGAACAATAGAAATATCAATGAAACGCCACAGCCCAGAGCAAGTACCATGCTGAGAACGCGCTGATCAGGCGCTCGTCGGATTAGGATGGGCGCAAAAAGATTGCCGATCAGGTTCGCAATGATGCACGTTGAAGTTACGATCCCTGCGGTAGTTGGGTCTAACCCGCGACTGCGCAGTATAGGAGCCATCCAGCCAAGAACCACGTAGGCCATGGATGACTGAAGCCCCATGTAAATGGTCACGTGCCAAGCGAGGCGATCTCTCCATATGCTGATTAAGGGGTGGGATCGTACGATAATTTTGTCCCGGTTCTTCAAATATGGCAGCCAGATGAGAGCGATAAGTGCAGTAGGAACAGCCCAAAGTGAGAGAGCGGTTGGCCATTCAACATTCCATGCCTGCATCAGGGGGATTGTCATTCCTGCAGCCGCTGCAGACCCCAGGTTCATTGCCGTTACATAGAGACCGGTAATAAGAGCGGCCTGAGCCGCAAAATCGCGCTTTACGAGAACAGGCAGCAAGACGTTACAGATGGCAATACACCCCCCCGCTAATAACGTGCCACAGAAAAGGCCTCCCAAGCCCAATACTCCTCTGGCTGCTGTTCCAACGGCCAGGAAAAAAAGCGCTAAGGCGAGCGTACGCTCAATACCGAAATGGCGGATGCAGATTGATGCCATTGGGGCAAATAAGCCAAGGCAGAACATAGGCACCGCGGTGATGTATCCGGCGGTTGCGCCAGAGAGACCAGCTGACAGCATGATATCCGGCAGGAGAACCGACAGACTTGGAAAAATCAGGCGCAGGCTGAGCGCCAAGAGAATCAATGCGCCAGCTGCCGGCCATGAGATTAGGCCAGCTCTGGTTGCAGCAGGGGAAGTCAGTGGTTTGACCATAGCGGAAGGTGCCCCTTCAGCGTACCGGATTGAGTAGACAGCAACAACGGACGAAGTGGAGTCCTCGATAGCGAATAGCTTTAGGGATCTTGTGTTCGCTGCACTTGCGGCATGAGGCTGTTTGCCGGTTCATTTTGACTGCGTGTCCTTTAAGTAAGGGGGCTGTGTAGAGAGTTCAATTGGCGCCCCATCCGTATAGTGACGTGTTAGCTTTATTTAATTCTCAATTAATGATAATTGAGCATGATAAATCGATAATAAATCGTATAAAAGTGCTTTGATAAAGATTATTAATGTCAATTAAGTATATGTTATAAAAACAAATATTTCCTATAGTAGGTGTTTTACCTAGTATTCTCATTTAATAAGAATTCAACAGTATAAATCGTTGACATAAAAGTTATCGGCTCCTAGTATGGTCAGCAGGACGCTATAACAAGTAGCGTTAAGGAAAACAGCTCTAAGGAAATGGAGAAGCAGGATGTCAATGGTAGGAAACAGCATACGTGCAAGGGTCCCTTATGTGCCCATCCATAAAAGAAAAAGCCTGCATCTTCCTGGTAATGGCAAGATCATTCTGTGGGTGATAGTGAATATCGAAAACTGGCGCCCTGAAGAGCCGATGCCGCGAGTGGTCTTACCACCTCCTATGGGCCAACCAATGCTCCCTGATGTGCCAAATTGGGCATGGCACGAATATGGAATGCGGGTTGGCTTCTGGCGTTATCTGGAGGCTCTGAAGAGTCGCAGCCTGAAGGCCACGCTCGCGCTCAATGGCAGTGCCTGTCAAATTTATCCGGAGGCATGTCAGGCTGCACATGACGCCGGTTGGGAGTTTATTGGTCATGGGTATGTGCAAATGCCGATGCACAAGGTCGACGATGAGCGTGAGGTAATTGACAAAACGATCAATGCAATCCGTGATCTCACGGGAAAGTCTCCCCGAGGTTGGGAAAGTCCTGGTTTGACAGAGACTGATCAAACCATAGATCTGCTTGCTGAAGCCGGGATTGAATACGTGGCGAATTGGGTGCTTGATGACCAGCCTGTTCACGTTAATACGGCAACAGGGAATATGACAGCCTTGCCTTACCCCGTTGAGATAAATGACGTTGTGATGAGTGCAGTCCAAATGCAGCCGTCAGATGAAATCTGGCGTAGAGGACGAGATCAATTTGATCGTCTGTATCAAGAAAGCACTGACTCAGTTCGTGTCATGTCAATTTCGCTTCACCCATTTCTGACGGGTGTGCCACACCGTATCAAGTATCTGGAGCAATTGTTGGACTATATCCTCGACCATGAGGGCGTCGTACCAATGACCGGAGAGGATATTCTCGAATGGTACAAAACTCAGGACCTATAGAGCGAACTATGATGCAAGATAGTTTGATGAATTATTAACGAATAATCATAAATTCATATTGAATTTATAAAGTCTCCGAAATGACGTATCTGAACAATTCCAGGGAGTATGGCAATGTCTGGTAATGAAAAGAATGATGTCCTCATCAAAGACGGCGGTGAAGTTTATGGGGTGATGCCTGGTGGAGGCACGGTCCCATTGCGACGTCCCGCCGGGGCTCTGAATTATCTGGATCGTAATCAATATATCTCATCGATGGAGATAATCGCATACTATCCTTCGACCAAGGTTGATTTTTTGGTGACGAGCACTCGTGTATGTGGACGAAGGACAAGCGTCGCATGCTGGCTTTTGCAGGCGGATGGATTGATATTACCGAACCAAAAAATGTATCGGTAATCGAAGAAGACAATTTGGCCCCGTTTCAGACTTGCATATTTAATGAACGATTGGGAAAATGGATTCGAATCGTATCGCATCAGATTCCATTGACCCCGGGAACCGTGGAGTATCCACGCGGTAAGTATCATCCAGACTACTCCCGGCAAGCAACGTCATACTCCGGATTCCGGGGGGTTAAGACGTACGACGTCACAAACCCGGAGAGGCCAATTTTATTAAATGAGTTTGCTACCGGAGACACGGGGAATGGTGTTCATTTATCGTTTTACGATGGCGGAAAGTACGCCTATTTGGCGTGTGGATGGGACGATCAGCTTCGGATGGAAAGTTCCGAGCGAGTGTACAGCCACGGTCTGATGATCGTGGATATGACGGATCCATCTGCAGTAAAGGAAGTTTCTCGCTGGTGGGTGCCGGGGCAGAGGCTCGATGAAGAAGAGTTGTATCGCAGCACGTACCCATTTGCCGGAGATCAATGTTCTTGGACCTGCAACAGGACGCCTTGCATTGTACCAATCAGAGTCGAGGATGGCGGTACGGTAGGGTTTGGCGGATGGGGCCATTTTGGCTTTTACGTCCATGATCTTTCAGACATAAAGAATCCTAAGGTATATGGAAAGGTCTCGCATCCGCTCGAGGCTATTGGAGGGATTCCGTACCACCATGTGGTGCCGATTGCCGGTGCGTCAGCTACTGAGCATCCTCAGCTCCAGAATCTAGTTATAGGGATGCCAGAGGCGCTCGAGTCAGATTGCCGTGAGCCGTTTCATTTGCCCTATGTAATAGACGTCAAGAATCCCATGAAGCCACGGATCGTAGGTATCTTTCCCCGACCAGTGCCCCATCCAGACGCGCCGTACAAGGATTTCGCGATGGCGCGCGGGCGGTTTAGCTCGAGAGTCATGCAGCATTGGATCGCACCAGGCAAAGCCAAGCCAAACATTGTCGCAATGTCATACCTCAATGCCGGGATACGTATCTACGATATTGAAGATCCCACCGAACCAAAGGAAATAGCCTATTTTGTGCCGCCACGGGACGGCGAGATTGATGACTATATGAGCTGGCGACGCGGCACAACAGAGGCCGTCTTTATCGAATGGGATAGGAGACTTATTTGGGTCGCTACACACTCGGGTTTGTATTGCCTGTCTACTCCAGCTCTCGGTGACCCCGTTTTAGAACCAAAAAAAGTTAACGAATGGAGTGTTCCACATGTTAATAGAGGCTGCTAAGACGCTATTTTACTTCAGATCTGATATTTAGGGTTATAGGATATTAAATAGTCTCAGAGTAAATGTATACGGGCAGCCATAATATAGTGAAGTGGTATCTGATGCGAACCATTAGGAGGATATTGTGAATAAATTACATAAAATTAGTTTGGCAACGTGCCTGACAGGCATGATGGCGTTTATGCCAACGACGAACGCGGCTCAATTTACCATGAAGATATCGCACTCGGCATCTCCGGGGGATCCGCGCGATCAGGGCGCCAAGAAGGTTGCCGAGATACTAAACAGCAGCAAGACTTGCGATATCAAGGTTCAGGTTTATCCGTCTGACCAACTGGGTGGTAGTAATAGTATCTGGGAGCAAGTCCAGCTCGGAGGGGTGGAGGTGATGATCGCTCCGGCGGCGAACCTTGTGCAATACGAGCCATTAATGGGCATTTTGGATTTACCCTATTTTTGGCCCTCAGATCCAGAACAGCTTTTGAAGGTGTATCAGGGTTCAGCCATGAAGGATCTTCTAAAATTTCCGGAAGCTCATGGTTTCATTGTCCCAGGCGTGTGGCACACGGGATACAAAAACTGGACATCGAATAAGGAACTACGCACACCGGAGGATTTCAAAGGGTTGATTGTGCGGGTGATGCCTTCCAAGATTTTATACAAGCAAAATGAGCTCCTGGGAATGCAGAATGTGTCGATGAATTTCGGCGACACCTACTCTGCCTTGCAAAGCGGCACAATTGACGCGCAGGACAATCCCATCCCTTTGATTTACAACATGAAGTTCTATGAAGTACAAAAATATGTGACGATGACCAATCATGGCATTCTTGATCAGGTCTTCGCAATATCGAAGAAATTCTGGGATAAGCTCCCTGAGCAATGTCATGGCGAAATCCGTACTGCTATTGCTGAAGGCGGTAAGGTTACATATGAAGCCGACGAAAAATTGATGATAGAAGACTTGGCCAAGATAAAAGATAGCGGAACAACTATCGTCGAGCTCAAACCTGAGGAAATTTCTGCTATTAAAAATGTGCTTCAGCCTAGCGTCAAAAATTATTATGTTGATCTTGTGGGACCACAGGGTGCGGAGCTGGTAAATAAGTTCGAAAATGAATTTACAGAAATGGGCATTAATTAAGCGTCAGGGGAGTCGCAGTCATGAAACGTCTGAACAACGTAGCGGAGCTGACCGCGGCTCTCGCACTTTTAGGGCTGAGTGCTCTGATGCTTGTAAATGTTATTGCACGCAACATAATCAAGCAATCGTTTTTAGGGACAGAAACTCTTGCTGTTTATCTCATGATCTGGATTACGTTTGTTGGGTCTGCCATAATACTCACCCAATATGGTCACGTAAGCGTTGACTTTTTTTTACGGATGGCTAGGGACAATAAGTTTCTATTGCGCATGATCGGGCTTGCTAGCTCGTTAATTGCCCTCGTAGTAAGTGGATATTTTGTTTTTTACGGTTCGCAATTGTCTTATCAATTGTTCCTGCGGGGAGGAGAGGTTGCCAGTCTCAATATTTCGCAGGGATACATATACGCTTTCATAACTATTGCAATGGCTCTTATGTTCTGCAACGCAATTCAGCTTCTGTGGGGCCTGTGCAATGATAAGAGGTCGTGCTATCCGGATATTGGTTTTGTAGATCGTGAGATCGAGTGACAGCTTTATAAAACAATATTGGTAGAGGAAAAAATGGCTCTCATAGGTGTAATAGGTGCAGCGGTAATTCTGTTGCTAGTGTCGATGCCGATATTTCTATCCCTGTTGCTGCCTGCGATTGCCGGATTGAGCTGGCTAGATCTCAGTATGCCGCCGGTTTCAGTCGTTCAGCATGCCGTCAACGGACTTTCCACGCCTGCGTTACTGGCTGTTCCTTTGTTCATGTTTGCCGCTGATGTTATTGCTGGCGGGGAAATTGCAGATCGCCTCGTTGCTCTTATGGAAGCTGCAATAGGCCATATTGCCGGCGGGGTGGCCATCGCAACTGTCATGACGTTGATGCTATTCGGGGCGATCTCGGGAGTGGGAGTTGCCGCAATCGTGAGTATTGGGCCTATTGCGTATCCGGTTTTGTTGAAACGCGGATATAGCCGAGGCTTTGCTCTCGGATTGATACTGTCAGGTGCAACACTGTCGATGTTGATACCTCCGAGTGTGGCAATCATTCTGTATGGGTTGCAGGCTAATCAGTCGATTGCTCAGACTTTTCTTGCTGGGTTGGGTGCTGGCGTAGTATTTGCTGTACTGTTGATTATCTACACTATTGTCTATGTCAAAATTAACAGTTTGGCCAATGTTCAGAAATTCGATCTTGCGCTCTTAATAAAATCAGTACGCCGGGCGGCACTGGCTCTATTGTTTCCGTTGATTGTCCTTGGCGGGATTTATGGTGGAATCACGACTGTAACTGAAGCGGCGGCTGTTTCCGTCGGATACGCAATTATTGTCGAAATATACGTTTATAAGCGATTAACTTGGAGGAAACTCATAGGCATTGCGCGTTCCTCATCACGAATCATTGCAATGGTAATGATACTGATCGTTGGGGGCTCCTTACTCACTTGGTACCTTACCCTTGAGCAGGTGCCTCAACTGATTGCCAGTCTCAGTATTTTTGATGATTCTGTAATTGTATTTCTTGTGATCAATTTAATATTTTTGGTTGCAGGCATGTTTGTCGATGTGAATTCTGCCATTATTATCTTAACTCCATTGATACTGCCGGCAGCCTTGAAGGTTGGCATTGATCCTATACACTTGGGAGCAGTTATTTCGCTGAATGTAGCGATCGGAATGGTGAGTCCTCCGTTTGGAATGAATCTGTTTGTTGGTATGGCAACGTTCAAATTGAGTTACAAAGAAGCTCTCAAGGGGATTTGGCCCTTTTTAGTATTGATGCTCATTGCGTTGGCTATTGTGACTTATATCCCGGCTTCCACCATGTGGTTACGTGACGTCCTGTATTAAGATATTCGGGAAATAGTATCGCCATGATAGTTTTTCTTTGCCTGACCTATGCTCATTCTGGCGGCTAGATTCAGAGTACCAAAGGCTCAACCTAACAGGTTGAGCTTCTCTTCATCTTCGCCGTTCTCCAGCCGAACGATGTAGGTGTAGGGTAGTCCCCCCATACATGGACGCTCCCGGTTCGCCAAGCTTTCAATGCATTACGACTTAAGGTAAAGATTGCACCCGTACATTCGTGTGCCGTTAAGCATAAATCTGCCATCCGGAAGACTTATGCTTTAAATCACGATAGGCGACATTATGCTTTAACGTTGCTTAGTGTTAGGCTAGACGGTTTAGCATCAAAACAGTACTCAGTAAAAAATAAAAGCTAGCCTTGCGCTGGCTTTTTTGTTTTTTACGGATGGGGCTTATATCTTGGCTGTGCGTCTGAAAGCGCCCCCTCAAACGTAATGTTCCGGTGAACACACCTTGAGCGTGCCGTATTGAATAAGAGAATATAAGCATCCGCCTATTTATCGTGGATGCTTATTTATGGCTAACGACTCTCTTAAATCCAAACAGCCCCGGCGGACCTATAGCAAGCAGTTTAAAGCTGAGCTGGTTGCCCAGCACCTTGAAGGTCACACATCATTGACGTCGCTTGCCGTGGATCACGGAATGAATCCGAATGTATTGCATCGCTGGGTTACTGAACATCAGCGCTACGGCAAGCATACCCTGCAAGATGACGAGGCGGCCCCGGCACGCCAAACCATTGATATGACACCGGCGAACTGGTTTGCACTCAAGCCGCTGCAGGAGATCGACGATTGCAAAGCAGCGGCACCCACACCGGTCGCGCCAACGCCTGAAGGAGACGAAACCGGATCAATGATTGAGCTAGATCTGGCGGCGCGAGGGCTGACCATGAAGGTGCGTTGGCCAGCGAGCGAGCACAAAGCCCTTGCGCAGTGGACACGGGAGCTGTTCACGTGATCCGCGTCGATCAGATCTGGTTAGCTGTGGAACCCATGGACATGCGTGCTGGCTCCGATACGGCGCTCGCACGTGTGGTCAAGGACTTCGGAGCTGTGCGACCTCACCACGCCTACATCTTCGCCAATCGGCGGGCCAATCGCATGAAGATTCTGGTGCATGACGGCTTGGGCGTCTGGCTGGCGGCACGGCGTTTGAATCAAGGCCGATTCGTGTGGCCGCGAGCAGGTCAACTGCATGTTGAACTGACAAATGAGCAGCTGCAAGGCCTGGTCATCGGGCTGCCCTGGCACCGTATGGGCGACAACGGCATCATCGACGTCATATAGGTATAAAAGCAGGCGATAAAATCAATTCGGGCATGCGCTCATAGTGACATGAGCCGCTCTGTGGCAAACTTCGTTTCTATGAATTCGCCGCTGCCCTCGAACCTGGAACATCTGGATGCCCGTGCACTACGGGCATTGCTGATCGAGCGAGAGCAGCAACTGGCCCAGACCCATCAGAGACTGGCTGAGCATGAGAAGGTGCTGGCACAAAAAGAAACGCTCCTAGCCAGCAAAGATCATGACATCCGCTTTAAGCAAGCGACGATCACCCAGCTCACGCACGAGATTGCGGTGCTGCGCCGGTTCCGGTTTGGTAAAAAGAGCGAGCAGGTCAGTGGCGTACAGGGCAACCTGCTGGAAGAAGCCGTCAGTGCTGATATTGCGGCCATCGAAGAAGCGCTTAAACAACTAAGCAGCGGACCCAAGATCACCGAGCCGCGTGAGCAACCCAAGCGCATGGCACTGCCAGCGCAGCTGCCGCGCATTGAAATCCATCACGAACCCGACAGCACCACTTGTACCTGTGGCTGTCAGATGAAGCGCGTCGGCGAAGACGTGGCCGAGAAGCTGGATTACATACCTGGCGTGGCTCAGGTCGAGCGTCACGTTCGTGGCAAATGGGCCTGCCGTCAGTGCGAAACACTGACACAAGCCCCCGTGCCCGCCCACGTCATCGACAAGGGGCTGGCCACGACCGGGCTGCTTGCTCATGTCTTGGTCGCGAAGTATGCGGATCATTTACCTTTGTATCGCCAGCAGAAGATCTTCGAGCGGGCAGGAGTGAAACTACCCACTTCTACATTGGCTGACTGGGTCGGTGTATGTGGTGTGCGCCTGCAACCGCTGGTCGATGCCTTGCGCGAGGCAGTTCTCAAACATGATGTGCTGCACGCGGATGAGACGCCTGTCACGATGCTGCGCCCCGACACCGGCAAGAAAACCCATCGTGCCTACCTGTGGGCGTATGCCCCGGGCGTGTTTGAAGACATGAAGGCTGTTGTTTACGACTTCACACCCGGTCGTGCTGGAGAACACGCCCGTGCGTTCTTGGGCGAATGGCGAGGCAATCTGGTGGTGGACGATTACGCGGGTTACAAACACGGGTTTAGTCAGGGCATCACAGAGATTGGTTGTCTGGC
>RAPG01000020.1 GCA_005239165.1 Allopusillimonas ginsengisoli
GCACAGCAGGATCAGGCACAGCAGGATCAGGCACAGCAGGATCAGGCACAGCAGGATCAGGCACAGCAGGATCAGGCACAGCAGGATCAGGCTTGGGCTCACCGTCCTCGGGGGCGGGCAGTCAGGCTCAGCGCGCATCCGAAAACGGCATGGCGTCGGGATCAGGCAATGCAGAGGCCAATGACGGTCAGCCGGGTTCTGACGCGTCTGGCACCGCATCAGGCTCAGCGGGCACTGATAGCGCATCAGCAGATGCCGCTGCCGCAACGGCCAGCTCCAATTCAATTTCTTCAAAGGCAGATAAAACTGTGTCGTGGCTGCAAGAACATACGTTGGGTGTAATTACCGGCGTCCTGGCGTTGATCGTATTGATTATTGCGTGGCTGCTTCGTCGTGCGAACTCCGTGCGTAACGAGAGTTCGGATGGGGTCATCACAGAAGCCATGGTCCAGGAAAAACTCAACCAGATTGACCTGGATTTCGCGGAGCCCCCCGCAGGGAGTCCTCGCTCCCCTGACCGCTGATCGCCATGCCTCGTATGGCGCTAAGCCTGACCTATGACGGGTCTGCATGGCATGGCTGGCAAAAACAGCCAGACGGACGCACGGTGCAAGATGCGTTCGAAGCGGGTTTGTCGCGATTTCTTGACCAGCCTGTTGCCACAATATGTGCAGGGCGCACCGATGCGGGCGTCCATGCGCTGTCTCAAGTCGTTCATCTGGATACGACTGCCGTACGTCGGGAGGAATCATGGGTAAGGGGGCTAAACACTTTGCTTCCCAAGGGTATTGCGGTGCAGTGGGCGCAACCCGTTTCTGAAACCTTCCATGCGCGCTTCTCAGCCTTGTCCCGCACCTATGTGTATATCGTGCGCAACGCACGAGTACGCACGCCTTTGATGCACAGGCGCGCAGGCTGGATTTATCATTCACTCGACGACGCCCGCATGCATGATGCCGCCAGGCGGCTGCTGGGCGAACACGACTTTACTAGCTTTCGTTCGGCAGAATGCCAGGCTGCCAGTCCGGTGCGCACGATGCATGCCATTGATATCGTACGGCGTGGAGATTACCTGCTATTCACCTTTCGAGCCAACGCGTTTCTGCATCATATGGTGCGTAACCTGATGGGGGCGCTGTTGTATGTGGGGCAGGGCAAGAAAGAGCCAGGCTGGATGGACGAGTTACTCGTTGCGCGAGACAGACGTCTTGCTGCCCCCACGTTTGCCCCACATGGCCTTTACCTTGCTGCTGTAGAGTACCCCGTGGCTTTTGGTTTGCCTGATTTGGGCGCAGAGGAGGCGTTGGCGACCCACACGGGGTTTGATCTGCGCACTTGAGCGTCTGCTAAGGAAGCACTCAACAGCTATTCGGGTCCGCAGCTTGGCATACCATACGTCATACGGCACGTTATGATCTGTCATCTGACCCCCAGGCCGGCCGCGCTGGATTCAAACCCATGCGGCCCGAAAATACCTGCGTCATGTAGTGTTCAGGCTTCTTAACTGTAAGGGCAGATACCAACAGCGCGGCATTATGTAATCGTATAGAATTTACGCGGTCCGGCTTGCAGCATGATCTTCCATCAGAAAACAACGTTGCTGACGGGATCGGCCCGTGCACCTTACCCCGTGCAGGCATTTCCATGAAGTGTGAACCATGAAATTCTTATTATCCCTTTCCAGGCTTATCGACCGTCTTAATACGATGGTCGGCAAAAGCGTAATCTGGTTGACGCTTTTGGTCGTGCTGGTAAGTGCCACCAATGCCGTTATACGCAAGCTCTTTAGCGTCAGTTCCAATGCATGGCTTGAGCTGCAATGGTATTTGTTTGGCGCTATTTTCTTGCTGGCCGCCGGGTACACCTACTTGGTGAACGAGCATGTACGTGTAGACGTGCTGTCACAAAACTGTCACGGCGCACTCAGGTCAAAATAGAAATTTTCGGCATCATCTTTTTTCTATTTCCTTTTTGCACGCTCATATTCTGGCTTTCCCTGCCGTTTTTCTATCAGTCGCTCGTTCTTCACGAGTTGTCGTCCAATACGGGGGGGCTGATACGTTGGCCAGTCAAACTGTTGCTGCCGGTGGGATTTTTTCTGCTTATTTTGGCCGGAGTGTCGCAACTTATTAAATGTATTGCGTATTTGCGCGGACAATCCCCCGACCCGTTGGCTCGCAAAGACACCAAGACCGCCGAAGAAGAGCTGGCCGAAGAAATCATCAGGCAAAGCAGCGCAGGTGACACCCTCAGTGACAGCACTGAACACCATTCATCCGTCACTCAGGACAAGGGCCGTTAATCATGGAGTTTTTTATCGATAACCTGGCCCCGATCATGTTCATTAACCTGATCGTGTTTTTGTTGCTGGGCTTTCCGGTCGCTTTTTCTCTCGCGGCAAACGGCATCTTGTACGGGCTGGTTGCCATTGAGTTTGACTTGATGCAGCCGGCGCTCTTTCAGGCGCTGCCGCAGCGGGTCTTTGGTATTGTCTCCAACGACACGCTACTGGCTGTACCATTTTTTACCCTCATGGGGCTGATCCTCGAGCGGTCTGGCATGGCCGAAGACTTGCTTGAAACAGTAGGTCAGCTATTTGGCCCGATACGGGGTGGTCTGGCGATTGCCGTGGTGGTGGTTGGTGCCATGCTGGCCGCAACCACGGGGGTGGTGTCGGCGTCAGTTATATCGATGGGGCTTATTTCTTTGCCCATCATGTTGCGCTATGGCTATGACAGACGGCTGGCCACTGGTGTTATCGCTGCATCGGGCACACTGTCGCAAATCATTCCTCCCTCGCTGGTGCTTATTATTTTGGCCGATCAGCTGGGTCGTTCCATTGGCGATATGTACCGGGGCGCCATGGTGCCCGGGATGATGCTCGCAAGTCTTTATATACTTTATGTAGTCCTTGTTGCATTTGTGAAGCCGAGCGCGGCACCAGCGCTGCCTGAAGAGGCGCGGGTCTATGTCAAGCCTGATGGCAGCAGAGGCTTGCGGTCGCTGCTGGTGCTTACGCTGATTGCTACGGTTGTTTCGTACTTTACGACGCAACATTATTTCCATGAGCATACGCAGGTACCCGTAGACGAACGTGTTGTGGTCAGTTTGGTCGCATGGGGCGTTGTGGCATTCATCATCGCAATGGCTAACAAGCTGCTGCGTCTGGGGTGGCTGTCTGAAATCGCCGAGAGAGTCGTGTTTGTCATGATTCCACCGCTATTTCTTATCTTTCTGGTGCTGGGTACCATCTTTATTGGTATGGCAACGCCTACTGAAGGCGGGGCTATGGGCGCTGTTGGTGCATTAGCCATGGCAGTGGGAAGAGGGCGGTTTTCGTTCGCTCTGCTCAAGCAAGCCATGGAAACCACCACCAAGCTGTCTTGTTTCGTCATCTTTATTCTTGTTGGGTCTACGGTATTTAGTCTGAGTTTTCGTGGCGTCAATGGTGACCTCTGGATCGAGCACCTGCTCATGGGGTTGCCGGGCGGACAATGGGGGTTTCTCATTGTTGTTAGTCTGCTTACCTTTTTTCTGGCGTTCTTTCTCGATTTCTTTGAGCTCGCATTCATTATCGTGCCGCTGCTCGGGCCCGTGGCTGACAAAATGGGCATTGATCTGATCTGGTTTGGCGTCTTGCTGGCAGTCAATATGCAGACGTCGTTTATGCATCCGCCTTTTGGTTTCGCACTGTTTTATTTGCGCTCGGTTGCACCCAAAGAAGACTACCGCGATCGTGTGACCGGGAAAATGATCACCAAGGTTTCAACCGGCGATATTTACTGGGGGTCGGTGCCTTTCATCATCATTCAGGTGACTATGGTTGCACTCGTTCTGCTGTTCCCCGGGCTGGTCACTCACTACAAACACGATGAAGTCCAGGTTGATCCGACCACCATTAATTTTGGTGGCGGCAATGACTATGGATCAGGCGTGTACGGCAACGATGACGCCGGTGCGGGTGATGCCGGCGCCGCGTTTCAGTAGGGGCGGGCAATGACACAGAGTTTTCCAGGACGTGTGCGCGTCAAGGTATGTGGCCTCACACGTATACAAGACGTGCAGGCGGCAGTGCAAAGCGGCGCAGACGCCATAGGTTTGGTGTTTTACCCGGGCAGTAGCCGGGTCGTCAGCATTGAGCAGGCCATTACACTGCGCAGATCTGTCCCCGCATTTGTCAGTGTTGTGGCGTTGCTCGTCAATGCGTCCGAGGCTGACATCCGCGACGTAATCGAACAGGTGCAGCCCGACCTTTTACAGTTTCACGGTGATGAGTCTGCGCAATACTGTGAGTCATTCGGCCATAGGTACATCAGAGCCTTCAGAGTAGGTGGGCCAGGCATGGAAAGCGCTGCACAGGTGCTTGACGCGTGTCGCCAGTACATGTCGGCAAGCGCCTGGCTATTTGACAGCCATAGTGCAGGTTTTGGAGGCAGCGGTCTTGCGCTGGAGCAAACCTTGCTGGATGAGGTGCTCAGGGCTGCGGACAGCCGTCCTGTAGTGCTGGCCGGTGGGCTAAGGGCAGACACCGTCACGCAATCCATACGTGCTGTAAGGCCGTTTGCCGTTGACGTGAGCAGTGGTGTGGAAAGTGCGGCAGGCATTAAGTCCGCAGAGAAGATTGCATTCTTTATCCGCGCCGTGCACGACAGCGCGCTCTGAGGCGAGCGGCTGATCGCGTTTTTCTTGCCGGAGGTTCTGTATGCTCAGTCGTGAAGATTGTCTTGCCCTTGATCGAAAAGACTTGCTGGCGCCTTTGCGCGGCGATTTTGATCTGCCCGCTGACGTTGTTTATCTCGACGGCAATTCTCTGGGCGCGAGACCCGTAAAAGCACGGGTTCGCGCTCAAGAGGTTCTTGACCAAGAATGGGGTAGAGGCCTGATCCGTAGCTGGAACAGCGCCGGTTGGTTTGATCTTCCCCTTCGCCTCGGAGACAGGCTAGCCCCGCTGGTGGGTGCAGGACCGGGCGAGATGGTGGTGACCGATACCACATCGGTCAACCTGTTCAAGGCGCTGGCTGCCGCGTTGCACATCCAGGCCCAATCCCAATCCGAAGCCCAAACCCAAACCCAATCACAAGCCCGCGATGCAAGCCCGCACACTGAGGCGACGGCGCAGGCAGCCTCTGCCCAGAGCACACCGCGCCGGCGTGTCATTGTCAGTGAGCGCGATAATTTCCCCACTGACCTTTATATTGCTCAAGGCCTCACCCACTGGCTTGATCGCGGCTATACGCTGCGCCTGGTCGACAGCCCAGAGGCCTTGCCTGCTGCGATAGATGACGATGTTGCCGTAGTCATGCTCACGCATGTGAACTACCGCACTGGCCGTCTGCTCGATATGGCGGCTGTGACCGCCCTTGCTCATGCATGTGGTGCACTGACAGTGTGGGATCTTGCACATTCGGCAGGCTCAGTGCCTGTGGACCTGACGGGATCCGGCGCAGATTTTGCAGTGGGCTGCACTTATAAATACCTTAATGGTGGGCCTGGCTCGCCGGCGTTTATCTGGGTTGCCCCTCGTCACATGCAAAGCTTCAGCCATCCGTTATCCGGCTGGTGGGGACATGCGTCGCCATTCAGTATGGAGTCGGACTTCAGGCAGCACTCCACGATACGTAGCGCATTATGTGGTACTCAGCCTATTGTTTCACTTGCGTTAGTCGAATGTGGCCTGGAGATATTCGAGCGTACCGATATGGGCGCCGTGCGGAAAAAATCGCTGGCCCTGACCGACCTGTTCATTAGTCTGATTGAAGCGCGTTGTGCGACCCATCCGCTCACGCTGGTTACGCCACGTGAGCACGAACTGCGTGGAAGTCAGGTCAGCATCGAATTTCCGCATGCTTACGCCCTCATGCAAGCCTTGATCGGGAGGGGTGTCATTGGCGACTACCGCGAGCCCGATATCATGCGTTTTGGTTTTACACCCTTGTATTTGCGTTATGTGGATGTCTGGGACGCCGTTGAAACCATAAGGTGCATACTCGACGATCATGCGTATGATCCACAGGCAACGCCTGGCGCGGTAACCTGAAGGTCGGGCTTTTGGCGTTAATACGTTAAAGGTTCGCTAAGCTCCAAATTAATGATTTCATGCGTCCATATCACAAAGGGCATGGTGTGCTGTGCGGTGCGATACAGCCTGTTTGACACACTTAAAATATGTGGGTTAGAATCTCGTCTCTTTAGGCGGTTAGCTCAGTTGGTTAGAGCGCTACGTTGACATCGTAGAGGTCGCTGGTTCGAATCCAGTACTGCCTACCAAAATACCGATCTTGGCTTTTAAAGCCCCGTAACCCGCCCACATATGACGTTGGCGGGTTTTTTGTATTCTGTCTGCTTCCAGTCGGGTTTTTTGCAACATTCTTACGCTTATTCGCACCCGGTATCCTGGTTTTTCGTCGCAGCGTGCGACGTTGCCGCAAGCAGGTGTTACACTAAAGAGACGATTTGTTATATATAAGTGTTATGCCTTGGCTTACAAACATCATTCGAACTACCACACGGCACCCCTGACGGTCGCCGCGTATTGTTTTGTCAGCTCACTAGCAAAACCAAACTTACCAAAACGCGGCTAGAGCCGCGTTTTTTTGTATTTTCCAGGACGTTTTATGGTTCAGATTACCTTGCCCGATGGCTCGCAACGCGAGTATGCAGGTCCCGTTTCAGTCAATGATGTTGCTTATTCGATAGGCACGGGGCTGGGACGCGCGGCGCTGGCAGGGCGGGTAACCACAGATAAAAGTGAGCCCCGGCTGGTTGATACCAGTTATATCATCGACCGCGATGCGCAGCTCGCGATCATAACGGCCAAAGATGCTGATGGGCTTGACCTGATTCGCCACTCTACAGCTCATTTGCTGGCTTATGCAGTCAAGTCGCTGTTTCCTGATGCCCAGGTCACCATAGGTCCCGTCATCGATAATGGCTTTTACTACGATTTTTCGTACAAGCGGCCATTCACGCCCGAAGACCTTGAAGCCATTGAAAAGAAAATGGCCGAGCTTGTCAAAAAAGATGAAGTGGTTACGCGCGAAGAATGGAAGCGCGACGATGCTGTGGCCTTCTTCAAGAGCATAGGTGAGCACTACAAGGCTGAGATCATCGCGTCGATTCCGTCAAACGAAAATATCAGTTTGTACCGTGAAGGTGATTTCATCGACCTGTGTCGAGGCCCGCACGTGCCTTCCACCGGCAAGCTCAAGGTCTTCAAGTTGATGAAGGTGGCTGGTGCCTATTGGCGTGGTGACAGCAACAATGAGATGTTGCAGCGTATTTACGGTACGGCGTGGGCGACTAAAGAAGAACAGGCAGCCTATCTGCACATGCTCGAAGAGGCCGAAAAACGCGACCATCGCAAGCTGGGACGTGAACTCGACCTGTTCCACATGCAAGAAGAGGCGCCTGGCCTGATTTTCTGGCACCCCAAGGGCTGGACTCTATGGCAGCAGGTTGAGCAGTATATGCGGCATGTCTACCAGGATAACGGCTACGAAGAAGTAAAGGCACCGCAAATTCTTGACCTGTCACTGTGGAAAAAAACCGGCCACTGGGACAACTATGCCGAGAACATGTTCACCACAGAGTCTGAAAGTCGCAGTTATGGCCTCAAGCCCATGAACTGCCCGGGCCATGTGCAAATTTTTAACGCCAATCTGCACTCCTATCGCGAACTGCCAGTGCGCTATGGTGAGTTTGGACAATGCCATCGCAATGAGCCGTCGGGTTCACTGCATGGCATGATGCGGGTGCGCGGCTTCACTCAAGACGATGGCCATATTTTCTGTACCGAAGATCAGTTGCAGGACGAGTGTGCTGCGTTTACTTCGTTGTTGCAGAAGGTGTATGCTGATTTTGGCTTTGACGAAATTTTGTACAAAGTCGCGACTCGTCCTGAAAAGCGTATCGGCGCAGATGAGGTCTGGGATAAGGCCGAAAAGGCACTCATGGAGAGTCTTGACCGTACCGGCTGCGAGTATGAAGTAACGCCGGGAGAGGGTGCTTTTTACGGACCAAAAATCGAATACACCTTAAAAGATGCCATTGGCCGCCACTGGCAGTGCGGCACAATACAGGTTGATTTCTCCATGCCCAAACGGCTGGGGGCCGAGTATGTCGACGCTTCAGATCAGCGCCAGACGCCGGTTATGCTGCATCGTGCCATACTGGGTTCTTTCGAGCGCTTTATCGGCATGCTCATCGAAAACCATGCTGGCGCCATGCCTGCCTGGCTTGCTCCTGTGCACGCCGTGGTGTGTTGTATTTCTGAATCGTCCGCTGATTATGCGGCCGAAATTACGCTAAGCCTGAAAAAACAAGGGTTTAGAGCTGAATCCGATTTGCGTGGTGAAAAAATCACCCGTAAAATTCGTGAACACAGCATGCAAAAAGTACCGTACATTCTGGTAGTGGGCGAAAAAGAGCGCGAGGCTGGTACTGTGGCCGTACGCGGACGCGGTGGTGTTGACCTTGGCGTCATGCCACTGGCTGGTTTCGCCGACCGCCTGAAACACGAAATAAAATCCAGGCAAGACGGCACCCAGACCGTCGCCTGAACTATTTTTTAACAACCCTAGGAGTCTTAGACATCGCAACCGAAAAACCTCATCGCATCAATGGTGAAATCCGTGTCCCCGAGGTGCGTCTTATTGGCGTAGATGGCGAACAGCTGGGTGTATACAACACGCCCGACGCGCTGCGTCTTTCAGAAGAACACGAAGTTGATCTGGTCGAAATTGCACCGACCGCACTACCCCCTGTATGCCGCCTGATGGACTACGGCAAGTTCAAATATCAGGAACAAAAGCGCAAGCAGGAAGCGCGCTCCAAGCAGAAGATCATCCAGGTCAAAGAAGTCAAGTTTCGTCCGGGTACTGACGAAGGCGACTATCAGGTCAAACTTCGCAACTTGCGCCGCTTCATCGAAGAAGGCGACAAGGCCAAAGTTACCTTGCGTTTCCGCGGGCGCGAAATGGCGCACCAAGAGCTGGGCATGCGCGTTCTTGAACGCATTCGCGATGACCTCGAAGAGCTCTGCCAGGTTGAGGCCATGCCCAAACTGGAAGGCCGTCAAATGGTGATGGTGCTTGCTCCGCGTAAGAAGGCGGTAGCCGGCAAATCGGGCGACTCAGCCTCCTGAGTTTTAGTACATCATGACTGGGGCACCCGGTTTTCCGGGAGCCCGCAGCGCACCCGGGTGGCGTATGCACATACTTTTTGTTATTGATCCATTGCCTGGTCTGAAGGCGTATAAAGATTCGTCAGTAGCGATGATGCATGCGCTGGTCGGGCGTGGCCATACGTTAAGCGTAACCTTGCAAGACGAGCTCTTCATAGACCAGGGCATAGTCAAGTGCACCGCCACACGCATAGAACTTGTCGAGGGCGCTGATCTTCACGGGCACGCGTGGTGGCGCAACGTTGCGCCGGCCGACGATGCAGAGCTTGGGCAGTTTGACGCTATCATCATGCGCAAAGACCCTCCCTTTGACATGGAGTATGTCTATGCCACGCATATGCTCGAATATGCCGAGGCGCAGGGCGCCCGGGTGTTCAACTCGGGGGCAGGCATACGCAATCATCCGGAAAAGCTCGCGATTACCGAGTTTTCCGAATTTACGGCGCCTACACTAGTAACTCGCAACATGAAGCGGCTGCGCGAGTTCCACGCCAACCATCAAGATGTCATTGTCAAGCCACTTGACGGCATGGGCGGCACGGGTATTTTCCGGCTGCAACCTGTTGAACCCAATCTTGGGGCAATACTCGAAACGCTAACCAATGATGGCAGCCGCAGCATCATGGCTCAGCGTTATATTCCTGATATCGTCAACGGCGACAAGCGCATTCTCATTATTGGCGGTGAGGCTGTGCCGTATTCGCTGGCGCGCATTCCTCTGGCGGGCGAAACCCGCGGAAACCTGGCAGCTGGTGGGCGTGGCGTCGCGCAGCCGCTGACAGCGCATGATCTTGAAATCGCGCAAGCCATTGGGCCCAAGCTCGCCGAGCGTGGCCTGATTCTGGTTGGGCTCGATGTTATCGGCGACTACATTACCGAGATCAACGTCACAAGTCCAACCTGTTTTGTCGAGATTACCGAGCAAACCGGCTTTGATGTGGCTGCCCGTTTTGCCACCGCCCTCGAAGAGGCAGTGGGTATCTGAATGGCACGTATAATTCTTGTCATGCATGAGCCTTTGGGTGCTGCGTTTGCGTCATGCGCCGAACATGTGATGGGCCATAAGGTCAATCTTGACGTATTCGACGTAGCACCTGATGCTGATCCCGAAGCAGAGGTTACCCGGCTTGCCCGGTTGCTGCGTCAGGAAAACGAACCTGCGTTGCTGCTGTGCGATATTTACGGTGCGACGCCTTTTAACATTGCCAAGCGGGCCATCCGCCTGGTTGCAGGCGATGACCTCGATGCGCATCTCATTACCGGCAGCAATTTATGCATGGTTCTCAAAGCATTGACCGAACAGCAAGAAAAACCAGATAAACTAAGCGAAAGTGTGCGCCAGGGTGCCCTCCGGGGTATCGTCGATGCAGAGTGCAAAGACATTACCCACTTCGGCACTGGGCGTGACAGTTGAACCCTTCGGGTTGTGTCAATCAATCATAATAAGTTTTTATGGCTACCATCGATATCGTCATCAGCAATAAGCTGGGTCTGCATGCCAGGGCAGCAGCCAAACTTACCCAGCTCGCCAGTAAGTTTTCCAGCGAAATATTTATTGCCCGGGGTGCGCAGCGTGTTAACGCGAAAAGTATCATGGGGGTCATGATGCTTGCTGCCGGCATGGGCGTCACTGTCAAGGTTGATGCAACCGGGGAAGACGCCGAACAGGCGCTGCGCGACATCAAGGCCCTGTTCGACGGCAAGTTCGGCGAACACGAATAAACCTGCCTGCCTGTTTTTGGAGCCCCTCTGAATTATGACGTCCGATAGTCCGGCACATACGACATCGTCAATGTCATCGCTACCGTCTGGTGGCCATGCCATGGTGTGTGCCCAAGGCCAGGGCGTCGTTAAAGGGTATGCCATTGGCCGTGCGGCGGTCATGGGCGCTGCTGCGCTTGAAGTAGCTCACTACCGAATTTCGCCTGAAGACACACAGGGCGAATGTGATCGCCTCAAATCGGCCCTGCAGACAGCACGCAACGAGCTTGATGCTATCGCGGTCACTCTGCCAGACGATGCACCGCGCGAATTAGCCCCTTTGCTCACGGTGCACAGCATGTTGCTGGGTGACCCCATGCTTTTGCAGCAAACATGCGAGCTCATTATTGAGCGGCACTATAACGCTGAGTGGGCGCTTACAAGCCAGGGTCAGTTTTTGACCGAACAGTTTGCCCTCATGGAGGACGAATATCTGCGCGAGCGCGGTGGTGACATACGCCAGGTCATCGAGCGCGTGTTGCGGGTTATGGCAGGCTCGCCACCACTGCTGCCGGCCTTTGATTGCGCAGAAACCGATGATCCTTTGATTGTGGTGGCTCGCGACATATCGCCCGCAGACATGCTGCGTTTGCGCGGTGGCCGTTTTGCGGCATTTTTGACCGATCTGGGTGGGCCGACATCGCACACGGCTATCGTGGCTCGCAGCATGAATGTACCCGCTGTGGTCGGGCTGGGCCACTTTCGCGGTTTGGTGCGCGACGGAGATGTGCTCATCGCCGATGGTTTCACAGGCGCTGTGCTGGTCAATCCATCAGAGCAGATCCTGAACGAATACCGGCAGCGGCAGGCTGAGTATGCACGTCAGCGTGTTGAGCTTGCCAGATTGCGTGACGCGCCAGCCATGACCCTTGACGGCATCACGATCAAACTAGAAGCCAACATTGAGCTGCCTGAAGAGGCTGAAGCGGCCGTCCAGGCGGGTGCCGATGGCATAGGTCTGTTTCGCAGCGAGTTTTTGTTCATGGGGCGTCGAAATTTGCCTTCGGAACAAGAGCAGTACGAAGCTTACGTGTCGGTGGTCAAGACCATGCAGGGGCGGCCCGTCACCATACGCACACTTGATATTGGCGCCGACAAAAGCCTGGATGGTGACACCACGGTGGCTACCAATCCTGCGCTCGGCCTCAGGGCGATACGTTACTGTCTGGCCAATCCCGATATTTTCGCCACGCAATTGCGGGCCTTGTTGCGCGCCTCGGTGTTTGGACATGTTCGAATCCTTATTCCGATGATTTCCCATATGCATGAAGTGCACGCTACGCGCGCTGCCATAGAAAGTGCCTGTCGCGACCTCGACGAGCGTGGCACGCCTTATGCGCGCAATTATTCGCTGGGTGCCATGGTAGAGATTCCGGCCATTGCCATTGCTATCGAACCTTTCGTCGAGACGCTGGATTTTCTGTCTATTGGCACTAACGACCTAATCCAGTACACACTGGCCATAGACCGCGGCGACAGTGACGTGGCAGATCTCTATGATCCCATGCATCCCGCCGTGTTACGCCTTATTGCGCATACCATCAATGCTGGCGAAAGGGCCGGCAAGCCTGTTTCAGTCTGTGGCGAAATGGCGGGTGATTCAACGGTTACGCGTATGCTGCTTGGGTTGGGCCTGACTCAATTTTCTATGCATCCTCAACAAATGCTTGATGTCAAAAAAGAAATTCGTCAGGCCCATTCCAATGCGTTGAGAACCAAAGTGGCCATGGCTCTTAACCGCGCTGAGCGCATAGACCTGGCCTCTCTGGCCAATTAAAGTTGATAGGCACTTTCACCATGACTGGTAACGTTCAGCCCCTCACGTTCCTGGTCTGCATTCACCCGCATACCGCCGCTGCAAAGCTTGCTCGCGATGAAGCAGGCGATATAGGCGGCAGCCGCTGACCAGGCCAATGTAATCAGCACGGCCTCCAGCTGCAGCCACACCTGAAACGGAATATCGCCAAGATGCTCCAGGCCAGGGCCTCCCAGAGGCTTGGCATTGAAGACGCCTGTCAGCAGGGCACCGGCGATTCCACCCACAGCGTGTATACCAAAGACATCCAGGCTGTCATCTGCTCTTAGCCAATGCTTCAGCCCGTTCACGCCCCACAGGCAGATTGCACCTGTAACGAGCCCGATAATGAAGGCGCCGACCGGGCCTACCAGACCCGCTGCGGGCGTTACACCCACCAGTCCGGCAACAGCACCCGAGATGGCACCAAGCAGCGAGGGCTTGCCTTTGTATTTCCACTCTATGAGAGTCCAGCTTGCGATGGCGCCAGCGGTAGCGATGATGGTGTTAAAAAACGCCAGCGCTGCAGTTTCATTGGCAGCCAGTGCCGACCCTGCATTGAAACCAAACCATCCTACCCAGAGCAGGGCCGCGCCAATCATCGCCATGGGCAGGTTATGAGGTTGCATGGGTTCACGCCCATATCCGAGCCGGCTGCCGACAAATATGCGGCCACCAGGGCGGCAACCCCGGCGTTAATGTGTACCACCGTGCCTCCCGCGAAATCCAAAGCGCCACGCGCCAGCAGCCATCCGCCCGGCCCCCAAACCATGTGTGCAATGGGAAGGTAGGCGAGTGTCATCCATACCGCAGTAAAGACCAATACCGCAGAGAAGCGGGCACGCTCTGCAAAGCCGCCGATAATAAGGGCGCAGGTGATGCCTGCAAAAGTTGCCTGAAATGAGGCGAAAGTCAGTTCTGGAATGGTGCCGCTCATTTCGTATGAGCCCGTCGCCACATTTTGCATGCCGTTGAAGAAGAGGCGGGAAAGTCCTCCCAAAAATGCATTACCGTCTGTGAAGGCCAGAGAGTAGCCATAAGCAAACCAGAGAATCAGTGCCAGCGAAAATACGGACACCACCTGGATCAATACAGACAGTACATTCTTGCTTCGGACCAGCCCGCCATAAAAAAGCGCCAGCCCCGGCATGACCATTAATAACACCAGCAGAGTTGAAATGCTGACCCAAGCGAAATCGGCTTTATCCATGAGTAGTTCTCCTGAGGAGTGAAACAGTTAACGATGCAGTGACCATGTCAGAGGGCCGCTTCGCCTTGTTCGCCTGTGCGTATGCGCACAGCCTGCTCCAGGGGGGTTATGAATATTTTTCCGTCGCCGATTTTGCCAGTGTGGGCAGCCGTGCACAGGGTTTCTATCGCCAGTTCGAGCTGGTCGTCGGTCACTGCCAGCTCCAGACGCAATTTGGGCAAGAAGTCGACGGTGTACTCGGCACCACGGTATAGCTCGGTGTGGCCCTTCTGGCGGCCAAAACCTTTCACTTCAGAGACAGTCATGCCTTGTATGCCGATGTCGGAAAGCGCTTCTCGCACTTCGTCCAGCTTGAAAGGTTTGATAATGGCGGTGATGAGTTTCATGGCAATTCCTCTGTTAGGGGGGACGAGAGGTTTTACGCAATGAACGTGCCAGTTTGGCTGCGCAGAGAATAAAAAGAGAGGAGTAGTGGCCCCGGCTCCCGTTGTGTGCGGATATTCCGCATGCCAAATCAGTGTGGCAGCGTAAATTTCGCGGGCCAGCGGTAGACCTAAAGTGGTGAGGCTGTATGGCGCTACTGCACCAGAACGGGGAGGGTGCACCAAAACAGGGCAGTCTAGGCGATACAGGTGCATCTTACCCAGCCTGCAGCAAGATAGTGCGAAGGAGGTAGAAAATCTTGTCAAATATCATTCTGTGCGCTCATTGTTCAAGAATATTATTGAGCGCTGCAACGATTTCAGGTCTTCGACTACAAACTCAGGTTCCCCTATGTCGCTGGTAGCGGTAACCGCTTTAGCAACTCATCGCTGCGTCCGTGTGTGTACATATTCTTGTCATGTCTGCACAAACGACGCAACGGGTACAGATGAAAATGCTGTCAGGCCTGCCAGACGTGCACAAAAATGTAACAAAACCCTTTCCTGCCAGGGGGTTTGTATCTGTCTGTAGAAGGTCTTTTTCCACAAAACACGTCACACCCCACAGCTTATGCGGCTTTCAACAAAAAGCCGGGCCAAAAATCTGAATAAATGAAATCAGGAATTACACTAGGTTTGTGGTGCAACCTTGTTCTGTCGCTAGAATTGTTACCAAGCCAGTTGTAACAAGCACAAGCTGGCCCGCCGGTGCGCAAGTCGCGCCGTATCGGCACGGTCTCTAGCGCGACGTTGGACGAGAGAGGAACCCCATGAACAAATCGCGTGCTCATTTGGCTTTATTCGCCATGGTCGCCTCCATGAGCCTGGTTGTTGCATGCTCAAAAGAAGACGACACGCCTCCTCCAGCCGATTCTGGCATGACCACACCTGCACCTCAGGCAGCACCAGGCACCGCACCCGAGCCAAGCGGCACCACTCCCGAGCCGAGCCCGGCGCCTGGCACTTCGGCACAGTAAGCGGGGGGCTGCAACCCGTTAATTGGCCAGATCATCAGTTCGCTGCTGGATTATTTGTCGCGTTGCGATCCAGCAACGAAAGTATTTCGCGACGTAGCTTCAAAAAGTGAGGAAAAATCATGAACAAAACCCGCACACATATTGCCATTATCGGCATGGTAGCTTCCCTGAGCTTGCTTGCAGCGTGCTCCAAAGGCGAAGACCAGGCCGCCACCGATTCCGGTGTAACTGCGCCCGCAGCCGTGCCTGATACGGCACCTGCGCCTGCACCTACTCCGGCACCTGCACCTGCTCCTGAGCCCCAGGCTTCGCCAGCAGACCAGTCTTCGTCCGGCGTATCAGATGCCTCCGCCGGGTCTTCCACAACTGACCAACTCAAAGAAGATGCAAAAGAGGCGGGCGACACCGTTGCTGACAAGGCAAAGCAGGCGAAAGATGCTGCATCCGAAAAGGCGGGTGAGGCAGGCGACGCAATTCGATCTGGCGCTGACAAGGCTGACAAGGCCATCCAAGACAAACTTGGCGATGGCAGCCCCAGCACCGATACTCCACCGCCTGCCAACCAAAACTGATCGGCATGCACCCAACCTCACGGCGCTGATAACGACACCCAGCGACGTTGTGGTTGTGGCGTTTGGAGCGCACCACGAGCGGGACAGAAGAACACGCCGGGCATCATGTCAAGATGCTCGGCATTGCAACACAAGGCAACTCTGATGCTTCGTGTGCCAAAACGGACTCTTACGAGTCCGTTTTTTGTACACTAGGCCATTAACTCGATGGAGATAGCGATGATTGGCCGCAGCGATTGGATGGAAGAATTTCAAAAAAACATGTCTGAGCTTATTGCCAAAAGTCCGGCAGCAGACATTGAGCGCAACGTCAAAGCGATGATGGCTCAGACGTTTTCACGCATGGACCTTGTCACGCGAGACGAGTTCGATGTACAGGCTCAGTTGCTTGAGCGTGCGCTTTCACGCATCACCGCGCTCGAGTCAAGGGTGCAGGCGCTTGAGGGTCGGCCAGACACGCCGCTGCAGCAAGGCACGCCGCATTCCTGAGGCCACGCTCCGGATCGCTATGGCAACACCACGCACCATAGGCCCGTAATTTTACCAATGGGTAATTTGCTAAATGGGCTGTCTGTTATAGCTCGTTCTCACGCCATACTTGTCACGCGGCATTTATCAGGTACGGTTTTCGTCCTGTCTGCCGTATGGCGAGGTGTCATATGTCACTGGCGGTGGTGGCCAGTCGCGCACTATTTGGCCTTGAGGGCTGCGCGGTCAGGGTAGAAGTATATGTTGGAGCGGGGCTTCCGACATTCAATGTGGTTGGGTTGCCGGGGGCGGGCGTGCGCGAAAGCCGAGAGCGGGTACGGGCGGCTATTGTCAGCAGTGGCTACGAGTTTCCGGCAGGGCGGGTCACGGTTAATCTTGCACCGGCCGATTTGCCGAAAGAATCAGGCCGCTTTGATCTGCCCATTGCTTTGGGCATTTTGCTGGCCTCGGGCCAGCTAAGTGGCTCAGGCTCCAAAGAGGCGCCGGCAGGCCGCGATGGCGATAGCCCGCCGGACGTGTCGCGTTACGTACTGGCGGGTGAGCTGTCGCTTACGGGGGCTGTCATGGCGGTCAATGCGCCCTTGGCTATCGCACTGGCTGTCGCACGGCAACAAACAGGTTCCATATTGGTACTGCCCGAGGTAAATGCGGCATCAGCCGCCCGGGTTCCTGGTCTGCGCGTGTTGGCTGCCCGCACACTGGCAGACGTAGCTGCTCATTTTTCGGGCGTGTCGCTTCTGCCTGTCGCCCATCCCCTGAGCGAAAATGCTCAGGTGTCTGAGGCATGCGTGCCGGCATCGCGCTGCCTCTCTGATGTCCGGGGGCAGCCACAGGCACGGCGCGCGCTTGAGGTTGCCGCAGCAGGCGGCCACAGTTTGCTTATGTCCGGTCCACCCGGCACGGGGAAAAGCATGCTGGCACAACGCCTGCCGGGCCTGCTCCCGTCCTTGGGTCCAGAGCAGGTGCTTGAGGTTTGCGCACTGGCAGGTTTAGAGGGTATTGAGATGTCTCGCCAGGTACAGCCGCCATTTCGCGCTCCACATCACTCTGCCTCGGCGGCGGCCCTGGTGGGCGGGGGTGCAGTACCGCGTCCTGGTGAAATTAGCCGGGCCCACTGTGGTGTTTTGTTTCTGGATGAGCTACCCGAGTTCAAGCGCCACGCGCTTGAGTGTTTGCGTGAGCCACTAGAAACAGGCCACATTTCTATTGCACGCGCCGCACGTACACTCACGTTTCCGGCTGCGTTTCAGTTGGTGGCCGCGATGAACCCATGTCCGTGCGGGTGGCTGGGGCACCCTGACAAGCCTTGCGTATGTACGCCTGACAGCATCGCCAAATACCGTCAACGTATTTCAGGGCCTCTGCTAGATCGCATTGATATACAAATTTCCTTGCCCCCGACGGAAGGGCACTGGGTCGATATGCCGCCCGGTGAAACATCCGCCCAGGTGCGTCATCGTGTACAGGTTTGCCGAACTCGCCAGCAACGTCGCCAAAATTGTCACAATGCTGTCTTGACGGAGGCAGACATAAAAGTTTACTGCAGGCTATCATCTGTGCCAGCGGCCTTGATGAAGCAGGCACTGATGCGCTGGCATTGGTCCGCACGCACGGCAAGTCGGGTTTTACGTGTGGCACGCACGGTCGCTGATCTGGCAGAGGCTGATGAAATCGGCGAGTTGCACATCGCCGAAGCCATTCATTTCAGGCAGCCCTGGTCATGAGTGTGGCCTGATTGTCAGTCAGGTGCGGAAACGGTTGGACACCAGGCCAGAATTCATCATATAATCAAGGGCTTTTCCGGGCTAATCATCGCCTGGAAGATAAGCCAATAAGTGGGTCGTCAGGTAAAGCAAGTGCCATCAGACTGTTTTGGGGCCACCTGCATCCACAAATTTCCGAGTTACACATGCCTAAGATGAAAACCAAGAAGGGCGCTTCCAAGCGCTTTAAGGTTCGCGGTAGCGGGTCTATCAAGCGGGGCCAGGCGTTCAAGCGCCATATCCTCACCAAGAAAACAACCAAGAACAAGCGCCAGTTGCGCGGTTCTACCGCAGTGCACGCAGCTGACGTCGCTTCGGTCAAGGCCATGTTGCCTTTCGCTTGATTAACGGAGAACCACTACTATGCCACGCGTAAAACGCGGCGTTACCGCCCGAGCTAGACACAAAAAAGTTATTAAAGCTGCTAAAGGTTATCGCGGTCGCCGCGGTAATGTATTTCGCATCGCCAAACAGGCAGTCATGAAGGCTGGGCAATATGCCTACCGTGACCGCCGCAACAAAAAGCGCACTTTCCGCGCACTCTGGATCACTCGCATCAACGCGGCCTGCCGCGAATTGGGCATGTCTTACAGCACATTCATTGCTGGCACCAAAAAAGCGTCGATCGAACTCGACCGCAAAGTGCTCGCTGATATGGCTGTTCGCGACAAAGCCGGTTTTGCCGCTGTGGTAGCTCAGGCCAAAGCCGCGCTGGCTTCCTGATCGGCTGCGATTCTGTTGTATTGTTGCAAACGGGGCTCTTTTGGGCTCCGTTTGCATTTGGAAACCCCACATCATGACATCTATGGCTGACGATCTGGTCTTGCAGGCCAAAGAACTCTTTGCGCAGGCTGCCGACGCCGCAGCGCTCGAAAACGCCAAAGCCAGGTTTCTTGGCAAGCAGGGCGCATTGACGGTGCTGCTCAAAGGCCTGGGCAAGCTTGATCCCGAGCAGAAAAAAGCCGAAGGCGCGCGCATCAATCAATTAAAGCAGCAGATTGAGGCTTTGCTTAACCAGCGACGTGCAGGCCTGGCGCAGGCCGAGCTCGACAAGCGCCTGGCTGCTGAGACTATTGACGTCAGCCTGCCGGGGCGTGGCCGCGGGTTCGGGGGTATTCATCCGGTCATCCACACTTGGCAGCGCATAGAGGCCATCTTCAGGTCTATCGGTTTTGATGTCGCCGACGGCCCAGAAATAGAAAATGACTGGACCAACTTTACGGCGCTGAACAACCCTGAAAACCATCCTGCACGCTCCATGCAAGACACGTTTTACGTCGACATGAACGATGCTCAAGGTTTGCCGTTGTTGCTGCGTACTCACACCAGCCCCATGCAAGTGCGCTATGCACGCATGCACAAGCCGCCCATCAAGGTCATTGCGCCGGGGCGCACATATCGCGTAGACAGCGACGCTACCCACTCTCCCATGTTTCATCAGGTCGAGGGCCTGTGGATCGCTGAAGATATTTCCTTCGCCGATCTCAAGGGGGTGTATACCGACTTCCTGCGCGCCTTTTTTGAAACCGATGATCTGTCAGTGCGATTCCGGCCGTCTTTTTTCCCGTTCACCGAACCCTCCGCCGAGATCGACATGATGTTCACGTCTGGCCCGAATCAGGGGCGCTGGCTTGAAATCTCGGGGTCTGGCCAGGTACACCCCGAAGTGGTGCGCAATTACGGGCTCGACCCCGAACGCTATATCGGCTTTGCTTTTGGCTCAGGCATAGAACGCCTGACCATGCTGCGTTACGGCGTCAATGATTTGCGCCAGTTTTTCGAGGGCGATTTGCGCTTTTTGCGCCAGTTCAATCGCTAAACGTCCGAAACACCCGCTTCCTGAGAGCAGAACATGCAATTCCCCGAGTCCTGGCTACGCGCTTTCGTCAACCCAGAGATCAGCACTGAAGAACTGTCGCACCGGCTTACCATGGCCGGCCTCGAAGTCGAAGAGACCAACCCTGTCGCACCACCGTTCAGTGGCATAGTCGTCGCGCACATTGTCGACGTGGCTGCGCACCCTGATGCAGACAAGCTTCGTGTATGTCAGGTAGATGACGGCTCTGGCGCGATGTTGCAAATCGTCTGCGGTGCGCTCAACGCCACGGCAGGCATAAAGGTGCCACTTGCGCGCGTGGGGGCTGAACTGCCAGGGGGCATGAAAATTGGCCCAGTCAAAATGCGGGGCATAGAGTCAGCCGGAATGTTGTGCTCCGCCCGTGAACTGGGTCTGTCTCAGGATCATGCCGGTTTACTTGAGCTTGATCAAGGGGCCACAGTGGGCCAGTCTCTGCGAGAGGCGCTTGATCTTGATGACATGCTGTTTACCCTCAAGTTGACTCCCAATCGTGCAGACTGCCTCTCCATACTGGGCGTTGCGCGAGAGGTGGCGGCCCTCACTGGCGAGCCACTTCAGTTGCCGTCTGCTGAGCCTGTTGTCGCCACCTTACAAGATCGGCTGCCCGTCCAGGTGCAGGCCTCCGACCTGTGTGGCCGCTTCGCCGGGCGCGTCATCCGGGGTGTTAACGCCAGGGCACAGACACCATCGTGGATGAAAGCGCGTCTTGAGCGTGCAGGGCAACGTCCAATTTCCGCACTGGTCGACATTTCCAACTATGTCATGCTCGAACTTGGCCGGCTACCCATGTGTTTGACCTTGATCGCGTGCAGGGCGGTCTTACAGTTCGCTGGGCCAAGCCGGGCGAGCAGATTGAACTGCTTAACGGGCAAACGATAAAACTCGACACCGATGTCGGTGTTATTGCCAGCGGTGACCAGCTTGAAAGCCTTGCGGGCATCATGGGCGGCGAAACATCAGCCGTCACGCTCGACACGACAAATATTTATGTAGAGGCGGCTTTCTGGTGGCCCGAGGCCATTATGGGTCGCGCCCGTCGCTACAAATTCAGTTCAGAAGCCAGCCATCGTTTTGAACGGGGTGTCGATTTTGAGTCCATCCCTGAGCATCTGCAATTGATTACCCGCTTGATCATGGATATCTGCGGTGGCCAGGCAGGCCCGGTAGACGACCAGGTCGTCAACCTGCCAGAGCGCAACCCTGTGCAGATGCGCTTGCAGCGCTGTCAGCGCATTCTGGGCATTGCTGTAACCCGCGAAGAGGTCGGCCGCATTTTTACCAGTCTGGGCCTTGAGCATACGGTCGCTGATGACGTGTTTTCTGTCACACCTCCGTCGTACCGGTTTGATCTGTGCATTGAAGAAGACCTCATCGAAGAGGTTGCGCGTATTTATGGGTTTGAGCGTATTCCCGATGTGCCCCCTGTTGCACAGGCGAAGATGCGGACTGAGATCGAAACATTGCGTGGCCCCCACGTATTGCGAGCTGCCATGGCAGCACTTGATTACCAGGAAGTCGTCAATTTCGCCTTTGTCGAAGAGGTATGGGAACATGATCTGGTCGGCAACGCCGACCCCATTAAGTTGCTTAATCCCATCGCAAGCCAGCTCGCCGTAATGCGCTCCAGTCTTATCGGTGGGTTGCTGGCCAATATCGTGCATAACGCCAACCGCAAGCAAAGCCGTGTACGCGTTTTCGAGCTGGGTCGTGTTTTCATGCGCGATGCGTCTGTGCTTGATGGCGATTTGACCGTGGCAGGGGTTAACCAGCCTATGCGTTTGGCCGGTGCGGCATGGGGCCCGGCCGACGACGAGCAGTGGGGCGTGCCAACCCGCCAGGTTGACTTTTATGATGTCAAGAAAGACCTCGAAGACGTGCTTGGTTACCGGGCCTCTGAGCTTGTCTGCATTGCCGATGCACACCCGGCCCTGCACCCAGGCCGTTCGGCACGCCTGGAACTTTCAGGCAAGCTCGTAGGGTGGCTGGGTGAGTTGCATCCGCGCTGGGCGCAGCACTATGATCTTGCCCATGCGCCTGTCGTGTTTGAAGTAGACACCGAAGCGCTGTCGGAAACCAGTCTTCCTCAGCCTCGCGAGCTGTCGCGTCAGCCCGTGGTGATTCGTGATCTGGCGGTGTGGGTCGATGCATCAATAACTTACAGTCAGCTACTTGATACACTTAACGATAAAATTCAGTCTGATGCTACGCTGGGTATCGTAAAAGACATTAAACTATTTGATGTCTGGCGCGACAAATCTGCGCAGACAGTCGAAAAAAGCATGGCGTTTCGTTTCTGGCTGCAAGGGCGTGATGCCACGCTCGATGAAACCACGGTAGAGCACTGCCTGGCCCGCCTGCTTGAAGCGTTAGTCAGTGTGTCTGGTGTACGTCCGCGTGCTTAAGGAGCAGCTCATTACAATGAAATCCGATCGCACTCTTACTAAGGCAGAGCTTGCCGAGCTATTATTCGAACGCGTGGGTCTGAACAAGCGTGAAGCCAAAGACATCGTCGACACGTTTTTCGAAGAAATCCGTGAATCGCTGGCGCACGGTGTAGAAGTCAAGCTCTCAGGTTTCGGAAATTTCCAGGTTCGTGACAAGCCGCCGAGACCCGGTCGTAATCCCAAGACTGGCGAGGTCATACCCATTGCGGCCCGCAGGGTGGTTACGTTTCATGCAAGCCAGAAGCTCAAAGGTGTTGTCGAGCTGGCTGGTAAGCCGGCCACACCGCCCAAGTAAAGAAAGACGGCGGGCTATTGGCGTTGCAGCCACGGCTGTGTCTTGGTCCGGCCCGGGAGGGTGGGCAATACACAAGCCCAATGGCTAAAACTACCGCCGGTGGCTCAGTGGCGTTCAGGCATCGTTGCATGCGACGATGCGCATCATTCTTAATCGGCATACAATCCGCACATGAGCACAAGCGAAAAAACAGTCATTTTGCCGCCCATTCCCGCCAAGCGTTATTTTACGATTGGTGAGGTCAGCGATCTGTGTTGCGTCAAGCCCCACGTGCTGCGCTATTGGGAGCAAGAGTTCACACAACTCAAGCCTGTGAAGCGACGGGGCAACCGTCGTTATTACCAGCACCATGAGGTGTTGTTAATCAGGCGTATCCGCCACCTGCTCTATGAAGAGGGGTTTACGATCAGCGGGGCGCGCAATCGTCTGGGCGATTTGCACGATGTGCCGCATGATCAAGACGCGGCCGTCCGGCTCTCGGGTGCAGAGTTGCAGGCACTGCGCAAAGATCTCAATAACATCAAAGACATGTTGACGACTGCTATTGACGCTAAGGACGCAGCGAGCACACAACTGCTTTGATGTGCCGGCGCCTGTCATGTCAGAGTGCCTGACACCTCGTTAATACACGATGCCTTCATCCTGCTGGCTGGCGTTGACGCCGGCAGGCAGGCCATTTCAGGTGTGTGGTCAGGCGAATCTGCCGATTGCCAGGCAGGCTGTCGCACCAAACTGCGCCATTCTGACCGTCGCCTCCAAGTCTGAGTTACGAGAGATTTTCATGTCGGCTGGTTCGTTACGAAACAAAGCACTCACAGCACTGTTGATTTCTGACCCAGCACAAAAAGTGGCTGCTGTGGCTGAGTTGTCTGAAATGCTCGTCATTGATTGCCATGTCGAGATCCAGGCTCCCGAAGGCATTCCTGGGCGGCCGCCTCAGCCTCTTCTAGTACCCCCTCAACAAGTAAAGCCGCGCTCAATGGGCTCACCGCAAGGCCGCGCCGCACTTATTCACTCGCTGGCTCATATTGAGTTTAATGCCATAAACCTGGCGTTGGACATACTCTGGCGCTTCGCGGGCTTGCCTGAAGATTTTTATCGCGACTGGGCCCGGGTAGCCCGTGAAGAGGCCTATCATTTTGGACTGCTAGAAGGGCACTTGCGCGCCTTGGGCTACCAGTACGGCGACTTGCCTGCTCATGATGGTCTTTGGGAGATGGCGGAGCGCACGCGCGATGATCTGCTGGCTCGTCTGGCTCTGGTGCCCCGCACACTTGAAGCGCGCGGTCTGGATGCCTCGCCTATCGTACGCGATAAACTTGCGGGTGCTGGTGACTTAGCCGCAGCGGCCATTATTGACATCATTTTGCGCGATGAAATTGGCCATGTGGCAGTGGGCAATCATTGGTATCGCTACGAGTGCGAGCGTCAGGATGCAGATCCCATAACACGGTTTGCCGAGCTGGCAACCGATTACCGGGCCCCTCGTTTGCGGGGGCCGTTCAATTTGACCGCCCGCCGCGAGGCCGGATTCACCGACGAAGAGCTTGAAGCTTTGCAGCAGAACGCACGATAGTCTTGCCGGGGCATTGTCGTCAGCATGATGAGGCGTCATCATCACCTCACACCCCGTAAGCAAGATCAAATCATGTGTATGCCGCTGTGAATGCCTTGGCGGACGTTATCACTATGGCAATGAGTCATTAGATACGCTGGCTGCATCCTGAGCATTTGTGGCAGGTTTCTGCGCACCAAATGTGATAACTTGACCTATAAACAGTATTGGACCGCTTGGGCTCGCGTCTGGCGAACCTCCGTGCGGTTCAAGTGTCATCTCAAAGAGTTGATCCTCGCCCAGCGTGCCCATGAGCGATGCTGGAACCGTTACAGGAAGGTTGGGGTCTATGAGGCCCAAGGAGCGAGCCTGCGGCATGGAGGCGCTGCGCGTCCAGAGCTGCACAGATGCGTCAGCAGGGATGTCGCTGCGCACCTGGGGCTTCATCAAGGCGTTTCCTTGCAGATCGAACGTAACAACCCATCCCGGCGTGGATGTTTGTCCGGGCGCCTGAAGAATGGCAGCCTGAGTTGGTGCGATGGTCACAATATTGACGGGCGGTTGCGCAGGTTGAGACGGAATCACCGCAAGCACCAGAGCAATGCCAGCAAAGATAACCGTCGCTGCGCGCCAGATCCAGACATTGTCAGTCACGGATTTGTGTGTTGGCTTTGGCTGGCGAGGCACAGAGGGCGGCGTAATGGGGATAGACGCGCCAGCAGTTGCAGATGCCGGTGCAGCCTGGATTGTGGAAGCAGAATCACTAGGCTTTACGCGGTCGGAAGCACCAGCCTTTACGCGGTCAGAAATACCAGACTGATCGCTTGAACCCGCAACGAGTTGTTCCGCAGCGCGCTCGTGGTTGGCATATGTGTGTGTGGTGTTGACAGGCGCAGCGGCTGTGGCTGCAACATCATTTTCAGGCGTCGCTCCAAAAGAAGGTTCGCGTCGTGGTGCTGCGGGCTGTGGCCGCGTGTGGCGGGTTCGCGGCCAGAGACTGTCTGCCTGCTCGGCAGGCTCTGGGTTTTTGGTGCTGGGTTTCAGCGAGGGGGCTTGATTCTTGGCTTGTGGATATGCTGGCAGCGATGCTGATATGTTGGCTTGTGCGGCGTTGTCTGTCTGCCCCGATGCGGGTACGTGCGTAGGTGCTTGTGTAGTGGCTGTGTTCGTTGCTACGGCAGGTTCGTCAGCGGCGCTGCTCATGGTTGCAGCCGGTTTGCGATAAAGACGTGATGGAGCGGGGGTGGTGTCGTGGCCTAGCGTAGTCTGGATGCGCTGAAGTAGCAGTGGCGACGGGTCCAACGCAGGCAACACGTCGGCAAGGTCTAACAGACTGTCTTCCCAGTCAAGTGCAACGGCGATGGCTTCATCGCTTTCGCTCAGCAGTTTGTGTGCGCGAGTTGTCTCGTGCGGGTTTAGTAACCCCAGCGTGTATTCTGCAATCAGGACGTGGTGTTTCGAGATGTCGTTGCGGGTCATGCTTGGCGCAGCTCCCGCAAATGGCTCAGGCCGACTTGTGCACGCATACGCGCCTGAACGGGTGATATTTTCAGTGTGGTGGCGATTTGCTCATACGAATAGCCTTTGTAAAAGGCCATCAGTATGGGTTGGCGCTGGCTTTCGTCAAGCCGGGTGAGGGCACTGAGCAGGCTGGAAGGTGGCTGCCCGGGTTCGGGCTTGAGCACAGGCAGTGATTCGGATGAAGGGATGTTTTTTGATCTGTGGGGCGAAGACTGGCGCAGACGTTTTAAAGCCCGGTACCTTAATATGCTGTATAGCCAGGCCCGGCCCTTGCCAGACACTTCATCAAAATTTTCTGCGTTCTTCCAGACCAGCACGAAGGTATCGCAGACTAATTCTTCCGCTGCGGCCCGCTGGCCGAGCAGCGACAGCCCCAGTGCGAGCATGCGCGGTGCCTCGTGTTCGTAAAGACGCTGAAACGCTTTCTGGTCGCCCCGTGCACATGCAAGCAGGGCGGCTTCGTAATCGAAGGGTGATGCAGTCATACAGTCTCCGGCAGAAACGCGGAGGTCTCCGCGTTTGCAATGCTGATATTGTAGTGGCAGCGAGACCAAATTCTGGTGCCAACAGACGTGTCAGAGTATTTCAGTGATTACGAATGCCACACAAGGCCGCATTGCTGCTAGTGCGTACAATGTACGACGCGCTAACTTTCACCAAGTGTCTCCTGCATGTCTGCCTCTCCGGCCCCATCCTCAAAAAAACGGGACGATCTTTCTGTCCTGAAATCGTTGCTGCCGTACGTTTGGCAGTTTAAATACCGAGTTATGGCGGCACTGGCCTGTTTGGTGGCCGCAAAAGTGGCCAGTGTCATACTGCCCATTTTTCTTAAAGATATTGTCGATCAGCTGAGCGTACCGGCAACCGTGATGGCCCTGCCTGTTGCGGCCTTGCTGGGCTATGGCTTTGCTCGGCTGGCGAGCAGTGTTTTTGGTGAGCTGCGTGATGCACTGTTTGCGCGTGTGACGCAGGGTTCGGTGCGTCGCATAGCCACACGGCTGTTTTCACATCTTTTTTCGCTGTCGCTGCGTTTTCACATGGATCGCCAAACCGGCGGTCTGAGTCGCGACATTGAGAGGGGAACCAAAGGTATAGGGTTTCTGCTCAACTTTACCGTGTTCAATATTTTGCCCACACTGATTGAGCTCGGCATGGTCACCGGCATACTGTTGTGGCGGTATGACATCCGCTTCGCCGCCGTCACATTGGGTACCATTGGCGCCTACATTGCTTTCACGCTGCTGGTTACCGAAAAGCGCATGGTTTACCGCCGAACCATGAACAGTCTGGACAGCAAAGCGAATAGCAAGGCGATTGACGCGCTGCTCAATTACGAAACCGTCAAATACTTTGGCAACGAAACTTACGAAGTAACCCGTTACGACCGCCACCTTGGCGAATGGGCCGATGCGGCGGTGAAAAATCAAGTATCGCTGAACCTGCTTAACATCGGGCAAGGGGTGATCATCACGGTGGGTGTCACTCTGCTGCTGTGGTTGTCGGCATCAGGTGTGGTCAGCCAGACCATGACAGTAGGCGATGTCGTGCTGGTTTCCGCTTATCTTACGCAGCTTTATGCACCGCTTAACTTTCTGGGGTTTGTGTATCGCGAAATCAAACATTCGCTGGCTGATATGGAACGTATGTTTGGTTTGATGGCGCAAGGTCAGGAAGTCGCTGACGCCCCCGGTGCAAGCAGGTTCAAGTCGCGCCAGGCAGATATTGTTTTCGATGGTGTGGATTTCAGCTATGAAGATGACCGGCGCATACTGCACAACGTCAGTTTTTCGATTCCGACAGGCAAGACGGTTGCCGTTGTGGGGTCGTCAGGCGCGGGCAAGTCGACGCTTTCCAAGTTGATGTTTCGTTTTTACGACGTCAATGATGGGTCCATACGCATAAATGGTCAGGATATTCGCGACCTTACTCAGGCCAGTTTGCGTCAGCATATTGGCATCGTGCCACAAGACACCGTGCTATTTAATGACACCATTTTGTACAACATTGCCTACGGCAATCCACTTGCAAGCCAAGATGAAATCATTCGCGCTGCGCAGGCTGCACGAATCCACGAGTTTATAGTCGGGCTTCCCAAGGGTTACCAGACGCTTGTAGGCGAACGCGGACTGAAGCTTTCAGGAGGCGAAAAGCAGCGGGTGGCCATTGCCCGCACCATTCTTAAAGACCCACCCATTCTGATATTTGATGAGGCCACCAGCGCGCTCGACACACGCACCGAGCGTGCCATCCAGCAAGAGCTTGAATTAGTAGCCCAGGATCGCAGCACACTGATTATTGCTCATCGCTTGTCTACGATTGTTAACGCTGACGAAATTATTGTGCTTGATGATGGCAAAGTGTCGGAACGCGGTACTCACATGGCCCTGTTGCAGCAGGGTGGGCGTTATGCGCAGATGTGGCGTTTGCAGCAGGTGGAGCAAGAGACCGGCGCTTGACCCATATAGTACCGAAATGGTACTATATGATTACTTTATCACTTGGGGCGGTTGGTGTTGCGTATCAGCAAACTTATCGATTACGGCACATTGCTACTTACCTACATGGCAGGTTCGCCAGATCGGGTGTACAGTGCTGCCGATCTTGCCTCAACACTGGGGTTGGGCCAGCCTACCGTAAGCAAAATTCTCAAGCAACTGGGTCAGCACGAATTAGTGCGCAGCCAGCGCGGAGCGCGTGGCGGCTATACGCTAGGCAGGCCCGCTGAGCAAATCAATATCGCCCAGATTATAGACGCTCTTGATGATCAGCCTTTTGGCCTTACCGAGTGCACCGCTTTGCCGGGCGCCTGTAGTGTCGAGGCTGGCTGTCATATACGTACCAACTGGCAGCGTATCAACGCCATTGTGCGGCGTACGCTCGAAGACGTCACTGTGGCTGACATGGTTCATCCTATGCCTGCCGAATTTCCTCTTAAAAACCTGCCGGCGGCCAAGCCGGCCATCAAGCCTAAAGTGGCACGTACCACAATATGGAGTCTCTCTGAATGAATCCATCTACCGAACCCGCAGTTGTTTCTGCCGCTGATCCAATAGAGTCGTTTCTCGATCGCGAGTACTCGGCCGGGTTTGTCACTGACATTGAGTCTGTGACCATCGCCAAGGGGCTTAACGAAGACACTATCCGGTGGCTCTCCGCCAAAAAGGAAGAACCCGAGTTCATGCTCGAGTGGCGCCTTGCGGCGTATCGTCACTGGCTGACTATGGAAACGCCCGAGTGGGCACAGGTGCAGTTTCCGCCTGTTGATTTTCAGGACATCCGTTACTACTCGGCCCCCAAAAGCAAAGAAGACGGCCCCAAAAGCCTCGACGAGGTTGATCCCGAGCTTTTGCGCACCTACGAAAAGCTGGGGGTGCCGCTGCACGAGCGTGCGCGCCTGGCAGGCGTGGCTGTTGACGCTGTGTTCGACTCAGTCTCGGTGGCCACAACGTTTCGCAAACAATTAGCCGAAGTAGGCGTTATATTTTGCTCGTTTTCCGAGGCTGTTAAAGAGTACCCCGAAATTGTCAAAAAATATCTGGGCTCTGTGGTGCCGCCCGGAGACAATTTTTATGCGGCGCTTAACTCGGCCGTGTTCTCTGATGGCTCGTTTGTGTTCATTCCCAAAGGGGTACGATGCCCCATGGAGCTGTCCACATATTTTCGCATTAACGCGCAAGATACCGGGCAGTTCGAGCGTACGCTTATCATTGCCGAAGAAGGCGCTTCGGTCAGTTATCTGGAAGGCTGTACTGCGCCCATGCGCGACGAAAACCAGCTCCACGCTGCAGTGGTTGAGCTGGTAGCCCTGGATGACGCCAAAATCAAATACTCCACCGTGCAAAACTGGTATCCCGGCGACAAAGACGGGGTGGGTGGCATTTATAACTTCGTCACCAAGCGGGGCGACTGCCGCGGTCCGCGCTCACGCATTTCCTGGACTCAGGTCGAAACTGGCTCTGCCATTACCTGGAAGTACCCCAGCGTCATTCTGCGTGGCGACGACTCTGTCGGCGAGTTTTACTCGGTAGCCGTCAGTAACCACCGTCAGCAGGCCGATACCGGCACCAAAATGATTCATATCGGGCGCAATACGCGCAGCACCATTATCTCAAAAGGTATTTCGGCTGGCCACGGCAGCAATGCCTATCGCGGGCTTGTGCGCATCACCCCCAAAGCAGAGAACGCGCGTAACTATACGCAGTGTGATTCGCTGCTTATAGGCAAGACCTGTGCCGCTCATACTTTCCCTACGATGGAAGTTCAGAATCCCACGGCCAGTGTCGAGCACGAGGCCACCACATCACGCATAGGCGAAGATCAGCTGTTTTACGCGATGCAACGCGGCCTTTCTGCCGAAGATGCGGTGTCTATGATCGTCAATGGCTTTTGTAAAGAAGTTTTCAAGGAATTGCCCATGGAATTTGCAGTCGAAGCGCAGGCTCTGCTCGGTGTAAGTCTCGAAGGCAGCGTAGGTTAAGGAGAAATAAATGCTGAGTATTAAAGATTTGCACGCATCGATCGAAAACAAGTCGATTCTTAATGGCCTTAACCTTGACGTGAACGCGGGTGAGGTACATGCCATCATGGGCCCCAATGGGTCTGGTAAAAGCACACTGTCGCAAGTATTGGCAGGTCGCGAAGATTACACGGTTAAAAGCGGCTCGGTAACCTGGCTGGGCCAGGACCTGCTCGAAATGCCCATTGAAGAGCGTGCGCGCGCCGGGCTGTTTCTGGCTTTCCAGTACCCCATCGAAATTCCGGGTGTGTCCAATGCGTATTTTCTCAGAGCATCGGTCAATGCCGCGCGTCGCCATCAGGGCTTGCCCGAACTCGACGCCATGGACTTCATCAAGCGCGTCAAGCAAGAAATGAAAGAAGTCGGCATGCGTGACGAGTTTCTGTATCGCGGCGTGAACGAAGGGTTTTCGGGCGGCGAAAAAAAGCGCAATGAGATTTTGCAGATGATCATGCTTGAGCCCAAGCTTGCCATTCTTGATGAAACCGACTCGGGGCTCGACATTGATGCGCTGCGCGTTGTGGCAGACGGTGTCAACCGCATGCGTTCACCTGATCGTGCAATGATTGTCATCACCCACTATCAGCGCCTGCTCGATTACATCGTGCCTGATTTCGTGCACGTACTGTCCAACGGCCGCATTGTTAAGTCTGGTGGTCGTGAGCTGGCACTTGAGCTCGAAGAGCAGGGCTACGGGTGGGTTACCGAACCCGGCAAAGCGGAGCAGGCCGTAAAGGGTGGTAAAGGAGCTACGGCATGAGTTCTGTAGAAACCTGGGCTCAAACGTTCGCTACGCGCGGCGCAAACCTTCCTGGCGCGCAACTGCCCTGGCTGGCGGCGCGGCGCAAACAGGCGATTGAACGATTCGCCGCTGAAGGCTGGCCCACCAGCAAAAATGATGAGTGGCGTCACACCTCGCTTGCGACGCTTGCACAGCAAGCGTTTCTTGATGCTGATGGTGCTGCCACGGCGGGCGTACAGCGTCCCTACAGCGATGACGACAAGGATCACTGGCTGGTGTTTGTCGATGGCAAATACATGCCAGCTCTTTCTCGTGTTGGTGATCTGCCTGCAGGTGTAACGATAGAGCCGCTGTCTCGGGCGTTTACTGATACGCCCGAATCGCTTGAAGCGCTGTATGGCAGCGATACTGACGGCGCGAGCACTGTGGCACTAAACCTGGCCTTGGCTTCAGATGGCGCGTATGTAAGCCTGGCGAGCGGCACCATCGTCGAGCAGCCTATTCACCTCGTGTTCATGACGGCCAGCAAGGGTTCCGCTAGTTTTACCCGCAACCTTGTTCAGGCTGGCGCAGGCGCACAAGCCACGATTATGGAGCATTTCGTGGGTCAAGGCGCAGGCGCTAGCTTTACCAACACTGTCACACGCATGAATCTTGATGCTGATGCGCATGTCACACACCTGAAGCTGCAGCGCGAAGACGCCGAAGCGTTTCACTTGGGCGTTATTGATGTGCAGCAGGGCAAGTCGTCAGTCTTTAATTCGCATTCGATGTCGTTTGGGGCCCGCCTGGCGCGGCACGATATTGCTACGGCATTTGGCGGCGACCATTGCCAGACACTCCTAAATGGTTTGTATTATGTCGACGGCAAGCGTCACGTCGATCATCACACGCTCATAAGCCATGACAAGCCTTTTGGCACCAGCCACGAATACTATCGCGGCGTACTTGGCGACACGGCACGTGGTGTGTTTCGCGGACGTATTTTTGTTGCGCCCGGTGCTGACAAAACCGATGCTGTGCAACGCTCGGACAGCCTGCTGTTGTCACGTCTGGCCAAGGCCGACGCCCGGCCCGAACTCGAAATTTACGCCGATGACGTCAAGTGTGCACACGGTGCCACAGTGGGCCAAATAGACGCTGACAGTTTGTTTTATCTGCGTTCACGAGGCCTTGACGAAGAACTTGCGCGTCATGTACTAACGTATGCATTTGCCGCCGAAGCCATTGCGCGTATTGAGTCTGACCTGCTGCGCCAAAGGGTTATCGGAGCTATTCAGGCGCTTGCGCCTGAAAATGCTGCTTTGGGAGACTTTGCATGAACGTATCTACACTTGCTGAAGCCACCCCTCTGGTGCTTGATCAAAGGGCTGATTTCCCCATTTTGGCCCGCCCGATCAAAGGCAAGCAACTGGTTTACCTGGACAATGGTGCCACGACACAAAAGCCCAACGTTGTCATCCGCGCCATTGTCGATTACTACGAGCAGTCTAATGCCAACATCCACCGTGGTGTGCATTGGCTCTCGCAGCATTCGACCGATCTGTACGAGCAAGGCCGCGAACGGGTGCGCTCGCTACTGAATGCGGCGCGTCCTGAAGAAATCGTGTTTACACGGGGCACAACAGAAGCCATCAACCTGGTCGCAAATAGCTGGGGCCGGGCAAACCTGAAAGCAGGTGATGAGGTTGTGCTTACCGGGCTTGAGCATCACTCCAATATTGTTCCGTGGCAAATGCTGTGCGAGCAGGTAGGTGCTCACATCAAGGTGGCACCTGTTACCGACTGCGGTGAAGTTGACCTCGATGCCTATCGCGCTTTGCTTGGGCCGCGCACCAAGCTGGTCGGTATTGTGCACGTATCGAACGCGCTGGGTACCATCAACCCCGTCGCCGAGATGACGAGGCTGGCCCATGAGGCAGGCGCGCTGGTTCTTGTTGACGGTGCTCAGGCTGTTGCCCATGCGCGCGTTGATGTGCAGGCCATAGGCTGTGATTTTTATGCGTTTTCGGGTCATAAAATTTATGGCCCTACTGGCATTGGTGCGCTTTATGCCCGTTACGATATTCTGAAAGACATGTCGCCATGGCAAGGTGGCGGCGACATGATTTACACCGTTAGTTTTGAGCGCAGCACCTACGCCGAGGTGCCTCAGCGTTTTGAAGCAGGCACGCCTGATATTGCCGGTGTAATCGGTCTTGATGCGGCTATTGCCTATGTACAAGAAATTGGGCTGGATGCTATCGCAGCCCATGAGCATGACGTTCTGGTTTACGGCACTGAGCAATTGCAGTCTTTGCCTGGCGTGCGCCTTATCGGTACGTCTGATCATAAGGCGGGCATTCTGTCCTTTGTGGTCGAGGGCATCCACCCGCATGATCTTGGCACCATACTTGACACCGAAGGGGTCGCCATACGTGCCGGGCATCACTGTGCAATGCCATTAATGACGCGTTTTGGCATTCCTGGCACGGCTCGCGCCTCGCTGGCCCTGTACAACACCCGGCAAGACATCGATGCCCTGATCGCTGCACTGCGCAAGGCACAAAAGCTTTTTGGGACGGGTCAGGCATGAGTCTCGAAAATGGCGATCTGCGTGAGCTTTATCAAGAAGTCATCTTCGATCACAATAGAAGCCCACGCAATTTTAAAGAAATGCCCGATGCCACCCATATGGCACAAGGGCATAACCCGCTATGCGGTGATCAGCTAACCATCTATGCACAGCTTAAAGATGGTGTGGTCGAGAAGATCAGCTTTATTGGCCATGGGTGTGCAATATCAACGGCGTCCGCGTCGCTGATGACGGAGGCCGTTAAGGGCAAAACTGTTGAAGAGGTGGAAGCCTTGTTCAACGACATGCACGCCATGCTGACCGAAGCGCAGCCTGAAGCCCGCGACTTTGGCAAGCTAGAGGTTTTATCAGGAGTGCGAGAGTTTCCGGCCCGGGTCAAGTGTGCCACGCTGGCTTGGCATACCCTGCACAATGCGATTACCCAGGCCAGAGACACGGCTCGTACCGAGTAGAGAGGCAACAATGAGCTACACACGACAAGATGTTATCGTCAGCCGGGATTGCCCGGCAGTTACCGTGCCTTACGGCTCTGCAGTCACCATTGAAAAAGGCTGCGAGGCAACCATCACGCAGCAGCTAGGCGGTACGTACACCGTTATGGTGCAGGGCAATCTGTACCGGGTGGAAGGCGTCGATGGCGATGCGCTGGGGTTTGAGCCCACCGAAGCCGTCAAGCACATGCATGACGGGCCAGTTACGGCCCAAGCTGTAGAAGATGCCTCGTGGAGCATGCTGGCAACATGTTTCGACCCTGAGATTCCTGTCGATATCGTTAATCTGGGGCTGGTGTATAGCTGCAAGGTTACCGAGCTGGACCACGAGCGCTATCGTGTTGATGTCAACATGACCCTGACCGCTCCTGGGTGTGGCATGGGTACCATGATTGCCGACGAAGCACGCGACAAGATCCTGTCAATACATGGTGTAGATGAAGCCAAGGTTGATCTGGTGTGGGATCCACCATGGAGCCGCGAAATGATTAGTGAGCCTGCGCGCTTGCAGTTGGGGCTTATGTAGGCAATACGCCGAAGTTGGGGTGTTTGGGAGGCGATCTCCCCCACCTCGACGGCGTTTCGCTTGGAACGTTTACAGGCCTGCCTGTGTACGATAAATCGCACGACTCGTTAGCTGCCGGAGCAAGCGTGCTCAAAATATAAATGTGTCACAGTCTTCTCGAGCGAGCGCACGCGAGCCTTTGAGTGACGCGACAACGGTCAGCTTGCCTCAAATGGATGAGGCGCAACAGTAGGCTGTTTATCTTTGGCCTACAAGCTACAGCCTAGGGCTTACAGCCTAGGATCTACAGCCCAGAGCCCAGAGCCCAGAGCACAGAGCCTACAGCCGCCTGGAGCCGCTTGGAGCCTCAGGAGGCCGGCGTGTCTGCAGGGATAGGCTGTCCAACTGGCGGATCGTCACGGCGGGCATAATGCTGGGCCATCACGGCGCAGACCATCAGTTGTATCTGATGAAACACCATGAGCGGTAAAAGAGCCGGCCCAACGGCAGCACCCGAAAACAATACCTGCGCCATGGGTACACCGGTAGCCAGGCTTTTTTTAGAGCCACAAAAGACAACGGTGATTTCATCTGCCTTGTTGAAGCCGGCTGTGCGGGCTGCCCAGGTGGTAAACGCTAAGGCGATAGCCAAAAACACACATGAGACAATTAACAGCGCCAGCAACTCAGAGCCTTGCACCTGTTGCCACAAGCCGTCAATGACGGAGGCGCTGAATGCCGTATACACAACAAGAAGAATAGAGCTTTGGTCTACGTTTTTAAGCCATTTTTTGTTGCGGTCCATCCAGACACCAATTAAAGGGCGCATCAGATGGCCTACAACAAAAGGCAGCAGCAATTGCGCGCTGATATCGACAATGGCACCAAGCGTTGAGTGAGCGCCGCTGGCGTCGATATCTGTAAGTAGCTTGATCAGCAGTGGGGTGATGACGATGCCGATAATGCTGGACGCTGATGCGCTGCAAACGGCAGCGGGAACGTTGCCGCGTGCAATAGAGGTAAAGGCAATGGCAGACTGCACCGTGCCTGGCAAAGCACAGAGATACAAAACACCCAGAAACAGTGGGGCTCCCAACCACGGTTCTATGAGTGGCCGTGATGCCCAGCCCAATAAGGGGAACATGACAAACGTGCAGCCGAACACCAGCAGATGTAGCCGCCAGTGCTTGGCCCCGGCCACGATGGCTTCACGTGACAGTTTTGCGCCATGCATAAAAAAGAGCAGGGCGATTGCCGCTCGGGTAATCCACTCAAATATGACGGCGCCTGTACCGTGTGCAGGGATAAATGTGGCGGCTGCCACCACGGCAATCAGAGTGAGCGTGAAATTATCGAAAATGAGACGAAGTCGGTTCATGGCGTTTAAATACGTTGTCTGTAGATTGGATAGACGTTACCGTATTCAATAAGAGCCGACTAGCGTCGAATTGCTGTCGATTGTCGACAAACGGACACTCTCATTATTTCAGAATTTTTATGAATGCCACTTCAACCGTGACGCTCGAGGGCTTGCTCAGCGGTCGACAGGCGCTGCCCCGTCCACTATATGGCCGTGTACGGTCCTTGCCCAATCAGGTTATCGGCTACCGTCACAGCCATCCCTGGGTGCAGCTGTCTTATGCTCTGCATGGCGTGGTAGAAGTAGAGACAGTAAAGGGTCGATTTATCGCTCCTCCGCAGCGGGCTGTGTGGGTGCCGGCGCATATCGAGCATAGGGTGCGATGTACAGCCGGTACGCTGGTGCGTAGCCTGTATGTTGAACCCGCTGTGGTGACATGGAAGTCGATTGACTGCAGAGTGCTGGTCGTCGATACCTTGCTGCGCGAGCTTATTCGTCGTTTTAGCCAGCTTCCAGTTCTCTACGACGAGGCTGGCGCTGACGGGCGGTTGGCCAGCGTGTTACTGGATCGACTTAAGTTTGCGCCTGAAGCAGATCTGATGCTGCCGTTTCCGCAAGACGAACGTCTCAAAATAATATGCGGCCATTTGCAAGAAGATCCACGTTCCCGTGTTGCCCTTCGCCAATGGAGCGACCGGCTGTCGGTTTCTGAAAAAACGCTCAGTCGCCTTTTTGTACGACAGACTGGCCTGAGCTTTAGAGCATGGCGACAGAGGCTGCGGCTTTTGAGTGCCTTGGCGCTGCTTGAAAGAGGTGATCGTGTAACCGATGTGGCGCTGGCTTGCGGCTATGACAGCCTGTCTGCATTTATTGCCGCATTTCGTCAGCAGTTTGGTGCGACGCCAGGTGAGTTTTTTGCAGAAGACATTGGTACTCAGGTGGCGGACACGTAAAGACTGCACTGGAAGCGGCATTGATACCTGGCCCTTAGTTTCAATACATCACACCACCAGCCTGTGCAGGCTGATTTAGCTGTTTACTCTTCTTGCGCCACAAGCAGAGATTGTGTCTGATCTTTCGCTGTGGCAATACTTGGCCAGCCCAGCGTAGCGCCGCGAGAGACGGCTGCATAAACCGCAGCATTGCGGTTATGCACATTGAGCCGCTGGTACAGCGCCTCGGTATGCGCCTTTGCCGTGGCCAACGAAATATTCAGGCTGCGACTCACCAGTTTCATGGGATAACCTCGCGCCAATAACACCAACACTTCATACTGGCGTGGTGTTAAACCAAGCGCTTTACACTCCGTTTGTAGATCGGTTTCTCCCACGACTTCCTGATGTTTTGGTAGCTGGACCTCAGTTCGCATGCTTATGGGCAAAAGTGGGAACCGTGTTGCGGTTTCTTTTAGCCGGTCATGCTGCCGGGCCACAGTGACCTGACCAGAAAAGCAAGTGCCGCCAGCCAGTATCAGCTTTGCCGATGCCTTTAGTACTTCTGCAGGGACATGTTTGGTGATGTGACCTGCTACCAAGGGATAAAGACTGCTGTTTATGTTGGACATGTCTTCGTGATGTTCAGAGAGCAGCAGAATGGCTTTTGGTGAATAGTGCTGTACGACTAAAGTGACCAGATGCGGCATGTCATCGAGGATTGATACAGATAATAAGGCAAGGTCATACTCGCGTCTGGTAGAAGGGCCCAGCCCGAGTGAGGGGTAGCCTGCGCCATCTACATATGGCTCTTCAGACAATTCTGACATTAATTGCAGAATTCCAAGACGAAGTAGTGGATGCGGTTCGATGACTATGATTGCCGACATATTATTACCTTGCAGAGTTGGTTCTTATTAAGCAGCCAGGCCGAAAACGACGGAGCTGCAAAAGCACAGGCCTCTCGTGGACGGAAGGTTTTCATCTGTTCAAATATTGAAGAGAGCTTTGCTGGCAGCATATAGCTATTTCTGCTGCGGAAAATGAAATTCTTGACGAGGCAGATTTTTATAATGATTGCGGTGCTCACGTCAGGAAAAATAATATTAGCTATATCTGCTAACTGCAAATAAATGTTTATAATATTTACAATTCTTGTTTTCAACATATCCAGCAGGCCAATTTGACGAGCAGCGGCTGCTCATTCCAGTTAAGTGGGATTTCGTCGAAGCTCTCTGCAAAGCAAGATGCGCGCAGGCTGTACCCGGACTGAGGCAGCCAGTGATCCAGAAGATAATCGTATAAATATGGCAAATCGGGTGCCATGCATCGTGCCGTGACGGTAGCAACGCGGCCAGCGGGAAGTCTTATTTCGAATGCCTCTTTAGGCTTTCTGCTAGGGTCTGGCCCCACCAGCACACCACAGTAATACCGCATAAATGGCTGCGGGACGAACATGGACGTATCGTAGGTCAGGCCAAAAAAAGAGCCTTCCAAGCCATCCGGCGTATGTTGCTCAAACAAATGTCTGAAATCATTCCAGCATGCGTGTTTCTGTTTAGACAGGCCTTCATATCGCGCTGCCCAGCAATGTATCTCGGGCATGGTTTGAACCTTGACTTCAAGATCTGCCAGGCCCGGCACGGCCGGACTCGCTGACTTGTCCCGTTTGGCGATGTAGTAGGCATGCGCCTGACGAAAGTGCTGCGGCGATATACCCCAGTATTTGGTATAGGCGCGAGTGAAAGCCTGTTGACTTGAGAAGCCCATATCTATGGCGATAGAAAACATTGACTGTGTGGTATGAGCAATCATCAATGCACAACGGCCCATAAGGTTGTGCTGAATGTATTCACGCGGCGAATACTTGAAGTCTTTCAGAAACAACCTGGCCAGATGGAAGCGTGTCAAATTAATATGCTTCGCCAGATCCTGAATTAGCGCATCGTGCGCATTGAATTCGGATGAATCGTGAAGAATTTTGTGTTCGATCTGTGTCACGCAGTACTGAATACGAGGATCCATAATTTTTTCCCGTCTGCTGCCTGGTGTTCTGTGTTCATCTTTAAAAAAAATTTACAAAAATAATTGACAATATCACAAAATGTAAATAATTTTAATAAGAGAAAACCTAGAATGTGTGTGTCGATTAACCATTCTGAAGATTTATTTCATGTATTCAATAACGAAATTTAATCAGAATGACCGTAAATTCAAATGTTTCTGCTTAAAGATTTATTGCTACGTTTCGTCATAAGTGTGTAACAGTAGCTTGCGAATCTAAATAGGCTAGAGGGCTTAGGGAAAAAAGCCCAGTACGGTTTAATAGCGTTCGTTAAACATGAAAGGCAGTTATGGGCGCTTACGGCTCAGGGATAGGTGTTGCCGAAAGCCGCCGAATAACTGCAAATTGATTAGTTGGACAGGCTCAATTGCATGTCCTGCAATAGAAGTCGAGAAGGATGTCAGTGATTGTGAAAGTAGTTGGTTGGCATCCCGACAAGGTGCAGTACCGCCTCGAGACGGGTTCTCGAGTCATAAGGAGATTTCATCATGAAGAAAATACTATTGGCTGCTGTGCTTACAGTGGGTTCCATCGGCATGGCAAATGCCGCCGGTTTTGGTGTAGGTATGTTTGGTAGCCACGGTGGCGCCAGTTCTAGCGTGAGTGGTACCTCATCAGCGTCAAGCGGAAGCGCCTCGATGGGCTTTGGCATGGCTCAACAAGGCACCCAGTCTGGAACCCAATCGCAAGCGGCATCGTCGGTAGCGATGAATCCTGCTGCCGTTAGTACTGCGTCCTCTGCCCAGACCCAAACGTTTTCGAACGGCGGCGGCTTCACCTTTGGTTCGTCCGTTGGGGGTACGACCGGAGATGCATGGGGCGCCCATTCGGCGGACAGTGGTGGCACTACCGGCAACATGGGCTTCGGCGGATGGTCCTGGTAAATCATCACATTTATATGTGAGGTACTAATGTGTGGGGAGGTTACTCTCCACACATTCTGGAGCGCGAAATGAAACCCTTTATGTTGTTACTTTGTTTGCTTTGCGCGGCGAACGTTATGGCTGAGCGGATTGATGCGCTCACTCCGTCAAGTTTGGTTGCGGATGTGACGACGGTTGCGCAACAGCAGATGCAGCCTGCAGATACAGTCTGTCAGCCAGAGCAGTCGTTCAGTCCTCTGAAGACGACAGGCTTTACGGCCATTGCCGGATACAGCGCAGATAATTCATTTCCTTCTGACGGCCGCCAGAGCTGGCAGCCTGATATTGCGGACGCATTTTCATGCCATGAGCGAGAGCACGACTTGACATGGCAAGCTCCTGGCATTCCGAATCAGGATGCCATGAGACTACTGCCCAGTTATCCGAGTTCCAATAATCCATCTGCTTACTCTTCAGGATGGCGCCGGTACAACACAGAATAATACAAGGTGACACACGCCTTGGCAGGCACGCAAGCCAGCCCAGCGAGGTCGCTGTTCAAAGGGAGAATACGTGATGAGCGGCAAAGAAGGTTTCGCTACGAGCGGCAAGTTGGATGAAGAAATAAAGCGTTGGACGGTACGCCGTAAAAGCGTGCTGGTAATGGACATTATCCAGGGAAAAACGACTGTCAAGGAGGCCAGTCAGGCCTTTGATTTACCTGTGTCGGAAATTGATCATTGGGTTGCAGAGGGTAAACGAGGACTGGAAAACGCTTTACGCGTTAACCCCCTGGACGTCAAAGAGCAATATGAGCGCCAGATAAAAGAACTGCAACAAGCCTATGGCGAAGCAATGTTGGAGTTACGTGGAAAAAAAAAGCAACAGAACTTAATGCCATCTGACGAAGAAGTAAGGTGAGTTTAATTTTGGCGGATTATTTCTCATGAGGATTGTTACATTATCGAATAGTTATTTTCGGAGAAATTTTATTATTTAATTAAATTTTTCCATTAAATATATTTGAATTAATCACAATATGTACAAAGCAATAGTGATATCAAAACATAGAATAATGTCGTTGGTTAATAAAAGACACATATGTGTAAAGAAACGTACGGCATACCATCTTCGGTTTCTGTGTGAATGAAATTTTATAAAAATTACGGCAAAACCTGAAGACAAAGCTATGCCGTGAGGGGTTTGTCCCCTACAGGAGAAGATAAATGAAACGGCTTTTATTGATATCACTCATATTATGTGGCAGCAATATTGCTTTGGCTCAGACAACCACCACAGCTGATTCCGCTGCCAATGCGTCCAGCGGGGCTGGCGCGACGTCGCAGTCTGGAAACATGTCATCGCAGATGGGGCAGCAGGCCGATATGAGCATGGGCAACATCACCTTTGGCAGCTCTAGAACTCCGAAAACCCAAACTGTGCATACAACACCCAATGTCTACACCGCGCCAAGCATGTTTGGTGGTTCCAATAATTGCGGTCAGAGCAATACGCTCGGGGTAGGGGTGACAGGGTTTGGTATAGGCGGCTCCCTGGCGAGCGAAAGTGATCCGTGTAACGCGCGCGAAGATACGGCAACTGCTTTTCGGCTTGGCTATAAAGATGTTGCAGTCATACGGTTTTTTTGCTTTGGTGAAGACGAGAACCGCCTGGCCTGGTTATTGATGGGGCATAGCTGCCCTGCAACGGCAAAGCCGATTTCGAAACTTGTGCAGCGTTCCGAGAACACCACGGCCCGCACCACGCAGCAGGAATTTATTACGCCTTAATTCGCAATGTTGGTCGTACGCTGCGGTTGACTGGAAAACATGCAGTCTCGTGGTCTGGACGCTGAAGGAGGTATTCATCATGGATAAGCTTTTATTTACGTTAATGGCGCTGACGATGTCAGGCTGGGTTAATGCTGCCGGTACTACCATACCGGGCGGTAATCTGTCGCTCAGCCAGACGCAGTGGAGTACGAAGATTGGTGGCGCCGCCAACGCTAATACGATGTCGGGTGGGCCTGGGGCCTCTGCCTCAACCACAGTCAGCGCGGGTGTTTCTGCATCAATGACGGGCGTCGAAACGTATGCAGTGTCGAGTACTACGACGAGCGCTGAGACTTCAATCTCGTCGACGGGAGCGGGCTCAAGCAATATGAACACGAGTGCATCGGGTGAGCATTATGGGCTGGCCGACTCATCAGACGCGGGCGGTTCGGGAGCGGGGGCAATTGGTTTTGGTGGGTTCAGCGGTTGGTGAGCAACGGCAGATGAATTCTATTCAGTCAGGAACCGGGAGGTGTAAGCCTCCGAGGAGAAAAATGATGAAACGCTTAATACTTATAGCCCTGGTGTTATCTAGTACCGCTGCTTTCGGGCAAAGTACGACTACGGCTAACTCAGGGGCTGACGCCGTCGGTAATGCCAATGCTGACTCGCAATCTGGAGTGATGACGAATCAGATGGGGCAGGCAGCACAGATGCAAATGGGCAATATCACATTTGGTAATTCTGAAGCGCCGGATCACCAGCGCATACATACCACACCCAACGTCTACACCGCGCCGAGCATGTTCGGCGGCTCGAATAACTGCGGCAAGAGTAATACGCTGGGCGTGGGGGTTACGGGATTTGGGATTGGCGGATCTATGGCGTCGGAAAGCGTTGCGTGTAACGCACGTGAAGACACTGCTACTGCCTACCGGCTCGGCTATCGGGAGGTAGCTGTGGTGCGCTTTTTTTGCTTTGGTGAGAATGAAAATCGTCTGGCGTATGAGGCAACAGGGCGTGTCTGCCCCGACGTGAGTCTGCTTGCGAGTCGTGCAAACGGCACCGACAACAGCGGAGCGAGCAATGACGTGAAAACCCGGCCAGTTCAGGAGCCCCGCGTACCAGAGGCTGCTGAGCCTGGGGCAGGCAGTGACAGCAGTCGTGCCAGCCCGGCTGCAGCTGTTGATGCTTCAACCATTGTGGCGGCGGGCTTTATTCGATTGGATCGCGATATTTTCGGTAACCCTGTCAGCGCACCGCGAGCTGTCGCATCCCGTAAGGTCGCCGACGCGAAAAGTAGCCCGGGTAAATCGGGGAGCAAAGCCCATGATCCGGTGGGCAGCCTGCGCGTTACTGAAACAACGGTGCCTATCTTTACGGCGGTTTCTGTCGATGACAGACCTGTCATTATGATGGATGTGGCGGGTCGGTAGGGTTTGCGTTCTTAGTTAGCAACAGGCCAGAAAAGGCCTTACATGCCAAAGTGTGTAAGCCTTTATCTTTAGTACGTTTTCTTCGGTCGGACAGCATCCCTTGAAAGGGCCACCAAGGGGTTGGATTTATTAGCTAAAAATAATGAATTTATACCTTTGCCAAAGGGCATGAGGTGATCAGTCGCGGCATGGCGTCAAAACCTGAGAGGTTGTACACGAATAACAGCACGGTAGTGAGCCGGTCGAATAGGCCTAGGCCGAGCGGCCAAGGCGTGATCAACCGTACCCAGGTGCCGAGAAAGGCAGCCTGGGTGGTTTCGTGGCATGCCTTAAAGCAGCTTTCGCTACAAGCCGGGCAGGGGTATTTGTCTGGCGGCTGTGCGGTGCTCAATTACGCGCACAACCTCGTATTCTGTTTTGGCACCAGTTTTGGATTGCCATTGCTTGACTCTTACATCGCAAACCAACACATCGCCCTTCGCAAAGTTTGCTTGGTTTGTGTCAACCCGGTGTTGAAAGTCTTCGTCAGAAATTGTTGCGGTGATTGTTGAGTTTCCGTCATGCAGCCGCCATTTGTTGTCTTCTTTGAAAGCCAGAGAAGCAATCGAGAAAACCATCTTTCTTGTTTCGTCGACCAGCAGCTCATCTTGCGCCTCTGGCGCATTGAACCACGACACTTCGACTGATGTTACGGTTGCCGAGAATGTGTCATCGGTGCCCGCGTGAAATGACGTGATGCCGTCACGAGTCAGCGGCTCAAGCATGCGTTCGGTCGCGTCTCTGACTGCCACATCGCGCAGCAGCCGCAAAACACTTAGCTCAATCTCAAGGAAGTCATCCTCAACATGAAGAACTGCTGTGTTTTCTTTCAAGTCAACTCTTTGCACCTTGCGACCACGCAACCATTTAATCGTCTGTAGCAGACCGGAATAACCTTTTATGGTTACAAAGCCCAGTGCTGACAATATGGCTGTTGCGTTTGCATTGCAGCGGCATTGTCGGACGTGAATATATCTTTAACCCGAGTTAAGAAATCGGTGACCAGAACAAAATCTATTCCAAATGATCCAGTTTTGAAGCTGCCTTTTACATTTACCTGGGGCTGTATCTTGTCGCCGCACAGCACGCTGACGGATGCTGTCAAAAGGTCGCCAATCGCCAAGAGCGCAGGCGCAAGCTCACGAACGTCCATTTCGGACATGTTGAGGGCCGGGCCATCATAGGTAATTCTAAAGTCGCTCATGTCCGAAATTCTATCTTTTGGACCTAGTCAAATTAATAGACAGTCAGTGGCTCTAAGTTTTGGTAATACAGGCGTTCGAACTCAGCGGGGGTG
>RAPG01000021.1 GCA_005239165.1 Allopusillimonas ginsengisoli
GCGAGACGAAAGTTCTTCGATCTGCATGTGGCCAACCAAAGCCAGCTTGCCAAGCAGGCTCTGGACTATATCGGCGAGCTCTACGAGATCGAGCGTGAAACCAAAGCGCTAGATGCCAATGAGCGATGGCGGATCCGTCAGGAGAAGGCCAAACCGATTGCAGACAAACTGCATGCGTGGATGCTGGCGCAACGACTACGGGTGCCTGATGGATCGGGCACGGCCAGAGCACTGGACTACAGCCTAAAACGCTGGGTGGCGTTGACACGCTACCTGGATGATGGGCAAATCCCAATCGATAATAATCATATCGAACAGCAAATTCGACCTATAGCCTTGGGCCGCAGAAACTGGCTCTTCGCAGGCTCCTTGCGGGCAGGCCGTCGTGCCGCTGCCGTCATGAGTCTGATCCAGTCAGCCAAATTAAATGGTCATGACCCGTATGCGTATCTGAAGGACATTCTGACCCGGTTGCCCACACACAAGGCCAGCCAGATCGACGAACTGTTGCCGCATAATTGGCAACCCGCCACACCCTGAACAGCAACAACGCCCGCATCAGCGGGCGTCAAGGTGGGTTAGCCGGAAGCTTACGATTGCTCTCGTTTTCGCCCCTGTCGTCGATGTAAATGCTGCACGGAATGAGTACAATAGCTAGGTGCGCGTTTCAACTTTTGGAGAGTAATTGCGTGTCAGACTCCAAAGATTTCAACAGACCGGATTCTAGATGCCGGTCTGAACTGACCTTTCGTTAGTACTCAACTGGTTGGGCCAGCGCACACTAATTCTGATTTACGCCCCGTCGAAGTTCGTAGACGGACAAGAACCAAATCTTCTGTTGTGGCATGGTGTCGGCATTGGCCGATATCAAGCGTTCGCGCCGAAGGACGGTTAAGACGACCGACTGGTGCCGATGTGGAAAGAGTACGTTGGCGCGTATACCGAGATGGTCAACAACCTTCTTCCATCCGTCGCCGCAATCGGTCACTCTTGCGCGCCCGAGCATGTCGATGTCATTGAGCTCGTCGATCATTCTTCGAGCGATTCCTATCAGCGTCAAACTTTGCATTTGCCGTTCGACAAGTCTGCTCTGATTTGTGATGTGTCGCCATCCGACTCGATTCACCAATACTTCGCCAAGCGTCGGATTTGTCGTAGGGAAAGACAGCGTCGACCATTGCTTATAGAATCCTCGCGCGGCTTGACGTAGGGTTTCTTTACCTTTGGGGACAATCAAGTCTTGGCGCATGGCCTCGATCAGCGGCAAGACTTTGTCGATTGGTCCCGTGCCGCAGAGTCGATGGAAGTCACCCTTCGAATGAGAGCCAAATCGCTGAGCCTTTGGCAGCAATAGGAGATGCTTGTTCGTCGAAGAATAGATGCTTGGATCCTTAAGATCACCCCACCATGCAGGTGGATTTTTCCTATCTTCTGTATCGTCTACAAAAACAATGACGCACGGTCCTGGCATTGCATTCCAGCGCGGCTTGTGTCCGTTGAGGTAGGCCTCGCCAAGCTTTACGCCGATTCGGTCGGGATGCTTCTTTTGATCGGCGCGGTAGCCGTTACCGCCGCATTTTACCTGTACAAAGACAATCCCCCCTGTTTCCGTGTTGCCCCGCCTCATGATAATGACACCGTCGATGCCCTTGTCATTTCTGGCGTCGAATTCTTGCCATAGACAATCCCATGGCTCGCGGACAAATGTCTCTACGACGCGGATGCCGACGGCCTCTTTTTGAACGTTTGAATAGATGGTCGCGCCCGCCGCTTTAGATGCCATGTTCGTCAATGAAAGAGGAGTTACCTACGGAATGTAGGCAGCAATTTTCGCATGAAAAGCGCGCGTTGCATCGCGTACCGAGCGAGGCCGCAGACGAAGATATGAAATTCGCCAGCCTAGCCCTTAGGCGTCTATACGCGTCGGCTTTACAGTGACTGCTGCCGGTCGCCGGTACGCCTTCCCAACGACAGGATTCGGGCAAGCTGATCGGAGCGTCATGCGGTTGCTTCGGGTCGAGGCTGTGTGAAAACGTCAGAAAATTTGGGAGACTGAAAAATCGACCTCACAGATCGAGCGCTATTCAATTTTTTCGTACTCGGGGATGGTAAGAACACCTTTGATAATGGGCTATGGCAGCGTTTTCACACAGCCTCGGCCGAAACGCGACGGTGACCGATGTCGCATCTCTGTCCTGAGTCGCCATCCGCCACTCCCAGATCCTTACCGATTAAACAAATGATCGTGTTATCTCGCACCGACAAGTTGCGCAACGATCGCGCCGACTGATAGCGCCAGTGCAACTAATGACACGCCCAATGACCATATGAACTTGGAATGGTCTTGATCCTGACCGGCGAGAATGGCCGCGAGGTACGGGAGGTTGATTGCGTGACGCAGCTTGCCAGCTCTTGGTGCGAATAAGTGTACGGATGAGTTTTCGCCAGTTTTATATCGGTACTTGTAGTCAAGATGATAATAGAGATAGCCGAAAAGAATATGCTTGTCACAACCGAGCTTATTCGCAACGGCTAAGATGTCGATTCCAATCATCACCTTTCCGATGTTCGGCCCATCACCAGAGAATGAGGCTTCGTACATATCGTATATGCAGCGGAGAACTTGGCGCTCGGTCGGTATGAATTTCGACATGACGAAGAACTATCCCATAAAACGCACACCTGAATCCGCCCCAAACTCTACTTTAGCCCCGTCGAAACGGGTGTCATGTAGCCGGTGAAGATTTGTCCCGCGTATTTCCTACAAGGTCGGCTCCGACCTGGGGGCAGGGGAATGTGGCGTCATTGCAGTGTGCCCCATATAGTAGGTGTTGCGGACCCTTCTCGATAGTTTGAGGTACGCTGTCCATATTGAAGCGCTCAATAGCCCTTTGATTAGAGCGGCGATGATTTCCATACCTGCGTCAGCCATCGAAACATCAAGAAAGTGATTTGCAAGGAAACTATCGGCGATGGTCGTCGCTATAGGTGTCACCCATAACACAGCGATCGTCAGGCTCACCGAACCTGGATGATGAAATTTGAATAGTCGATAACCTGCAGTAAAGGACGCGCCTGCCGCTATCCAGGCCAACACCCATGAACTATCTTTGTAGTTCTGCCACGCTGGGAGGCCAATTAAATTGGGGTACAAGGCCTCGGCTTCGCCAAGATTATTAGAAGTCTGACCAAAACCAAAGAGTGGGGTGAGAACCATCAAAACGATAACCAACCAAAGAAGCCATCCGCCAACGCCCCTTAAATGGAGGTCGCGTTCGGCATTTTTGGCGGCCTTAACTTGATCGAATTTCGGTGTAACGGGACGCTTGTTTCTTTTATAAGGCCACAGGATGTTGCTTTGGGCTTCTTTATTACCAATGAAGCCATCCATTATCCAGACAATCCCTTGCATAGCAGCAAAAACGACAAGGAGTAGCGCCAAAATCAAAAAGAAAAGGCTCCATTCAGGCTTGCGGTCTGAGAGCGTTGCAGTCGCTGTCGCGATAGAACCCAATGCCAGTGTGACCCATGCCAATACCGATATCAGTTTGGCAATTCGACTCATACCCTCTTTCGCATTCATTCTGTTTCCTTAGCTTTCAATATTTTCAAATTAACACAATTGGCTCAGGAGCGCCCATAAGAATAAACGTCATGTAGCGTTTGTTGGGAAAAGGGAAAAGGGAAAAGGGAAAGAGGTTGGCTTTGATCTGCGCGACACATAAGGACGACGTCATCCGGTAATCCCCCCTACATGGACGCTCCCGGTTTGCCAAGCCTTCAACGTCTCCAGCATCAGGTAAAGAGTGCACCCGTACCGGACCGTGGTAAGCCCACTTTGTCTTAGGTTTCCATAATGGTCTTCCACCGAGACCGTATAATTGAGTTACACATAACAAGATAGGATACATGATGAAACGAAGTGCATTGCTTATCGGAAACACTGGCGGCCTCGAGGGTATCGGTGTAGATATTGAACGTACACGCAGGTTTCTGATGAGTCCCCGTGGCGGCCAATGGAAAGACTCTGAAATAACGGAACTTTTCGACCCCAGCAAGAAGCAGGTTGATCAGGTTTTCCGTAGCATTAGTAGCGGGCGGGTGGACTACTTTTTCTTCTTGTTCACAGGTCATGGGTGTCATTATGGCCAGACCGAGCTTTCTCTAAACGACCACGAAACACTGCACGAGTCTGAGTTGAACTCATTAGCAGACCGGCAGCTAAGCATCTTTGACTGCTGTCGGGTGGAGCGTTCGATTGTTAGCGAGGCGCTGGAGGCACGAGCCATAACCCTTGATTCTGTCGATATTACCAGGCGACGCTATGAAGACCGGATCATGCAGGCGGCCAAGCAGCATGTAAAACTCTACGCATGCTCGATTGGTGAGTTTTCCTATGATAGCCCAAAGGGCGCTATATACCTGACGAACCTCCTAAGTGCGGCAGAATCCGTCTCCAAGGATATTATTACGGTCGAGGAGGCTCATAGCGCTGCTCGTGTTCAGACCATCGCAGATGCGACTCGGAATGGCAATAAGCAGACCCCCGCAGCCGTTCAACCAAAGCTGCCTCGCGACATGCAACTGATCCTTTCCATTAAATGAGCATCGCGACACAGGAGGAGCCGAGGGACTCCAACCCTCCAGGCTCGGCGAGCGCGTCCAATGATCCGTCAGCATCCAAAAGCTTACCCTCACACTACAGTCTGAAAGCTGATGATGTCGATCCGGAGCTTGGGAAGACAATCAGAGAGATTGTTATTTGTTCCGAACAGTTCATTGTCTACATCGACAAGGACTTATGCGTTCAGTGGTACACGACAGACGAACACGAGGAGCCGGATTACTGCGGCGAGGTTCTGAACTTGGTTGCTACGCTGGAAGCACAGTCGAACTTCATGACGGACAAGTCAATGCTCTTCGACTTCCGCAAGCGCATTGGTGAGGGGTTGGCGCGCTGCCTATCTGGGTACCCGAAAGAGACCTCGATTGCTGCTCTCGAGGAAGTTGCCGTTGAGATGAGGGCGCGCAACAAGGATGTCTCCTGGGTTTGGTACTTTCAAGCCTCGTATTGGGTGACACTTTTTCTCGCGGTCGTTTTTGCCGTCTCCTGGCTTGTACGCGACTGGCTTCGCCCCGAGATTGGCCCCGCTGCTTTCGACGTTGTTCTTGGTTCCATATGTGGGACTTTCGGGGCGCTCTTGTCTGTGACTGTCCGAAGCAACCGTCTCACCTTTGACGCAAATGCTGGCAAGAACCTTCACGTGCTTGAAGGCCTGGCAAGGGTCGCTGTTGGCGCCATTGGTGCACTGCTTACCGCCTTAGGTATAAAGGCGGGCTTGATTCTTGGCGGGACCACGTTTTCTGGAAACCAGTTCGCGCTACTACTATGCCTTTGCATCTGCGCGGGCGCGAGCGAGCGTCTTGTGCCGTCTCTAGTTGCCACTGTCGAGAGGGTGACCTCCAATGGGAGGGGGTGAAGCAGGTCGCGAGGATATAGGTCGATGTAGAAGTCCGGATGAAGCAGCGGCCTCGAATCTACTATATGGAGACCAGAAAGCTCTGATGTGGGAACGCTGGCATAAGGGCGAATCACTTCAGCAGATCGCCCAGCTGTTTGATCGACACCACTCTTCGATCCAGCGGATTCTTGCGGAGACTGGCGGCATACAACCAGTGTCAAGATGTCGATCCGGTCGGGCGCTGACGTTAGCCGAGCGCGAAGAGATCTCGCGAGGCCTGATTGCGGACCATTCGATCCGCTCGATTGCCATGAGGCTCAAGCGGGCGCCCACCACGATCAGCAGGGAAGTCAGTCGTAACGGAGGGTCATCGGATTATCGTGCCTGCTTGGCGGATCACGCGGCGTGGGACAGAGCACTTCGCCCTAAAGTTTGTAAATTGGCAGACAATCGAAACCTAGCGCACCTGGTCGGCGAGAAGCTCAAACTGCAGTGGTCACCGGAGCAGATTGCTGGATGGTTGAAGTGCGCCTATCCCCAAAGCGAGGAATATCAGGTGTCGCACGAAACCATCTATCGCACGCTCTTTGTTCAGGCGCGCGGCGCACTGAAGAAGGAATTACTGGCGCACTTGCGACGTACACGAGTCATGCGTCGCTCTCGTCATCATACGCAGAAGACAGACAACCACGGCCGGATCGTCGACGCTGTCTCGATCAGCGAACGGCCAGCTTCCGCGGAAGGCCGCGCGGTTCCTGGGCATTGGGAAGAAGACTTGCTATTTGGCAGCAGTAACAGTCAGATTGCGACTCTGGTGGAGCGTCAGACGCGCTATGTCATGCTGGTGAAGGTGGCAGGCAAGGATACCGAGACGATGGTCAATGGGTTGATCAAGCATGCCCGACAACTGCCACGGGAACTCTATAAGTCGCTCACCTGGGATCGAGGCAAGGAAATGGCCGATCACAAGCGATTCACTCTGGCTACGGATATCAAGGTATTTTTCTGCGATCCCCCAAATCCCTGGCAACGGGGGACCAATGAGAACACCAACGGTCTTATGCGCCAGTATTTGCCAAAGGGAATTAACCTGTCTGGTTACTCACAAGCCAAACTCAACGCTATCGCGAGGCGATTGAATGAGCGTACGAGAAAAACCTTAAACTACGAAACACCAGCCCAACGATTTAACCAGACGGTTGCATCCACCGGTTGAATCCGCAGTCGATCTGAGACGTTCGACGTTTCTTTACGAGAATCGGCAGTGCTGAAAGCCGACGACTAACCTAGGGACTATTAGATGTCGGCTGTCTTCTGTAAGCTTGACAAGGTCTAGTGGGGTATTTTTCGTCTTGAGCTTTCGCTGGCGCCAGATCCTTTCGTGTCAGGCGAGTATGCTTAAATAGCTGCCCTCAAGGCGCCTGCAGTATCGCCAACTGCAGATGGTTCGAGAAGTCTTCCTTCGCTGCCCTAAGTAAGCTGTCGAAGTTGATACTCCGGCCTCCGCCGCCCTGTTTCAGCGTGCGAAGCGCTGCATGCCAAGCAGCCTGACCACTGGGATGAAACTGGAGACGGGACAGGTCGCCACCGGCGCGGCTCCATACCTCCTGGTCCTGTGGTCCGAATGGGTAGAGGTCGACTAAGACCCTCTCTAACACTGACCATGGGTCCTTCTCTTGCGTCGTGGGCATGATCTCGGGGCTGTATGGAGACTTCCTCCCGCCTTGGCTCAGCGCGATAGCGAAGTTCACTTCAAGATTGTCAGCCTTAAAAATAGGGTGCTGATCGTTTGGGATCAGTTTAGGCACCTCTTCGGAGACGTAGCTAAACAGGTCAAAGACCTTGATGAAGCCGCTGGCGCCCTTGTCGGCAGCCCCGCGCAAACCTGCGAGCAGTGCGGTCGTGAAAACGCTGTTCCTCGCGCCGATAAATACGGCAGACACTTCATCAGCACGGCATGATGCCATCAGAGCGCGTCCGCTTCCGACTGCCAGCTTTGCGAAGGTGTTTTGGGTATAGCCAGACTTGAATTCGTGGCCTTTGCCATCAGTCAATCTTTTCGAGATTGCAGCACCCCCAGCATGACAGGCGTCAATGAAGACCAGCAGTCGCTTTGCCTTGATCTGCGCAAGTGCCGCAGCTAACTCATCGGAGCTAATGGATGTGTTCTCAATGTCAGCGAGGTCGCTATCCACGGTCACCAGTATGCTGTCCTCATTACCCGCGTTGCCCACGACGGCTCCATGGCCGGAGAAGAACACGCAGGCCGTGTCATTAGGGCCCGCGCGAGTAGCCAGTTCGTTTAGACCATTCAACACAGCTGCCCGTGTAGCATTTCCGTCCAAGAGAGTGACGACGTTGGCTGGGGCATAGGCACAATAGTTAGGCGACGAGAGTGTCGCGGCGACGTCGTTGACGTCGTTCAGGATCGCAGCAGGTAGGCTAGAGATTTGCTGATAGTTCGCCACGCCAATAAGGAGAGCGTGACCTTGCGGGTAGCCAGTTGAGTTCATGATTTCAAGGATGGGTATGTGGGAGGATCAACGCCAGCCAACGATATCGGTGTCGCAGACATACAGGCGTAGCTTTTCGTTCAAAGGAAAATCCCCGCACATTACGGCAAGGAGTTCGCGGATAGTCGGACGGGCGCCGTAACGGATTGAATTCAATGCAGTGTGCCAACGTGTCGCCCCGTTTTGAGATCCTCCCGGTAGGTCGGAATTCTTGCCCCCGGCACGTGACCAGAGTTCGTCGCTATCCGGACCGCTTGGATAGAGTTCACAAGCCACTTTCTCGAATGCGTTCCACTTCTCGGCAGCGCTGGGTTTCGAGATTCCAAGCATCCAACGCGTATAAAAGTTGAGTAGGTCTACGCACAGTCGTAGCCCCGGCATGAGATCTGGACGATGGTCGGCAAGCCGGTCCGAAAGATACTTGGCCGCTCGGACCCAGCGTCGGGATGCTACAAGCGTACCCAACTGCTCGGAATCCGTACGAGACAGAATGTGAACTCTCCTCAAGAGGTTGTCCAGCCATGTGATGAACATCTCTTCGCGGAACGAAGGAAGGGCACTGACGATTGAGAGGCACGCATCAACCGTCACCGATGTTCTTTCAAGCACGGACCGCAAGCTCGAACTTGAGATGATTGCGTGCTCAAGCGCGGCTTCAGGGGGAGTCATCACCGCGCCTTTCGCAGCGACGTCTAGCCAGCCGGTGGCGGTTGTTTGCAGGTAATGGTGATACTGCGAAGCGGGCAGAAGGGACCACAGCCGCGCCCGCTCCGGGGTCGCGCTGAGGTCAGCCAAGGGTGTCTGTGCTAGCGCCTCAAGGAGGGGGGTATCGACGGGTCGTCCTTCGGCAAGTTGAGCTACAACGGTGTCGCGCACACTGATGGCATTGCTTGGTGCGTTCCACAGGGAAGAGTTTTTGCCCATCGCAGCGCCCCACACCCTTTGCTCGGTTATGTCCTCGCAACGGATGTTAGACAGGATCTGGGGGTGTGCAGCGGCCAGGTCTGCACACAATTCAACCAAGCGCGTGTCCTTATGCGCGAGTGCGCACTCCAACGTCTGGAGAGGACTCGCGTACCGGAGGGCTGACCGCAAACCGGCGCTGTGGTCTGGACTCTTGTCTACCTTGAGTTGCTGAGCTGTTGCATCGAGGGGGGGCAGCGTTGACGCCAGTACGGCACCGTACGCTGTCAGCCAGCGTTTCTTCAGCAGTGGCGATAGCAGGTGGGTCGGAGTCTTGACGTGGAGATTTCTTGGCACTTCTCCCGCCAGCCGCTGCTCAACGGCCGCGTCACCCGGTAGGGTGCCTGCGGCCGCGGCGAACGCGGCCGGACAACGCTCGGCCCATCTCCAGATTGCTTTGAAAATGGTGGGCTTGTCTCGACGAGCAGCAGTTGATAAGCCGACTGTTACCGCAGCGCGCCACGGCGGTAATGCGAGATCCTCATCAATCGACGCTGTGAATATCTCGATCAAGTCGCTATCGTCCGCTGGCGCAAACACGAGGTTGCTGACGAGGAGCTCAACGGCCGACCAGAGCGGCCGCGTGTTGGAAAAACCGGAAAGTGCCAAATTCCTCATCGGCAGCAGTTGCTTGCAGCTTGCGCCTGGAATCAAGGCCGTGAAACGACTGATGAGCTTGTTCTTGATGCTTACGCCGAGCGTCGGCTGATTTGATAGGCCGTCTGCCAAGCGTATGGCAGCCAGCAAATCATCGAAGCTTTCGCTGCCAGAGAGGACGGTGTGCAACCGTTCAAGCCTGCTCAGATCCCTGAGCGTATGAACCTCAACTCCGATGTCCTCGGCGAGAGCCAGGATTGGCTGCGCGTCGCGCTGGCCGCAGAGAATCCCTGCGGATTCAGAATCCGGGGTTTGATCACCTGATCTGATTATGCGGTGCTTCATCCAGCGAGCTTGGAGCTGCTCGGGAGTGCATACAACCGTCGGCGTAGGTTGCTCTATCATGTCGCTCGGACCGAAGCTCAGCCGGAACGCAAAGGTTCGCCTTAGGGCCGGCCAGAGGTTCCTCCACAGTGAATCGACTAGGAGTTCAAATCCCTCGACGCCCAGTCGGACAACTGGGGCTAGTCCTTGATCTGCCAACGCGTTGGCAGTACCGATCAGGTCAGCGGCGAGCGCGTGGTTGCTGTCGGCAGCATCAAGCTCAAGAGTGGCAACAGAACCGGGGCAGTCTGTGACCGAGGGTGCCAGCCGCTCAAACAACGCAGCTAGGCTTCCAACCTCACACATATCGTCCAGGCTGACGATTAGTGCGTGAGTGAGCACCATACCGCCGCGCGACGCGCTCGAATCCAGGAACGTGCGAGCGAGAACGTAGTAGTCGTCGATGGGAAAGCCGCGAACGAACGGCGACCAAGCCTGGACACCTGGGGGCACTGCATCTGGCAGGTCGAGCTTTGATGCAATGGCAGCAGCTATGGGCACATTCGGACTCGATGCTCTGAGTCCGTGACCGCGGCCTGGGACCTCGCCATAGATGGCCTGCTCCACTCGCATTCGCTCAGGTTCCGTCGGCCATCAAGCGTTGGATCGGCAGGGTAATGTCGGTGTTCTTCACCCCGTTGGGTAGCACCACGTAGCCGAACTCTTCGGGGCCGTGGGTTGCGTATTCCCGGTCCGCCTCCGTCTGACTGAGCGCGCGTCCGAGGGCCGACAGGCCAATGACAGTAGGCGACGTCCAATTGCTGCGCACGAACGACCACAGCATCGGCAATCGAGACGCCAGTAGGTCAGCCGGCAGCTCCGTCGTTTCAAGCTCATCCCAGCAGCTCAGCAAGATGGTCAAACGAGGCTTACGAAGCGGTCGGTCCAAGTGGAACTGCGCCAGGTAGAGCAGCATTTGAAGGAGCTCGACTGTCCTTGCTTGGTCTGACGGCTCGTATGCGGTTGTCTCTCCCTGGGGCTCAGCCGCAGCGAATGACTGCAGCGGGCGTGAGAACAGGTCATCTTCGGACCGAAGCGAATGCAGTCTGATGAGTAAGACCCAGTCCGTGGCTTCGAGCACGCGGTCGCGCCAGGCGGCCGGGATCCGGCGCTGCGTGACAAGGTTGCGGACCTGTTCGCCGCCATAGTCCGGCCAAATCAGTTCGGCGTAGCGGTCGCTCTCGTCCGTAATGGGCCAGACGCTCTCGATGTAAGTGCTGGCCGGTGTGTGATCGGTCGACTTTCCTTCGGTCAGGCAACTGAGAGCTGTAGTGAATGCCTCCAAGTTCGTTGGAGCACCGGACATCTTGAGCGCACATGCCTTGACCATGAGCCGCTTCAAAAACTGGGCCCCGTAGTGAGTCTTCCCGACGTTCGACTCGCCTACCAATAAGATGGTGTGTTGAGCATTCACAAACTATCTCCTACCGAATCGAAAAAGCGGGTCGTGACAAGACGCTTCTGTCGTGGGCAAGTCCACCCCCGCGCGCTTGGTGCTAAGAATCCAGCCAAACAGCTCGCGGAAGCCCTCAGCAGCGTTGGCGTCGCCATGAGGGGACACGCTGACTGTGAATTCCGGGACGCTTGATGAGACTGACGCCACCGCTTTTCTGATCTGCGCCTCTATGGTTGGTACCACGTCTATGTCGCCCTTCGTCCAGACAAGAGCCAGACTCCGCCCGCGGGTCTCGGCTACTGCGCGCTGAGCAAGCAGCTGAAAGTCGTTTCGAGCGGACCCCATCTTGGGTCCAGCAAGTGCCTGACGATCAGCAATCAGCAGCGTGACGTCTGCGTGTCGGGCAATCCAACGAGCCCCTTCCGCGTCGGCTGCGTGCTCGTTGATCGCCCATTTCTGAAACCACTCTCCGGGTGCATCGGCAAAAAGAAGATCGCGCAGCGACCCATTCTCACGGCGAAAACCAAGATGAAGCATGCCAGGTGCTCGAGCCGCTCCGCTGGGTGTGTGGGGCGGAAAGCTTGGGGGCTGCCCCGGCTTCCAGCGCAGACAGGTCGCCACCGCCTCCCAACCTGCCAGCGTGTAAGAGTTGCTGAAATAATTGGCGTTGGTAGTCAATGCACCTCGACCCAGCAGCAGGTAGAAAGCGCCCAGGATGGTGGTCTTGCCTGCGTTTTCCGGGCCGACGATACCGACAGTGATGGGTTTGACCTTGCCGCTGATGAAATTGAGGTCAGACTCTCCCATCGCCAAACCGCTCCATGGCAGCTGCATCTGGTCGGAGTCAGGCGGGGCTGCCACCGCGCCCGTGCTGACACGCTTCCACTCGGGGCACATATCGCGTCGGATGTGGCCCAGCGTGCAGGTGGTGTTGTCGTCAGCGAAACAGTTGGGTTGGGGGCAGCTGTCCATGGGCGCCTTATTTCTTCTTGGCCCGCTTAGCTGGGCTGGGGCTGGTGGCGCGTGCAGTCTGGAGCTCACGAAATAGGTATGTTCCCCAGTCGGACGGGGTCATTTTTGTGGAACTTTCCAAACCACTTAGGGCGCGCAGGGTAGTCGCTTCGACTGTGCCTGAGTCCTGCGGGTGCCCAATCAACGACAGCAGCGGGCCTCGACCAACTGGTGCAGGCGCGTACTGAGCCGCCAGCGCGCGGAAAGGCTGCATGAGTTCGGTTATCCTGGCGTCGCGCACAAGGCTAGCGACGTCACGCTCACTATTGCCCTGATCATCTTTTTCAGTTGGAAGGCAGCGGATGGCTTCCCGCAGAAAGGCCGATACGCTCGCTGGTGAGTAAGTTGGCACCTGTTCATGCAGGTCGAGCGCCATCAAAGCTGAGGCCTCGAACGGCGACAGATCAAGGTAGCTCGCATGAGCGCTCGGGGAATATAGCGCTTCCTTCCACCACAGCAGGTTCGTGCGGCGCTGCAGGCCTGCCGTCGCCCCGCTAAAGCTGGTTAACGCCTTGTCAACGTGAGCGGTGACCGCCTTCGCCAACGTAGAAAGTGGGCCCTGTGCAGTTAAGCATAAAGTGGCCAAATGGCCAGCTTATGCTTTATTCCCGTTTGGCCACATTATGCTTTATTGGGGCTGATGTGCTAGGCTAATGGGGTTTGCCTGTAAAACGTGCTGATTTTGCGATTTTATGGATCAGGCAGGCGCGACGGATACACATAAAAAACGGAACCTATTTGGTTCCGTTGGCATTTGATTGCTGCTTGTTTTGGCGCTGGTTTTACATCCTATGCAGGATGTGGTTTCCAATATTAATGAGCTTGGCTGGGCGTAAGGTCGGCTTACGACCTATTGTGTTGAAAAACTCGAAATTTGCCGAGCAACCTGCAGCCAACAAAAAATAGACCCTTCAGATCGCTCCACATTCAACGATCTGACTCGCGATAATGGGTGAACCACCCTGCGAAGTAGGATTGAGTGAAGTCAAATTGAGTTTTTCAACACAATAGACCCGAAGCGGTCAGTCATAGATATCTATGCAAGCGTGTAGCGCAATGCTAATGCCTGAATTAAGCCGCGCTGCGAAGCGGCGTTTCGGCTTGAACGATTTGTTAGAGCGTGTCTGCGACTTCCCATCCGGCATGAGTAAGCTCAAACATTTCGCCTTTGCTCCCCATTTGCGTTACTAGCCCCTTTGACACTAAAGATTTCAGCGCAGAATCGTACTTCGAGAAGTCGCGACTGTGTCCTTCCCCGAAGGTATACGACCCAATTTGAATAGTGCGTCCCCCTAGATGGTGGGTTCTCATAATGCTGCCTGTTTCGTCCTGGGCTGCAGCCTTTATTATTTCCTTCTCTGTTACGGACAGACGCATACTATTGGCCTTATCCTCAACATCGTGCGACATTTTATTTCGTTCGCGACGAAGCACTTCGATCTCTTGCTTAAGTTTCTCTTTGAGCTGCTCGTCCTCAATCTCAAGAACCTCTTCGTCTCTTTTTGCGCGTTCAATAAGTTCGGATTCTTTGCTGGCGAACAAGTCAGCTCTAGATTGTTCCAGTTGAGTTTTTCTGATAGTTTTTCGATGCTCAAAATCCAGATGAAGATTGTCCATGCACTCGAAGGGACGTTTTGAAATGAAACCGAATATAAATCTGATCCAAGGTGATGCGAGCGTTACAAGCGCACCTACAAGCAAAGGGAGGAGCAATAAGCTCCATACACTCGTCTGAGCATCAAATGCTTCCAATCGGCTCTGGGGCGCTCCTGTCGTCACCGCCAAGAGAAATAGTCCCCGCCAGTTAAAACCTATAAACGCTAGCAGCGCATAGCCAAAGTACGGCGCCTTTATCCGCGCACTGATTGCATCGAGAAGGTCGTTCATGCTTCCTCCAGAAGCGTGTAAATGCGCTCTAACTAAGAATGGACTACAGCCAGACTAATGATGGTCGATTAAAAGTATTACATATAGTAACGCAATCGGATGGCTCATTAATTATGCATCGAAGGATGCTACTCTTTGCGAGCGTCAGCTCCTAGCCGATTGTAGCCAACGACCAGAGGCGGAATCCGACCTATTGTGTTGAAAAACTCGATTTGACTTCACTCAATCCTACTTCGCAGGGTGGTTCACCTATTACCGCGAGTCAGATCGTTGAATGTGGAGCGATCTGAAGGGTCTATTTTTTCTTGGCTGCAAGTTGCTCGGCAAATTTCGAGTTTTTCAACACAATAGACCCAATGCGGTCGTTCGCCGAACTCATATAATCACAGGAGCCAAGAGCAACTCTGTTGATAATTGTTCTATTACGACTTCACCTTCACCACAAAGTCGTGCGTGCTGGTGGCGTTAAAAGGATAATGTGATCAGCCATGATATATGAAACAACGTTAAAGAAAATTTGCCGCTTACCGAAGGTGACCGAAGAACAAATCCATGCGTTATTTCTTAAGCAAGGAAACTCTACGGTTCAAGTCGTTCCTAAAAATATAGGAAGGCCCGGCTTTGAAATAATAACGAGTGAGGGTACTTGCTTTGTAACTGAACGAGCCATTGATTATTACAACAAACACTGGGGTCGCGTTACGGGACTTCAAGAGAGAATGCTTGACTTGGCTATACCTGTTCCGCTTTATATTGGCGAAGGAACAATATCCAGAGAAATATCTGAAATAAATCTCTCAAAAAAACCAAAGAACAAATCCGACGAGTGGTTGCATAACAATTTCACTATAGAAGTGGCACTAACATATTTTCTGAGATATTTCTCTGAAAGCAACAGTCTTAAAGATTACAAAACAATAATTTTCGAAGCTATTGAAGCTTATTATATGGGGATGGATCATATTGCGATAATGTCGCTTGTACCAGTATTCGAAGCCGGATTAAGAAACATACAAAATTCAGTTCTTGGAATGAGCACGCAGAATGTAAATGCCCAAGAATTTGAAAACGGATTGAAAAAATTAATTCTTAACTGGGGGCAAAGAAGGACTAAAGAATATATTTGGTATCCTGGGAAATCCTATAACTCCGCTGTAGAAATAGACTTTTTAACTCATATTTGTCCTCAGGTTGATGTAATAAATGCGTTTCGCTTATTTTTTTCACATGTTTTATACAAGAACAGCGCTCAGGGAGTCACGGGGTTGAATAGACATATAGTTGTCCATATGCTTAAAAATGACTTCGATAATCCAGCAAATTTCTCAAGAATTTTTCTGGCGCTGACTCATATAACGTTTATAGAAAGCCTAAGCAATCAAACCGTGCCATTTTTTTGGCCAGGATACAACGGCGATGATGAGGTAAAAGCATTGAGCATTTACATAAGGGAAATGTCTCAAAATTTCGGCGAACTTCGCATAGATTTATTAAATCGTGCAGGCATAAGCAACTATGATTACAGCATTTAACTAGCCTATTTATGGCCGCCGTCTGCTACCGCGACTTCGCCTCCACTTCGCAGCTGCATGTGCTGAGGACGTTATATCAGCACTCACTCAAAGGCCACTTCTGGCCGAAAGTAGCCGTTTTACGGATCATTGGCCGCGATTGTGGCGTCAATACACCGGAATGAGTGCCTCATTGCTTTTAGATCCTGATCAAGGCGCGGCCATACCTCGCGTGCGCTTATCCCAGCGTAACCATCTGCCCATCTTTCTTGGAGTAGCTCAGTCACCTGATCTTGCAGGCGCTGCATTCTGTCATCCCTCGATCCCGCCCGATGCTGTTGGTGACGGCTGATGATCGCGCGGACTTCTAAGTTCGCGTTCTGATAGAGTTGCGCATGATCGATCTCGAGTTGTTGACCCACTTGAGCGAGACTGATAGGTTCCGGTGCCTCCAGAATCAGTCGAAGCCGGTATCGAATGGCTGGCCAGTCAAGGAGCCTTGACCTGATTCCCTTGCGAGGTGAATGGTTCAAAGGTATCGATAGTTGGCTAGAGCATTCCGGGATTACCCAGTTTTCGAGATCACCGGCAAACAGGCGATCCAGTCCAATGCCACCATGTAGGGAGATGGCCAGCCAAGCTTGCAGAGTAGGTATCCCTCCTTTGTTGAACCAGTGCCAAACCCCGCTCTTTGACAGCCCGGTTTTTCGGGAAAAAGTGGCTATACGGTTGTGCGCCATGCGCTCGACGAGCGTTTCCAACAGTGTCGTTACCTGATCCACAGCGATCTGAGGGGGGCAAGTAAGCATTTGCTCGATCCTTGCAGTCTGCCAAATTTCTGCCGGCTCAGCCAGGCGGGTCGATTGCTCACCAAGGAAGCCGCCGCACGCAGTGCAGTAGCCTGGTATAACGGTGGATGCACGATGCCGAATATTTGATCTTTCGCAGTGTGGGCAGGTGGACACTAGGTTGACCTTGTGCTGCGAACAGGCTGTGACGGACGTGATATCCCAGGAAAGTCGCAGGTAAGGCGATTGATGCACGGCTCTGTCATCTTGAAGACAATAGGGACACCATCGATCGATCCTGGACGTAAGACTTGATCTTGAAACCAAATGTCGCCACGGAGTAAGTGTTATACGATCCAAACCTCCCACCCCTGTCAATGTAGCAATCCAGGAACTCCATTGCTCAGTCTCGCTAGAAGAGCCAGAAAACGCCCGTCGATACCATTTGTAGTCGTCAGGGATGGGTTGACCAAAGTGGCTGAGGATCCAGGCCGCAAGATCTCTTGCCTTGATGCCGTGAGAGTGAGCGAGGCGACAGAAGTAGCTGGTTAGGCTTTCCATGCTGGACGTGTTTTGGCCAATGGGTTGGAGCGCATGCAGCGTGGAGCGCGGCGCAATTAGTACGTTCATTACGCAACCCTCTTGGTGGCTGGGCGGGAGGTGGAAAGCGCCAGGCTGCGTTGTATGCCAGGGGCGATGCGCTCCTCGCCATCTACGATTTCATGCAAGATTTGTGACATTTGCGCTTCAGTGAGCAGTGCCGCGCGCAGAGTGTCCTCCGACCAGCCATGTTTTTTGACTTGAAGGCTCAATCGCACCAAAACGGTCCGCAACGTGCCGATACAGCCCAAAGTGTTTTCTATAAACACAGGGGTGTATTTAAGCAAATCTAAGTCTTGCAGCGCCGACATGGACTTCTGCAACTTCACAATACAGGCTTTGAACATCTTCACATCGGTTTCGTTATCTTGGCGATAGCGACTGAAATGGATAACATGGGTGCGTCGTGCGAGTTGCCCACTAAGGGAAACCAACTCGAACAGATCATAGGAGCCAAGCAGTATCCACTGCACCCCGCATTCATTGGATAAGGATTTCAGGGTATCGAGTTGCTGTTCCATGCGCCGGGGATGGCATTGGCGGATCAAATGGGCAGCCTCGTCGACCACAATAAACCGGGTATGTCGGTGCCGTAATGAGCGCTCTACGGCAGTGCGCAAATCCGCCAGACGATTGGGGCGCGGGCCGCGCTGGCGGACGGCGATATTGGAGGCGGGATCGACGCCATAGGTTGATCGTGGCAGATCAAGGTCGCCTTCCAGTGCCCTCATAATGCGCTCAAAAAATAAGCGCCAGGAAAACTCGCGCTCTCCCGAGGATGGCGCCTCGATGCGGATCGCCGGCACCGCCGCTGGGTTTTCGACAAGACTCTTGGCCTGGTTTTGAAACTCTAGCTCAACCAAGAATTCACCCAACGTGCTTTTTCCTACGCCCGTGGGACCGCAGACGGCCAGCAGATTGGCGTTGATGCCCGCCTCCAGCATGAGCGCGCATTCCTCCAGGGCGGTGGCAATGCGGTCGTGCCGGATCCGTTCGCCCGCTTGCGGGGCCGAGTTCGAAGGATATTCAGTGGTATATGTCATAGTAAAGGGCGCAACTCAAAAGGTATCAAGGTCTGGAAGGTCCAGGTGTTCGCGCTCGTTAGTTGAGCGCAGCGCGGAAACTCCGCGAGGTTGTTTTGTTGGTGTGGGTGCCGGCTGGCTATCAGCTACGAGGCTCGCCGGTACTAATCGCTCATCGCTTAAATAGGCCGATGCGGCAGGTCCGGCAACCGCGCCGATCCCTAGTTTTCCATACAGATCTCGGTTTTCCCGCTGGCGCTCTAGGAGCAACTGCATTGCACCGGTGGGCGTGAAGGTGCGCATATATTCAGTTAGTTGTTGCACCGTTGGTTCCTGGTTGTTGGCTAAGCGGTAATGAATGCGTAGTTCGCCAGAAAACAGCTCACGCTCTTTTTCAGTAAGTGTGCCCAGACTGGCAAGCGCCTTGCACTGTGCCGGCGTCCAGCGCCCTTTGATTTGCACATAAACGGTGGACATATCCCAGGGGTCGTATCGGACCGGGACCTTCTTGCCGTCCAAGTTGGGGTCCCGAAACTCTGGGCACCAGTACAAGTAGTTGGCATGCACTTTGATGCCACGTTGCCTATCGACGGTCCGCTCGCCTTGGCGGCCGACGGTTGGGCAAGTTAGGATTAGGAAGTCCCGTGTGAGCGTGATAATGCGGTGCGACCGTTCGCCGGAATTCTGCATGCTGTGTTCATACGCTTTTCGCGGGCTTACGCCAAGTCTGGAGTGAACCGTCAAGTCGTAATAGGTAAACGCCCAATAGTCGACCCCGTAATACAGCTCTTCCAAGGACCACTCTGCCAGACGGGATGGTAGAAATTTTCCTGTGCTCTGGCGTACGTTTTTCAGCGCTTTCGTGTTGCCAGCCAGGTTGTGTACATATTCGCTGTGCAGTCGCCCAAATATGCGTTCCATGATTGCGCCATGTCGGGGCTGGCCGGCCGGGCGAAAGCGAACGTGAACCTGCATAATCTCGCAGAAGCATTCAAAATCATGACTGCGGAAATCCGCGCCGTTATCGACTACGATGAACTGAGGGAGGCGCCGAAACCGCTTGACGATGTCGCGCAACAGCATCATGTTGCTGCGATATGACGGCGCATCGTAGCTTAGGTAAATGCCAACGATTCTTCGAGTGAATACATCGATGGCCAGCGACAACCATGGGCGACCATACGACTTGCCGGTTGTAGATGAAATTAGCTCGATATCTAGCTGCGTGTGATCCATGTGTACGTATTGGAAAGCTCTACTGCCGTGCACTGGCGTAGCCGCGTACAACACATGAACAAACTCAGAGTTTTGGTAGGCCACGCGCTTACCATGCCGACTTCTATCAGCAGCTTGCTGAGGGAGGGCGTTGATTCGGGCAATGAGCGTTGGGTATGAGGGTGGTTTGATTTGCTGTTGCGCGCATAGTACGGTCAGCGCGCGATGGCAGTGTTTGATGTTTGCTGCCCGTGAAGTCAGAAACTCCTCTCGAATGACCTGCTCAATTGCTGCTACCTGTTCGTCGGTAAGGCGAGGCTGGCGATTGCCGCGGCCCTGAATGTTCGGAATTAAGGCAAGGAGTTCGTCTGAACCGGCTTGTTTAGCCATGGCGATTCTTTGAAAATGCCGGCGTTCAGTGCGGTTCGGAACTAGCACCATGTTCTGTAGCTGCTGGCGGCGCTTGAGCGCGACTCCGATTTCGACTTGAGTGAAGTTGGCCAATGAGGGTTGTGCTTCGGTGGAGTGTGGATCGATCGCCATGGTGATGCTCTTGCTATGGGCAAGCTCCTCCAAGGTTGGAATGTCGATCTCGGTTGGCTCACCTGCCTCATTTTTTAGCACGACCTTGTTTGCGCCCACGAAAGTGACGGTATATCGGCATTGGTCATAGAGTATCTGTGCGTTAATACTCAGGTTCAAAGCACCCGCCAACTCAAGCTTAGGGGGTGAGCGGCGGGCGTGCTCAAAATTGCGCACTGCTGCATCACGAAACACCCGAAAGCGTCTAGGCTCGCTGAGGCGTGCGCAGTCGATATCGGCGATCAGTTCCCCATCGGCAATGAGTTTGAATGCATCTTGTGGGGTACACGGAATATTTTCGTAAAGGGCGGCCAGTGCCATGGCAGGTTCGGCCGCTAGCGCCTCTTTAATTTGGGAAGCGATATTAATTGGGCACGGGGGCGCGTCAGGATCGAGATAATCCTCCAGTAGCAAGATATTTTCTATTCGCTGCTGTGGGATGTCTCGTTCCGTACATATCCGATACCCGATGCCTTTTTCCGCTAGCCATTGTTCAATAGATGGGGCAGACCAACGCTCGTTAGAATCCAAGTTATAGCGCCATGGGTTTCGTTTGACTAAGCGCTCCAGGCGGCCCCAGGGCTTACATTCCTCAAACCAGATGTTGTGCTCGGTAATTACCAGAAAGTCGGGCGTATGGTCGATGGCGTGTAGCTCACCGTCCTTGTCGATAAACTCGAACTTCAGCTGGACAGGTTGAGGGTAGTATTCCAGTACCGTAGGATCATGCTCATGGCTGACTGCTGTTGGAAATTCCAGGTGGCGACTTTCTGTTCCGATTGAGCGACGCATTTTTCGGCTTTGAAAATACGTCAGAACATTCCCGCCGCGAGACTTGACAGGGCGAACAGGTGAATGCCTGACCGCGCTATGAATCAGTCGTTGGCCTGTTGATGGTATGCCAACCCGCTCAAGTAACTTAATTCGTTGTTCATGGGTTAACGTCATCGGAATCCTTGTGCGAGGTGACCTCGATTGTCCACACAGCGATGAGGTCTATCGAGCGCGATAGGTAGTAGGCTCCTGCCATGACAATAATTGTGCTCTGGGGTACTTTGGAGTTTATGTAGTAGCTTTAGAAACCTATCAAATGACTTCGTCTTAACTGGTGCTAATACCCTCAACTTCTCAAACAGTTCGAAATATTCATACTGGCTTATATCCCCACTCGGTATTTCTAAATTTGTACGGGTTGGCTTGCGATGTGACACCAAGTGCAAATAATCTTTCATGATTTGGACCTCAGGTTTTCCTTGGCATGCGATGGGTAATAAGAGGCTGAATATCGTCAGTCTATACATAACCACTTTTGTGCTGAGTTGACCAGTTCTAAATAAATATTAGTTTTAAGTATTTGATAGATAAAGATAAAAAATGATTTGTATGCATAACATCTAAGATTTAAATGAAACAAAAATGGTTCTGTTTTGGATAAGGGTTAGTTTTTATAATTCTTGATTTGAGTTATTCTGCCTTACAATTATTGATACGCAAAGCCAAAGTCGATGCACATTTTTATAATTTTTATTCTGATAAAAACGGCAGACAATAATAATGCGTCAAATTGATTTTTAATCAATTTGACGCATTATTTGGAAAGTGGACTGCCCAGCGGATCGGACGCACTTCTGGCCTATGATTTGAGCATAGGAGTTGGCTGAGCATGCCGCGACGTTGATCGACAAAGCCTGTTTGCGCCACGGCGTTCGCCGCGACCAGTTGGTGCTGCATTCGGACAATGGCAGCCCCATGAAAGGGGCCACGATGTTAGCGAACTTGTAAAAACTAGGTGTCGTGCCGTCGTTTAGTCGGCCGTCGGTGAGCAACGACAACCCGTTCTCCGAAGCACTGTCTAAGACCCTGAAGTACACCCCGGCCTATCCACGGCAACCGTTCATTGATGTGACGCAAGCCGGTACCTAGTGTCCCGTTTGATTAATTTAGATTCCTACGAGCCATACACTTTTTAGCCCGCTCGACCTTGGTTAAAATGACTTCAGCGCGCTTTGTCCAACGAAACGGCTTGGCCCCGTGGGTATTATGAGCGTCGATAAATTGCCGAATCGCCTCGCGCAGCTCCTGTACGCTGGCGAATACGCCCCGATACAGGGCTCTGCGTTCGAGCTGCGCAAACCAGCGCTCAACGGCGTTCAGCCACGAAGCGCTCGTGAGCGTGAAGTGCAGCTTCACGCGCGGGTGCGCGACTATATCCGGGCGCCAGAGCCGGGTCGAGCGACGACATGGGTATTACAAGGTCAGAATAGTCGGGGTTGGTATGGGGTGGTGGCGCTTCGGCGTCTAGTTACCAGTCGCAAGGGCCGTTTCACATGACGCACTCCGATGGAAAACCCGTACATTCCGCGTGACGAGATACGCCGTACCATCGAATCGCGCTATGCCGATGTCGCCTTTGCCATGAGCAACGCTTCAATGGAGAGCCGGATGCGCTGAGAGGTGCACGTCCGGTTCGGAGAGGAGAGGCAGGGAAATAGTTGGGCTTCGCCCTGTCTCTTACTCTACTATCCACTAGGCAGGGTTGGTTATACCTGGCCGCCGTCTTGGACTTGGGGAGTCGCAAAATCGTGGGCTGGTCTCTAAGCGATCGCATGACGGCTGACCTGGTCTGCCATGCCCTGAAAGCGGCCTACTGGCAATGCAAGCCGCCTGTCGGAGTGATCATGCACACCGACCGTGGTAGTCAATACGCCAGCCAACCCCATCGACAATTACTGGAGGCTTATGGGGTGATTGCTTCCATGAGCCGGCGGGCTAATGCGTGGGATAACGCGGCGATGGAAGGCTTTTTTAAAACCTTAAAGGTGGAACGCATTTACCACGTACGGTACGCCACACGAGCGCAGGCCAGGCTCGATATCGTCGACTGGATTGAAGGCTTCTATAATCGACAGCGTCTGCATTCGGCGATCGGGTACCAAACGCCCGCTCAAAGAGAGACAGCGCTCAAAGTGGCATGAGCTGCTGTACGTGAAACCGAGGCAAGGTCATTGTTACCTTGGAGCGTAACTCTTTAGCCATCAGCGTAAACTGCTGAAGCCGTCAATACGGCTCTGGGCGGATGCTTACGGTGAACTGAGCCAGTTGCACCGTGCTCTTGGCTTGAGCATGCAGGTGCAGACGTTCAATCACCATACGATTCAGGTAAAGCAGATCCGCCTCGCTCATATCGCGCAAGGCCTGTGCGAACAGTTCGCGATCCAGGATGGTTTGCTTGGTGCTCATGCCGCCATTTTCACACACCCAGGCTCAACGCTCTGGAGCGCCACGTTCCATGGCAGCAGTTCGTCAACCCGATTCACCGGATGATCGGGTTGACGAACTGCTGCCATGGAATATCACGCTTTAACCGGCGGTCACTGTTAATTATCTTGGCCGGTCCGTCAAGACGGCCTCGAGCGGGCGCTTACGGATTACCGGCCAAGTTCAAGAGATTGGCCAAATAGCGATCTGCGGCGACTCTAACTCGGACATCATGAGCATCCTGGCGCCTCCTGCCCATATCCAGCTTTACAAAAATTAACAGGACCACCCAAAAAGGCTATTTCTGGATGGGCACTAGTTAGCGATACTCACTTGATTTGGACTCGTCAGTTCAATTTGGACAATACCTTTGTAGACACGAGCCTTTCCACGTACGCATAGATACTTCCCTTCTAAGCTACCGTCGATTAAATCTGGAAAAAGGATTTGCTCTCTGGCCAGATAAGCAAATCTACTCTGTCTCTATTTGGATAGGCGGCACCAATGTTTAACCAGACAGGTGATTTGACGTTCTTTCCGAGCCCAGCCCACATGAACATACCCTTCATTGTGACAACTTCACCTATGTGATTCTTGACGTCACTCCAATCCATTGATTTATTGCAGGTTTCAGTAGGGACTGCAAGAGCTGTGGTAGATATTGCGAAGAAAGTGCTGAGCAGCACTACAACCGTTATTGTGAGTGCAGAAATAGTGTGCTTCATTGGGTGATGTCGCTTTTTAAAAGTTCAATGCAGGCTTTGTGACTTCAGACAAACGGCTATCTGCAGGTTCTGACTCTGTTCAATTAATCAAGGTATCAGATTATTACAAGCCAATTGCTTTAGCATGAGTGGGGTCTAGATCAACTGTAAGCGATCCATCAAGCACATCCTTCCCGCTCCGTATTGAATAGGTCAAGCTTTGTGCTTGTTCAATTTTCGGAAGCAGATAGGTATGTCAAAGGGAATGCAGTACTGATCGGCGCACCACTCGGCGATTGCCGCCGAAGGCGTCCAAACCAGGGCTTACGCCAAGCGTGAAGGGCTGTCAGTGTCGGCGCTTTATTACTGGCGCAAGCGCCTGAAGGCAGAGGACTCAATGCAAGCGCGGGCGTTATCCGTAGCGCCACAGTCCAGCCGACAGTTTGTGCCGGTAGAGATCAGTGAGGCCAGTGCGCGCGTGCCGTGTTCGCTGATACTGGCCCCGGGGGTGCGGCTGGAATTGGCACAGTTGCCCAGTGCGCAGTGGTTACATTCAACGCTGCACTACCTGTCGCCAGTTGCCTACGAGCAAAAGGCGGCAACAAAAAAACCTATCGAGGTGTCCGAAATTACTTGACCACTACAAGTTGCGCTTCACTTCGCTCTTTGTGATCAACTTAATGGAGGACTTACGCCTCCAAGAGTGCGCGTATGCTGGGCGCATATAAAAAGGCGGGGTTCGGAAATCGCCTCGCGGTGACCTGCCTCAAGCTCACACCAGCACCGTCCATGAGTCGCGCCGTTTAGGCTACGGTCTTTTCGTCATCATTAACAGCCTACAAATATTGGTGGGGCTACGACTATCGAGAGGAAGTTGGCCAATGCAACTGGGGTCAATTAAACTGAACAGCCGGATGCTTTGTCACATTGTTAAACGCGCTTACGCAATCCCGAACAATGCGGGATTGCCTACGACTGCTTGGAAACAGCATCAAAGTACGAAAATGAACCGGCACACTAAAAGGTTTAAGGATCAATCCCCGAGCGGTATAGTCGCCAGCTGTCAACGGATTTACAAGGCCACACCCCAATCCGGCAAGAACCATCGAGCAAACTGTGGTGGAAAACGGGGTCTCTAGAACTACTCGAGGTTCTGCTCCATGTGCACGTATGATGCCATCGGCCTCTTGTCGTGTGGTGTCTTCAGGTGCCAGCGCGATAAACGACACTCCGTTCAGATCTTTTGGCCGTACTTTGGATAGCCGGGCGAACGGATGCCCCGGGGGGATGGCAATTACCGCGCGAAATCTGCAATAGGGAACAGCGTCCACGCCGGTGGTATCAACTTCATCAGCCGCCAAGCCCATGTCAAATTGTCCCGACGCTACCAAGTCACGCACTTCAGATGATAGCCTTGCCTGATAAGTAATGGCGACATTAGGGTGCTGTTCTTGAAAGGCCTTCAAAGCAAGCGGAACAATGCTCGTACTCAATGCAGAAAGTGAGGCAATGCGAAGCTTGCCAGAGCCAAAGTCGCGAATGCGTGATGCCGCATTCTTGAGTTGCGCCATTCCGACAAATGATTGCGACACTTCCTGATGCAGCAGCAGCCCTTCAGGGGTGGGCAGCATGCGTCCTTTTACGCGGTCAAATAAAGCAAAACCTATAGAGCGCTCCAACTGTTGGATCGTTTTGCTCACGGCAGGCTGCGACATGAACAGCACTTCAGCCGCTCGAGAGGCAGTGTGGTGAACCATAACCGCATGAAATACTTCAATTTGTCTCTGATTCATATGACGACTCCACGTAATAGGATGATGTGCCCGGCGTATTCACCTAAGAGTAAACCCGGACGAATTCCATAACCTACAAGAATACTTAGAGAGATTATTACCATTAGACCAAATACCTTCGTCATGTTGTAATTTATTGAATACCGAAGGAAGAGCATATGAATGATTGGACTCAATGCGTGGTTACACCACCCGTTAACAGTAAAAATTTCGCAAGTCTGGGCGTCCCTGTATACCGGGCATCTACCATTCCTTTCGACAGCGCTCAAAGTTATGCGAATCGCCATGCACAAGGAGCAGAAGGCTACAGCTATGGCCTATACGGTACGCCAACAAGTCGCGCGCTTGAACATAAAATATCGCAGTTAGAACAAGGCATACGTACCCTTCTGGTTCCCTCAGGACAGGCGGCCATCACGTTGACAATGATGATTCTGCTGCGACCGGGTGATCACGTACTCATTCCCGATACCGTCTATCCGCCCGTTCGAGACTTTGCCAATCAAGAACTGAATAAATTAGGGATAGAGGTCACATACTATGACCCTCAGGACTTTGATGCATTAGAAGGCTTGATAGGAAGCAAAACCAGGCTAGTGTGGGCAGAGTCTCCGGGCTCCACAACCATGGAGGTTCAGGATATTCCTCGCATCGTGAAATTGGCGCATCGGCACGGTGCGCTGGTTGGTTGTGACAACACCTGGGCGACACCGCTTTATTTCAAACCGTTAATTCACGATGTTGATATCGTGGTAGAAGCGTTGACCAAATACTTTGCCGGCCATTCAGATGTGTTGATGGGGTCTATTACTGTGCGGGACCAAAGTCTGGCAGAACATCTTCGGAAGGGACTAGGACGTTATGGGGTCGGAGTCTCCCCAGATGATTGTTCGCTGGTGTTGCGCGGAATCGAAACCATGAGCGTACGATTACGGCATTGCTCAGATGTGGTGTCGCGACTGTTGCCAACTATTGACCGCCAACCCACCGTTCAACAGATCCTATATCCCGCCCTGTCGGGATCTCCTGGTTTCGACTTATGGCAGCGCGATTTCAAAGGGGCCAGCGGGGTATTCAGCCTGGTTTTTACAGATATTGCCGCACCATTCGTAGCCGAGGCACTGGACTGTTTCAAAACATTCGCCATTGGCGCGTCATGGGGGGCACACGAAGCCTCGCTGCCCCCATGTCCGTTGCAATGCACCGTACGGCGCGACTTTGGCAAGGTTCCGACCTCATTTTGCGTCTTAGTATTGGCCTGGAAGCAGAAGCGGATCTCCAGGCTGACCTTGATGCATTTTTTGCACATCTGGACGCGTGCTGCGGATCCTTCTCCAGCGACCCCACCTCCCTCGCGTAGACCACCTAACGATCAATAACACATTGGGCCAGATTTCTGTTCAGAGATCATCTTCCCACAATAGGAGCAGACAACATGAACCGTACCAATATGGCAGGAATATTTCACAATCTATTACTGAGTGGCGTAATGACCCTCGCAAGCATTGGATCAGCCCCAGCCGCCGCAACGAGCGCCGATGCACTCGACAATAAAGAAAAACTCACAATCGGTATTCATAACCGTTCCCCTTGGGGGTTTCGCGGTGCCGACGGCGAAGCAACTGGCTTCCATCCGGATTTAGTCCGCGCAGCATTTGCTCCTCTTGGCATTGACAACATTGAGTTTGTCATTGCTGATTTTGGTGCCCTCATACCGGGGCTAATTGCCAATCGCTTCGACATGATTGCTTCCGGAATTGCCATAACGCCTGCCCGCTGCAAGGCGGTAATATTCAGCGAACCCGACCTTGCGGTAGGGGACAGTCTTATCGTCAAACAGGGCAACCCGTACAACATTCACAGTTACGCAGACATTGTCGCCAACAAAAAAATTAGGCTGGGTGGAGGCCGCGGTACGTTAAACACCAAAAATGCCGTAAATTCTGGGGTCCCAGATGCTCAGATGGTGCTTTTTCAAGACACCGAGTCCGTAATCTCAGCCGTCATAGCAGGACGCGTGGACGCAGCCACACTGTCCGCCCCCAGTGTGATCGCAGCCTTGCAGGATCGAAACATCAAGGGTGTGGAGCGAGCAACGCCATTTACAGGCCTGATTCGCGATGGACATCCCGCTGCCATGTATACGGCCATCGCCTTCCGACCCAAGGATACCGCACTGCGCGATGCCTACAACAAGCAGTTGGCCGTATTAAAAAATGATGGAACAGTGAAGAAGATAATGGGCAAGTATGGCTTCACGGACGAAGAAGAAGTGTCGGGCGACATAACCACAGAAAAGATTTGCGCAGAATGAATGCCTACATATCCGCCTAAGCAATGGGATTTCGATGATGGACTTCACCTCCATACTCAGTGGCATTTTTGAGGGCTTTCGAGTCACAGGTCTTGTTACGCTCTACGGCATGTTGTACGCCGTACCCTTTGCTTTAGTCTTTGGCGTCCTGCAGTACTTCATGCGAGGCACTTCTCAATGGCTAGTGACAGCGGTCATTGAGTTCTGGCGAAGCTCTCCGGTCATTATTCTGCTATTTATGATGTATTACGCCCTTCCCAGTTTTGGCGTGAACTTATCCGGCATCACTGTTGGTGCTATGGCCCTGGGGCTCAATATCGGCGGATACGGCAGTCAGTCAGTCAGGGCTGCTTTGCAAGCGTTGGACCGGGGCCAAGTCGAAGCGGGAAAAGCGCTAGGTCTCACTAGGTTCGACGTGCTGAGTCTCATAGAGCTGCCACAGGCGTTCGTGGCCATGATACCCACATTCATCAACCAATTTATTCAATTGGTCAAAGGCACCGCGCTGGTATCTCTGATTACGCTGACGGATATGACGTTCCGGGCCAAAGAGATTGCGCAGCTGGAATATAACCCTGTAGGTATCTATACAGCGCTGTTAGTTGCGTACTTCATCATCTGTTATCCGGCAACTATCATCGGGCGCCGCATCGAAAATCGGCTCAGTGCCGGTCAAAGGGGTAACCGTGACTTTTGACCTTGAGTTTTCGCTGTCCATCATCCCCACTATTCTTTCAGGTCTATTCACCACGTTATGGATCGCGCTTGCCTCCTGCCTAGGCTCGGCCATTCTCGGGTTTACGTGGGAGGCACTGCGACGCTCGAATCGCTGGCTCGGCTATGTGATGCGCTTTGTCATCGATTTCATACGCTCCACGCCAATACTTGTGCAATTGTACTTTCTGTTTTTTGTATTGCCTCACTATGGCCTGACGCTTCCCCCTGTCGTTGTTGGCATAGTGGGACTTAGCCTGTACTACAGCGGGTATCTTGCAGAAGTATTCAAGGCAGGTATTGACGGAATTCCCGTGGGGCAATTCGAAGGAGCGAAGGCCGTAGGATTAACACGCTTGGACGCCGTGACCTTCGTCATTCTTCCACAAATGCTACGCAATATTGCCGCGCCGATGGGCAACTACTTCGTCTCAGCCCTGAAGGCGACGCCCTATCTGGCAGTGATTTCCGTTCCAGAGATGTTCGGGTTAGCTATGGAGATAGGATCCGACACATTTCGGTATGCAGAACCGATCGTCGCAGTAGGCATCATTTTTCTGATACTCGCCGTGTCGATTGCTCAATTGGTACGTTTGCTCGAAATTCGTTTGATGGCATCAAGCAAGCGGTGATTCTAACCGTGCACGCCGTGATGCCGGATGCGTATATATGCACACACATATAGATAAGAAACCATGAACACATTGACCCATACAACTGCGGACTCGAAAAACGCCGCCTCTGGCGACGCGGTGGTAGATATTACTGCGGTGAACAAATGGTATGGCGATTACCATGCACTCAAAGACATCAACTTGCAAGTGCGAAGCGGCGAGCAGATTGTCATTTGCGGCCCTTCAGGCTCAGGCAAGTCGACACTGATACGCAGTATCAATCAGCTCGAAACGCATGAGAGCGGGACGATCACCGTCAACGGCCGTGAAATCGGCAAATCTACTCCGCGTATACACGAAATGCGGCGCGATATCGGCATGGTATTCCAGCACTTCAACCTTTTCCCTCATCTAACAGTTTTACGCAACTGCACTTTGGCTCTAATTCGAGCACGCAAGATGGACCGCAAAGAGGCAGAAGAAATTGCCCGACATTATCTAGAGCGAGTCCGCATTCCCGAGCAATCGCATAAATATCCAAGCCAGCTCTCTGGGGGCCAGCAACAGCGCGTAGCGATTGCCAGAGCATTGTGCATGAATCCGAAGGTAATGCTGTTCGACGAACCCACTTCAGCCCTGGATCCTGAAATGATCAAAGAGGTGCTTGAGGTAATGGTAAGCCTTGCTAATGAAGGAATGACAATGCTTTGTGTTACGCACGAAATGGGGTTTGCCAAGACAGTCGCAGACCGCATTGTATTTATGGACCAAGGCCAGATCGTCGAGCAAGCGCCGCCATCTCAGTTTTTCTCTGCACCTCAACACGACCGTAGCCGCCTGTTTCTTAACCAAATTCTTTAACGTCGATACAGTTATAAACAGGACTAGTCATGTCAAATAAAAGCCGTATATGGACACGCATAGATTTCAATGCTGATGGCAAACACAACGATTACCTATGGGTTTCGCATTCGTCGAATTCCTCGGCATACGGCTGCATTCTTGTTCCCGTCATCTGCATTCGTAACGGCGATGGACCCACAGCCTTGTTGACCGCCGGTAACCACGGTGACGAATACGAAGGCCAAGTTGCCTTGATCAGATTGGCGCGTGAATTGAATCCAGAAGATGTACGCGGACGCGTAATCATCATCCCTGCGTTGAATTTTCCTGCTGTTGACGCTGGGAGGCGTGTATCTCCAATCGACAACGGCAACCTGAATCGCGTTTTTCCTGGGCTAGCTAACGGTACACCTACCGAGATGATCGCTCATTATGTAGACTCCGTTCTGTTTCCTCAATGCGATCTGGTTATCGATTTGCATTCTGGCGGTCGTTCTCTTGAATATACACCCTGCGCCTTAGCTCGACACAGCCCTGATCCCGAGCATTCAAGGCGTGTCTCCGATCTTCTAGAAGTGTTCGGCGCGCCAGTTTCTATCTTGACTGATGGCGCTGGAGGAGGCGCGGCCACCACGTTGTATGCAGCGGCAAGCGCACGGGGAATCCCAGCCATTACTACAGAGTTGGGGGGCGGTGCAACGCTTACTCAGCCTGGTTTGACCATTGCAGAACAGGGAACAAGGCGTGTTCTTAAGCACTACGGCATTACACCTGATGGGCAAGCTGATCTAGGGGCACCGCTACGTTTGTTCAATTCCGGTGGCCCTGGACGAGCAATCTATGCAACAGAGAGGGGACTGTTCGAGCCCATCGCCGCCGTCGGTCAAGATGTCTCGGCCGGCCAACTGGCGGGGTATATCCATAGCCACGAAAAGCCTTTACAAGCACCGATCAGGCTGTGTTTCCCAGCGGATGGTATGGTTTCCTGCCGTCGTTTCCCAACCTTGACCATGCCAGGGGACTGCCTGTTTAATCTGGCCAACGCGCTATAGCGGAGGGGCTAAGGTGCAAACATTGGCGAGCAGTGACTGAAGCGCCCCGGCTTTGAACTGACCCCCAAGAGTTGGACACAACCTTGGAGTGCACATGAGAAAACATGACCTCAAATTCAAGCGTAGGATAGTCCAAGACTACCAGTCCGGCAAAGGGGGCTACAAAATGCTCGCAGCCAAATATGGCATTGCTGAGAGCATGGTCAGAAGTTGGGTTTCGGCATACGAGCATCACGGTACCGCTGGCCTTACTCGTCAGCGCCGCCGATATACGCTCGAGTTCAAATTGGAAGTTCTTCACCGCAGAGCCGCTGAAAACTTGTCGTATCGCGAACTTGGTGCTCTTTACAATATCGGCAATCCCCACAGCATCACGCGATGGCAGCAGCAATATGAGCAAGGGAACCTTCGCGGTGCGAGCTGTTCATCGTCAATGGATGGTCCGATGTCAGAAATAAAGAACTCCCCCCCTCAGCCACCTGCATCTGATACTGTTATTCAGGTTGACGAGTTACTACGCGAAAATCAAAGACTGCGCTGAGGTCGCGTACCTAAAAAAAGTCAGGGCCTTGGCGCTGGCAAAGACATTGGCACCACAGAAAAGACCAAAATAGTGCTAGAGCTGAGGCAAGAATTCCCGTTGACAGACCTTTTGTACGCTGCGCAACTGGCACGCAGCACGTTTTACTACCAGACCAAGGCATCGAAATTGCCGGACCGTAACCAAAGTCTGAAATCACGAATCAGAAAGATTTATGACCAGCATCGCGGCTTGTATGGCTATCGTCGGATTACCGCAACCATCCGTCGTGACGGGCAACTGGTCAACCACAAGACCGTGCAACGACTCATGAAAAACATGGGGATTAAGTCGCAGAGCCGCTTAAAGAAGTTTAGGTCCTATCGAGGAGAGCTCGGTGAGGCTGTCCCAAACGCGCTAAATCGCGAATTCTCTGCATCGATGCCAAATCAGAAATGGGTGACCGACGTGACTGAATTTAGTGTCAGGGGCAGAAAATTGTATCTGTCGCCGATTATGGATTTGTACAATGGGGAAATCGTCGCTTACGAAACGAGCCATCGGCCGGATTTCGCGATGGTTATCAATATGCTGAAAAAGGCCGCTAGAAAGCGCAAAACGGTCGACGGTCTGTTGCTTCATTCTGATCAAGGCTGGCATTACCGAATGATGCCTTATCGAACTGCGCTAGCCAGCTATGGCATCCGGCAAAGTATGTCCCGAAAAGGAAATTGTTTCGATAATGCTGCAATGGAGAGTTTCTTCGCTACACTGAAAGTCGAATTGTTTCACTGTACCGAGTTCAAAAACCTTGAGGCGCTGGACGCGGCTGTCAGGTGCTACATTGAGTACTACAACAAGCACCGCATCAAGTTAAAACTCAATGGCAAGAGCCCTGTGGAATATCGCTTACAAGCAACTTATTCCTGAAGACTAACCATCCAACTCTTGGGGGTCAGTTCAAAGCCGGGGCGCTTCAGCAACTACGTATTCCCCCACGGCTAGAAAATCTACTAAATAGGGGTTCCCCCTTTTTTGGAGATCAACGCCATACCTGTGATTTCTGCCGTTGATGAGTGCCTCACCATCCTCACCAAGATCTCCGACTAAGCCGAAAAGGCCTGGAGGCTCTTGCTAGGCAGCAAGAGGTCCTTACTGCCATATACTACCAACTGTGATAGTGGTATATGGTCGTCCTTGAAGTTCAGGCGACTGGAGGCAAGAAAGTGAAAGCTGATTCCGAGAGGTCCATGGAATTCCACGGGATCCGAAAACCCTTATTAAAAGATCTGACCTCGCTTCGAATCTTCGTGCGCGTGGTAGAAGTTGGCAACTTTTCCGAAGTGGCCCGACGTATCAATGTGACGCCGGCGATGGTCAGCAAACGTATCGCCGCGCTTGAAGCCGAGGTTGGTCAACGGCTGCTTAATCGCGATACTCGTCGCCTTATGGTGACGGAGGCGGGCGAGCGGCTGTACGAGCATTGCACACGCGCGCTGATAGAACTGGATCGTGCGGAAGAGGGTCTGGCCGACCTTCAGGACAGTCCTAGCGGCAGTCTGCGCATGACGGTACCCACCATGCTGGGCCGCGAGTTCATCGCGCCACAAATTTCCCGACTGCTCAAGCAGAATCCGCTACTGTCAGTGGAGATAAATTTCTCCATGGAGACTGTTAATCTTTATGAAGCCCGCATGGACCTGGCGGTTCGGGTTGCAGACTCGGTTGATCCTGGTCTGGTCGCGGTCAGATTGGCACCTTACCGTAGAGTGATCTGCGCGTCGCCAGAGTACCTGAGTAAAAGGGATACGCCACAAATGCCTTCTGACCTGATGGACCATAACTGTTTGATTACCAGCGGATCAACCATGAATACACGCTGGCCTGTAACAGTCGACTCGCAAATCACTCAAGTTCATGTCAAAGGCAACCTGGCGGCCAATAATGGCCAGGCAGTTCGCGCTGCTTGTCTGGACGGGGTAGGCATAATGATGGCCCCCAGTTGGATGTTGCAAGCCGACATCGACGAAGGACGCCTCGTGGAAGTCCTGAAAGAGTATGTCCCTCATAATCGGGCGATCTACGCTGTCTTGTTGCACCGCAGTTCGACCTCGTTGAAGTTGCAGACTGGCATTGAGTTTCTCAAGGATTGTTTTGCCGATTTGCACTGATGGCAACTTTTAAGTGTCGGCGGCTTTTATCCGGCGTCTTTCCATGACGATGCTGAACAGGTTGCCGCCCAGGATAAGGGCGGCACCGATAAATAGGCTGGGCTTGACCGTCTCGGCATAGAACACCGTGCCTATCACGGCGATCAGAGGAAGGCGCAGGAAATCCATGGGCACCACGATAGTCGCTTCGGCAACTTGCATGGCTTTGGCCAGGCAGTAATGGGCGGTAAGCCCCACAATGCCAACCACCAGGATCAGCGGCCAGCATGCGGGGTATATCTGCCTCCAGTCAAAAGCTGCAGTGACAGCTCCCAAGGGCAGCTGTATGAGAGACATGTAGAAGAGTATGCATAGCGCGGTGTCTGTCCGTGAGAGTTTCTTGGTCATCGTGTACGCCAATGCAAAGGCCATGGCGCCAAATAGCACTGCCAGCGATGCCGGGTGCACAATGGCGCTACCGGGTTGCACTATCAAATAGACGCCGATCAGCCCTGTAAGCACCGATATGCCTCGCGGCCAAGTAAACTTTTCTTTCAGGATGAAGGCGGCCAGGAAAATTGTCCAAACGGGCGCGGTGAATTCGATGGCAAAGACCTCTGCCATGGGTATAAAAATAATTCCATATATCCAGGCGTACTGCGCACCGAAATGGCCTACGTTCCGTATCAAATGGGAAACTGGGTCTGGCGTGATTACTTGGCGCCAGCCGGAGCGCCAGAGGAGGGCGCCTATGACTACGAGTCCGCATGCGCTCCGGAAAAAAAGGATCTGGAAAATACTCAGGTAAGTAGAGAGCTCGCGCGCCGCTGACCTGCCCCCAAGATTTAGGCACAAGTCGTTGTAGAGTTTGTGGCTAAGTTGATGTGACGAGCAGCAAACTCGCACGGGGTTAAATTATTCAGAGAACTATGGGGTCGAGTCTGATTGTAATCTTGACGCCACGATTCAATCAGC
>RAPG01000022.1 GCA_005239165.1 Allopusillimonas ginsengisoli
TGCGAGTTTGCTGCTCGTCACATCAACTTAGCCACAAACTCTACAACGACTTGTGCCTAAATCTTGGGGGCAGGTCACTTACGGGAGGACATGCACTTCCAGGAGTGCGCCCATGCCGGGAGCACAACGTCAATCGGGCTGCCTGAGGCAGCCCGCCTTGACCTGACGTGCAGTGAAGCCATACTGCTCGGGGCAACACGGAGCGCCTTTAAAGAGTCTCTTCGAGGCCCAATATAACCGTACTCTGCGAAGACAGCACCCCGCCGTTACCGTGCGCAAGTGCAACCCGCGGCCGAACCACCTGCCTTTCACCACACTCGCCTCGAAGTTGGCGAATTGCCTCGATCAGCAGCATCAAACCGTACATGCCCGGGTGGCAATATGAAAGCCCGCCACCATTGGTATTTACCGGCAAGACGCCTCCCGGCGCAATACGCCCGTCGCTGACGAAGACTCCGCCCTCGCCCTTCTTGCAAAACCCCAAGTCCTCTAGAAAGAGAATGACATTAATGGTAAACGCGTCGTACAGCATGACGACATCCATGTCCTTGGGACCAAGTCCCGCCGCGTGTAAGGCCGCCGCGCCGGATTGTTTCGCCCCTGTCTCGACCAGATTGGGCATATTCGAAATCGTCAGGTGCGTAGTATGGTGGGCCGCCCCAAGAATGAATACGGGCGGTTTTCTCAGTGATTGGGCTCGCTGCGCCGATACCAGGACAATGGCGCCTCCGCCATCCGTCACAAGGCAGCAATCGCGTACCGTTAGCGGATAACTGACCATGCGGGAGGAAAGCACGTCTTCAACCGTCAGTGGCGTTTTTTCCCACGCCGCAGGATTAAGCAGCGCCCATTCACGAGCAGCCACAGCAACCTCGGCCAATTGCTCGCGTGTCGTGCCGAACTCGTACATATGGCGTGCGGCCGCCAACGCATAGGCGCTTACTGGCAGCACTGGCCTTAGGGGCGACTCGAACGGATTCCATTCTGGTCTACTGGCCGATTTTCGGCCGACTGAGCGCTGGGTGCTGCCATACGCAATCACGGCAACTTCGCAAACTCCCGCGTCAATTGCTGCCTGCGCCCGAGCCAGATGCAGCAGAAACGATGAACCACCCACCGAAGTCGATTCTATATAAGCATCGGGACACATCAAATATTCGGCTAATGCGAGGCCCGCCATGCGGCTTTGCGTGGTCGCTGCAAAAATCCCATCGACATCAAGCAGCGACAGGCCGCAATCGTCCAGCGCGCGCGTTACCGCCTGCGCCATCAGGTCTATGGGCGTCGTACCGGCCGCAACCACTCCCAAGTCGGACTCCGCTATACCTACAATGGCCGCCGCGCCCCTTTTCACTTTAGGACTCATAATGTCTCCGCAAGCTTAAAAACTGGGTAAAACTCGCCCTCATCATCTATCGCTCGCAGAAACTGCACTCGCGCCCCGATCTTTACCTGATCAGGCACAACCCCTTCAACACGGCTCATCAAGCGAAACCCCTCATCGCAATCAATGAGCGAGACGTTGTAGGGCTCAGTGTTCTTTGCGTTTATCGTCGTAACGCTATACACCGTACCCATCCCCTTCGAGACACGCCATTCCAGCGGCCCTGTGCCTGTGTAGGGGCAGATTTCGCGCGGATAGAACACGGGCCGGTCAGCCTGAATGCTGTACTGATAGGCAAGTTGCCCTTTGCCAAGATAGGACTGATACACCGCTAGGACAGACAAGGTTTGCTCACTCATGCATCAGCCTCTTCTTCATAGACCATGGAGATGCTCTCAGCGACCATGGCGGGCTTCGCTTCCCCTTCTATTTCCATAACATTCGAGAAAGTAAGGCGCCAGGCGCCGTGCATCGGCTCCGCCTTCTCCAGGCTGCGGTGCAAGCGAATACGAGAGTCGCATAGAACGGGTGATACAAAACGCACCTTGTTCAGCCCGTAATTGATTCCTTTGCCGCGCCGACGTATCTTGAGCGTCTGTGCGCCAAGCGCAGTAATCAGAGACAACGTCAATTGTCCATGGGCAATAGTTTTACCCTGCGGCAATTCACGTCGCGCCCGTTCCAGATCAACGTGAATCCAATTGCGATCACCCGAAACCCGGGCAAAATCATCGATCATCCCCTGATTGATCGTGGTCCACTCGCTCGTGCCGAGCGCTTTGCCTTCGTATGGCAAGATATCAACAGGAAATTCGACTTCTGTCATAGCGTGCTCTCCACAAGGGTCGACGACGAGCAAATTGCGTCCAGGCGTTTGGTGATGATATCTTCCGCTCCCTGCACAATGCGTGAAATAAGCGCCTGGCAACTTGGAATATCGTTAATCAGCGCCTGCGCCAGCCCCACCGTCCAGATGCCGGCATTAATGTCGCCTTCTTCATAAACGCGTCGTCCTTTCGCTCCAGAGACCACAGGCCCAATATCCTGAATGCCAAGGCCTTTTCTCTCTAGTTCAAGGACGGCTTCAGCGACCTGATTCCGTGCTACCCGGCTACTATTGCGAAGACTGCGTAGAATCACGCAAGTATCGCGTTCGGACTGGGCGACAATCGCCTCCTTCACCCTATCGTGAATTGGCGCTTCTTTTGTGCACATAAAACGAGTGCCCATATTGATACCTTCAGCACCAAGCGCTAATGCGCCAACAAGCGAACGCTCATCGACCATGCCGCCAGAAGCGATCACCGGGATTCTCAACCGACTAATAGCGGTAGGAATCAGAATAAAGTTGGGTATGTCCTCTTCGCCAACATGCCCCGCGCATTCGAAACCATCGATACTGATAATGTCAGCGCCCAGTTCCTGGGCTGTCAGCGCATGCGGCACAGTAGTGCATTTGTGTAGTATGGTGATGCCAGCCTCTTTGAGCTTGGCAATATGCCCGCCAGGATTGCTACCGGCAGTCTCCACAATTTTGACACCAGAGTCGATGATCGCCTGTCGATAGTCATCATAGGGAATAGGCTTGAGGGTCGGTAAAATGGTTAGGTTCACACCAAAAGGTTTGTCTGTCATTGAGCGCACACGGGCGATCTCGTTGACCAGGGCTTTCGGCGAAGGCTGTGTAAGCGCGGTAATAATCCCCAGCCCGCCTGCATTCGACACTGCAGCGGCCAACTCGGCATAACTGACCCACTGCATTCCGCCCTGCACAATCGGGTGCTCAATGCCCAACATACGGGTAATCTTCGTTTCCATAATGGTTTTCCTCAGGATATTTGATATGGGGAACAGTCCGGTGCAAGCGTAAGCCTGGCTTCAGTCATGTCCTGGAGCGCTCTTAAATCCAGGTTTGGCACTATCCTGTCCACAACCAGCCCTTGAGGCGTAACCCTCAATTGCGCATAGTTGGTGTAGATCCGGCTCACGCAGGCCAAACCAGTGATCGGATAAGTGCAGCGAGTCAAGATGCGTGCCGAACCGTCTCTCTGGCAATGCTCCATCAGCGCCCAAATCTCTTTGGCGCCTGATGCCAGGTCCATCGCACCACCCACGCCAGGCACCTGGTCCGAATTGGGCACCGACCAGTTGGCCAGATCACCGTTTTCCGCTACCTGGAATGCACCCATGCAGGCAATATCGATATGGCCGCCCCGTATCATCAAGAATGAATCGCTATGGCTAAATACCGATGCGCCAGGCCTGAGGGTGACGAACTGCTTGCCGGCGTTGACCACGTCGGGGTCTTCTTCGCCGGGCTCAGGCTGGGGTCCCAGCCCGAGCAAGCCTTGTTCGCTATGCAGCAGCACTTCCCTTTCTTCGGGCATGAAATCGGCGATCTTCGTTGGCAGGCCTATGCCAAGATTTACGTAACTGCCCTCTGGAATATCCATCGCCGCAATACGTGCAATCTGCTCACGCGTCAGTCCCTGTTGCATGCAACCTCCACGACTCTATTAACAAATATTCCTGGGGTGATGATATGCTCGGGATCGATTTCGCCCACCTCAACCGTTGCAGCAACCTGCGCAATGGTAAGCTTGGCAGCCCCTGCCATGACAGGGTTATTGATACGGGCGCCACGGTGATAGATTAGGTTACCCAGGCGATCGCCCTTGGCGGCCCGAATCAGCGCCACGTCCCCAACCAGCGGCTGCTCCAGCACATATAATTGGCCATCAAGCTCGCGGGTTTCCTTGCCTATGGCCAGCTCGGTTCCCGCGGACGTGCGAGTATAAAAGCCGCCGATGCCGGCAGCGCCCGCTCGTATGCGCTCCGCCAACGTGCCCTGCGGCACGAGTTCCAGCTCCAACTTCCCGGCGTGATAAAGCTCATCAAAAATACTGTCGCCATACAACCCGCGAGGAAAAGAACAAATGAATTTACGAATCAGATTTGCCTTGAGCATTTCTGAGACAACATCTTTGCCTGTGGTGGCATTGTTGGCCACAATGGTCAGATCCTTTACACCCAACTCCAACACGGCACGCAGCAATTCCGCAGGGCGACCCGAGGTGCCAAACCCGCCGACCAATACGACCGCCCCATCCTGGATTCCCTCTATGGCGCTGGCCAGACCTTGTACTCGTTTATCAATCATGATCAGTCCAGGTCGTTGCCACGCATGTCGGCATTGCGCCGGGCGCGCGCCGCCAAATCCGTCAAAACCGCCCCAATCTGACGCGGATCGTCCATCGGGTCGGCGCAGGGCCCACGATGCCAGCCTTCCATGACCGCCAAAATGCCTCCACCCGCCTCAAACACCCGGCCCGTTACGTCCGTGCTTGCTTCGCCGGCCAGCCAGACGACAGTGGGAGCAATCCATCGCGGATCGCGCTTGGCGATTTCTTCTGGCGTTCTCTCACGCAGGTTATCGGTCATACGAGTTTGGGCATGCGGCGAAATCGCATTGACCGTAACGCCGTAACGCGCAAGCTCGCGCGCGGCAATAATGGTGAAGCCGGCAATGCCGGCTTTGGCCGCGCCATAGTTAGATTGGCCGATATTGCCAAACACGCCAGATGACGATGTGGTATTGATAATTCGCGCGTTAACCGGCTCGCCTGTTTTCTTGCTTAGCGCCCGCCAGTACACAGCCGCGTGATGCGCCGGTGCAAAGCTGCCCTTCAAGTGGACCTTGATAACGGCGTCCCATTCTGACTCTTCCATGTTCACGATCATGCGATCGCGCAGGATTCCCGCGTTATTCACCAGAACATCCAGCCGCCCGTAATGGGAAACTGCCGCGTCAATCAACCGTGAAGCGCCTTGCCAGTCGCTTACGTCATGGTAATCGGCAATAGCGTCGCCGCCGGCCGCGCAAATCTCGTCAACAACGCTCTGCGCAGCGCTTGTGTCGGCGCCATGCCCTTCACGCGTGGCGCCTATATCGTTGACCACCACCTTGGCGCCGTGCTCTGCGAGCATCAGCGCATATTCGCGCCCTATTCCACGGCCTGCGCCCGTGACAATCACTACTCGATCTTGACAGACTTTCACCAGTCATTCCTCCCATGAATTAAATACGGGCAGACGCTTCTCGACAAATGCCGCAACTGCTTCCTTATGATCTTTAGTGCCAACACAACGAACATGCCGAAACGATTCCTCATCCAGCATCCTAGCAAGTGACAAATCCATTGCCTGATTCAGGTTTTCTTTCAAATAACCTATGGCAATTCGGGGACCAGCGGCCATGCTTGCCGCCATCTCGTGCACGCACGCTTCGAGCTGATCAGGATCAAGTACTCGGTTAACCAAGCCGATACGCAATGCTTCATCGGCCAGCACAATGGTCGAGGTAAGATAAAGCTCACGCGCCCTAGCCATACCAACAAGACGAGGCAAGAAGTAATGGCCGCCGAAATCACCAGATAAACCCACGTTCATGAAACCCGTCGACAGTTGCACGCTCGTGTCGGCGATGCGAAAGTCGCAAGCCAGCGCAAACGACAAGCCAGCACCCACAGCCTGGCCGCGCATCATCGCTATAGTGGGTTTATGCATGCCATGCAGCATCTCGCTGATTCGCGCACGACTGCGCAACCGGGCGACACGATCTTCAAAGGACAACTTCTCTACCGTCCCTGCCATACGTTTTACGTCTCCTCCTGCACAAAATGTGTCCCCGGCCCCCGTCAGCACAACGACACCAATGGCAGGGTCCCGTTCAGCGTCATCCAGCGATGCCAGCAAACTATCGTAAAGTGCGGGCGAAAGCGCATTCTTACGCATTCGTCGATTAAGCGTTAGCGTGAGTACGCCACTCGCCTTCTCAATCAGCAACTCTGACTCCATTTTTTTCTCCCTGCATTCGATGCTATTTATTGCTGGATGCGGCTTTTTCTATAAGAGCCTCCATCCTGTGGCGTTCCAGCGTTGCCGTCTCTTTGGCATAGGCGGAATACTCTTCAGGCCCCATGTGCTTCACCACAACACCGTTGAGCTCTGCCATCTTGATGAATTCGGGGTCACTCAAGGCCGCGCTGAAGGCCGCATCCAGCTTGGCAACGATTTTTGGGTCCATACCGGCTGGCCCCACGAGGCCGAACGGCGCCTTCGCAACGACATCAAAGCCGCTCTCTTTTAGCGTTGGCACATCGGGAAAGTCTGCAAGGCGTTCATCAGATATGGCGGCTAACACACGAATGTCACCCTTTTCGATAAAGGACACCAATGCGCTGGAGCCAGTACCTGCCACGACATCCACCTGGCTTCCCAAGACTGCGGGAATAACTTCTGCCGCCCCTTTGTATGGCACATGCGTGAATTTGAAGCCACCCTTTTCCGAAAACTCTTCCATTGACAAGTGAGGGGTACTGTATATTCCTGGCGTACCGTACGTCATGCCAGGATTCACTCTTGCGTGGCCGACGAAGTCCTTGACCGTTTTCCATTTCGCATCGCTGCGCGTAGCAATCACATAGGTGTAATCCACGAGCGAAGAAATATAGGTAAGATCCTTGATCGGATCGAACGACATCTTCTGGATAACAGGCTGCCGAAAAATCCCGACCGGCACAATACTCAGGCTATACCCATCGGGCCGTGCAGTCGTCATCCTGATGGCGCCCATTGTGCCGTTCGCACCTGGCTTGTTTTCAATAACCACTGCTTTCCCCAAGCTGGACTCCACTATCCTGGCAAGGCTGCGAGCCACGATATCCGTAACTCCTCCTGCCGTATAGGGCACTGTAATGTGTATAGGCTGCGCAGGAAACTCTTGTGCATGAGCCGAGGTTCCGAGTACTGCAGCAACAAAAAACGACAATATCCATTTGTGCGTCATCATTCATATCTCCATATGGTTTTTAAAAGTAAAACTGGAAAGCGCCTAATTACCGGCTTCCCTCTCTTTTGCAATAAGTTCCCTTGCTTTGCGCTCGAGCTTTTCCAGAAGTCCGTTCAAAGAATTTCTTTCCGACAAAGACAGACACTCTGTGAACTCTGTATTGCGCTGATTCGAAACCCGATTTAGCCTCTTATAAATTTTCTGTCCGGTGGGGGTTAATGACAGGCTAATCTTGCGTGTGTCTATTTCATTCACCTCTCGAAGCACCATGCCACGCGACGTCAAGCCCGATGCAACGCGACTTACCTGGCCCTTGTCCAGCCCTGCTATTTTGGCTAACTCGTTCAAAGACATGGCACCCCGACCGCCCAGCAAAGCAATGGTTCGCCACTCCCAAAGAGACAGGTCAAATTCACGCCGGTAACGCATGGCCGCACTTCGGGAAATCTGGTTGGCAACCTTGTGCAGGCGATACGCCAACAGTTGGGTCATCTCTACGGTTGAGCCTAAATCCACAGCAACTTTCTTTTCAGAGTGATCCACTTTATCTATCCTACAAACCCTTATATAGTTGATATTATCAACGGTATAGTTGATGATGTCAACTAGTTGAATGGAACATCACTTTATAGACTTCGCCGGTGCTCAGGTGGCATCTGGGCGCTATGGCTCAGCCAGCGAGGCGTCCCGGCCGGCTTGCGCGTGCTTGAGTCCTGCAGAAGTTAGGTTCATGCGTTGCAAGAGACTCTGAAAGCGAGCGAAAACTTCGGCGCAGCTGGCCCTTTTGATGGGACATCCTTTCTGGAGCGAATCACACCGCGTTTGAACTGACCCCCAAGAGTTGGACACAACCTTGGAGGATTCATGAGGAAATTCGACGTTAAGTTCAAACGGAAGGTGGTACGTGACTACCTTTCTGGCAAAGGAGGATACAAAATTCTCGCCGCCAAGTACGACATTGCTAACAGCCTCGTCAGAAGTTGAGTCATGGCATATAAAGCTATCGACTTCCACGCTGGCTGACTGGGTCGGTGTATGTGGCGTGCATCTGCAGCCGCCAGTCGATGCCCTGCGCGAGGCGATCCTTAAACACGATGTGCTGCATGCGGATGAAACGCCTGTCACGATGCTGCGCCCCGACACGGGAAAGCAAACACATCGTGCCTACCTGTGGGCGTATGCCCCCGGCGTGTTTGAGGATACGAAGGCCGTTGTCTACGACTTCGCGCCCAGTCGTGTTGGAGAACACGCCCGTGCGTTTCTGGGCGAATGGCGCGGCAATCTGGTGGTGGGCGATTATGCGGGCTACAAACACGGGTTTAGCCAGGGCATCACAGAGATTGGTTGTCTGGCTCACGCAAGACGAAAATTCTTCGATCTGCATGTGGCCAATCAAAGCCAACTTGCCAAGCAGGCTTTGGATTATATCGGCGAGCTCTACGAGATCGAGCGTGAAACCAAAGCGATGGATGCCACTGAACGGTGGCGCATACGCCAGGAAAAGGCCAAACCGATTGCAGATAAACTGCATGCGTGGATGCTGGCGCAACGATTACGGGTAGTCGCGGCGTCCAAGCCACTTTTTGCGGTCAGGAGCGGCAAGAATCGTGGCGATTTCAGGTCGCGTCAGGAAATTTACCTCTCGCCGATCATAGCGCTTGCTCGGTATTGCGAGAACTCGCTGGATCAGGTGGCTACAAACCGGTTCCTCGAAAGACACAAACTGGAAGAAGGAGCGAATGGCCGTTAGGCGCAAGTTGCGCGTCCTGACGCTGATCCCCCTTGTCGCCTCGAGGTCAGCGAGAAATGCACTGATCAACGGCGCATCGAGATCATCGAATGACAATGCTGAGGGTGGTTTACGCAGTCACACCTGTGCAAACCTGAACAACAGTCGGAACGTATCCCTATAGGATGCGATTGTGTTAGTGCTGACATTACGCTGGCTCATGAGTCGAACGGTGAAGTAGCGCTCAACAAGAGGGGCGATGTTGTGATTCGAGCTCATGATGTAGCCTCCCAATGCCGCTCAAGACGCCACGCGGCCTCTTCCATCAACTGGGGGTAGGCCGAGAGGTACCAATAAGTGTCGCGTACACAGGTATGACCAAGGTAGGTAGAAAGTAGCGGGAACCGCTGCTCCACCTCAAGCCCATCTTGATACCAACCGAGGAGTGTTTGAATGGCGAAGCTGTGGCGAAAGTCGTGAATCCGGGGGCCCGTATGTTCATCCGCTCGGCGTAACCCGATCTCCCGAGACAGGCGCCAGAAGACACGATGGACATACTGGTGGGGCAAGCGACCTCCCATCTCAGCCACAAAGAAGTGCGTGCCACCGCCGCCGTGGGATCTGAGATGGGCGTCCCGCCGCGCTACGTAACTGCGTAGAGCTACACAAGTTGTCGGATGCAAGGGGACAAGACGCGACTTGCCGAATTTGCTCTGTCTGACTGTCAGCACGCCCACGTCTAGATCGACATCACTGCGCTGCAGACCGATTACTTCTGACAGACGAATACCGGTTACTGCGATCAAACCGAACAGATAATGGTAGGTCCATCGTCGCAGACCATTTGCGGGTGGCAAGTCCAGAGCCGCTGACAAAAGTGCGTTGATCTGCACACTGCTGTAGACATAAGGTTTGGCACGCTTTAAGGGTGGCAGCATGGCTAAGGGAAAAAATGAACACCAGCGCCTTGAGGGTGCAAAGAGCAAAAGCATCGCTGGCCGCCGCATAACAATGCCTCGCCCATTGCTTGATGACCGAGTTGCCAGTACGCTGCTACGACAAAGTCCCTTGGCAATTAGGCAATTAGTCCGCCAGTTCCCCTTGGTAATCACACTACTTCAATTTAAAGCCGAGATGGTGGCCGAATGCCTACGAGGCAATGTCTCTGCGGCATCTTTGGCTCTGGAGCAAGGAATGAATGCCAACATATTGCGCCGCTGGATAGTTGAGCATGATCGCTATCTAACGCTCACGCCCCAACAAAACGAGCGCTTTCACTTGTCAGGAAGTCGATGAAGGCATCCGCCTCTTTGCTGAGCTTACTCGACCTGAGACGCACCAAGTAGATGTGGGTGTATATGGGTTGCTTCAGCTCCACCTCCCTCACGTTGGTCCATAGTTCAGCTTCGAACCCATGCTGGTTAATGATAGAGACACCTCTTCCCGCGTTGATGAGCGAACAAACAACTTCCGAGCGATCCACTTCTATATATTTCTCACAGTGCACCTTCATTTCCTCGAATTTTCGCTCTATGTACTCGCCAATAGGCATGGAACGGTTGGTAAAGATGAACTCTTGGTTCGTCAGATGCTCAAAGCCCACGGCTGGTAGTTCGTGCAATGGGTTGGACTTGTGGCACAGGAACACAAAACTGCTTTCCGCTAGTGGTCGGCATTCCAGGTTCTCGGACAATATCGGCCAGATGGTTAGGCCAAACTCGTATAGGCCTGATTCTACGTTCACCGCAACATCCTTCAGCATCGCGGTCTCGAAATGGATGCGTACGCTCTCGTCGAACTGCGCCAGCAATCGGGGCACGAAGAAGTTGCTTAGCGCAGGAGAGGCGCAAAACTTCAATCTGCGTTCCTGCTCGCTCTTCAATGACTTGATTACGTAACTTAGCTGGTTTGTCTTAGCGAATATTTCGTCGCAATAGCGATGAAGGATGTAGGCATTTCGGGTTGGCACCAGATGCGAGGATTTTCGTTCAAACAGTTCTAACTCGATGCTGCGTTCCAACAATGCAATGGTTCGGCTAACGACAGGCTGGCTAACACACAGATAATGAGCGGCCCTGTTGATGGATCCATAAAGCATCACAGCCCGAAAGAACTCTAGTTGCTTCAACTTGATCATATGGGTTAATACCTATACAAATTTAGTATACCTTCAGCCAATTAAGAATTTTGCCCTCGCCCGGCGGAGATAGTATATCTTCGTGCCACTAAAGGGATAACGCATATGTTTGGAGCAGTATTTCCTGGAAACAGGACAGTGGAACTGATGAACTTCGACGATCCGACTCCCACGGAGAACGACGTCATCATTGAAATGAAGGCTTCCGGAATATGTGGAAGCGACCTGAAGAACTATCGAGGCACATTCACAGGCAAGTTGCCACCGGAGCCTATCATAGCTGGCCATGAACCTTGTGGCGTCGTGGTGGAGGCTGGCAGCGCAGTGCGCAGCACGGTCGCCAGTATCGGCACCCGTGTGATGGTTCATCATTATAAAGGTTGCGGCTGCTGCAATGACTGTATAACCGGATGGACCCAAATGTGCTCCGACCGAGAGGCTAGCTATGGTCTCACGGCCAATGGTGGGCACGCAAAATACCTGAAGGTGCCAGCAGATACATTAATCCGATTGCCCGACGAGCTTAGCTTCGAAGCCGGCGCCACGATATCCTGCGGGACCGGTACTGCTTGGAACGCCCTGAGACGGATGGAGTACGGCGGCGGTTCGACAGTACTAGTGGTTGGGCAGGGGCCCGTTGGGCTGGCAGTTACCCAGTTCGCCGCCTCCATGGGCGGCACCGTGATTGCACTGGACGTCAATGCCGAACGACTGCATGATGCGCTGGAGTTTGGCGCCACGCATGTGATCGACACCAGCCAGGTTGACGCTCAGAAGGCGGTCTACGAATTGACCTCTGGCAAGGGTGCGGGCTATGTGGTCGAGACCTCGGGCTCAGACATCGGCGCGGTGGATTCAGTTCGCTGTGCCTCGAAATGGGGCACTGTGGTGTTTGTGGGTATGGGTGGTCATCTGAATGTCAGCATTACCGACTACCTGGTCAGGAAACAACTTAACCTCAAGGGCCTGTGGACGTTCTCGCGTGCCGGCTTGGCTGCGTGTGCGGAGTATGTGGCCCACAACAAGGTGGACGTCGCCAAGGTGTTCTCGCATCGCTGGGAGCTGAGCCAGGTGGACGAGGCTTATCGCTTGTTCGACAAGCAGAAATGTAGAAAAGCGGTTGTTTTGTTTTAATTCAAGAATTGGTAATGGATGGCGACTCAATGAACAACGAATACCGGCTGTACATCGGCGGCCAATGGCTGTCTCCAGAAGGGGGCAAGCATTTCGAATGCAAGAGCCCTTATGACGGCAGTATCTGGGCCAACTGCCCCTACGCCAGCGCGGCACAGGTCGACAGTGCCGTCGAAGCGGCAAGGGCTGCCTTCGAGGGCTCTGAGTGGACTTCTGCACTTCCGGCTCGCCGCGCCGAGCTGTTGCGCACGCTTGGCCAGATCATCGAACAAAACGTGGACCGTCTGGCTGACGTACAGGTCCAGGAAAATGGCAAGCTGGTCCGGGAAATCCACGGGCAGACCGTGGCACTCGCCAAATACTGTTATTACTACGCCGGGCTTGCCGAGACCCTGCAGGGCGAGACCATTCCGCTGAGCGTACCCAGCATGCTCAACTACACCGTGCGTGAGCCCTTGGGTGTCGTGGCCATGATTACCCCGTGGAATAGCCCGTTGTCACTGCTAATGTGGAAGCTGGCCCCTGCGTTGGCAGCAGGCAACACCGTGGTCGTGAAGCCTTCTGAAGTTACACCCATCTCCACGTTGCTACTAGCCGAACTGATCGAGAAAGCAGGCTTCCCGGCCGGCGTATTCAACGTTGTCACGGGGCACGGCGATGTCGGCGAGGCGCTGGTCATGCATCCCGGCGTCAACAAGATCGCCTTCACCGGCTCCACCGGTGTGGGCAAGAGCATCGCTGAGAAGGCCGGCAGTCGCCTGATCCGCACCACGCTGGAGCTAGGCGGCAAGTCCGCCAACATCGTCTTCGCAGATGCAGATCCGGAAGAGGCCGTCAACGGCATCATGGCCGGCATCTTTGCCGCAGCCGGCCAGACCTGCCTGGCTGGATCACGTGCCCTAATTCACGCCAGTATCTATGACAAGATTGTGGAAATCCTGGTCGACAAGACCAGCAAAGTCATGCTTGGTGACCCGCGCGACATGGCTACGGAAATGGGGCCAGTCGCATGCCAGAAACAGTTTGACAAGGTCATGAACTACATCTGCATCGCTCAGGAAGAAGGCGCAACCTTGCTGACCGGCGGTAAGAAGCCCGCCTTTGCTGGACCCGAGGCACTGTTCGTGGAACCCACTATTTTCGGCGACGTGCGCAATAGCATGCGTATCGCCCAGGAAGAAGTGTTCGGCCCCGTTTTGTGCCTGATTAAGTACGAGACGGATGAAGAGGCTATCAGCATTGCGAACGATTCACCGTTCGGGCTGGCTGCCGGCATTTGGACACGAGATATCAAGCGAGCCCACGCAAGCGCCGCCCGACTACGCAGCGGCACGGTGTGGATCAATACTTATCGCCGCACCAATTTCGCCTCGCCCTTTGGTGGCTACAAGGAAAGCGGTATTGGTCGAGAGAACGGTGTTGAGGCCATGAAAGAGTACACGGAGGTCAAGAGCGTGTGGGTGAACTACGGCGCCCCCATCAAGGACCCGTTCAATCCGCGCGCCTGAGACTTACGACATGAAATGATGTTCGGGCCGGAGCACGCTCAAGTCCGAACATCATCGAGCTGGTTTTCAGGAATGTCACCGTGGTTGAAGCGGGCTTTAAGCTGGATCTGGCCCGCTTCAATCGACCTTTAAAGTCCGTACGTTTGGTAATCCAAACCGTCGTATAGTTTTTCCTTGATCAGCTTAGCTAAAGCCGCCTTGTCGGTACGATCGACGCTCTTGAGCAATTCCTTCCATTTCTGCTCGGTTTCCAGGTACTGATCAATCATTCCTGATGGGTCCTCTACCTTGCGATTTTCCATCGACGCTTTCGCTAGTCCCTTCACGAACTCACCTTGAAATTTGGTGACGGCATCTTGAAGGTCGGCGCTTGGTTGATGCAGCGCGACGCCATTCGTCTTCGCTTCTTCCAGCGCGTCTTTAGCTTCCTTGTCCCATTCCACCTGCAATTCAGCGATCGCGTACGCAAGCTCAGACATCAACAGCTTGCGCTCTTCAACGCTTCGGCCCTTCCAGAACTTCTGCTCAAAGAACTCGCCGCCCGAGGTGTGTGTACCGACCGAAACAAGCGTCACATGCTTAGCGACTTCCTGCAGCTTGAAGCTGGTGGTTAGAAAGCTCGCGTCACCCAATGCACAATCAAGATTGCCGCGCTGCAGCCCTGTATAGATCTCGGTGGCAGGCACACTTACAGGCACGCCCCCCATGGATTGCGTCCATTGGATCTGTGCGGTACTGCCGGTACGCACACGCTTGGACTTCAGCGCATCGGGCGTGCTCACTTCGTTTCGGCAAATGACGTAGTAGTTGGTCATCGAGTAACTAGACCCGAAAACCACCTTGTGATCCTTGTACTCCTTTTGCAGTAGCTTGTTGGTCAGCTTGACCTCGGTCACCGCAATGGCGGCGGCCAGAGGATCGTTCGCAACAAAAGCCAGATCATTCAACACATTGTCGTAGCGCAGATCCGCAGGCACGTAGGCGCCTGTCACGTGCCCATACTGTGCAACGCCGTTTGTGATGCCGGACAATGCGCTTTTCGCGGGCAGTAGTACGCCACCCGAATGAACGTCAAACTTGATGTCGCCGGCAGATTTTTCCGCTACGCGCTTGGTATAGCTGTACAGCTTGAACTTGGTAATGCCGTGGGTTTCCCCGTACGGTGTGGACGCGGTATAGGTTGCCGCCGAAACCACTCCTGACATCACTAGCAGTACCATGGTAAGTGAAAGCTTTCTCATTTTTTCTCCTCGTTTAAATAAAACATACCCTCGAAATCACACCATCTATCGCATCAGCTCCGGCAGGTAAAGCGAGAGCACCGGAAACGCAATCAACAACAGCAGCACCAGAATGTCCATGAAAATGAACCAACCCACTCCCTTAAAGATCTCAATGAGTTGCACGAGATTTCCCAGAGAACTCTTGATGACATAGACATTCAATCCGACAGGGGGCGTGATCAACCCGATCTCCAGAAGCTTGATCATGATGATTCCGAACCAGATCAAATTCACGTCCAAGCCGATCAGCACAGGCGCAACAATGGGAATGGTCAGAAGCAGAATGGAGATGGCATCGATGAACATACCCAGAATAATGATAAAGACGGAGATCATCAGAATGACGGCAATCGGTCCGTCCACCGAGCCCATCAGGAAGTCGCCAAGTACGTTCGGTAGTGTGCTCAATGACATAAATGCGGCAAACATGCTCGCACCGATGGCGACGATGAAGATCGTGCAGGTCCCTACCGCCGTATCCGTTAGAGCGCTCATCACGGCCTGATACGTCAGGGAACGTCGGAACCAGGCAATCAGCGCCGCCATGCTGGCACCGACCGCTCCAGCTTCGGTGGGTGTGAATACGCCGGTGAAGATGCCTGCCAACACCGCGATAATCAGAACTGGAAGCGGCCAGATATCCTTGAATGCTGCGCGTTTTTCCTCACGGGTATACGCTACCGTGCTGATCGGAGCGAGGGAAGGCGTGATCGTAGCCCGGACCGTGATCATCAGGATGTACATCAACGCCGACAGAATACCTGGAATGACACCTGCGATGAAAAGCGCCCCAATCGACGTGTCGGTGAAGATTCCGTACAGGATCATCAGCACACTCGGCGGAATCAGCGCTCCGAGAGTACCTGCAGCCGCTACCGACCCGGTAGCCAAGCCTGGGTTGTATTTCGCCTTGAGCATCTCAGGGACGGCAATCTTTGAGAAGGCCGCAGCCGTTGCCACGCTGGACCCGGAAGCCGATGCGAACAGTGCAGATGACACAACCGTAGCTGAGGCCAGCCCTCCAGGTACTCTACCCATCAGGATATTGGCGCTCTTGAAGACCCCTTGGGTCAGGCCGGCGTTCGCGGCCAGATACCCCATCAGTAGAAACATGGGAATGGCACTCAGGCTCCACTGGGCGACAAAGTCATACGGCAGTGCTGTCAGTATCCCCCATGCAGCCGCGATGGATGTGACCAGCGAGACTCCAACGAAAGCAACAATGCCGAGCGCGACCCCTACTTGAACTCTCAAGGCGAGGAGCAACAGCGCCAACACAACACCGGCAAGGCCGATATCCAACCTATCAAACGAAAACTCCATGAACATCTACCTTGTCAGTGACCGATCTGGCCTTGCGAGGCGCGGCGGTGTGAGTGTGAGGAATGCTCCACCAGTTTCAGGATAGAAACCAAGGCAGCCAAGCCGAACGCCATAGGAAGAAAGTAGCGTCCCGGCCATACGTATATTTTTATCTGACTGTCGACAAACTCGCCCTTTCCAAATGCTTCGATCGCGTCGTGCCCTGTTTGCCAGAACATGAGTGAAAAAAAGACAATTTGGGCGACATAGGCAAACTTGGTGATAAGTGCCTTGAGTTTCTCGGGCGCCATATTGAAGAAGAGGTCGACCTTGATGCTTTCGTCTTTTATTTCAACCAGGGGTAAAGGAAGAAATACAGCGCCGACCATGTAGTAATAAGCGGTCAATTCCGCCGTAGCCGGCACAGGAATGTTAAACAACGAACGAAGCAGTACATCGACAACGATGTTTAGCATCATGAGCACAAGGCATATAATCGTAAGACCCATCAGAAGCCGAGAGCAACCGTCCACAAGTCCTTTAATCCACACCATTCTTTTCTCCGGCCGATGCTGCGTTCTTTATTCTGAATACGCCGTTGTGCCTTCTTATAGAAACAAAGGGATACTTGCAGAAGTGCCCTGCCAGTAGCCATGCGCCCGAATCAGCGCAATGATTCAATAGATCCTGTCTGCTCTGTGCGGCCAGGGCGGGATCAAAATCCGATCGCATCGGCATCAACGGCATATCGAGTTGTATGGGGTGGTGAACTACGTCACCGCAGACGATGGCCTCTTGCCCCTGCGATTGTATCGACACGCTGACGTGATCGATTGAATGTCCGGCAGATGGCACCAGTCTTACGGTGCCCTGCGGAGAGTCGACTATCACCATATCGTTCTGCACCAGTTCAAACCTACAGGACTCGGTCACTGGCAGCACACTATCTTCAAACGCCCCGTGATTGGCGGCCGCCGAACCTTGCGTCCGCATCCGCTCGTGGTAATGATCGAACTCCTTGCCAGAGAAAATGTGTCTTGCATTTGCAAAAGTCGGCACCCAGCGATCTTCGGACAATTGCGTCAGCCAACCAACATGATCGCAATGCAGATGGGTACATACAACAATATTGATATCTTCCGGAGCGACACCAGCTGCCTTGAGCGAATCAAGGAAACCACTGCTATCGAGCTCGTGCTGCCAACGTGCAGTTGGGCGGTTCTTGTGATTACCGTTGCAAGCGTCAACCAGCACATTCAGGCCCGCAATCTTCACCAGATAGGCACGAAACGAAAAACCCAATTTCTCGTTCACGATATCGACGACTTCGTCATCGAGCCAGTCGAGGTTGCGCTGCATGTCTTCCGTTGTCAGGTCGTTGAACAGAAACGACACATGCACCGGGCAATATTCGATCTCGGCAATAGGATTCACCGTTACGGCGCCAAGCGTCAGCGTCACCATGTGTTTAAAGCCTCTCCACTGGCTGCCAGCCCTGACTTCCATTTTTTCAGCCACCAGGCATACTGTTTCGGCCATTGCTGGAAAGCACTGTTCATGCCCAGCTCCTCTGCCGCATGGTGGGGCCAGCTCGGATTGAACAAGGCTTGGCGGCCGATTGCGATCAGGTCGGCATGCTCCGATTCAAGTAGTTCATTTGCCAGGCCTGCTGTTCGTATCAAACCGACCGCTTGCGTCCGAATGCCGGTCTCTGCCTTGATGCGCCGTGCAAACTCGGCCTGATAACCGGGCGAGCGTTTCAAGTTGGCATTGGTGGCGCCCGCCACAAGATTGCCACCTGAGGAACAGTCGACCACGTCGACGCCAATCCGCTTCAATTCGTGGGAAAACTCGACGCTGTCCTCGATTTCCCAGCCACCTTCAATCCAATCCACAGCAGATATGCGAACAAATAAGGGCATGTCTTCGGGGATAGCTGCCCGCACGGCTGTTGCAACGGCTAAGGGAAACCGCATGCGATTCTCGAGGCTGCCGCCATACTCGTCGCTGCGCTTATTCGCCAAAGGCGAAAGAAAACTCTGTAGCAAGTACCCATGAGCCATATGGATCTCGACGATTTCGAACCCCGCCTCCACCGCCCTCACGGCCGCCTTGGCGAAATACGCTGTATGCGCATGAATTTCGGGAATCGTCAGTGCGTGTGGTTTCCGCCATCCCTGGGCGAAAGCCAGGTCCGACGGGCCTACTGGTGTCCAGGACTCGTCGCCGTTCTGAATATTCTCCGGCTTCAGGGGACCGTTCCCTTCCCAAGCTCTTTGTGTGCTGGACTTCCTGCCCCCATGTGCGATCTGTAAGGCAGGCACCGCTCCCTGGGACTTAATGAAACTCGTGAGCGGCTTGAGCGCATCGGCATGTTCATCGGACCAGATTCCAAGGCAACCGTTCGTGATCCGCCCGACGCGGGTGACGGACGCTTGCTCCACAAACACAATACCCGCACCACCAATTGCAAACTTCGCATAATGGTGCCCATGAAAACTGGTCGGAAATCCATTTTCTGCACAATACATGGCCATGGGGGAAATGGCGATCCGGTTGCGCACCGTCGTCCCCCGAATGCTCAGGGGTGAAAATAGCAAAGGAATTGTTGTCGTCATGCTCCGGTCCTTCTTGTATTTCTCATGTAGCAGATGGCCGCTGTAGCAACCTGCTCTTTCAATTTGAGTGGCTTGATTCATCCACAGACGGTATCCGATAAGGTCAGTAACCCTAGTTGGGTAATTGATAGTATTACGCTGGGTATCACTCGAGCTGCGATTTTGTACAGAGCTATACCCAATATGCATAAGTGTTTACACCAGTCAATGAGCCGACTATGGTCTGCATGCTGCTGTGGCCAGAAAAACCTCGACTCGGGAAGGCATACGGCAAGCCTGCGAGCATCAAACTGCCAAGGAAACGCTAGTATTCACGCGCCTATTGGCGTCGCCCGAGGCGCAAGCCGCGTTTAAGATATTTCTGAAGAGGCGCAAAACGACCTGAGTAGATACAGGCCTATGCGTTACTGCCTTTGTAGTGCTAACTAGGTGAACGTATCTCTTCAAGAACTGGCAGCAGATAACTCAAAAAGCGTTCTGGGTCTTCGCTCATTGGGAAATGGCCCATACCTTTCATGATTTGCCACTTCGAGCCTTGTATCGCCCTTCCTAAAAAAGCGGTGTCGTCAGGCGTGCAGGAGTAATCGTATTCGCCCGTAAGCAGCCACAATGGGCATTCTTGTGTATTGATCCGGCTTACGTCGTTTCGAATGTCACCGTCCGCGGTGTAGAAATGGAGATCGCCTTTAAAAACACCAGGCCCGCTTTGCATGTAATGCCAAAGCGTTTCCCACCGATGCTCTTCGGGGCTGGAGGGGCCAACCAAACCGGACACAATGCCGGCACATACTTCGCCTCCGTGTACATCGGGGCGGTGCAGCCAACCTAGGTCATAGTATGGCTCTACATGTGCGCCAGATTGCAATCCAATCAAACCTCGGAATTGCCTGGCATGATGCAAGGCAAGATGTAGAACGATTCTTCCTCCAATCGAGCAGCCCATGACCACCGGACGCTCAAGCCCCAATGCCTTGCTGAGTTTAAGAATAATATTCGTATAGTCTTCAGATGTCAGTTGATATATTTCTTCATGCCAGCCGGCCGGCGGTGATGACTTTCCATGCCAGGGTAGATCGAAGCAAATCACCCTGAAATGGCTGGTGACCCTGGCATCATTCATCAGGCTGCGATACTGGCGAGTGTCCGAGCCAGCCGTGTGAAGACAAAGCAGCGGTATCCCTGCACCGGCTTCTTCAAAATAAATGCGGTGCGGATTTCCCTTTAACGTTATTCGAAGATAGCGACCAGTGATGGGTTCAATTTCAATGGGGGTATTCATTTAATTGCTCTCCCGGTTCCGGCCTGCTGAGAGCAGTTCCTTGAAATAAAGAAGGTTCGACATAAAAGGGTAAATATTTCCTTGAATCGACATTCTCTTGGCTTTGGATAGCGCCAATACATCGTGAAAACCTGGCGGAGGCGTAGGCAGCCAGAATTTCTGCCAAGTGCCCTCTTCAGCCTGGATGGAGAAATCCCACTCTCCCATGATGAAAGGACCTGGTTGGACTGCGCTGACCTTGCCGTTCGCAATCTCAATACGGAAGGTGGAATCACCTGAAATCAACAAAAACCGGGTGTTCAAGCGCCTTGCATACTGTACCAACTTAACCCGCTTGTTAAAGATCTCAGGCAAACGGCCGAGCGATTCTTGAATGTTAATCATGTTGCTCTCCCTGCAAGGCAGGTGCTTCGTGCAAGCAGTAAATGCCGCCATCTTCATTGCCCAGAAATGGGTATAGTTCCGCCACTTGGGGATCATGGCCGGGAATAATGTGTGAGTCTGAATCGACCAGTGTTGAAATTCGCTGATAGCCATCGAGCATTTTGTCGACGTGGACAATGGCTGGAAATGGGTTCTTGTCGTGATAATTGCGGTAGTAATGCATGGCATCTGAAGCTAGTACTATCCATCCTCGCTGGGTCATGACCCGCACAATCTGAAGCCCCGCTGTGTGGCCTCCGATCTTGTACACTTCAATGCCTGGCGCAACTTGCGTATCGCCGTCATGAAATGTGACCCTACCTTCATAAACGCGCTTAAGCACCGTTGCCACATCATCAATTGAGAAAAAGTGACGCAAGGCGCTATAGCACATATAGCGTCCGGTTGCGTACTGCATTTCAGCATCTTGAAGATGCACTTGCGCGTTGGGATAAGCATCTACATTACCGGCGTGATCATAGTGCAAATGAGTCAGAATAAGGCTGTCGATATCGCCTTTGCAAAGTCCCAACTGCGCCAAGGCAGCTTCCGGACTCTGCAAAAAAGACCTATTCCGCGCAGTGGCTGAGCAGGCACTGAAGCCGGTGTCGACAAGGACATTCTGGTTGTTTCCGCGGATCAGCCAAAAATAAAAATCAAGATCCATTTGGCCTTCATGCAAGTCATGCACCAAAAAGTTATCGGCTGCCCGGCGAGCTACGGACGCGTACTTGATTGCATAAACCTCGTACATGGAACGCTTCCCTACTCGCTTTTCAGTAAGGGGCACTTGCTTTCAGACAGGGGCATGAAGGCTTGTTCGCCAGGAACTGTCTTGATGATCTTGTAATAATCCCAGGGCTCTTTTGATTCGGCGGGTGATTTAACTGAAATCAGGTACAGGTCATGCAGCAATTTTCCGTCTTTCCTGAGCTTGGCGTTTCGCGCAAAGGCATCGTGGATCGGCATCTCTTGCAGTGTCTTCATGACATCTTTCACGTTATCACTACCTGATTTTTCAACGGCACGCAGGTAGTTCAGAACTGCTGAATATTGTCCTGCCTGAAGGGCAGTCGGCATCTTCCCTAATTTCTCATAGAATCTACGAGAAAATTTCCTGGATTCGTCATCAAGGTTCCAGTAGAAGGTTTCGGCAAAATTCATGTTTTTCGCTGCTTCAAGGCCGACGCCGTGAACATCGGTAATACTCATTAGCATAGCAACGATTTTTTGAGTTTCTGTCAGTCCAAATTCATTTGCCTGCTTTATCTCGTTCTGAAGGTCTGAACCCGCACTTGCCAAAGCTACGCCCTGGGCGCCGCTGGACTGTGCGGAAAGCAGAAACGAGGCGAAGTCATTGCCCGGGAATGCGTATCGAGATGAACCTAAGACTTGTCCACCAGCTTCTTTAATGAAGCGAGATCCATCATTTTCAAGGGAGTGACCAAAAGAATAATCAGCCGTAATGAAGTACCAGGTCTTTGTTCCCGACTCAACCAAGGGCATGGTGCCTACCTTTGCCAAAGCATACGTGTCGTATACCCAGTGGACATTGGTGGCCTTGCATTCCTCGTTGGTAATGCGGGTTGCTCCGGCCCCTGTCACCATGGTCATGCGTTGCTTAGCCTCGGCAATGTTCATCACCGACAGGGCCACTGCACTATTACCCAACTCGGTAATCACATCTACTTGCTCTTGATCCAGCCACTCGCGAGCCTTCGCTGCGCCTACATCGGCCTTGTTCAAATGGTCGGACGTAAGGAGCTCGATTGGCTTGCCAAGGACTTTGCCACCAAATTCTTCAATGGCCAGCTCGGAGGCAAGTACGGAGCCGGGTCCTACGTTGCCAGAATAGGCACCGGATAGGTCAGTAAGAACGCCTATCTTCACGACACCATCAGAAATGGTTGGCACAGCCAGAGCTGAGGTTGTCCATAGTGCAGCCAGCAGGCTGCTTATAGGAAGTAATTTTTTTACACGCATGGGTAGTCTCCTTGTTGGTATTGCGTAGCCCTCTCCTGGGCTTACACAACGTAAAAGCTATGTGCTTTTTTGAATTTATAGTTGCTACTTAAGTCTAGGCTTAGTGCAGTTGTTGAGCTCAGCCCAAAAGTCTGTGAGGCACGATGTGTCCTGGCCCGCCTTGCCAGATGCTAATGCCAGTCTGAAAACGTTCCTGGTCGTATCGCATACAGGTAATGCAACCTGGCTTGTTGCACCAGCATTAGAGGCCAGAGAGATATCCTTGTAGCCAAGCGCCAAGTCAAAGCCCGGAGACAAATCTCCCTTCAGGATTTTGTGGGGCCATTTTTCTTTCAGCTGGCCGTTGCTGGCCGTTGTGCTGGTGAGCACATTGAAGGTGTTGTTCATATCAAGGCCTAGCGCTTGGGCTAGGACCAAGGCTTCGGAATTGATTTGGCAATAACACAGGACCATCATATTGTTGATGAGTTTGGTTCGTGTGCCGTCGCCTGCTTTACCGCAGTGATAGACGGTAGTGCCCATTTTGTACAGAACTGGCTCTACTTTGGACAGATGCTGGGTGGCTATGCCCAGCATGAATAAAGATTCTCCTTTGTCCGCATGCGCAGCCAGCCGTCCTACCGGGGCGTCACCAAACGCGATACCTTTTTCTGTGAAAGCCTCGAATAGAGCGTCCACAGTGTCTACATCCACCGTGCTCATATCGACATAAATGGAACTCGAAGGCAGGTTTTCTAGAATCCCGCCTACGCCCAGAGCGACCTCTTTAACTTGTTTTGGACCTGGCAGCATCGTGAAGACAATATCGACGTTTTTGCACAAATCGGCTACGTTCTGGGCACGCTGGGCACCTTCTACCTCGAGTTTTTTGACTGCCTCAGCATTTAGGTCGAAGACACAAACAGTCTCGCCTTTGCTGACCAATGAACGAGCCAGTGAAAATCCCATCCTGCCCAAACCAATAAACCCGATATTCATACTTTGCTCCTTTATATGAAAGAAGTGTATCGGTGTTTGATATGGTCAGAGAGGGACATTTTTTCTGTTTGATATTCTTTTTAGGCATGTTTGTGAAGTTGATCCAATACACTCATCAAGAGGTAATGTTGATAGTCTTAAATAGCATATTTGACAGAGAAAAAGTGAGCTCTGTGCGTAAGGTTTGATTGATAGACTGCAGCGGTTCCTTGTCGAGACAACACAGAAAAATCGGCAATAATCAATAATCAAGAGGTTCCCGTGGCTATCAATCGTCGCTTCATACTCGGAGTTGCCGCTGCATGTATCGGTGCCGCCGCACTAGGTGTTTCGTCTTTCGCATATGCGGCTGACTATCCACAAAAACCTGTGACTGTCTATATTGGCTTCTCTGCGGGAGGGCCTACTGATACGGTTGGCCGTCTGCTAGCAGACAAGCTGAGCCAAAAACTTGGAAAAACCTTCATCGTTGAAAACAAGGCTGGTGCCAGTGGCGTGGTTGCCGCCAACCTTGTAAAAAAGGCTGAGCCGGATGGTTACACCTTGATGCTAGGCAGCAGCAGCACACTGTCAATTATCCCGCATGTCCAGAAAAATATTCAATACGATGCCTTGAAGGATTTCACGTCTGTTGCATTGGTCGCCAGTTATCCGTATTACCTGCTTGTACCGGCAGGCTCCCAATTCAAAACTTTTGATGATTTGATTGCCTATGGCCGCGACCAAAGCAATCAGCTGAGCTATGCCTCGGCGGGTACGGGTGCAGTCAATCATTTGGCAGGAGAATGGCTTAAGGAAGAAATGGGAATCAATGCGCTGCATGTTCCTTACAAAGGAGATTCTGCTGCCATGCCCGACCTTATCGCGGGGCGCGTTGATTTTGCATTGTTGGCAGGCATTGTCGCTCTTCCACAGGTTGAAGCTGGAAAGTTGCGCATTCTGGCATCCGCAAGCTCTTCGCCCGATAAGGGCGCACCCAATGTGGAAATCATAGGCCAAGGCAAAATTCCTGGCTTTGATGCTGAGCCATGGAATGGCTTGATGGGACCCGCCGGCCTACCAGAGCAGGTTGTAAGTACTTTGAATGCTGCCGTTAATGAGGTGTTGTCTGAGCCAGAGGTAAAAGCTCAGCTCCTGACGCTTGATCAGTATCCGTTTACAAGTACCCCGGATCAGTTCAAAAAACACATCGAAGACCAATCTGCACGCTGGGCAGGCATTATTAAAAAAGCAAACATTGTGATCGAGTAATGTTGGAGTCAAGAGAATGAAATATTCACAGTACATTGATGGCGAATTTTGTGGCGGCACTGGCGAGGAAGAGCTCGCTGTTGTTTCACCCGCCACAGGGCAGGAGATCGGGCGCTACCAAGCGGCTTCGCAGAACGATATTGCGCAAGCCATTGACTGCGCACATCGTGCGTTCGGTTCGTGGCGTAAAACAAGCGCAACCCAGAGGTCTGAGTTGCTACGTAAGGTGGCAAACGAAATGCGCCTTGATCGAGACCTATTATCTCGCCAGATTACTGCCGAACTTGGTAAGCCTTTATACGAGGCCCAGAAAGAAGTTGACGTTGCCGCTGAAATGTTTGAGTGGGCTGCCGAAGAAGCTCGACGCCTCTATGGTCGCCTGATCCCAGCTCGGGCGCCGGGCATACAACAGTTTGCCCAACTGGAGCCGTACGGCGTTGTTGCAGGCTTTTCTGGGTGGAACGCTCCTGCCATCACGCCTTCCCGCAAGATCAGTGCCGCCCTTGCCGCCGGTTGCACCATTGTGCTGAAGCCCTCCGAGGAAACGATAGGGGTCGCGCTGCTTATTGCTCAGGCAATTGAACGTGCGGGTTTGCCTCGCGGCACCGTAAATATGGTATTTGGCGACCCGGCCTCTATCGCCGATCAGCTTTGTACATCACCAATGGTGTCAATGATTACCTTCACGGGCGGAACGGATGTAGGCAAACAGCTGGGTGCAAAAGCAGCGTTGCACATGAAGAAGGCCACGTTGGAGCTGGGTGGACACGCCCCAGTTGTAATCTGGAACGACGTCGATATTGACAAGGTAGCTGCTGCTTGTGTTGCGACCAAGTACCGCAATGCCGGTCAGGTATGTACATCGCCTACGCGTTTTCTTATTCAAAAAGATATTTTTGACGCATTTTGCGAACGGTTCGTGACGCACGCACAGACTGTGCGTGTAATGGATCCCCTAGAGTCTCAGGCACAAATGGGTCCCCTGAAAAATCAGCGGCGCTTGAATGCAATTGATGGGCTGGTGCGCAATGCCGTCGAGTCCGGGGCTACGTTACTTGCTGGCGGCAGTGCAATCGAAGGGCCGGGTTATTTTTATAAGCCGACCGTACTTGCGCTGCAAGACCAGACTGCAGATGTTTGCCGAATAGAGCCTTTTGGCCCGGTAGCCTTGATGATCCCGGTAGAAACCGCTGATGAAGCTATCGCCGAGGCAAATGCTTTGCCATTCGGTTTGGCTGCGTATGCCTTTACCAACAACATGAAACTGGCCTACCGATTTGCCAATGAAATTCAGAGCGGTGTCGTTTGCGTCAATGAGCTGCAGGCGTCCTTGCCCGAAACTCCGTTCGGTGGTTACAAGGACAGTGGTCTGGGATCCGAAGGCGGCGTGGAAGGCTTGCGGGAATTTCTACGCGTGAAGTGTGTCCGCCAAGGAGGTCTGGTATGAAGCAGACCCTGGGTTTTATTGGCCTGGGTGCGATGGGCGCGGGCATGTGCAAGAACCTGGCCACGAAGTCCGGCTGCGAGGTGCTGGCAGCTGACCTTGATATGCGTAATGTGTGCGCATTGTCGCCCTTTGGGGTGATCGCCAGTAGCGTGTCCGAAATTGCCTTGCGTGCGGATATTGTTTTCTTGTCTTTGCCGTCAATCAACGAGGTCGAGCAGGTATGCGCAGAGCGGGGTTTACTGGCACAGCCTGGCCCCCTGAAAACAATTGTCGATATGAGCACGAGTGATTTCGAGCGCACGCGCAAGCTTGCCACCAAGCTTCAGACGCAGGGGATTAGGTTGATTGATGCACCGGTGGCCAGAAGCCGTGCAGCCGCTCAAAGTGGAACCTTGCTGATAACTGTTGGCGCCGAACAAGATCAATTCGATGGATTGAAACCTTATCTGGATTGCATGGGAAGCGACATTATGCTTTGTGGCCCTACCGGAGCTGGTCAGGTTGTCAAAGCCATGAACAATATGGTGTTGATCAACACGGTCCATGCCCTGGCTACTGCATTTGCTGTATCGGAAAAAGCCGGTGTTTCAAAAGAGCAGCTTGCTCAGGTGCTGGGGCTGGGTTCCGCAGCCTCATTTGCCTTGAAGCTTACCGGGTCAGAGTATTTGGCCAAAGATACGTTTCCGGAAAAAATGTTTTCTGCATCTTACGCACTCAAGGACTTGAACTTGGCCCTGGCACTTTCTTCTTCCGTTCACGTTGACGATGAACTGACTGCCGTAACGGCCCATAAGCTGCAAAAAGCGATTGATGCAGGTTACGGCGATAACTACTACCCGGTCATGTACAAGGTGATCTCGCAGACATCTTAAACAGGTCAGTTACTGCGGATTTTAATGTTATTCGTTAACTGATTTAAGAGTTTTTTGAAAAGAGAGAAATCATGTATGTTTGTGAAGCCTTTGCAAGCTATGGCGCTAGTTTGGCCGAAAAGACTGTGCCGGATGCTGTGTTTCATCACGCCAGGCGTGCTGTTGTTGATTGGTACGCAGCACTCGTTCCTGGCTCGATCATGCCGGTCACAAGCAAGCTGCAAGCGACGCTTTCCGATGAGCTTGATGTCGGAGGGGCACGCTTAGCCTTGGGTCAAAGTGCACATGCCCGAGCGGCGGCGCTGATCAATGGAACGGCTTCACATGCCGCAGAAGTTGACGATATCTATAAATATGCCATTTATCACCCCGGGGCTCCAACCATATCCGCTGCTCTGGCGTTGGCGCAAAGCCTAAAGGCTAACGGAGAAGACTTTCTTAGAGCGGTTATTGCAGGCTATGAAATCTCCACACGTATTGGCCAGACCTTGGGCCGCAACCACTACAAATTCTGGCATAACACGGGCACCGTAGGCGTATTTGGGTCAGCAGCGGCAGGCGCGCTATTGCTGCGACTAAATGCAGAGGAATTTGCCCATGCACTTGCCACCGCAGCAACCTTTGCAGCTGGCTTGCAGCAGGCCTTCAAAATGGATTCCATGTCCAAGCCCTTGCATTCCGGTCGAGCTGCCGAAGCGGGCTTGCTGGCGGCGATGGGTGCTGCGCAGGGTATTACCGGTTCGTTGGACATACTTGAAGGTGAGTTTGGCATGGGGCGGGCAATGAGCAGCGACCCCAATTGGCAAGAAGCACTTGCCAATATTCACGATACCTACAATATTTGCTCAGTTACTTTCAAGAATCATGCGTGCTGCGGCCATACATTTGCGCCGATCGATGGCGCACTTGCCTTAAAGAGCAAGCACGATATCGACTCAGAGCACATACACCGTGTAATCGTCTCTACTTATGGGCCGGCACTTGATGTGGCGGGGAATCCTTCGCCCAGCACGGCTGCCGAGGCACGGTTCAGTATCCCTTTTGTTGTGGCTACCGCATTAATGCATGGCAGTGTCCGGCTTGCTGCGTTCAGTGATCAACGCCTGTCGGATACCGGTTTACGTGCGCTTATGACCAAAATAAACCTGGCAATCGACCCCACCTTTGATGCTGTTTTCCCTGGCCAACGCGCAGCCAGGGTCTCTATTGAAACCAGTGACGGGAAATCGTATCAGACAGTACAGCCTACTCGTAAAGGTGACCCTGATATGCCCTTGTCTGATGCGGAGCTTCAGGAAAAATTCGACGAACTTGTCGAGCCTGTTCTGGGCAAAACCCGTGCGGCGCTTATTAGTCAGAAACTATGGGGCTTAGACGCAGGCTCAAGTCTGGATGACCTATGCGGTAGTGAATGAGCACTCGGACTGAATGGCAGGCTATTCACCTTTATTTTTGATATGTTTTTTTGGAATGTTTGGGGCCGTTATTGGCAGAACTGCCAGCACATAGTCAGATTTAAGATAACTCTATTCAAGAACAATTTTTTTCTCTCGGATCATCATGGATTTTAATCTTTCGGAAGAGTATCAGGCGTTTTCTGATAGCGTAGCGCGATTCGCGCAAGACAAACTGGCCCCTGGGGCGCTGGATCGCGCCCATTCAAGCCAATACCCCTGGGAAACGGCTGAACTACTGGCTGAGCAGGGCTTGCTGGGCATAGTGTTTCCTGAAGAGGACGGCGGCCAAGGCGGGTCCTTGATGCACGCTGTACTGGCGATACAGCAGGTTGCATTGGCATGCCCTAAAAGCGCCGATATCGTGCAGGCAGGAAATTTCGGGCCTATCCGTACATTCGTGGAATATGCCAACAAAGAACAAAAAGCTAGGTTTCTGCCTGATCTACTGGCAGGAAAAAAGTTGATTTCCCTGGGCATGACCGAGCCTGACGCCGGTTCCGCCGTCACTGATTTGAAAACTTCGGCTGTGCTTGACGGCGACCATTACATAGTCAATGGTAGCAAGATTTTCTCCACGCATAGCCCTGAAGCAGATCTATTCCTCATCTACGTCCGATTTGGTCCAGGTGTGGGCGGTATCGGATCTATTCTGATAGAGCGCGGCATGCCCGGCTTTGAGGTGGGAACACCATCAAACTTCATGAACGGTGAGCAGTGGTCTCAACTGTATTTCGATAATTGCCGGGTTCCAAAGGAAAATCTGCTCTTGGGCCCTGGTGGCTTCAAAAAACAGATTGCCGGCTTCAATGTAGAACGCCTTGGCAATGCTTCTCGAGCCCTAGCGCTGGGTCGCTACGCATTCAATATGGCCAAGGAGCATGCCACGGTCCGCAAACAGTTTGGTCGTGAACTATGCGAATTCCAGGGCTTGCAGTGGAAATTTTCTGAAATGTGGATGAAGCTCGAGCAGGCCCAATTGCTGTTATACAAGGCTGCCCTGGAAGGCGAGCACGGATTGCCCTCGGCGCAAAGTACTGCCATGGCGAAACTGGCTTGCAATTTGGCCGGATGGGAGGCCTCGAATGATGCCATGCAGGTCATGGGTGGCATGGGGTTCAGCCAAGAGGCCTTAGTGGAGTATTGTGTTCGACGCACCCGAGGCTGGATGATAGCTGGTGGGTCCATTGAGGTTTTGAAGAACAAAATTGCGGAAGGTGTTTTTGGACGTTCGTTTTCTCAACGCGCGCCCAAAGCCCCGGCGCACCGAGGTTAAGCATGTCAATCGTTGAGCATTCAATCAGTCACGCACTCTTGTACCCGCAAAGCATTGCTTTGCTAGGTGTGTCTGATGATCCAGGCAAGACGGGCGGAAGGCCCCTGCAGTTTTTACGCAATTCAGGCTATGCTGGAAAAATATATCCCATCAATCCTAACCGTAGCCAAGTACAAGGCGAAAAGGCTTGGCCTAGCCTTAGCGCCTTGCCCGAAGTGCCCGAGCATGTATTCATACTGTCACCCACCGATACCGTTGTTCCTGCCGTCAAGGAGAGCGCGCAGCTTGGCGTGAAGCTCGTCACTATTTTGGCGGCTGGCTTCTCGGAATCTGGAGAAGAAGGAGTTCAGCGAGAAAAGGAACTGCGCGACATTGCCGCGTCCACTGGTATAAGAATTCTTGGGCCGAGCAGCTTGGGAGTGGTGAACCCTAGCAATGGTTTGGTCTTGACCGCCAACGCGGCATTTGCAGAACCCGGTGTTCCAAAAGGAAAACTCTTCGTTGCTTCACATAGCGGCAGCATGATTGGAGCCCTGGTGTCCCGAGGTAAAGCGCGCGGAGTGGGTTTCGCTGGGCTGGTATCTGTCGGCAGTGAGGTTGATTTGTGCGTGGGCGATATCTGCTTGTCCACGCTTGATGATCCTGCAATCGAGGGTTATGTTCTGTTTCTTGAAAGCTTGCGTCACGGAGACAAACTCAAAGCGTTTGCTCTGGAGGCCGCGCGACGGGGCAAGCCGGTTATTGCTTATAAGCTTGGTCGGTCAAGTGCAGCAGCCGAAATGGCTGCTACGCATACAGGCGCCTTGGCAGGCGAAGATGATATCGCGGATGCTTTCTTGAAAGATCTGGGTATGGTTCGCGTCGAAATGCTGGAAACGCTGTTTGAGGTCCTTCCTCTGGCGCAAGGCGTAGCCAAATCAGGATTGCGCCAAAAGAATATTGGCGTGGTGGCTACGACTGGAGGTGGTGCGGCCATGGTTGTCGATCAGCTGAGTATGCGCGGAGTAACGGTGCAGTCGCTGTCAGATGAAACACAGCGCAAGCTGAAAGAGGCGCAGATTCCGGGGACCGCCGGCCGCATTCTGGACCTGACCCTGGCGGGTACAAAGTACGAAGTCATGAAGAAGGCGTTGCAGATAATGCTTGAGGCGCCTGAGTTTGATATGGTCGTTGCCGTTGTGGGTTCATCGGCACGGCTTCATCCTGAGCTGGCTGTCAGGCCAATTATGGAGTTTATTAACGCTGATAAGCCTTTGGCCGTCATGCTGGTACCCGATGCGCCCGAGGCACTGAGCACATTGACTCAGGCGGGAATTCCGTGCTTTCGCACGCCTGAGACTTGTGCCGATGCGATTGCCGCAGTGCTGGCTCGGCGTGAACTGTCTGAATCCGCCAATGCCATAGTTCCCGACATAGGTGATGCGCATGCCTTAAGCGAAGCGCAAGCTTATGAAGTACTTGACAAACTGCAGGTGCCCCACGCTGACTATGCCACATTCCCTTTGAGTGCTGATGGTGCGACACTGCCATTTGACTACCCGGTTGTAGCAAAAATCTGTTCGGCCCACATACCGCACAAAACCGAAGTGGGGGGCGTTGTTCTGGGCATTCAAGACCCTGCACAGTTGTCGCAAGCCTTTGCAACCTTACGCTCGAACCTGCGTCAAAAAGCACCGAACGCCATGTGCGGTCAAGTGTTGATACAACCCATGCTCAAGGGTATGACGGAGGTCTTGGTCGGCTATCGTATTGATCCGGATGCCGGGCCTATTATTATGCTGGCCGCAGGGGGGATCTGGGCTGAAGTCATGCGCGACAGGAGCATTCGTCTTGCACCAGTGTCCGTCGATACAGCGCGGGAAATGATAGCCGATGTCAAGATGCTGAAAACCGTAACGGGTTTGCGAGGCAAACCGAACGGTGACCTTGAGGCGCTGGCGCAAGCTATCTCCAACTTATCCATGCTGGCGCTAAAGCCTGAATTGAAAGTGCGGGAAGCCGAGGTTAACCCAATGCTCGTGCTGGTAGAAGGTCATGGTGTGTTGGCGGTGGATGCCTTGGTCATGCAGGCGAGATAAGCGTTGCAGGTGGCAGTCAGCAATCAGGTAAAAGGGGCCGAGTTGCTGCTGCCTGCGCCAGCATCCAGTGTCTGAATAGCACTATCTTCCTAGCTTCACGACGCACTTTGGGGCGTAGCAGGTAGAAAGAAAGGCCGGTCTTTATAGGCTGGTCGAATGGAGCGATCAGATTTTTCTCCCGGATGTCTTCAGTTAACAATGCCATTTGGCCTATGGCCACTCCCAGGCCGTCTGTAGCCGCCTGCCAGGTAAGTAAGGAACTGCTGAAGCTCATATGGGGTGTGTCGGCAATTTCAGCCAAGTAGTCGTTTGCCTTGGCCCAAGTTATCCAGTCACCCTTAGGTCGATAATGTGAAACCAATAATCGTGTCCGCAAGATTGCTTGCGGATACCGGGTTTCCGGTGCATTTTTTTGCAAGAAAGCCTGGCTGCATACTGGCTCGATGATGTCGTCGAACATGAGATCAACTTCAGCCTCTGGCTGGTTACCGGTGCCTAACTGAATACTGAAGTCTACACGGTCATTCTCGAAGTCTATATCTTTGACCGAGTTAATGATTAATACGGAAAGCTCCGGGTATTGCTTGTGAAAATTTTCCAACCTGGGAATCAACCACTTGGCTGCAAAGGTCGTGTAGGTATGCACGCGTATCTTGTTGTCACTACCACGCTCTATTATGTTATTGGTGGCATCGGCGATCTGGTCGAAAGCCGGAATGATGCGCTCTCCGAGCTCTTGCCCTATATCCGTCAGGCTTATCCCTCTTTGCTCACGTCGAAATAGTTTTACACCCAGATACTTCTCCAGCACATCCAACTGCTTGCTGATCGCAGACTGACCGACATGAAGCTCCTTGGCCGCTTTGGTTAGGCTCTTGGTGCGCGCTACGACGTAGAACGCGCGCAGAGGATTCATGGGAGGAATTTTTTTTGACATGGAAGAAATGCTTGCTGTTTGGCTTGGGTTATAGATCCGACACTATTTTCGTTATATCGAACATGGCTCTAGTGTGCCATTAAACGCCAACCATTTGGAGCGTTACGAGAAATACGAGCTTCCTCTTGCAACTTCATCCTCTGGCGAGATTGTGACCTGCCCCCAAAGTTAGGTACAAAATCAGGTAGAGTCCGTTTAAAGGAACACGGACATGAAGAAACGGTTTACCGAAGAACAGATCATCGGTTTCATCAAGGAAGCCGAAGCGGGCCTAGCTGTGGATGCGCTATGCCGCAAGCATGGGTTTGGCAGCTCTACTTTTTACAAGTGGAAAGCCAAGTTTGGCGGCATGGATGTCTCCGACGCTAAGCGACTCAAGG
>RAPG01000023.1 GCA_005239165.1 Allopusillimonas ginsengisoli
CACCGTTGTTGCGCGGGTCGACAATGCCCCAACCGGCGAGCAGCTTACCGCGCGCGCCGACAGGGGCGCTTAGGCCTACGCCGTAAGAGTAAGCACGGAAGCCATCGTTGTAAGCGCGGATACTGCCGAAATCGAGTTCCGAATTGCGCAATTGAGAGGGCGTGCCGAACCAGCCGTCATCAGTGATGCCGAAGCCTAGATGCACCTTGGCCACCTCGAAGTCATAACTGCCTGCAAGGTTCCAGGATTTGGCCTTGATGCCGGTGGCGGTCTTGGCGTCCTTCATCTGGTCATAGGTCAGAACCGCAGCCACGGGACCATTCAAATAGCGCAGACCCGCAGTCACGGCGCGGACGTTCGGCTCGTTCTGGTCCCTCTGCTTGAACTCTTGCTCACCATCCGTATTGAACGAATACCCGACACCAGCCTGGAAGCCAGAAATGCTGGGAGTCAGGTACTGGACCTGGTTATCGTAACGTACCTCAGCCACGCTGAACGTGCCGGCGGTACGAGCTTGATTGAAGTTGTTGCCGAAAGGCGTGGCGACACCAGCCAGCCAGCGATAGGCTATGTTGCCCTGGCGGCCCAGCGTGATCTTACCCCAAGCATCGGATTTCAGACCAAGCACCGCTTCACGGCCATACAGACGACCGCCTTGGGCTTGGGTGCCGTTCATCAGGCTGTAACCGCTTTCCAGGGTGAAGATAGCTTTCAAGCCATCACCCAGATCTTCGCTGCCCCGCAAGCCCCAGCGATTGCTCGACTGAGCGCCATCCCAGCCGCCTGTTTTCGATGCACTGGCGGAGTCGCTTTTGAACTTTGTATAGCCCACACCGCCATCCAAAAGACCATATAGCGTTACGGATGTATTGGCTTGCGCCGCTCCTGCAAAACCGGTTAACAAGGCGACAGCCAGCAAACTCTTCTTCATGAATACTCCAGAAATTAGCCTTAATCAGATGCAAGACCCCTTGCGGGACAACTGATCAAACTCCCGAATGGAAGTTGTCAGCATTTCAGCAGTGTTTCGTTAACACGCCGTGAATTTCGAGTTTCCTTACGTAGATGTAATCCCGTAATCATCTTCCGGTAATTAAAGTTGCTAGGGCACAACATTCGCTGAAATTTAGTGGCCGTGATCAAATCGAATACGTCGCCGTTCAGAGCTGAGTTGGCGGTTGATAGGAAATTCAAGCGCAGATTCAGGCGGCAAAAATAACGCCTGAATTCACGTCTACATAATTCATTAATAGGGTGTCTTTAAGCTTTACCGTCCGCTGTTAACGGCTAGCCTACGCCCATTTTTTAGTCTATGTCCCCGTTATGTGTTGGAAGGATTACTATTTAGGTAGGCATCCCGTGAGGAGGTCTGCCATGGACATCCAAGTTTTCCAACGCTGGCTGGCCCAACTGAGCCAACTCAGTGTCAAACAGAAAGCCACGCTCCAGCAGGCTTTATGCAAGCCACCGCAACAGGCTGTGCTGGAAGGCTATCTGCCAGACATGCAGAACTGTCCACATTGCTACGCCGAGGCTACACCAATTGGCGCCTTGGGGCTGGAGTCGCGGACTTCGTCGTTATCGCTGTCGAGCTTGCGCTCGGACCTGCAATGCGCTGACGGCGACCGGCCTGGCGCATTTGCGCAAAGCCCAGCACTGGCCGGATTACACCCAAGCCTTGATCGATGGCCTCACGGTGCGCCAGGCGGCTCGGCAATGCGGCATCAGCAAGAACACGGCCTTTCGTTGGCGCCACCGCTTTCTGGCCGGTGCATCCAGACATGGCGCCCAGCATGGACGCGGCATTGTCGAGGTGGACGAGACGTTCTTTCTCGAGTCCTTTAAAGGGCAGTGCCACTTGCCCCGCGCGCCACGCAAGCGCGGTGGCGTCGGGGCGACGCGTGGAACCGGGCCCGACCAAATTCCCGTCATGGTGGTGCGCGACCGCGAGGGGCACACCGCTGATTTCCAATTAGCCAAGCTCGACGCTCGTCATGTCCGCGAGTCCTTCCACTCGGTAGCAGTCTTGGGTGTCATTCGGTCAATAGGACGGTACTGCGTGGCCAAATGCCATGAGTTTGACCATGCTCATGCGAGTGGGACGCTATCGCGCTATCGGAAATCTGCAGTCTTTAACGCTGCCTATCTAGATAGGTGCGCTCCTAATGTGCATTGCAAAAATGTAATCCTAGAGTTTGATATTTGTCAGGTCGATACGCTTATCATTCGCGCTTGCAGACGAAGAGCCAGACGAAAAGCCAGCCATGCTTCATAGCCGAGGCTTCGTTAAGTAAACAGGCTTTGATCTCCTCAGCACTTTGGATTAATGCTTCGCTTAAGCAACCGCCGCCTGCTCAAGGCTTAGATTGTTTTCTGGCGTTGATAAACATCGAGTCGACAGTCCTACGTGTAATGCGCGAAGGCGTCGAAGTAGAAAGCTGGCTGCAAAGGGAGGCTAGTAGGCGGATCCTCCGAAGCATGGACCACAAGCACTTCAAGCTCCAGCCGACATCTCGTGATGTGCTGAGCTATTTCTAAGCGATAGATTGCGACCACTCCGAATATGAAAAAGATATCTTGTTTCACCGCACCGCTGTCATTATGAAGATTCTCTACACCAACTTTCATCGAGGCGACGGCGGAGGACATACAACTTACATTCTCTCGCTTGCGCGTGAGCTTGGCGGTGTGCACGAGATCGTCATTGCAGCACCCAGAGGGAGCCGACTCTTCGAATCAGCTGTGACTCTGCCAGGCGTTCGGACTATGCCGCACGAATTCAAAGGAGGATTGCTTAAAACGCTTCTGAGCGTTCGGCGGCTGAGGGCGTTCTTGCGACGGGAGCAATTTGATATTATTCATGTTAATGGCGCGGCAGATCATCGTGCCGGTATGTTCGCATTGATGGGATCTGACGCTTGGCGCCCAGTGCTCGTGTATTCCCAACATAGTGACCGCGTATCTCGAAGCGTCGGAGCACTAGCTCGTGCAAAGCTTGCTACGGATCATGTCATTTGCGTCTGCGACCATACGCGGAAAAAGTTGGTCGAATCATACTTCAGTGGGTGCCACCTGCACGTAATTCGAAATGGTGTTGACGTAGACAGGCTTGTTCCCCCATCGCGAGAGGAGCGATGGGCTGCGAAACGCTGCTGGATTCCGCCTCACTTGGCGGGGCGGTTAGTTGTGGGTAGCAATGCGGGAACCGCGGCGTACAAGAACTGGTTAGATATGGTCGAAGCTGTCTCTCTTCTTCCTGCTGCGCTACGCAGCCAAATCGTCATCTTGATTGCCGGCGCCCTTCCATCAGATGCTCAGCGCGCCAGAGTCGAGGCATTAAACCTACGCAATAGTGTGATTTTCACAGGGCTTTTGGATGATGTCCGTTCATGCTTGGCAGCGTTAGACGTCGGGTTCGTTGTGTCATCGGAAATAGAGACCATTTCGTTTGCATGCCGAGAAATGATGGCTAGGGGAATTCCTGTGATCGTAAGTAATGCGGGCGGCTTACCCGAGAATGTCGACAATGGACATGATGGCTGGATTGTGCCAATCCGAGATCCGCAAGCTATAGCTTCGGTGCTAACGAAGGCGTTGGAAAGCCCTATAGATCTAGTTTCCATGGGCCAGCGGGCACGGCAGAAGGCTGTTCAGGAGTTCTCGATTGGTTCTTTCGTCTCGTCTACGCAGGAGGTGTACCTACGAGGCAAAGTTTCGTCTAGGAAGAGTACTTGGATTGTGCGCCCTGACTGAACACCAACTGCCTAGAGCGTGCGCATGACACAAATACGTTTTGGAACGGTTACCTGCGGGGAGAGCTGCTGAAGGCATAGAGGGGCTACTCTCATCAAGTTAACATCAAGCAGGCTGTTATGGAGCTTGCTATTCGGAATTTCTGTGATAAACGGACCGCAGACTAAACATCGAGAGAGTTCGTGGTAACTCAAATAAGCCTGTCGATAAGCACTACGTTTGAAGGTCGCAATAGCAAATTCTTCGTGGCGGGTAGGGTTCTGAGCAATAAAGGCCACTGCGTCTTCGTCCAGTGTAGGAAGCTTGATTTTTTCAATAGCTCCGCCGTCCTTCAGGCCTATGCGACTCAGCACGGGAGAATTCGTGTAACTGCTAATTCAAAGGTGCTCACCATTCAGATCGAACCACTGCGCGAGTACCTGCACGCCCCGAACCAATGGCTCAAGATGGTTGCCCGCGTCACGAGATAAGTACAACCCGTCGGCAGCTCCCACGGCAACGACGTTGGCATCGCGCGGGTGCACCGCCAAGCTGTTAACTTTGGTCTTCAGGCCGTTAGCTGCTGCTCGCGTCCACGCCAGGCCGTCTGTTTGAGTCATATGCAGACCAGCTTGGGGCATCCGGGTATTAGGCCCATAATTCAGGACATAAACCGCATTGTGTTTCATGGCTTGCGGCCAAGGTATGAAAATCGGACTTTCCTTCCAGCCCCAACTGCCGCCAGGTTTTTCCTGCATCCGTACTTTTGATGAGACCGAACGGATTAATTAGGTTCGAGCTTGCTGCGGGATGACTGCTGCTGTAAAGCGCCTCGCGGGTGGTGGCAAATCCCATGTAATCATGCTCAGTCCCGGCCATCTTTGACCATTGCCCATCGGCATACGCTGCGATGCCAAGATGGCTTGGGATAAGCAACTGTTTACCGTCTGCGCTATTGGCAAGCCCGTGCACGTGCGTGAGTTCAATCGGTGCTGCCTTTGCCGAAATCGTCATTGCTTGTGTATCGGCTACGGATAGCTCGGTATTTGCGGTTGCAACGTCAAGTCCGTTGAACGTCAATAGCGAGGCCAGAGCTGTCGTCGCCACGCCGGTGAAAATTGTTTTTGCACTCATTACGTGATGTCCGTTAATCCAGGTTGCTCACATCAGAAGGCCGTGATGCGTAGGGAATGACGAAACCCATGGGACAATTAACCCCTGGCCAAACTGGTAGCCATTTCGGCCACGTGCTGCTTGGGAACATTAGAGAAAATCGCTTCCCCATTTAACCAACTCCGACCTGTCTAAGGTGATCGTGCTGGCTTATCCAGAGCCACCACGGCCTTGAGTTTGCGTGCCTCCTCTTAGATGCAGTCCTCGATCAAGATTCCTTGGCCGGCTGCTGCAGCCAGTCCACTGACAACAGTCACGGGTGTGGAAATGACCGCCGCGCGTGGGCAGGCGATGGCGAGCGAGGCATAGGATTCTTACTAACTTGTAATTTCAGTGTTGGACAATAGACGGGTTCTCATTATTAAAATCTACAAACGCTAAATTTTTCCTATCTGGCGTGCGCCAGCGATATCCCCAGGGTTCGGGGGTTAACTAAAAAGACAGTGAATACGTAAGGGCTATTATCATGCCCACCAGAATTAAATCTATCCGCCGCTGGCTCTCCCAGTGTTTGGTCGTCCAAACATTTCTTGGTCTTGGGGTGGTATGCGTTGCTGTGTATATTATTACCAGCATACACTTAGCGGCTCAACAGACCGCAATGATTACGGAAAAGAGAGATGTGGTTGGGCGTCTAGTAGCTGAAAATACGCTAGCAAATAACCCGCAGTTTTTACGTCATAAGCTTAATGATTTTTTTCAAGGCCGTCCTGACTCTGCGTTGATAATTGAAATTGACGGAAGCATGGAACGTTTTGGGAGGAGAGAGGAGAGTGGCCCTAGTTCTAATGAGCGCAAGGTGACATTTTCACTCCCTGCAAATGGGCCGGAAGGCCGGGTGACTGCACAGTTGATTCTGGACATTTCCTCTCGCGTGGAGCTGCAGCAAACGCTTGCATTCTCACTCTTCGTGTGTGCGCTAGTTGGTTCGTTGCTCGTATCTCTAGTAAGTACGTTTCTGGTGAGACGGGCTCTAGCGCCTGTGGACGAGCTACGGCGTCAGGTATCGACGCTTTCGCCAGACAAAATGGACGAGCGTTTGGATGGTTATAGCCAGGCAGAAGAAATCCAACCGTTAGTTGATCAGTTCAACTCGGTTCTCGAGCGCTTGGAAAAGGCGTATGTACAAATGGAGGGGTTTAATGCTGATGTTGCACATGAGCTTCGCAACCCATTAACAACCCTAATCGGTGAAACAGAGTTAGCTCTGCATTTGAACAATCATGACTCCCAGCTCGCGAAAACGCTGGAATCAAACCTTGAAGAGTTGCATCGGATGGCGAGAATAATTACCGATATGCTATTCCTCTCACAAGCTGAGCGTGGTGTTCGTTTACGTGGAAAATTTGTTAAGAGCGTCGCCGGGGTAATAATGGGTGTCCTCGAGTATTACGAGGCGGAGGCAGCAGAAGCCGGAGTAAAGCTCGTGCTGAATGGTGATGCTGAAGCGGAAATAGAGCGAACGTTACTCCAGCAGGCAATCTCTAACCTTGTATCTAACGCTATCCGTTATGCCGACCGATCAAGTGAGGTGATAGTCAAAGTTTCCACATGTACAAGTGAGACGCGAATAGAGGTCACAAATATAGGAAAGCCTATTGAGCAACACCATTTATCGAAGCTGTTTCAGCGCTTTTATCGTGCTACAAACGAACGTTTTGCAGATGGCATCAGTCATTGTGGCCTAGGTTTAGCAATAGTCGCAGCTATTGCAAAAATGCATGGGGGAAAATGTTTTGCCGAGTGTATGGGGCGCTCAGTAACGGTAGGGTTTAGCATCTCCAATAGATATGAGAATCAACCGGGTGCCGTCGTTTTGTACAAGGATTCTTTGAGAGAGGTGGGCGCGCTGTCTTAAACAGATCATGGTGTTCAACAGCATCATCGCTTAAATTGCTTGCGCGCTGAGGGGTATTAATCATTACTAGGTTCAAGCACGTACCCCATGCCTCGGACAGTACGTAGGAGTTTCTTTTCAAATGGATCGTCGATCTTCCCTCTTAATCTTCGAACGGCGACTTCTACGACATTGGTGTTGCTGTTGAAATTGATATCCCATACCTGCTCGGCTAGAGCCAGGCGAGAGAAGACTTCGCCTTGTCTACGCATTAATAAAGCCAACAGAGCGAACTCCTTGGCGGTTAGGTCCAATTTTTTCCCCGCTCGAGAGGCCCGACGACGAAGTAAATCGAGCTCCAGATCCGCGACACATAGCAGGTTGGAGTTTGGTGTTTCACTGGCATCAGAGATGCCTCGCCTACCTAAAGCCAGAACTCGGGCCAAAAGCTCAGATAGGGCAAATGGTTTCACCAGATAGTCATCTGCACCTTCGTGTAGTCCTTTTACACGATCTTCGACTTTGCCTTGCGCTGTGAGCATGAGAATGGGAATAGTGCTGTTTTGACGTAGGCTTCGCAAGACGAAGTAGCCGTCAACGTCTGGCAACATGACATCTAGCATTATTAGGTCGTACTGCCCTTCTCGCGCGAGATGCAGACCGCCTATCCCCTCATGCGCAATGTCGACTATGTGGTTGTGTTCTGTTAGAGCGCGCTTTAGGTACTCCGCAAGTTTATACTCATCTTCTATAACTAAGATTTTCATTCGCTAAACTGTTTTAGATAAGGAAGCCGCAAGGCCTCGGGGGCTCACTGAGTAGCGAGGTTTCCAAATTCGACGTAGCGTATCAATGGGTGGGCATCCTGGCTACGTTGGGTCGATTTCTTATTGGTAACCCATCATAAGCAATCGATCCTGTCAATTTACCGACCAACAAGTTACGAATCGGTAATGCTCTGTTCGGCGTTGATTAAGTGAGGGTTCGGAAGGTCTTCTGTAAGCGCTCGGGGAACACACATTGACACGGTCGCGTTAGCGGCCGTTATCTTTTAGTCAGCGGTTTGGGGCGACCAGTTGTGCGGCAGTAGCTCGCCAATCCGGCTGGCCGGTTGCGTAGGCAAGCGGGTGAGTACGTCTTTCAGGTACGCATACGGATCATGACCGTTTAGCTTGGCCGATTGGACGAGCGTCATGATGGCAGCGGCACGCCTTCCAGCACGTAGTGATCCAGCGAAGAGCCAGTTTCGGCGTCCTAAGGCAATCGGCCGAATCTGCTGTTCGATGTGATTATGCCGCCTCGCTCTCGGGAGGCCACATATCGTCGAGAGTTGGGTAGAGAAGCTGGCGGCATAATCAAAGGCTCTCGATGAATGCAAGCAAGGGGTCAGTCGGCTTGTAGCGCCCGGGAGTGATGCCACTGGGCTGCGTGTGCGCCAGCGCGCGTTCTTTCAACTCCATGTCGGCATGCAGATAGATTTGTGTGGTCTCTGACGACTCATGACCCAACCAAAGCGCAATCACGGTCAGGTCCACGCCGTGAGTCAGCAGATTCATGGCAGCCGCATGTCTCAACGTGTGGTGCGTTACGGATTTCTTCTGGAGCGATGGACACCCCCGACTGGCCGCCGCAGCATGGCGCGATACCAGCTTTTGAAGCGCATCGGCACTCATCCGCCCACCACGACTGCTGGGGAAGAGCGGATCCTCCGGTTGCCCCGGGTGGCGTTGTAGCCAATCCTTCAGAACGGTCAAGACGTCTGGTCTGATCGGAGTACACCGCATTTTTCTGCCCTTGCCGAAGCAACGGACGTGTGCTCCAGTGCCAACGACCACATCCTCGCGTCGGAGTTCTCGCAGCTCACTATTGCGCAGACCCGTCTGGTACGCCAGCAAAAGCACAGCGCGATCGCGTGCGCCAATCCAGGTGGTCGCATTGGGTGCCGAGATCAGCGCCCTGGCTTCGTCTTCAGAGAGGAATTCCACGGGGCCATGATCATGGCGCTTGGTTGGAATCGTCAAAACGCGTTGGCATTGGAGTCCCAACGCGGGCTCGTTGATCGCTACAAACTGGAAGAATGCATGGATCGCGGAGAGGCGGGCGTTGCGCGTGCGCACCGAGTTGCCGCGCTCCTCTTCGAGATGGCGAAGAAATCGCTCGACCAGCCTGGTATCGAGAGTCTCCAGTTGAAGATGCGAGGGCGAGCACCTCGTCATCTTGGCGGCAAATGCCAGTAGCAAGCGGAAGGTGTCACGATAGCTCGCCACAGTATGAGGGCTGACGCCCTGTTGCTCGACCAGGCGCTGGATAAAGAAACGTTGAACGAGAGCCGGCAGACGTGTCGTAGTCATGACTGCTCTATATGAACGCCTCCCGGCTTGCAAGGATTTTCGTTTGTGTTGACAGACACCGATGGGTTGCAGCTCTATATCCGGCCTTGTTGCAGCCTGATGCGCTGCGGGCCCCGATGAAATCCGCTGACATGCCCCTCATTCTCCTGGCGAGCTCTAAGCTCTAGCAGTCATTCAGGTTTAGCACGTCCCGGTCCGACCTGTGTTGTCATCACTTCACGATTGCCCACGCAACCTTTCGACGATCATCCTGTGTAAAAGTTAATATTCATACCCCATTGCTGACCGATCACGCTGGCCTGACACTGACGTATTCCTTCTGGTACACGCGGTCATGGGCGAGCACCGCCCAGATCGTGCGCGCCATTTTGTTGGCCAGCGCGACCACCACCACGTTCGGTGGCCGGCGCTGCCCCAATTGCTCAACCCACGGGCCAGGCTCCTTAGCGTGCTGCAGCACACTGCGCGCACCATGAATCAGCAGCGTGCGCAAATACGCATCGCCGCGCTTGCTGATACCGTGCAGCGTGACCTTGCCGCCCGAGCCCGTTTGTTTGGGCACCAGACCAACCCAGGCCGCAAACTCGCGCCCCGAACGGAAGGTCTTCGCATCCCCCATCGCGGCCACCGCCGCCGTGGCGGTCAACAAGCCGACCCCAGGAATCTGGGCAATCGCTTGGACAGCGGGCTCTTCACGCATCCATTGCCCAAGGCGCCGTTCGATCTGTGCAATCTGCGCATCCAGGCCTGCTAAACCGTTGTACTGCTCGCGCAAAGTATCGATCAGCACCGCGGGCAACCGATCCGCCAGGCGAGCCAATACCTCGGGCATCGCACGGTCCAAGGCGGCGCGGCTTTTGCCCATCACCTCGCCATACTCGGTGAGCAGCCCGCGCAGGCCATTGGTTTGCATCGTGCGAAACTTCACCAATTGCTGACGCATCCGGTGCAGCGCGAGCACCGTCTGCTGCGCCTCGGTCTTAACCGCCACCGCTTTGCACGGCTGCTGCACCGCGAGCCAGATCGCGCGCGCATCGGCCGCGTCGTTCTTGTTACCGATGTTGAACGCCTTCACAAACCGCGCCGGCATCAAGCGCACTTGATGGCCCATCTTCATTAAGGATCGCGCCCAGTGCTGCGCGCCGCCGCACGCCTCCATCCCAATCAGGCAAGGGGCGCGATTGGCGAAGTGCTCCAAAAACGCGGCACGGCGAAGCGCACGGTTCACAATCTCTCCGGTCTGGGCATCCACGTAATGCACCTGGAATACCGACTTTGCAATATCAATACCAACGGGCGTAACATTCACGATGGATCCTCCGGTTTGCCTGTGAAAACTTCACAAGTTTCACCATTTTGGCACTTCGATGCCGTCGGCCCGCGAGGATCCGCCTCCTTATCTCTTCATTAAAGTCTGCTCACAGGGTGGGAGGCGTTCATTTCATTCTCCCGGCTGAATTGGGTGACTCAGATACGCTGCAGCCAGCTCGAGCAATTCGGGCACGGCTTCGATGTACCAATAGGTGAGACCGACTTCAACATGGCCAAGATAGGTGGAAAGTTTGGGTAGTTCGCGCCTCACGTCGCGCCCTTCGCGGTACCACTGAACCATGCGCTCGGTCGCAAAGGTATGTCGGAAGTCCTGCAAGCGTGGGCCGAACCCTGTTCTCCCGTCAGGGTGTGTGGATCGAATAGAGGCCAATCAATGCGCTGGCCTTCCGGCGCATTGGTTAGGTCCGCGAACCCGATGGCCTCGCAAGACGGCCCTAAAGCCTTACCTTCGAGCCACATAACGAAAAAGTAATCTAAGCGTTCCCTTGCTGACAGGAGAGATTCGTTACAGTATCTCCGTGGTAAACGTACGTCGCGAATCTCTTAAGCGATTGGCTTTTCTGCCATAGCTTTTACCCATTTTATGGAGCCTTTATGAAAACTTTGGTTGGTGGCTTAATGTTGTCCCTCTCTCTTGTGGCTGGGGCTGCACAAGCCAACTCAGCGGATACTTTTGAAGGAAAGACCCGAGCACAAGTGCTCGCTGAACTGCAAGATGCTCGAGCTTTAGGTCTTTTAAGCAACGGTGAGCTCGATTATCCGCCTGTATTTCCAAGTAGTGGAAATCCGAAGTCTCGCCAAACTGTACTCGCCGAGCTTGCGGAGGCGCGTGAGGCTGGCAAGTTAAGCGTGGGCGAACTGGACTACCCGCCAGTCTCTACAGTTAGAAGTTCAAAAGCTCGAGAGCAGGTGCATGCCGAGCTTGCGGCTTACGTAGCGGCAGGGCTTGCTCAACCGGTGCCTCATTGACATTTGCATAGAAGGCTGGAGCCTTCCTGTATCAGCAGCGAGTTCTCCAGTCTCATAGAAATCCTATTGGTCCGCTTGCCGCCCCGCTCCTTTTATCTGGTTCAGCCATGTTGGACCATTTTGACGTAACTCTATGCGAAGTCTTATTTTCATAATTGGGATCATTTCCATAATCTCCGGACCAACATTTGCTCAACCTGTTCAAGGGTACGTTAGTGACAGAACGACGGTACAGACTGAGCCTGCGACCGAGCTGACACTTGATGAGGTGTTGAGCCTGGTTCTGTCTAGGAACTCGTCTCTTTCGGCTGCTCGATATTTCTCTGCCTCGTCCGAGGGCGCCCTGTCTCAAGCTGGTTTAATCCCCAACCCGATTTTGAGTTTCGAAATTGAGGACACTGGTCGGAGGCCTACCAGAACCACCACAAGCAGATTGAGTATTCCTATAGAGCTGGGTGGAAAGCGTAGCGCGCGTATTGATGCGGCTGAGCGGGCGCGGGACGTTGCAAGGAGTGATCTCCAAGCATTTCGTGCTGACGTTCGCTCACGAGCGATTGGTGCGTTCTTTAATGTTCTGATTGCGCAGGAGCAAGTTGCGTTGGCAGACAAGGCGGTGGCTATCGCCACTGGAGCCTTGCGCGTGGCTGCCCAGCGCGTTGCGGCCGGCAAAGTCGCGCCGCTGGAGGAGAGTCGGGCACAGGTCGAGGTAGCAAATGCGCAGCTTGCACAGAGTGAGGCGATAGGTGTATTAGCGTCGGCTCGACGAGCGCTTTCAGCCTTGTGGGGTAATCCCTCACCTGTATTTAAAAAGGCGAATGGAGATGTAGATATGTTGCCGACCAGACCGGCGCCAGAAGATTTCGCCGTAGCACTACAAGATTCACCGTTGATGGAGTCAGCGCAGCTGACCGTTGAGCAACGTCGCGCTCAAATTCAAGTCGAGCGTAGCAAACGATATCCGGATATTGAACTGAGTGTTGGAGTGGCTCGAAACAATGATCTCGGGCGAAACCAGACGATAGTTGGTGTGGCGATTCCCCTGCCTTTCTTCGATCGGAATCAGGGGAATCTGTATGAAGCAAAAATGCTCGCATATAAAAGCCAGGATGATTATCAAGCTACCAAAACGCGCCTGATGATGGAGCTTCAACAGGCGGCAACTGCGTTCGATATTTCAAAGGCCGCGGCAGAGAAGATAGAGTCGTTGGTTCTTCCTACTGCAAATCACGCATACGAAACCGCTAAAAGAGGGTTCGAAGCCGGTAAGTTTGGGTTCACCGGAGTTATTGATGCGCAGCGCACCCTGTTCGAAGCGCGAGTCCGTTATCTGAACGCATTATCCGATAGTTATCAAGCCCTCGCACAAATAGAACGAATCCTACCTAAAGAATAAGTAAGGCATATCAGTAGTGTCCCAACGTTTTTCAGAGTAGAGCGAGCTGTGTAGGCTCGAATTCTGGCCCATCGTCGGGTTCGTGTTTTTCAAGTAGTTGATCTATAGGCGTTGTTTCAAACATGGTTAGGCTCAGAATTTGTAGGATTTCATGAAGGCTATTGGGCAGATGCAGGCGTTTCTTGGCAATGGCAATCAGCACGTATGTGCAGACTGCGATCCAGATTTGCGTCTTGACCGCATTCTCGCTGGTGCCCAGAAACGTTTTGATTCGCAGGTGCTGCTTGATCCATTTGAAGAACAGCTCGACCTGCCAACGTTGTCGGTACAAGTCTGCAATCAACGTGGGCTCGAGCGCGAAGTTGTTGGTCAAAAACGTGATGCGCTTTCCGCTCTCGTCCTTGACCACGACGCGACGCAGCGGCGCGGGATAGTCTTTGCTCGAGTAAAAAACCGTGAGCACGCCGATTTGATCGCACACGACATTGGTGTTGGCTCGGTCGACAGGTCGGGAGTACCGACGCTTGAATTGGGCGTTGGACTTGGCTCGGGTGACGAAAAAGGCACTGGCCTGATGGATCAGGAGCAGCCGTCCAAAATCGAGATAACCCCGATCCAGCAGATAGTAGGCGCCAGGCTCAATCTGCAAATACTCCAAGGTGTTGCCCTCGTGAGTCTTGCCGTCGCTGATGTGGATGAACGTCGGGATCGAACCGCGCAAGTCCAGCAAGGTGTGCAGTTTGACCGCAGCCTTGTGTTGACGAAACGGTGCCCACGGATACACCGACAGACACAGATCGATGGTGGTTGCATCGAAGGCGTAGACAGTCACAGCCAGATCGAGAGCCAGCGGTTCTTGCGCATACAGAGTACGCGCCATCGCAATCAAATGCTGTGCAAAGTCGGCGTAAATTTGCCAAGGGCGCGTGACGTTGGCGTTGGCCAAGGTGTTGCGCGAGACCGTCTTGCAGCGCAGGCCCATGTGATACAGCCGCTTGGTCTGCGCACGCAGGTTCAGTTCGATATCGCGCAGCGACTCGCGATACATCAACTGGGCAAAAGCCATCGTCAAGAATTGATCCATGCAGGAAAAATCCTTGACCTTGTGATTGCCCCGATAGCGAGCGACGCAGCGACGAAAAGTGCTCAGCGGCAGAAACGCCATCAGTTGAGAAAAGACAAGCTTGCCTTGGTTCATGGCGGTCCTTTGCGTACAGATACGAAAGACCATAAGCCATGGACTCGACGTTCAAATCGAGACCAGACTTATGCCGGAAAACCAAGGTAAATCATTAACTTATTAAGCCCTAATGTGAAAACGTTGGGACACTACTGAAGACATATGAACCATAACAGACAGCGATTGACCGCTAGAGTACGGCGGGTGATATGTGGATTGGCGTTGGCTGCCACGTCCTTGGTTATTGCCAATGTGACGTACGCATCCGAGCAGGGCCATAATGTATCTTCTGGCACCGAAGAGAGTCACAACAGTCATCTTGAGAAGGGTAAGAATGGTGGTGAAATAACCCGGTTCGGAGAAACTAATGTTGAATTGTTATTGGTTGAGGGGAGCGGTGAACCCCGCTTGCGTATCTGGGTAACCTCGCGGGGTGAGTCAGTTCCGCTCGACAGCATAGCTGCAAAGGGGCAGGTTTCGAGGCCAAATGGTGAAGTGCAGAACCTTAGCTTTGTCTCGGAGAACGGTTATTTGCAAAGTGAACAGGTGATTGCGGAGCCGCATTTTTTCACCTTGAGTGTTCAGATCATGCCGACTTCCGATGGCAAGACGATCATTGCACACCTCGAACGTGAAGAAGGCAAGATCGCCCTGACGGATGAGCAGGTTACAACAGCCGGCCTCTCAATGGACACCACAGGCCCTGCTGTAGTTGAGAAAACACTTAAGTTCCCCGGTGAAATCAAGTTTAACGAAGATAGGACCGCCCATGTCGTGCCTCGGCTGGAGGGAGTTGTTGAAAGCGTGCCCGCGAACCTCGGTGAGCGCGTAAAGGCAGGCCAGGTTTTGGCTTCGATCTCGAGTGCAGCACTTGCCGACATGCGTAGTGAACTGCTTGCGGCTCAAAAGCGTAACGTGCTGGCCAGGACGGTCTTCAACCGTGAGCGAAAGTTGTGGCAGGAAAAGATCTCCGCAGAGCAGGACTACTTGCAAGCGCGCGCTGCCCTCGCGGAGACGGAGATAGCCTTGCAAAACATCAAGCAAAAGCTTAAGACGGTAGGGGCGTCGGGCGATGCGTCATCACTAAGTCGACTCGAATTGCGAGCGCCCTTCGATGGCGTCATTATCGAAAAGCATATTACCCTCGGTGAATCAGTTCGAGAGGACGCGAGCGTGTTTACACTCTCAGACCTACGTACCGTTTGGGTGGAATTTCACATCGCCGCGAAAGACCTCCAATACGTTCAAATAGGCAAAAAAGTCAAAGTATCGAGTGCTGCCTTTACTTCGACAGTTCGCGGTACCGTTTCCTATGTGGGTGCATTGGTCGGGCAGCAAACGCGGACGGCCACTGCACGAATTACGCTCGATAATCCTGATATGGCATGGCGGCCTGGCATCTTCGTAACGGTAGATGTCGTTGTGAGTGAACGAGACTCCGCTGTAACCGTGAAGGCTGACGCTATACAAACTATCGAGGGCCAGCCGGTAGTATTTATCGCCGTGCCAGGCGGGTTTGTTGCTCAGCCGGTGAAGGTGGGTGCCATTAACAATGATCGGGCTGAAATTACCACCGGCCTATCTACGGGAGTGAATTACGTAGCTGAGAACAGTTTTGTGCTGAAGTCAGAACTCGGTAAAGCGACAGCTGAGCATTCACACTGACAGGGGAGCACAAAACATGTTTGAACGGATTATTCGCTTTGCCATTGAGCAGCGTTGGCTTGTCATTCTTTCGGTTTTGGCCATGGGAGCACTTGGCGTTTATAACTATAGTCGGCTTCCGATCGATGCGGTTCCAGATATAACCAATGTACAAGTCCAGGTTAATGTAGGTGCGCCCGGTTACTCTCCGCTTGAAGTTGAGCAACGAATTACATATCCCATCGAAACTGTAATGGCTGGCTTGCCTGGCCTAGAACAGACTCGATCACTTTCGCGCTATGGCTTGTCTCAAGTTACCGTGATATTTGAAGACGGCACGGACATCTATTTCGCGAGACAACTGGTCAACCAGCGATTACAGGAAGCTACCGATAAATTGCCAGATGGAGTTAATCCATCCATGGGGCCCATATCCACAGGCTTGGGTGAGATTTATCTATGGACGGTCGAAGCGGAAGATGGTGCTCGTAAGCCCGATGGCACACCGTACACGCCCACAGATCTTCGGGAAATTCAGGATTGGGTTATTAAGCCGCAATTACGGAACGTGCCCGGTGTAACGGAGATTAACACTATCGGCGGCTTTGCGCGAGAGTATCAAGTATCGCCGAACCTCGAGCAAATGGAGTCATATAGTTTATCCCTGGGGGATATAGTTTCAGCACTTGAAAAGAATAACGCCAACGTTGGCGCTGGTTACATTGAACGTAAAGGAGAGCAATATCTGATTAGAGCTCCTGGGCAGGTTCAGTCTATTCAAGATATAGAAGACATTATTGTTGCGTCCGTACAAGGTGAGCGGCCCATTCGAGTGGGGGATATTGCACAAGTGGTGCAAGGACGAGAACTACGCACCGGCGCTGCAACGGAAAACGGCCGCGAGGTGGTGCTAGGAACTGTTTTTATGCTAATAGGAGAAAACAGTCGAGCAGTATCGTTGGCAGTTGACCAGAAGATGGAAGAGATAAATCGTAACTTGCCTCAGGGCGTGCACGCTGTAACGGTTTATGACAGAACTATACTGGTTGACAAGGCAATAAACACTGTCAAGAAAAATCTTCTTGAAGGTGCCGTCCTGGTTATCGTTATTTTGTTCCTTTTTTTGGGGAACATAAGAGCTGCAGTCATTACTGCAATGGTTATTCCGCTGTCCATGCTGTTCACCTTCACAGGGATGGTAACGTACAAGATCAGTGCGAACCTTCTTAGCCTAGGGGCCCTAGACTTCGGCATCATCATTGATGGCGCTGTGGTAATTGTTGAAAACTGTGTTCGGCGCCTCGCTCACGCGCAGGACCACCACAAGAGACCGCTGACGAAAACGGAGCGCTTTCATGAGGTATTCGCTGCAGCAAAAGAAGCCCGGCGCCCGTTGATTTTCGGTCAGTTGATCATCATGGTTGTTTACCTTCCAATTTTCGCCTTGACCGGCGTGGAAGGGAGGATGTTTCATCCGATGGCTTTTACCGTTGTCATTGCCTTGATCGGAGCAATGATATTGTCGGTTACGTTTGTTCCAGCCGCTGTTGCGCTTTTTATCGGGAAACGGGTCGCGGAGAAAGAAAATCGCCTCATGGTGTCGGCCAAACGCCTATATGGACCACTTCTGGATCTGGCCTTCAAACATAGCAAGGCAGTGTTTGCAGCAGCTATCGTGGTCGTGCTGGCAACTGGCATTTTGGCCACTCGAATGGGGAGCGAGTTTATTCCCAATTTGAACGAAGGTGACCTGTCTGTACAGGCATTGCGTATCCCGGGAACGAGTTTATCCCAATCACTTGAAATGCAGAAACAACTTGAAGTCCGTCTACAAGAGAAATTCCCAGAGATCGAACGGGTTTTCGCAAGGACAGGTACAGCCGAGGTAGCTTCCGACCCAATGCCGCCCAATATTTCTGATGGCTACATAATGCTCAAGCCCCAGGCTGAATGGCCCAAACCAATGAAGACTCGCGATGAGTTACTTGAAGCGATTCGGGTTGAGGCCGCCCAAGTTCCGGGGAGTAACTATGAATTTTCTCAGCCTATTCAACTGAGATTTAATGAGCTGATCTCGGGAGTGCGAAGTGATGTTGCCGTGAAACTCTTTGGTGACGATAACGATGTTTTGAATGCAACTGCGACAGAAATTGCTGAGGTGCTGACACAGGTTGAAGGCGCCACTGGTGTGAAGATAGAGCAAACGACTGGGCTGCCAGTACTGACTATAGAGATTGATCGAGCTCGTGCTGCACGTTATGGATTAAACATGTTGGATATTCAAGAGACCGTCTCTATCGCTCTTGGTGGGCGAGTAGCCGGAACATTTTTTCAAGGCGATCGGAGGTTCGATATCAATGTGCGTCTTCCCGACGGGGTGCGCGAAAATATTGAAGCCATTCGGCAATTGCCTATAGCGCTGCCTAATAACAGCCCGGATAGGGGCCGGGTGTCTTACATTCCATTGAGCGAGGTTGCGACTTTGGATCTGTCTCCAGGACCGAATCAAATATCGAGGGAAGATGGGAAGCGCCGGATTGTCATTAGTTCCAATGTTCGAGGACGAGATCTAGGCACATTTGTCGATGATGCAACCCTGGCGATAGAGCAAGTCAAAATTCCAACGGGCTACTGGATAACGTGGGGAGGTACCTTTGAACAACTTCAATCGGCGACTCAACGGCTACAGATAGTTGTCCCTGTGGCCCTGTTGCTGGTCTTTGTTCTTCTGTTCGCGATGTTCGGTAACGTTCGAGACGGTCTGATAGTGTTTACTGGTATACCCTTTGCTCTTACGGGCGGAATATTTGCACTTTGGCTACGTGGAATACCATTGTCGATTTCTGCAGCAGTGGGCTTTATCGCGCTTTGCGGGGTAGCAGTGCTCAATGGCTTGGTTATGCTGTCTTTCATTGGCGCGTTGAGAGAAGAAGGCAAGTCGCTTCTCGAGGCCATTCGATTGGGCGCGCTTACGCGATTGAGGCCTGTGCTAATGACAGCATTAGTAGCATCTCTGGGGTTTGTGCCGATGGCGATTGCGACGGGAACCGGTGCGGAAGTTCAGCGCCCGCTTGCTACAGTAGTGATCGGGGGGATCATATCTTCCACTATCCTTACGCTTTTCGTTTTGCCACTCCTATATCGATTGGCGCATCGGCGTGATATAGAGGAAGCTCCTTTAGACGCCTGATAAGTAGTAGGAATGAGGTCGTAAATGCGGTTTCATTCCTGTGCAGAGTGTCCATATGGCTGTTCTAGGGCATACAGCCAGGTCATATTCGAGCTGGAAGTAGGCATTCATATGGACGAAGAGCTACATGGCGCTATGGAATCGTTCGAACTTTGGATGAGTATTTTTGGTCTTGAGTTGTGGGATAAAATGTTTATAGACAATACTGCTTTCCGGAATCGCAAGCACGGTGGCAGTGTTGCCTTTTTTGGAATCAACTGAAATGCGTGTACTGATAATTGAAGATGAAAGGAAGTTGGCAGACTATCTATGCAAAGGTTTAACCGAGAATAGTTATGTCGTAGATGTTGCTCGCGATGGAATAAATGGTTTGCATGCAGCCCGGGAGGGGAGCTATGACATCGTATTGCTTGACGTAATGCTCCCTGGAATAGACGGCTACATGTTGCTGAAGGAGCTGCGTCGAGACAAGCCGACGCATGTGATTATGATTACAGCTCGCGATCAGGTGGAAGATCGGATACGCGGCCTGGAAGGTGGCGCTGATGATTACTTAGTAAAACCCTTTGCCTTTTCAGAGTTACTCGCTCGTATTCAGGCAGTGTTGCGAAGGGGGACGGCTCATGAACCTACGTCTTTATACTTAGGAGATCTAAGTCTGGATTTTGCTCGAAGAAGGGTGATGCGTGCCGGTGCTCGCATTGACCTTACTGCTAAGGAGTTCAATTTGCTAGCACTTCTGCTAAGGCATCATGGTGAAGTGATATCAAGAACCGTGCTGGCGGAGAAGGTATGGGAGATGAATTTCGATGGTGACACAAATGCTATTGAGGTCGCGGTACGCCGTTTACGTGCAAAGCTTGACGATCCCTTCGATACTAAACTGCTCCATACAGTTCGCGGTATGGGCTATGTATTGGAGCTTCGCGACTCGTGAAGCTATTTCGCTCGTCCTCGATGCGGCAGCGGTTGGTCGTCGTGTTGGGTTCTATCGCCTTGTTTGGCTCTTTTTTGGCAGGTCTGGCCCTTTTTAAAGTAACAGAATACGAAGTCCGACACCAGGAAATCTCGGAGCTAAAAGGAAGAGTCGAACTCATTTCGCACCTTGCTTCTTTACAAAAAAAGCCGCTTGATATCATTGCATTCAACAGATCATTGACTGATCTTCTTGGAGCACATGAATATTTGGAAGTACGGGTATTCGATCCCGAAGGGAGGCAGATATATGGAAAGCCATTCCCCGCAAATCAACTTGATATACTTGACGGAGACTTCAGGATGGTCCTCGTTGATGGTAAACGGATTCGAGGGATAAGCACAGGCATCACTCTCGGTGGAGTGCCTAAGTACAGTCTAGTTGTGACGATGGATACAGTACGAGGAGATAAGCTTCTGTATGCCTTTGGAATTACGTTACTTGTAGTCTGTTTAGCATGGGTAGTATTTGTATCTGTATTCGCCGCGTGGGCTGTCAAGCGGTCACTGTCATCAATTGATCAGCTTTCAGAACAGGCGGTTCGGATAGGGCCACAGGATAGCCATGTGCGCCTTCCTGTAGAAAGTATTGACTTAGAGTTAAGGCAATTGTCAACGACCTTCAATCGAGCGTTAGACCGCGTCCAAGACGCATACCGCCGCTCTGAGGGATTTAATGCGGACGTTGCTCATGAACTCAGAACGCCTTTGGCCAATCTGATCAGTGGCACCGAAATTATTCTTGGCAAGCCGCGTTCCGCCGAAGAGCTACGCGCCACGATGGCGTCGAGTCTCGAAGAACTGGAATTACTCCAGTTGATGGTCAATGACATGCTCTTTCTAGCAAGAGCAGATAGTGGCGCTGTAGCAGCGGAGCTTACACCCACCTGCATAAGACGAGAGGTCGAGATTGTGCTGGACTACTACGAAGCCATGTTGGATGCGGCGAAGTTAAGGGTTAATGTTGTTGGCGATGCTGATGTTTTAGCAAATGTCCGCTTAATACGGCGGGCCATCTCCAACTTGATTTCTAACGCCATCAAAGCCAGTCCCCGAGATGAGACTATCAATATAGAAATCCAGTGTCATGACGAGATTGCTCGCATCAGAGTTCACAATTTGGGTACGGGTATCCCCGAGAATGATTTACCAAAGATTTTTGAGCGATTCTTTCGTGTCGATGCGTCGCGTACTCAGCGGATTTCGGGGCATGGCCTGGGGCTGTCGATCGTTAACGCAATAGCACGTATGCATGGAGGGGGCACTTTTGCTCATTCAGGGGAAGGTTGGACTCAGGTTGGGTTCTATATTGATAGAAACTCGGCGAACCGTTGATCGAGAGTGTTCAGCGACAATTAACTTGGCCGGCTGGACACGGCAATGCGTTCGCGCTGGGCGTGTGCCTTGGTGTCGATCCCTTCGCGGGTGATGGACTCCAGATGAGCCTCCCAATAAGCCTGATCTCTTATCTTTCCATCCGACATCGTAAGTTCTCCGCTATCCGTACAAAACCGATACGATGCCCGAACGCCGGAGCGCAAACAATTATGGGAAAGATGGACCGCTTACAAAGAAAGAATGCGGCCACGGTTGTCTTTTGCGGACATTGAAAACTCCATCACTGAAGCCAGACACAAAGACGTGTCTTGAAAACCCAGTGGCTATGAGTCCAGTGCAAATGAAACGAGAATGAAAAAACCCCAAACTCAAAAAGAGTCTGGGGTCTTTGGTGAAGCAAGTTAGCGCTCAGTGGTGTGCTGAGTGAAACGATCAAGGAAGAGCTTTGTCGCAACTTCTGGAGACAGCGGCAAGATGCGCTTGTGGTCAGGCTGAACGTCCTCATAGCCAATCCACACTTCATCTTTGGTGGCAGACCGTAAGCATCCGGTGAACACACATTGAGCCGTGCTCTGTGATTACGAGAAGATCGTGTCCACGATAATTAAGTGGACACGATGATGAGCGCTGACTCTCTTAACGCAGGCCGTCGCCGGCGCACCTACACGCGGCAGTTCAAGGCGGAAATGGTGGCGCAATGTATGCAGGGCAATGTGTCGTTGGCGTCACTTGCGGTAGAGCACGGCATGAACCCAAATGTCCTGCATCGGTGGGTCGCAGAGCACGAGCGCTACGGACATCACATCTTGAGTGACGATGATCAGCAGGAACAGGGCGCAAGCGCGCTTATGGTGCCGAAGCCTGAGTCGGCCACATCGTTCATCCCCGTCTCTCCGAGCCCAAGCCGATCACCGGCTAGCAACGAGGCTATCCGCCTGGAGCTAAAGCGTAGCGGCACAACAGTGAACGTGTCTTGGCCTGTAAGCGCCGCGGCGCAGTGCGCCGAACTGCTGCGCGAGTGGTTGCGGTGATCCGCATCGACCAGATCTGGTTAGCTGTCGAACCTGTGGATATGCGCAGCGGCATGGATCGGCTGCTGGCCCGTGTCGTGGAAGTCTTCGGCACCTCGCAACCCCATCACGCCTACGTGTTCGCCAACCGCCGCGGCACACGGCTGAAGGTTCTGGTGTGTGACGGCTTCGGCATCTGGTTGGCCGTGCGCCGCCTGCATCAAGGCAGTGTGCACTGGCCACGCCCCGGTGAAACGCAGATTGAGCTCTCTGCTGAACAGGCATGCGCCCTGGTCATTGGCCTGCCGTGGCAACGCTTGGGCGAGCACGAGTCGATCGCCATCTTATGAGCACGGATTTGCAATCCGGTGCAATCCGAATGGTGCACCGCTCACAGGCATGGCATCATGGCGGCCATGTCTGTGAAGTCTGCTCCTACCCTCGAACAGCTTGATGCCAATGCCCTGCGGGCGTTGGCCAGGCAATTGATGGGTGAGTTGGACGAGACCCGCCAGGTCGTGGCCAAGCAAGCTCACGACATCCAGTTCAAAGAAACCCACATCCGCAAGCTCACGCATGAGATTGCGGTACTGCGCCGCTATCGCTTCGGTAAGAAGAGTGAACAGCTCGGCGGTGAGCAGGGGCTGTTGCTGGAAGATGCGGTCGATGCCGACATCGCTGCCATCGAGCAGGAACTGATCAGTCTAGGCGGGCAGCCGCCTGCGCAGAAGACGGTCTCTCAGCCCAAGCGTCAGGCCTTGCCGCCGGAGTTGCCCCGTATCCAGGTGCGCCACGAACCGCACTCTACCACCTGCACCTGCGGCTGCCAGATGCAGCGCATCGGCGAAGACATCACCGAGAAACTGGACTATGTGCCTGGGGTGTTCAGCGTCGAGCAGCATGTCCGCGGCAAGTGGGCGTGCCGTCAATGCGAGACCCTGGCCCAGGCACCCATGCCTGCACAGATCATCGATAAGGGGATCGCGACCTCCGGGCTACTAGCCCATGTGCTGGTGGCAAAGTATGCGGATCATCTCCCGCTGTATCGCCAAGAGCAGATCTTTACGCGTGCCGGCGTAAGAATCCCCCGCTCCACGCTTGCCGAATGGGTAGGCGTGTGTGGGGTGCGCTTACAGCCGCTGGTCGATGCACTGCGCGAAGCGATCCTCAAGGAACCTGTGGTGCATGTGGACGAGACGCCCGTGCAGGTGCTGCAACCAGGCAGCAAGAAGACCCATCGCGCGTATCTGTGGGCCTATGCCCCCGGTGCCTTCCAGGATCTGAAGGCCGTCGTTTACGACTTTACCGAAGGACGTAGTGGTGCTCACGCCCGGGCCTTCCTGGGAGACTGGCGCGGTGAGCTCGTCTGCGACGATTATGGCGGATATAAGGCTTGCTTCGAGCAAGGCATTGCTGAGGTAGGCTGCATGGCGCACGCCCGGCGCAAGTTCTACGAACTGCATCAGTCGGGCAAGAGCCTGATCGCTGAACAGGCGCTGAAGTCCATCGGACAGCTCTATGAGATCGAAGCCCTGGGAACAGACTTGCTGCCTGAGCAGCGCCGCCGCATACGTGAGCAACAGGCCAGGCCGATTGCCCAGGCACTGCATGCCTGGATGACGGCCCATCGTCTGAAGGTGCCCGACGGTACCGGCATTGCCCGAGCGCTGGACTACAGCCTGAAGCGCTGGGCGGCGCTAACGCGCTATCTGGATGATGGTCGATTACCCATCGATAACAACTGGATCGAGAATCAGATCCGGCCAATTGCTCTTGGCCGCAATAAGGCGAACTCGGTGTTTATGCGAACCCCGGGTTTTGACTTGCACCGATATGCAGGAATCGCTGCTGCTTGAACTGGGTTATTCCCAGCTGGACTTCGCATAAGAATTCGCATCTCCTAATGTGGCAACGCCACTTTAGGAGAACCTCATGAATGTTTTCGATGCCTTAACACCGCTGGCGACGCGTCGGCTGCGCGCGAGTGTCGTAAGTCCTTTCGCCCAGGCGTACTGGGACCGCTTAAACGATCAAGGGTATGCCCAGAGCACTGTGCGACTGTATCTCAATTGCCTAGCGCATTTCGCACATTGGGCGTCTCAGCAGCAGATCGAACTCTGTGCACTCGACCGGCACATACAGCGCTTTGTCGACTGGCACTTGCCGCGCTGCCGCTGCAGGCCTTACGTTCAGCGCACGCGGCCTTCTGTGCGGTCAGCCCTTGAGCACTTTAAGATCGTTGTATCCGATGCTGGCGTGCGGCTGGATACCGAGCCGCTCAGTCAGGTAGATGAGCAACTGCTGCGGTTCGATCGATATTTATTGCAAATGAAGGGGCTGGTCGCCAGCACCCGCCGACGCCGACTGGTCATCGTGCGACCTTTAGCTTCGATGGCGAACGACGGGGGGTGTCCAACACCGGATCAACTCAGGCAGTTTTTACGGCAGGAACTGTCGCGTGTCAGCGCTGCCAGTGCCGGCGTCACCACCACGGCCGTGCGCAGCTATCTGCGCTTTCGCACGTTCGAAGGTGACCGGGTAGAACACCTGCTGCCGATCGTCGCCTCGCCAGCAAACTGGCGCCTGGCACCACAACCCCAGACGTTGACCCCTTCAGAGGTCCAACGCTTACTGGATGCCTTTCCGCCAAGCCTTCCCTCGCGGCTGCGATGCTACGCGATGGTGCGATGCCTGGTCGATCTGGGTCTTCGCAGCAGTGAGGTCATCGCTCTGGAGTTAGATCATATCGAGTGGGCGGGCGGAACCGTTCGGATCTACAAGGCCAAGTCACGGCGAGCCGATGTCCTGCCGTTGCCCCAAGCGACCGGGGCTGCCATTGCAGAGTACATCCGTTCCGAGCGACCGCTAACCTCCAGCCGGCGGGTCTTCATTCGACATGTGGCGCCGGCGGAAGTACCGGTCGCCGCCGGCATCGTTCGACGAGCGGTTCGTGAGGCCTATCAGCGCGCCGGTTTGCCGTACACCCGTGTGCATATCCTTCGCCATACGCTGGCCGGCCGGTTGCTGAGCACCGGCGGCACGTTAAAGGAAGTTGCCGATGTCTTGAGGCACCGCGAGTTGGACACCTCGCTCATTTACGCCAAGATCGATTTCGCAAGGCTAGGAGCGGTTGCCATGCCTTGGCCCGGGAGACAGCCATGAGCGCCGACATCTCCATGGTGGTGGCCGTGCAGCGGTACTTGGACGAGCGCCGGCAGCTAGGATTCGAATTGATCGCACCCGGCACCGAGCTGATGCGCTTCGCTCGTTACGCCGATGCACGCGAACATCGCGGCCCTTTGACTCAAGACATGATCGTTGGATGGGCTCGCGAACACGTCAAGCGCACGAGCACTGTCACCGCCGCGCGTCGGCTTGAGGTTGTACGGCCCTTCGTTGCGTACTACCGTCAGTTTGAGCCGGCAAGCGAGATCCTGCCGGTGGGCATCCTAGGCCGCGGGCATCGGCGTCTCGTGCCGCATATCTACACCGACCAGGAAGTCGCTCAACTGCTGCAGGCCTCCGAGCGCCTCACGCCGCACGGCGGACTGCGGCCACTGACCTATTGCACGCTGTTCGGGTTGATTGCAGCGGCTGGCCTGCGTCTGTCGGAGGCGTTGAACCTGACCATCGGCGATGTTGACCTGGGCGCCAGGGCTATTACGATCCGGCAGACCAAGTTCCGTAAGTCGCGATGCCTGCCGCTCCACAGCAGCGTGATCCAGGCGTTGGGCGCATACCGTCTATCCCGCGACCGCTGTCATGGTGCAGATCCCGACGTACCATTCTTCGTATCTCAGACGGGCGCTGCTTTGCCTACGAGGACTGTTGAGGGCGTGTTCCGGCATATGCAGTCGAATCTTGGCTGGCAGGCTCGCGGTGACTACCCAGTCCCGCGCATCCACGATCTTCGCCACACCTTCGCAGTGCGACGGCTGCAATGCTGGCGAGAGCAAGGCCAGCCGATCGATCACGCACTGTTCTGGCTTTGCACCTATCTCGGGCACGCCAAGATCTCCGACACGTACTGGTACCTGACCGGCGTACCGGAACTAATGGACTCCATCGGGACGAGGTTCGAGCGCTTCGCGGCGCTAGGAGCCAAATCATGAACTGCCAAACCTCCCCAACCTTCGCCACATTGGTGCAGGAGTTCTTCGGTCCGTACATGCTGCAGCAACGGGCCTTGAGCCCGCGTACGGTGGCGTCCTATCGCGACACCTTCGTGCTGTTGTTGAACTATGCCGAGGAGGCCTGCTCCGTGCCGGCACACAGCTTCCAGCTCACCGATCTGAGCGCCCAGTTTCTGGCCAGCTTTCTCGAATATCTGGAGATTCAGCGCAACAATTCCGTCAGGAGCCGCAACGTTCGGCTGGCGGCGATCCGGTCCTTTCTAAAGTTCGCCGCGCGACGGGACCCAGCGAACCTTGCCACCATAGAGCAGGCACTGGCCGTGCCGATGAAGCGCTTCGATCGCCACATGGTGGGCTTCTTGCCACGCGAGCAGGTGTTGGCCATCATCGACGTAGCCACCGACACGTGGGTCGGCCAACGCGACCGACTGATGTTGACCCTTATGTTTAACACTGGCGCACGCGTCTCTGAGATCATCGGTGTGCGGATGTCCGATGTGGTGCTCGGGCCAAGCAGTCGCATCCGGCTTCACGGCAAGGGGCGCAAACAGCGCACGCTGCCGCTATGGAAGAACACGGCACGGGCACTGCGCGAGTGGCTACAGCTGAACCCGCAGATCCGAGCCGATGCGCCGCTTTTACCCACGCGGGAAGGTCGAGTGATGACGCGGGCCAATGTAACGAGGCGGCTGGCACACGCCGTCGATGCTGCGGCGATAAAGCTTCCAGAGCTCAAGACTAAACAAATATCGCCGCATGTCATACGACACTCCACCGCGATGTGCTTGCTACAGTCCGGCTCGGATCCTTGTGAGATTACGCTGTGGCTCGGTCATGAGAGTCCGTCGACGACACATATGTATGTCGAGGCTGACCTCGCTATGAAAGAACGAACTCTCGCGCGATTGAAGCAGCCGGAGGTCAAGCAAGCACGGTATCGGCCATCGAAGGGCCTTCTGGACTTCCTGCAATCGTTGTAATTATGTGAAGTACCTCGGCCGCGCGTATCTTCTGCGGCCGACGGCAGATTGACGCGCAACGGGTAAAGACTTCGCATAAACACCGAGTTCGCCTTATTCCTGTTATGTGAAGCTTCACATAATAGAAAGAACTGGCTGTTCGCTGGCTCTCAGCGGGCGGGCCGGCGTGCGGCTGCCGTGATGAGTCTGATCCAGTCGGCGAAAATGAACGGGCATGATCCGTATGCCTATCTGAAGAATGTGCTCACGCGCCTGCCGACACACCCGAATAACCGGATCGAGGAACTGTTGCCGTATCGCTGGCAACCCGAAACGGAATAGTTAACGCCGTTAACCAGGTAACCAAAAACTGACGGCCGCAACTGCGGCCGTTCGTCAATGTGCGTTTGGCAGACGCTTACGGCAGACCTCAAGTCCCGTTTTTCGTAAGCGGTACATCTACCCCATTATTCCGAGGCGGCCAGATTCATGGCTAAATCCTGATCATGGGTATTCCACGGCAACAAGGCCTCAATGTCTTCGACCGTCTTGGCCAGCGGCAGGCGTTCGAGCACGAAGCGCAACCACGCATAGGGTTCGCGGTTATTTGCCTTGGCCGTCTCCAGCAGCGAGTACAGTACGGCGCTGGCATGCGCGCCCGCGGGCGTGTCCGAGAACAGCCATCCTTTCCGATTATGGAAATATTTCCATAAAAGAAACAATTGGCTATTCGCTGGCTCGCTGCGCGCCGGTAAACGGGCTGCTGCCATCATGACGCTCGTCCAATCGGCCAAGCTGAACGGTCATGATCCGTATGCGTACCTGAAAGACGTACTCACCCGCTTGCCTACGCAACCGGCCAGCCGGATTGGCGAGCTACTGCCGCACAACTGGTCGCCCCAAACCACTGACTAAAAGATAACGGCCGCTAACGCGGCCGTGTCAATGTGTGTTCCCCGAACGCTTACGCCAAATTGCCGATTGAAGACGAAAATTTTGAGCTTGATCAAATTGCGGATCATCGAGAAAAACTGTCGCTGCGAGCCAAGTTGGTCATCAGAAAAGCCTATGCTGCAAACAAGATTTCACGCTGGGGCAGGTGGTGTCTGAGTTGCCAACAGTGAACCGTTGCAGGAAGTACACGCAAGTGATAAGTGCCAGCCTGCCTGGAACTAGCCATCCATTTGGTTCTGCATCAATGCTGGCACGCCGCTTGGCGAGCCCCGAGCTATCCTGCCACCGTATTAGCGGGTTTGATTTCACATGTTGTTATGGCTTTCTCGCTGGGTTCGAATGTGAATTCAGCGTTAACGTGAGTGCCGATTGAAAGGGTTTGATTAGGTTTCTCGAGCATGGCATGGTAGCTACCCGGCTTAAACTTCAATTCTCCACCTGCCGGGATCAAAATCTCATGGGCCATGCTCATTTTGCTCTTGCCGCCCTCATTGGTCGTTTGGTGTAGCGATACTTCATCGAATTCGGTGATGGTTAAATTAGACAGCTTTGCGTCATTTACGCCGGTGTTTTTTATTAGAAAGTAGCCTGCTGAGGGTGTGGGTCTTGGCAAGGAGCGAATCCAGCAATCTGAAACTATTAACGTGTTAGATACCGGTGCTTTACTATTATTATCGTGGCTCATATTGGGATGCTGAGCTGTTTTGGGATGGTCTTGCGCAGGTACAGGTGCTGCATGTTCACCATGAACAGTCGCCGCATGGGCGACCGAGGCACCACAAAACAATAAAATACTAAGGACTATTTTTTTCATAGTAGTGTCTTCCTGTAATTCCATAATGGGAGAGGGTTTGACCGTATCATATTGCGCTCGATAATCGGATAAGTAACTGATGGTATTATGAATATTCGCGTTTTTGGAGATGGCCATTGTTTGGTCAAAATCCCATAAGGGAGTGTCCGGAATTTTGTGTTCAGGCCTATGATTGTCTTTAAGGAGGCAACCCATGGCACGAGAACAAAAGAAACAAGGATTAGGGGTTCCCAGAGGCACGTTGCCGGCCAGCGCCCAGCAACTGCTGGATGAACTGGTGACCGGGCCGATGACAGCTGAGGCAGTGCAAGACACGTTCATGCTGCTTAAAAAAGCGATTATTGAGCGTGCGCTAGGTGCTGAGCTGGGTCACCATCTTGGGTACAGCAGCGGTGAGCTACGCCCGGAACAGAGCACCAACCAGCGCAATGGCAGCAGCGCCAAGACCGTGCTCACCGATACAGGACCGGTACGCTTGGACATTCCGCGAGACCGTGATGGCAGCTTCGCTCCGATCCTGATTCCCAAGCACGAACGACGCTTTACGGGGTTCGATGACAAGATCATCGCTATGTATGCCCGGGGCATGAGTGTGCGCGAGATACG
>RAPG01000024.1 GCA_005239165.1 Allopusillimonas ginsengisoli
TGTTCGGCGACCGATTCACCCAGGCAAGGGGATAAAAGTTGTTCAACCGCCTCGCCCACAAAAATACGGATACTCCCAATTACACGGGCACATGAACATTCTTATTCCGAAGCTGCCGGCTGCGCTCAAGAAAGAGCCAAATAAAAACGCTCCCTCAGATCAAGATCAGTGTCGCAGGAGTGCATCAGGTATGGCTGACGAGAAATATCAACCGAGGCGAATCAGGTGCAAAGCCAAACTACTGTATAAAAATTTTCTCTATACACTTTCTCTTCATTCGTCATGTGTCGGATACCTGGTAATAAACTTGTTTGTTATTGTCCCGTCACTCAAACATTAAACACTGGTAAGTACATGACATTTAAATAATGCTTATTCCGAATGTTATCGCGCAAGCCGTTACTGTTGCAGTTTCAGTGTGATTTATCTTTGATGTTACGCCCAATTTTTGTAGCCCTTAGCTCCCGGGCTTACGCGGTGGTTTCGTACTGACTCACCAGCCATTTTGCTGATGTTGAAGGGATTCAGGTACCCAAAAGAAGAGTCTAATCTTCTGTGTTTGTAAAAAGCTGTCCAGTCCATCACGACAGCACTGGCCGCTTGGTGTGTGCTGACCTAGCGGCGGCCAAGTACAGCTAGCCTTCTTGGGACGGCAAGTACGTGATGTCACCACACCAGAGCTGATCAGGAGCGTCTGGGTTGAACTGCCGCTGCACCAGATTCGGAGACACCGGAAGCTCATGTTTGCTATCGGTAGTTGCGACGAATCGGCGCTTGCCTTTGGCACGGATTGCGTGCCGTTTCATCAACAGCCGAACACGTTTCTTCCCGATTCTTATGCTCCGTTGAAGCGCCTGGTCCATGCGAGGCCATCCGTACTCGCGCTTTACGTCAATGTGGAGCGCACGAATATTGGCCAGGGTCCATTCATCACTTACTATGCGTTGATGTTTCATCGGCAGCGCCGAGCTCTGCCGACGTTGCCAACTGAAGTAACGTTTCGTTCCGTATTTCCTGTATGAGCTTTATTCGCCACCAATTCATGTGCCGCCATACAGTTACTTCCTGGATGCGGCCTACATTACAGAGGTAGACATAAAGATGACGTAATTGTCATGCCGCCGTCATCGGACTGTTGGGTTGTGCTGGTTAAAGTGAACCTCTTGCCAATAAGGTCGGCAACATGTCACAACAACAACTCACAAAGGAAACTACGATGTCTCTTCGTTCAAAAACTCTTTTCACACTCCTGGCTGTTGCAATAGCAGTTCCAGCTACAAGTTTTGCTTCCTGGATTCCGAACAATAGCGAGCAAGGTGGCACCGAAGTGCAGGATTCATCTAGTATGAAAAGCCGCGCACAGGTTCTCCAAGAACTTGAACAAGCTAAAGCAGGGCCTAATTGGGCGGCACGTCAGGGGGAAGCGACAGCGGCTTGGCGCACACCACATGCTGAGTCAACGAAATCGCGGGCACAGGTTCAGCAAGAATCCAGGACGCTGGCCAGTGACGAAAAGGCATATATTAGAAGTTTCTATACGGGCGCCTAATGCCTCACATACGATGATCCATTCTTTTGAGGCGTGCGCATCCTATGCGTGTGGCTCAATATGATCAGCCCCCCAAAAGTATGTCCCAAAACCTCACAATCGGTTAAAGGTGTTCTCCGCATCAATAAGTGCTGACAACGTTAGCTGCTTAGCGGAGCATAGGTCATGAACGAATCGCGCGCCAACCTCGCCGCGCGATTTTCGCTCCACCAGTATTGCTACAGACCTGTTACCTTCGTACAACTGACGGATAGCCAGTCGTTGTGCGACATCGAGGTGTGAACCTGCGAGCACAGACCAGGCGGCTTGATCCCATGGCATTTTGCAGCCAGACCATCTTGCGCTACACCGTAGCCCATGCGAACGCTACACGCCCGTGGCAGCTCGTGGCTGATGAGTTACTGTGGCCGCTGCTGCGTTATTTCCTTTTGAGCAGCTAACGCTTGCTTAGGCCAAGAGCTCTTTATATAAGCTAGCACAGCCCGGATGTCGTGATCGGTTAGCAATTTATCATAGGCTGGCATATCGCTCACATAGCCGGGCGGGGCTGTCACACCAGGCACTAAGCCATTTTTAGTTATGTCAATTAACATGGCGTCAGGATGGTGCCATGTGTGTCCTGAAATATCGTGTGGTGGGGCGGGCAAACGACCGTTGTCCTGGCGTTTCCGCCAGTCAGGTTGGCCTTCCAACTGTGCGCCATGGCATGACGCACAGTTGTTTGCATAAATTTGTTTGCCACTGACCACGAGTTCTTGATCAGACGGATCAATATATCCCGGTCTTGAGTCGGTCAAGGACTCGTACATGAGCAGTCCTGCGCCGAGCATCAGGATGCCTAGCGCACCGATAATCACAGCTGATTTTTTCACGGCCATGGCCATTGAAGTTCTCCTTGCTCACTTTATTGCACGTACCATGTAACTTGTAGGCTGCCGTTATTCAGACAGTACAAATGCAGCCTCATCTTTGGCCATAAGAGGCCAATTGTCGTTTTTCTTGAATGGGGTCTACCGGCTGATTGTTGAGGCGCAGCTCATAATGTAAATGAGGGCCACTGGATATTCCGGTTGAACCGACATATCCAATGACTTGTCCTTTTTCTATCATGACGCCTTCTCTTAGGCCTTTTTTAAAACGGCTTTGATGCGCATAGACAGTGGAGTAATCATTGCTGTGCTCTATGAAAATTACTTTTCCATATCCGTTTTGAACGCCTATGAAAGCGATTTTTCCGCCTGCGGTTGCGCGGATGGGAGTGCCTCTTGGGGCGGGGTAATCAAGACCTTGATGGCCTGCCCATCTGCCCGATACGGGATGAAGTCGGTAGCCAAAGACTGAGTTGATGCGCGCGGGTTGGCTAAGTGGCGTGCTAAGAAACATCTTTCGCAAGCTCTCGAGCCGAGTAGTCGCTTTATGCGCCTGAACAGGCTCTTCGATGATAGAGATCTGCCTGATCTCTGATGCTTGGGCGGCATTCGCTACAATGCATCCGGAGATGAGAAATAGGCTTTTTAATATGGTATGCATGTGGTTGAGAGAATATTTGAGTAATTCTAGAGCGTGGTTCGCCTTTTGTGGCCAGATCGATTCTGATTGATGTGGGGAATAAGTGTTTGCAGCACTGCATACGCAGTGCTGCTGTCCTAGGGGAGCGCATTGAAGCGGCTGTGCCTGTAATCCATCACGAGGCGGATGAAGCAATCAGCCCCTTAGGCGTGGCCTAAAAATTGCACTATCCGACCTTTACCTTACCGACCATGCCGGCTTCCATATGCCCAGCCACCAGGCAAGCGAAGTCAACGGTTCCGGCCTGGGTAAACTGCCAGACAATTCCGCCTTTTTGACCGGGTTTGAGTGAAATCATATTGGGCTCGGCGTGTTTCATTCCAGGCATTTTTTGCATCATGGCGGCATGATCGCGCATCTCTTCGGCTGAACCAATCACCATTTCGTGAGGGATTTTGCCGGAATTTTTAATTAAGAACCGGACGGTGTCACCAGTCTTCACACTGATCTGGCTTGGCGTAAATTTCATGGAGTCTTCCATGACAATTTCTATGGTCTGAGTGACCTTGGCGGCATCGCCAGGTTGTCCTATAGCCGGATTGTCCTTTTTCATACTAGACATGTCATGGCCTTGCATCATGGTGCCGTCTTTCATCTCGTGACCGCCACCATGGGTCCCGCTGGCTAGGGCCAGAACGGGCAGCGTGCTTAATATCAATATAGATAATGTCTTTTTCATGAAAACCACTTTTGGATAAGGGAAAAATTAAGAGCATCAAGCATGATGTTCCCTGGTACTACAGTTAAAAACGAAAGCTCAACCCAGCCACGAAACGCGTTTCGCGAGCACGTTCGCCAGCATCACGCGCAAAAGTTGCTGTTTGACCAAATCTACCGGCCCACTCCACGCCAATATAAGGAACAAATTGTCGAGTTACTTCGTATTTCAGACGCAAGCCGGCCGTACCATCCGAGAGGCCGCTACCAATTTGGCGAGCCTCATCGCGTTTGCCGTAGAAGTTCACTTCTACGCGGGGCTGCAACACGAGTTTCTGCGTGATCAGTAAGTCGTATTCCGCACTCAAACTGAGCGCCGTTCTGCCGCTGGGCCCCACATAGGCTGTGGCATCAATATCAAACCAATAGGGTGCCAGGCCCTGCACACCAAACGCCAACCATTCTCTGTTTGGCGCTCCCTGGCCGTGATCGAAACGCACCCCTAACTGAGTATCCCAGAACGTAGAAATCGCGTGCCCCCAGAGCAGCTCAGTTTGGGAGTCTTGAAGCTTGCTGTTTGCCACTTCGCCTTCAACTTTCAATACAGCGCGGTTGTATGTTCCGCCATACCAAGCTTGACCCTCATAGGCAAGCCCCTCATCGCTACCTGATCTGACGTACTCAAGCCGATCGAACCATACGGAGCCGAAATTGTGCTCATCAGACATACGTAGGCGCTGTGCCGGGCCTAATGAGTATTTGCCTGAGTCCAGGGTATACCCTCCCGAATAGGCGTCAGGGTCCCGCGCATCGGCTGGCGCTGATCCGCCTTGCATCTGCATGACTCCGTGGTCCATCTCGCCACTGCCCATATCCATTGCCCCCATATCGTGAGCAGGGGCTGCTGAAGTTGTATCGGCTTGACCATGGTTCATAGCCGGCATAGTCTGAGCTGCGTCCGCTGCGCCAGTCGACTTCATGTTCATGGCCCCATGATTCTGCCCTCCCATATTCATCGTGCCATGGTCCATGCCCGGCATATCCATTTTGCTGTGATCCATGCCAGAATTGCCTGGCACTTCAGGGGCCACGGTGGCTGGTGTAGCGATATGGCCGGTATGTGCGTCATGTGCTTGGGCGAAGGCAATCATAGGGGTAATACCCAGTGTTGCCATAGCCAGTGCAAGAATATGTTTCTTTGTATGCTTATTCATGGACTGCACTGCCTTTCTCTGGTTTGTTGAACTCATGCCACCACCACTTCGCGAAACATGCCCATATCCATATGCAGCATCAGGTGGCAATGCCAGGCCCAGCGACCCAGTGCGTCGGCGGTCACGAGAAAGCTGATGCGTTGCGCGGGTTGCACCGGAATCGTGTGGCGCCGAGCCTGAAAGCTGCCATCGGGCGCCTCCAGCTCGCTCCACATGCCATGCAAGTGCATGGGGTGCGTCATCATCGTGTCGTTATGCAAAATAACCCTGACCCGCTCGCCATAGCGAAAATGCACGGGGGTAGACTTGCCAAATTCAACGCCGTCGAACGACCAGCTGTAGCGCTCCATATTGCCGGTAAGGTGCAGCTCGATCTCGCGCTCGGCCCCGCGTGGGTCCATGGCACCGCCCACCGTGTGCAGATCCGCCAGGGTGAGTACGCGTCGGCCGTTGTTGCGCAGCCCAATACCCGGATCATCCAGGTTGGTGCGCGGCATATCGACACGCATGTCGATACTGGGGCCATATTCGGTTCTGGCATGGCGTACTGTGCTACTGGCCTTGTCTTTACTCATGGCGCTATGGTCCATGCCAGCCATGCCTGCCATGCCCGCGTGATTCATTCCTGCCATCGACCCGTGGTCCATACCCGCCATACCGCCAGCGCTCATACCAGCCATGCCGCTGTGATCCATGCCAGGCATCGCCGCTTGCGCCGAGCCACCGTGATTCATACCAGCCATGCCGCCACCCATTGCGCCCATCATGTCAGCCATGGCGAGCCACTCAGGCTGATCAACCTGGGGAACCGCAGCCGAAAGCCCGGCACGCGTTGCCAACGTGCCACGCGCATACCCGGTGCGATCCATCGCCTGTGCAAAAACGGTATAGGTATCGTCCTTGGGCTCAACCAGAACATCGTAAGTTTCACCTGGCCCGAAGCGAAATTCGTCCACCGTTATCGGCTCTACGTTCACGCCATCGGCCTGAACCACGGTTAACTTCAGCCCGGGAATACGTACGTCGTAAAAGGTGTTCGCTGCACCATTGATGAACCGCAGACGCACTCGTTCGCCGGGGCGGAACAACCCCGTCCAGTTTCCCGCAGGCGTTGTCCCGTTCATTAAATAGGTGAGCACATTGGCGGACAAATCCGCCAGATCGGTCGGGCTCATGCGCATTTCGTTCCACATTTTGCGCTTGTCGATGGCGGTTTTCAGGCCCTCGCGGGACGCGTCCTGAAAGAAATCCACAGCGGTAGGCTGGTTGTAGTTGTAGTAGTCGCCCTGCATCTTCAGCTTGGCGAGCACCCGCATGGGGTCTTCGTCAGTCCAGTCTGAGAGCTGAATGACGTGCTCGCGGTCAGCGCGTATAGGGTCGGTTTGCGCCGGCTCAATGATAATGGCACCGTAAACGCCGGTCGCCTCCTGCATGCCTGAATGCGAGTGATACCAGTACGTGCCGCTTTGTTCGACCTTAAAGCGGTAGGTAAACGTTTCGCCAGGTGCGATTCCAGTAAAACTGATGCCTGGCACGCCATCCATTTGGAAAGGCAGGATGATGCCGTGCCAATGGATGGACGTCGCTTCCTTCAGACGATTCTTCACACGGATGGTTACGGTATCGCCTTCGCGCCAACGCAACGTGGGTGCCGGAAGCGATCCGTTAACCGTCGTCGCCATTCGTGGGTTACCGGTAAAGTTAACGGGTGACTCACCGATTTCAAGATTGAATTCGGTTCCTGAGAGCACGGAGGCTGCACCTGTGCTGGTATTCGTGGACGATATCCCGGCGGCCCGGGCAAAGGGCGACAGGCCCAGCAATACGCCGCCGGCCGCAAGACCTTGAACGAATCGACGACGGGGCAATAAATGCGAGGCGAGAGAAGACGGTAGCTGATGTTTCACGTAGGCGTATCCCAAGGTCAAAAGAGGGTAGACGTCAATCATTCTTCGATGATCAAAGCTTCAATTAGATGAATAGCTAGCACTTTAACGAAGTGTTCATGTCTATCCGATGACGCCAGCATTACTTTTTTGTAATGTAGGGTGATGTTTGATTGAGCAGTACTTATCGCACATGAAATTAGAGCGGGACGGCCGAATCGAGCGAGGCGAGGAATCGCTTGGGGGATTGGAAACCAATGACCTTGAAGTCGATTTCATTGCCTTTCTTGTCGAAAAAGATGATGCCTGGCGGTCCAAAAAGAGAGAAGCGCTTGAGCAACGCTTGATCATCTGCGTTGTTAGCCGTTACATCCGCTTTCAATAGAACCACGTCTTTCAGCCGGTTTTTAATTGATGAATCGGTAAAGGTGAAACGGTCCATTTCCTTACACGATATGCACCACTCCGCCCAGAAATCGAGCATCACATAGCGGCCGTTCGCCGCCTGCAGCTGCGATTCGAGGTCGGCCACGCTTTTGATAGGCTGAAAGGTAATTTCAGCTGTACCACGGTTTAATGCCGGCGCAGTATCAGTACTGGCTGCTCTGAGGATAGCCAATGGCTGCAGCACATCGCGACTGCCCGCGAGGCCGCCAATCAGAAGCGCCAGGCCCAGTGCCAAGGCAATGATCCCAACTCCCTTTCCAAAGCGCGTATACCCGGACGACGCTGCGGGCAAAGAGTCCAGGGCTTTTAAGTACATCGCCGATATGATGAGCAGGACCGCCCATAAGAACAGATGCACCACGGCGGGGATAACCGGGGAAATGAGGTAAATGGCCACGGCCAACAGTGTCACACCAAAAAAACGCTGCACTGACTTCATCCAGGGGCCGGCTTTTGGCAACAAAGCACCTGCAGTCGTACCAAAGATCAAAAGCGGTACGCCCATACCGATCGCTAACGAAAAAAGCGCTATCCCGCCGATGACAGCGTCGCCTGTTTGCCCAATGTAGAGCAGGGCACCGGCAAGGGGCGCGGCCACGCACGGCCCCACAATCACGGCAGACAGCACCCCCATAAGAAAGACCCCGAGCAGCTTGCCGCCCGGCATGTGGTTGGCGACGCCGGTCAAGCGACTTTGGAGTGCAGTGGGCATTTGCAACTGATAAAAACCGAACATGGAGAGCGCGAGCACTACAAAAATTGCTGCGAAGCCGCCCAGTACCCAGGGGTTCTGCAGATAGACCGATAACATCGTACCGGCAAGCCCGGCCGCCACGCCGGCAAGCGTATACGTCAGCGCCATGGCGAGCACATAAACCAATGAGAGGCCAAAGGCGTGGCCTCGTGTGGTGTGCTGGCCCTGTCCGATGATAATCCCTGACAGAATAGGGATCATGGGAAGCATGCATGGCGTAAACGCCAGAATCAGGCCAAACCCAAAAAATGCGGCGGCGAGTGCCCAGGTATTGCCTTGCGCGAACAGGCCACTGATTACACTGGTCTCAGACAGCGCAGCACCGCGCCTGGGTGCGACGGTACCCGTTTGGGCTGTTTGCGTCTCGGCGGCTATACGAGCTGACGTAGCAGAGGCATTGGCTTGGGCCAGTTGCACCGTGAGGATGCTTTCAATTGGCGGGTAACAAACACCTGTAGGATCATTGCAACCCTGATAAGACGCGTGCAGGTTCAACGATTGCGGGCCGCCACCGTCAGCCGGTCGATTAAGCGCAATAATGGCTTCTATAGGCTCGTAGTAAACCTCTTCTTTTCCAAATGTGGGATCGTCTTTCAGCTTGCCCGGGGGTAACGAGGTACTTGCAATCGTAATGCCGGGCGAATCCTCAACGCGAAACGCGATGCGGCTTCGATATAAGTAATAGTCCTTGGCCGGAGTTAGCGTGGCAACAAGCGTATCGGCATCTCGCGCTTCGACGGAAATCTGAAACGCCTCTTCGGGCGGCAACAGTTCCGGCATGGATGAAGAACCGCCAAAAAGACCTGTTATCGATTTGAAAAAACTTTGAGAGGAAGCAGAGGCCGGCGGTTGCGCGTTACTTACATCGGCAGAGGAGCCGCTGACCGGTTCGTGGCTGGCACCATACGCCAACGACGATACCAGCAAGAGCAGGGTGGCAATTACTCGTTTCATATTCACATCAGGAGCCCATCATCCAAAACATCATGGCTCCCATGCCGAGGAACCCAAGAACGGCAATGGATCCGATCACTGCCAGCACAATCACGATGGTTTTTACCACTTTATTACTCATGAGATGTCCAATCCACTTTACAGTACATGGATATTGAAAGAGGGAACGCTGCGAGTCTACTTATTACGCGTCGTGCCACCGTCCGCTATTTTTGTCCACGTTTCACCGCTGTCTTCCGTAACGTAGACGCTGCGTTTGAAGGTTGCAATGGCAAGCTCATCGTGGCGGGTAGGGTTCTGAGCAATGAAGGCGACCGCGTCTTCGTTTAGCGGAGGAAGTGTGATTTCCTTTATATCTGCTTTGTCTTTTAGACTAATGCGACTGAGCGCGGCGGCGTTTGCGTAACTGCTAACCCATAGGTGCTCGCCATCCAGGTCAAACCACTGGGCTAAAACCTGTGTGCCACCAAGCAATTGCTCAAAATCATTGCCTGCATCACGGGATATAAACAATCCGTCAGCAGCACCCACGGCAATGACACTGGCATTGCTGGGATGTACGGCCAAGGCATTAATTTTGGTCTTCAAGCCATTAGCGGCGGCCTGCGTCCATATCATCCCGTCCGTCTGGGTTATATACAGGCCCGGACGCGGCATGCGGGTGTTTGGACTGTAATTCAGGACATACACTGCGCTGGTCTCATAGCTAGCGGCCAGGGTATGAAAATCGGACTCTCCCTCCAGCCCCAACTGCAGCCAGGTTTCTCCCGCGTCGGTGCTTTTAATCAGGCCAAACGGATTAATCAGATTCGACCCGGCCGCAGGATGCCCGCTGCTGTAGAACGCATAGCGGGTGGCTGCAAACCCCATATAATCGTGCACAGGCCCTGCCATCTTCGACCATCGACCAGAGGCATAGGCCGCGATGCCATGATGGCTCGGAATAAGTATCTGTTTACCATCCGCACTATAGGCAAGTCCGTGCACATGCGTGAGCGCAATGGATGCAGGCGATGCCAGCGCGATCACTTGTGTATCGACGATAGATGGCTCGTTACCTTTGGCTACCACGTCAAACCCGGCGACGGTCAATAGCGTGGCGGAGATTGTGGCCGCTAAAACGGGGAAGGTTCTTCTTAAATTCCACATGAGAAATCCGATTATCTGAAGCGAAGTTGGCGACTGGGCACTTTCAGCAAGGTTTAATAGGGCGGGTTATTTACTCTTTAAGTGGCTTTTGGCCGATCTGTGATTCGGAAGGAATTTTATTGTCTTGGGCCTTTTCAGGCATTTGGTTACCGTCACTCGAATGCATGGCCTTCATCATAAAAAGCATCATCAATGGGCAGATCAGAAAGAATAAGAACGGAGCACCGCCGGCAATCCATTCACGGGCGTCAGGTAGCGTTGCGTAGGCAACTGCGACCACTGCGCCTAGACCAAGCGCCGTCTTGATCATCATTTTCATATCACATTTCATTTTTGTTCCTCAGAGAAGACAAGAGCTACAACGTGTCGAGACTGCTAAGAATGAGCACCCAGAACCACAGTCTAGCGATCTGTAGCTGTCAGTTCGATTACCCCAACATTACATGTTTGTCATGTGAAACCAGCGTCACAAGAAAAGTTTCCGTTACTTGAACATAGGCACGAATGCTGTTATGTAATTCAGAAGGAGAAAAACGCCAATAACAAGCCACAGAAACCAGCCAAAATGACGACGTGCAGGGTTGACACTGCCGTACTGGGAGGGTTTATAGTGACCTTGACGCACTTGCTTAGGAGAGTGAGATGATTGAGTTCGAAGTCAAGAACATGACGTGTGGCCATTGCGTAGAAACCATTACCCGTGTGGTCAAGGAAACCGCCCCAAAGGCCTCTGTTCGCATTGATCTTTCTCAGCACCTGGTCCGAATTGACGGGGAATCGGACGTGGATGCAATCCAACGCGCCATTCGACAGGTCGGCTACACTCCTATGCTCAAACAATAAGTAAATCGCCAAAAGCCATCAAGTCAGCGAACGCGACGATTCTTACGCTCGCTGACCGGTTTTACCTGGAAGGGGGCAGGCCGTAAAAACTACTTCGCGCTTTGAGCCATTTGCCGGCATGCTTGTGCACACTTTCTGCATGTTTCGGCACAGCGCCTGCAATGTTCCATTTGATGTTTAGAACATTCGTCGGCGCACGCGTCGCAGATGTCCGCACATACTTGGCATACCGCCTGGGCAAACTCACTGCCACGTGCCATGAAACTGGCGGCTAGACGACACATTTGCGCGCAATCCATATCGAGTTTTATGCAACCAGCCATGCTTTTTACGTCTTGCTCATCCAGGCATGCGACTGCACAGTGATCACACGCTGTAGCGCACGTATAGCACGCGTCAATACATGATTGATGTTTTTCATGAGGCATAATTTTCTCCAAAAGGAAGGAACACGCTAAGAAAAGAACGGTGATCTAAAAAATAGATCAGCTTCTCAATACAGCAAATGCCATGCCGCCCATCATGTAATCCATCGCTATTCAAAGCCCTCTTCCAGGTACTTTTCCAAGAGAAATGGATCCAAAAATACTGCATTACAATTTTGTAATGAGCACGTCATGTTTATGACAGCATCATCAAGGTAGAGTGGGGTGAATGCTGATCATGCAGGGCTGACAACGTCTCTCATTTCACGCACGGCCAAATGAATTCGCAGGAGCGAACGGATGAAACTGCTCGTCGTTGAAGATGAGATAAAAACAGGCGAGTATGTGCGCCAGGGGCTGATGGAGTCAGGTTTTGTCGTCGATCTTGCCCATACGGGACTGGACGGGCATCATCTCGCGCTGACAGAACGCTACGATTTGATTATCCTGGATGTCATGTTGCCGGACGTTGATGGCTGGCGGATTGTTAAAGCATTACGCGACGCGAAATCGGCCACACCGGTACTGTATTTGACCGCGCGCGATAGCGTAGAAGACCGGGTTAAAGGGCTGGAGTTGGGTGCTGACGACTATTTGACCAAGCCCTTCGCTTTCGCCGAGTTGCTCGCGCGGGTGCGGACCTTACTACGAAGAGGAACAGTGCCGGTCTTCAGTGATCAGTTACGTGTGGCCGATCTGGTCCTAGACATACCGCGTCGCCGGGCCACACGACAGCAGGTTCGTATTAATCTGACAAATAAGGAGTTTGCGCTTCTGGAGCTCTTGGTGCGCCGTCAAGGCGAGGTGTTACCTCGTTCTCTGATTGCCTCCCAGGTGTGGGACATGAATTTTGATAGCGATACAAACGTCATTGACGTGGCGATTCGACGGTTGCGCGCCAAAATCGACGACGCCTTTGAACCCAAGCTTATCCATACGGTGCGCGGTATGGGTTATATGCTTGATGTGAGCAACGCGAGCTGAACAAAATGCCACGTCGCCCCGCATCACTGGCCTTGCGCCTGACCGTCTCCATCGGCGCGGTCATTACTGTTGTACTCCTTACGTTTGGATGGATGGTTGCGCGGTCGATTAATACGCACTTTGTTCAGCAAGATGTCGACGAGCTTAACGCCGTTGTGCAGTCGCTGGCGCAGTCGCTCGCCGAACAACCCATTGGTCAAGCACCTGAGGCGCTCAAGCGCCGATTGGCCGGTGCGATTTCAGGCCATCACAATGCGCAGTTTCGCGTATCGGGCAGTGATGGGCATGTGATTTATGCGACCCCCAATACAAACCTTGATGTTTTTGCGCGAGGCACGCCCGCCGTAGACGCCATTGACGTCGATTCGGTGAGAATTTGGCGGGATAAGGGGCAGACATACAGAGCGGCAGTGGTGCAGCTGCCACAAAGTGGCCCGCAGGCCGATAAGCCGTTAACCATTTCGGTTGCCACTGGCATCAATTTTCATTTGCACTACCTTGAAAGCTTTCGCAGCTACTTAAAGATCATTACCTTGGCGGCTTGTCTGATTGCGATTCTGGCAACTTGGCTTGCCGTGCATCAAGGCCACGCGCCGCTGCGCCGTATTAGTCGGGAGATTCGTGGAATAAAGTCTGATCAATTACATATTCGACTTGCTCCTGGCACCGTTCCGGTGGAATTGACTGAACTGGCCGTGTCGTTCAACGAAATGCTCGATCGCATTGAGGATGTGTTTCTGCGGTTATCCAATTTTTCGGCTGACATCGCTCATGAGCTGCGCACCCCGATAACGAATCTGAAAACGCAGACCGAAGTGGCGCTTTCACAGCCGCGTAACCTTGAGCAGTATCGCGAGATCCTCTACTCAAGTCTGGAAGAATACGAGCGCATGGCCAAAATGGTCGGCGATATGCTGTTTTTGGCGCAGGCCGACAATAACCAGCTCAAACCAGAATTGGTTAGTGTGAACCTGGCGGCTGAAGTGGAGACACTCTTTGAATACTTTGAAGCGTGGGCCGAAGAGCGTTCTGTCTCACTAAGATGCAGTGGCCCCACATTATGTGTTCAGGGTGATAGGTTGATGATACGCCGCGCGCTTAGTAATCTTTTATCCAACGCCATACGTTATACCCCTTCAGGGCAGGCGGTTACGGTCGTTCTTGCGGTCAGTGGCGACAACAGAGTTGTGATCCGCGTGGAAAACCCGGGGTCAATACTCGATGCCGAGCATCTGCCTAAACTATTTGATCGGTTTTATCGTGCCGACCCGTCTCGACAACGCAAGGGTGAGGGTGCTGGCTTGGGTTTAGCCATTGTTAAATCGATTGTTGACGCACATGGAGGCACCATTACCGCAAAATATGAAAATGAACATCTGGTTTTTGAGATCGTACTTCCAAATGCCGCTGTTTGATGATAGCGATCTGATTGACGAGGCCGTTAGCGTCAATCCTAGCTCTGTGGGCTTATCTACTGCGTCTACTTTGATTTGTGCGTTAACACGCACGCGCAACACTGAGTTTTTGACGGTCATTCTCGTTTCGTGCGTCTTCATGATTTGTCGCACTTTACCCCACCAAAAACTGATGACGTCCTTCTTAACTGGAAAGTAACGCTCCCTATGAAGGCATCCGCCGCTTGCGATCAATGACGCGTCTACGTGCTAGCGTCGTCCATGTTACCTACTATGTCCGCCAAGGCCTGACCCATTTCCCGGTGTCAACACCCCAGTCACGTTCCCAATCGCACAGCAAGCCATGGATAACGCACGTCCGGCTAAAGAAAACGTAATCAATGACGAAGATATTCAAGTACATCAAAACGACCATCGTTAACACCGCCGCACCAATTATCATCAAGAAGCGCACCTAGGTCATGGTAAAGCTCCCAAGGCTGTTAAGGACGTCCAGATGGCCATCGCTATCATTATGATGTCTTCAGTAATCGGATTTAGCTTCGATTTTCGCACTCCAATATGATGCCATATGGCATCATATTGGAGTGCTCTTTGATTTTCAAAAACAAAGAGCATGATGTAGCCTATCCTGTAGCTTACTAGGAAGGCTGTAAACCGCCATGGGCAAGCACGACGCAAAACGCTGTCACGAACATCATCACAATACCTGCAGAATAAGAAGCCAGAATCGCTGCAAGAGATAGGTTGATTTCAAAATGGAAAGAAGTGCAGGTTCGACATTGATACGGCAAACACCCCACCAAACTCGCCTCTTCGAGGAGCGGTGCTGGCTGTTGGCGCGTCAATCTTCAATAGAAACATCTTGTCGCACCTGTTCGAAGGACAATGAGTGATGACCCAGATGATGACCCAGATCACCGCACCAATCATCCTAGTTGTCATTTCTATCGTCTTCGCGGTCGCGTTTCAGCGGATCGGTCGGCAGACCGATGGTACATGGCCGCAGCGCGCGCCGTTTCTTGGTGGCGGCACACCGGAGACTCACGCCTGGCAGCGGTTTCATGTCCGCTATTACCCGATGACGCTTTTGTTCATCGCCTTCGAGATGGAAATGATGTTCATGTATCCGTGGGCAGTGGTCTATGTCGAAACCGGCCCGAAGGCATTAGCCGAGATGGGCATGTTCCTCGGAATCCTGTCCATCGGCATCCTCTATGGCTGGCGCGAGGGGGTGTTCCGGTGGCAATGACACTGCTTTCCATGCTGGCGCGTGGGGCCGAGATCCCTGTCTTTGCAGCGATCGGCGTGCGGGGTCTGGCGCTGGTCGAAACGTTACGGTGCAGGCGCGGCGTCCGGTTGGTGGAGACACCGCGCCATGCCCGTGTGCTGTTGATCGCCGGTGCCGTGGACGCCGATCATCTTCGCGATCTGGAGCGGCTGCACTCGCAGCTTCCCTCCCCGCGCGGAACGGTTTGGTGGCATGCCTCACCGCTGTTTTCCTGCGGCGACACGGTTTGTGGCGACGATCCGCTGTCAGCGATCCTGCAGGCGGCAAAGACGGACAATCCCGACCGGTGCCCGGACGTACCGCCGTATCCGTGGCACGGCATAGGGCCACACGGGCAGGGCGGCAAGGGCATGATGGGCGGCAACCCTTATGGCCGGCCCATGGCAATGACCGCCGACGACATCCGGGACGGGCTCGCGCTGGATGCCTACACGGCCCGCTTCGGCCCGTTCCTGCCGATGCTACCGCCGGGGCTGACGCTGGAAATGACTCTGCAGGGCGATGTGATCGTATCGGCAGAAGTTGTGACACCACCCTTCGACCAAGGCCCACAGGGCGACGCGTCGGCGCTGTGCGCGGCGCGGATGCTACGCCTGATGGGGATTTCGCCCACGGCGGCGCGGGCGCGTGGGGCGTTGCTGGCGTTACCCAAGGGCTTGGGAATGCGCCGGCGGCTGGCCGCATGGCTTCGCGGCGAAACAGTCGAAGAGGACCCCGCGCGCTTGTCCAAAGCGATGGCAGGTCTGGAATGGACCGAGGCAGTGCTGTGGCTGGCGAGTTTTCCGCCCTCGCGGCTGCGCGCCGCCTGCGTGACGGAGGAAGTTGTATGATCCTTGCGACTCTTTCACTGCTGATAGCCCTGCCTCTTCTCGTGTGGACGGCCGCGGTGCTCGACCGCGCGGGTACCGGGCGCAGCGCAACGGTCCTGGGCCCGCTGCGCAACGGCGCGGCGCTGATGCTGCGTCGGAACACACCGACTGAAGCTCCCGACCGGCTCAACCGGTTGCTGGTACCCGGCTGGTATCTCGCGCTTGCGTTGGTCGGACTTTCGGTTGTGCCGCTGGCTGAGGGTGTGGTGGCCACCGACATTTCTACCGGCCTCGTTCTCTGGGGCGTGTGCGAGGCGCTGACGGTGGTGGTCGTGTTCCTGCATGGCTGGTCGCCCAACGCGCCGCTGCCGCTGATCGGAGCCTATCGCTATGTCGCAATCGGCCTGCCCGCGATGCTGATGTCAATGTTCGTGCTGATCGCAGCAGCGCTGCCCGCACAGTCGCTTTCCATGATTGAAGTGGTGGAGGCGCAGCGAAGTCTGTGGAACGTGATCCGCCAACCGCTGGGCCTGCCGCTGTTCATGGTGCTGGGCCTGACCATCACCCTGCGCGGGCCGTTCGATTACGCCGACGGGGCAGAATTGGCGGGCGGCACGTCAGCGGAAGAAAGCGGCCCGGCGCTAGCGCTCTGGCAACTCGCGCGGCTGGCGATGCTGGTGGCCTTTTCGACGATGGCCGCTGCGGTGTTTCTAGGCGGCTATCTGGGTCCGGTCTTGCCGGGGCCGGTCTGGCTGCTGCTCAAAACGCTTGCCGTCATGGCCGCGACCGTGGCCTGCGGGCGCTGGTTCGCGCGGATGCCACCGTCGCGGATGCTCACTTTTCTCTGGATCGTCCTGCTGCCACTGTCGTTTGCCAATTTGGCGCTGGTGGGGGTCGAGGTCTTGCCATGAATGATGCGCTTTTTCTCGTCCTTTCTGCTCTCGCCATCTGGTCCGGATGGCGGGTATTTCGAGTTGATTCTATGGTGCGCGCGTCGTTTCAGCTTATGGTTTCTTTTATCGCTGTGGGGTTGATCGCGGTGCTTTTGGCCGCGCCCTATATCGGCATTGCGACGATCTTTATGATGGCGGTCGAGATGATGGTGATGGCACTATTCATGGTCATGTTCATGATGAATCCAGCCGGGCTGAATCCGATGATGATGGTGCATCAGCACCGGTTTTCCGTGACGGCCGGTGTCGTCGCCTTTGCGGGACTGCTGTTGGCAGTGCTGCTGTCGGACCTGCCGTCGCGACCGGTGTCCCCAGGTGCGCAGGTGGTGCGCGATCTGGGACGCGAGTTGCTCGGGCCCTCAATGCTGATCTTCGAGACCGCCGGCGTAACCCTCCTGGCGGCGATGATCGGCGCGGTGGTGCTATCAGCGCGCTCGGGACGTTATGGCGACTCCGACGCCGGATCGGTGCCGCCCGGTCTAACACCGGGGGGCACACCAGCGGGGCGCGTACCGGAGAAGGGCGGTGGCCATCATCTCCATCACGGAGGGCATTGATATGACGCTGGTTTCGGTCCTGATTGTCGCTGCTGCCCTGATCAGCATCGGGTTTTACGGCGCGCTGTCGCAACAGAGTTTCGTCATGTTGTTGATGGGGCTCGAACTAATGCTCAATGGAGCGATTCTGGCGATCATGGGCTTCTGGTCGTTTTCTCTGGGTGGCATGCCTCAGGGACAGCTTCTGGCGATCATCGTCATGGCGGTGATGGCGGTCGAGATGGCGATAGGCTTTGCGCTCGTGGTTGCGGTCTATCGCAAACGGCAGGCGGACACGACCGAAAACCTTGCGACGTTGAAACACTGATGCTCTGGGCGCTTCCTCTTTTTCCGATGCTGGCCGGGTTGGCGATCTGGCAGTCGGGCGATGGCAGCCGTTTGCGTCTTGGGTTGGTGGCGGGTGGTGCGGCAACGGGAACACTTTCCCTGGCGGTTTTCGCGGCGCTACAGGGCTGGCAAGGTGCGTTGCGCTGGAGTGCAGCGTTGGAGTTGCATCTCGCCCTGACGCCGCTTTCTGCCGCCGTTGCCACCACCGTTCCGGCGGTTGCATTGGCCGTTCTGGTCTTCGCTGCGGCGCATGAAGAGAAGCGCGGGCTGGCCAGGCTTTTGGGTCTGATGCTAATCTTCTGCGGCGCGATGGAACTGGCGGTCACCGCCAGCGATTTGCTGTCCCTTCTGATCGGGTGGGAGCTCATGGGCTTCTGCTCGTGGGCACTGATTGGCCACCATTGGCGCGACGATACGAACCCCGCGTCTGGCCGCTATGCCTTCGTGACGACACGGCTGGGCGATCTAGGCCTGTTTCTTGCGCTCATGGCGACATGGAGTGAGGCTGGCACGCTGGATTATGCTGCACTGGGGCGGCTAGAGGGCTTACCGCTAGTGCTGGCCGCGTTCGGGGTATTGGTCGCCGCCGGGGCCAAGGCCGGGCAAGGACCGTTCGCGCCCTGGCTGTTTCGCGCGATGAAGGGTCCGTCCTCGGTGTCAGCACTGCTACATGCGGCGACGATGGTGGCGGCGGGGGCCTATTTACTCGCCCGGCTGCATCCCTGGCTCGCGCCGGTGCCGGGCTGGAGCGGCACCGTTTTGGCATTTGGCCTCGCCACCGCGCTGGCCGGCGGCGCGGTGGCCATGATGCAGGACCATGCGAAAAAGCTCCTGGCCGCCTCGACCTCCGCGCAACTAGGGCTGATGTTCGTGGCAGTCGGGGCGGGCTTTCCTGGTGTTGCGGTGGTACATCTGATCGCCCATGCCGCGTTCAAGGCATTGCTTTTTCTGTCTGCCGGGATCGCGGGTGAGGCAGCGGGCACCTACCGCCTGCGCGCGATGGGCTTTCTTTCCTCGTTACCAGGAGTTGCTGGACTTACAGCGCTCGCGGCCCTTGCACTGGCTGCGGTGCCGCCGCTGGGGGCCGCCTGGAGTAAAGAGCAGATCACCGCCGCCGCTAGCCATGAAAGCCTCTGGCTGGGTCTTGCCGTCATGGTGGCGGGTGCGCTCAGCGCAGCCTATGCCGCCCGGTTCTGGTGGCTGAGCTTTGGGCCGGGAGAAACGACGCCCAAAAGGCGCCCCGTGTGGCCGGAGACCGCCGCGCTCGGCGCACTGGCTTTGGCGGGGATCGGGATGGGTCTGCTGTGGCTGCCGCGAGTGCAAGACGCGTTGCCGATTCGCTTACCCGCCGGAGGATCGCTGGAACTCGCCGTCTCGCTGGTCTTGCTAGCGGTGGGTTTGCTAGCCGGGCTGACGCTGGCGCGCAGCGAGAGTGACCCGCAGACAATAGCCGCCGATTGGCTGGGTCTTCCCGCGCTGATCGACGCCGCGATCGTGCGACCCTTCAATCGGCTCGCGGCCCTTGCCGCACGGCTGGACGATGGCGCGCTCGACGCGATCCCGCGCGCAGCGGCCATGGGTGCCCAACATATCGCGCGGGGCGGGCGTCGGGCTTTCGGGCTGATGCAGGTCGACCGAGGTCTGCTTGATGCCACCGTTTGGCAGGTGGCCGCCACAACTCGCGCCCTCGCCCGACTGTGCGACGGCCCGGGCGAGACCCTGACCGACGGCTTGCCGGAAGGGGCCGCGCGAATCACAGGACGCAGTGGCACGGACGCGAGGCGGTTGCAAACCGGACTATCGCACCACTATTACGCCATCTTCGCGATTGGCGCGGCACTGGCCATCCTGTTCCTGATTTTCGGAAATTTCTGACATGCTGACATTCGCCATTCTGCTGCCTTTCGCCGTCGCCGCGCTACTGGCCTTGACACCGGTATCACCCGGGGTGTCGCGTGCTATCGCCATTGCCACGGCGGCGCTTTCGCTTCTGGCGATGGTCGCGGTCTGGGTCGGCTTCACCCCCGGTGTCGGGTTTCAGGCGGTGATGGAGATCACGTGGATACCGGCGCTTGGCGTGGCGTGGCGGGTGGGCGTGGACGGCATTTCGCTCCCCTTGGCGTTGATGAGCGGGCTTTTGTTCGTAGCGTCCATCGCCTGGCCAATGGAACGTCAGGTGAACGCACGACAATACTACGCCTGGTTTCTGTTCCTCGAAGGCGCGTCGCTGGGGCTGTTCCTGACGCTCGATCTGCTCGTCTTTTACGTGTTCTTCGACCTCAGCCTCGTGGGCATGTATTTCCTGATCGGCCGCTGGGGCCATGGACACGCGCAGCGCTCCGCGCTCAAGTTCTTTCTCTACACCCTAGCCGGGTCGCTGCTGATCCTGCTGGCAATCATCGCGCTGGTGCTTGTCACCGATCCGCTGACATTCGACATGCGCACTCTGATCGCAATGCAGCCGGTGGCGGGCATGGATTTGCGCGCGGGGCTGATCCTGCTCGGGTTCGTGATTGGGTTCGCTATCAAGACGCCGCTTTTTCCGGTGCACACTTGGCTGCCGCCCGCACATGTGGACGCACCGGGACCAGTTTCGGCGATCCTTGCCGGGGTGCTGCTGAAGATGGGGGTCTATGGCCTCGTGCGCATCCCGTTACAGATGCTGCGCGAGACCTTTGCCACATACGCACTGGCGCTGGCGGTCGTCGCGCTGATCTCGATCCTCTGGGGCAGTATAGTGGCGTTCGCGCAGGAGAACCTGAAACGGCGCATCGCCTATACGTCCGTGAACCATATGGGATACGCGGTGTTGGGGATCGCCGTTGCGGGCTCGGCTGTCGTCGGGCAGGAGACGGCGCGCGATCTGGCGTTGACCGGCGCGGTGGTCGAGATGGTAGCGCATGGTCTCATCACCGGGGCGCTGTTCCTTATCGCAGGAGCATTCTGGGCGCGCACACAGGAGTATGACCTTGCTCATTACGGTGGGCTTGCCGCCAATGCGCCGCAGCTGATGGCGGTGACGGGGCTGGCCAGCTTCGCCTCCCTGGGTTTGCCGGGGCTGGCCGGTTTCGTAGCCGAGGTGCATATCTTCATCGGGGCCTTTGCGGTCTGGCCATGGATAGCGGCTCTGGGCCTGCTGGGCTTGATCGTCACGGCGGCGCTGTTTCTGGGCATGCTTCAACGCCTGTTCTTCGGAGAAAGGCCGTCCGTGTTGGATGGTTTTACCGACCTTACCCGGACCGAAGTCAGCATCCTCGCCGCGCTGCTGGCGCTGGTGGTACTGATCGGCGTCTGGCCTACCTGGCTGCTGGACATGATCGGGGCGAGCGACACGCTGAGCCTTGGAGGCGGTTGATATGCCCGTCACCGGTGTCGGCCCCGAGATCGCACTGATAGCGGGGGCCATCGCCGCGCTACTGTTGGCGATGGTGTTGCCACAGAACCGGCAGGGCTGGTGCCTAGCCCCCGCGCTCACCGCGCTGGCAGTAGCGGCGGTCTGGGCCTTCGCGCAGATGGGCGAAGCGCGGCTGACTTTTTCGGGAGTCTGGGCGCTGGATGGCGTAACGCTGTGGGCGCGGCTGATGATTCTGGCCGCGACGGCGCTCTGTCTGATCCTCTCGCCACGCTGGTTCGCCGACGACCGGCGGCATGGCGAGTTTTACACGATGACACTGTTTTCCGCGCTCGGAGCCATCGGCATGGCCGCAGCAACGAACCTGTTGCAGCTTGTCATGACGGTGCTGCTGTCGTCGGTCACAGGTTATGTTCTGGCCGCCTGGCACCGCGACTGGGCGCTGTCGGTGGAGGCAGGAATGAAATACTTCCTCATCGGGGCGCTGGCTAATGCGCTGCTGGTGATCGGCGTGATCTTCGTAATGGGGATGGCGGGAACCAGTGATTACGCCGCCTTGAAAGAGATAGACATCATTTCACCGCTAGGACTGACAGGTCTTGCTCTGATCGTCATCGGTCTCGCTTTCAAGTTGGGCGCGCTGCCGGGCCACGCCTGGATGCCCGACGTCGCCGAAGGCGCACCGGTGCCAGCGGCGGCCTTCCTCACCGTGGTGCCCAAGATTGGCGCGGCGCTAGCGCTTTACCGGCTGATTCACTTATTTCCTGAGACGGAGATGCTGCGCCCACTGATCGCGACGCTGTCGGTGTTGACCATGACACTGGGTAATCTGGCGGCGCTTTGGCAAAACGATGTGCGCCGTCTGCTCGGCTGGTCGTCGGTGTCTCAATCGGGTTACGCACTTATGGCGGTGGCGGTGGCAGGGCTGGCCCCGCGCGCGTTGCCATCGCTGATCTGGTTCCTCGCCGCCTATGCGCTTGCCAACTTAACCGCGTTCGCGGTCGTCGCGCATCTGCGCGGGCGCACGGCGCTGTCCGATTATGCGGGGTTAGCACACACGCGCCCCGCCATGGCGGCGGCGCTGATCTTAGCGTTCTTGTCACTGGTGGGCATCCCGCCACTGATCGGCTTCGTCGGCAAGCTGGGGCTGTTCATCGCCACGATTCATGGCGACTATGCCTGGCTGGCGCTTGCGGCGGTGCTGAACACCGTAGCGTCGCTGTTCTACTACCTGCGCGTGATCGCGCCGATGTATTTCGCAGCGCCGCCCGCCGAGCCGGCCACACTTGGCATGTCGAGTGGCGCAGTGGCGGTGCTCAGCGCAGCCGGTCTGGTGGTGTTGGGACTGGCTAGCGGACCGTTCTTGTCAGCTGCGGCAACGGCCGTGCTGCTGCCGTGAAAAAAGGAGTTTCAGAACCCCTGAAAAAATGTCTCGAGATCGCTGCGAGATTCATAATCATAGTTCGTCAGGTTAGGCACCAGCGCCCTTGCCCCGACCGGCACGGACAGACGGCGGTTTAGCCGTGTGCAGAGCGCGACACTCATCTCCGATCCCACGAGTCGGCGAATGTTGTGAGGTAAAGGTTATAGCGACAACGCATTTCGTGTTGGGATCATTGGAAGTTAACTCTCCAGTCAGGCGGTTTGACGCAATAAGCTCCCGACTGGACGGCGCCGATGCACGGCGAGCCTTCGCCTTCTATGCGACGCTCATAGCCCCTTTTGGCGACATTTACTTCAGCGATAGAAACAACACATAAATTGTTGACGTGTGATGACCCACCTTCTTAGTTAGGCCAAGACCGAATGAAGGACATCATCCAGTAGCACTCATAAGTTTTTCTGGGCTATATACCATAGGGGGGTATACTATAACTTTTGGAGAAATGACGGTATGGCGCATACGACCCAGGGCAAAACCAAGTTGCTTAATCGCGTCCGTCGTTTGCGCGGCCAAATTGAGGCCGTGGAGCGAGCACTGGAAGAAGAAAAAGATTGCGGGCAGATCTTGCATCTGGTGGCAGCAGTTCGAGGAGCCACAAACGGTTTGATGGTCGAACTGCTGGAGGATCACATCCGTTTTCATGTTGTCGATCCACATCACGAAACCGATCCCGGCAAGGCTAAGGGTGCAGCCGACCTGATTGAGGCTATTCGCGGCTACCTCAAGTGACAACCAAGGATTTTCATGACACCAAGCGAGTCTAGAGATCGTGCAGCCCTAAGCGAGACCACGCCAAAACATGTTTCGATATCTGATGAACACGACCACGATCACCATAATAACGAGCATGTGTTCCACCTCAAGGAAGCCGCACGCATCGTATTCGTTGCTCTTGCGGCAGCAGCAGTGTGGTTTCGCGTGTGGGAGCCGTTTCCCAGTGTGAGCGTAATCGGTATTGTCGGGGTATTGGTGGGCGGCTGGCCAGTTTTCCGAGAAGCGGTGGAGAATATGCTTGCGCGACGCATGACCATGGAGCTTTCCATGAGCATCGCGTTGATTGCTGCGGTGGCGATCGGTGAGTTTTTCACCGCGCTGATTATCACTTCATTCGTGCTAGTCGCTGAAGTGCTTGAAGGCATGACCGTGGCTCGCGGACGCAGCGCCATCCGAGATCTGCTGGATTTTTTACCTCGTACCGCCACCGTACGTCGCGCCGATGGTGTGGCTGAAATTGATGTCGCTGAATTGGTGGCGGGTGATGCCATTCTGGTTAATCCAGGCGGGCGGGTGCCCGTCGATGGCATGGTAGTTGACGGACACTCGTTTCTCGATCAGTCACGCATCACCGGTGAATCGATGCCGGTGGAAGCCATCACAGGTTCGTCCGTTTTTGCTGGTTCGATCAATCAATCTGGCGCGATTGAAATTCGTGCAGAACGATTGGGTCGTGATACCAGTTATGGCAAGATCATCGAAGTTGTCGAGCAGTCTGAGCGTTCGCGGGCACCGGTGCAGCGGTTGGCTGATCAACTTGCAGGTTACCTCGTGTATTTCGCCTTGGCAGCGGCAGCACTTACTTGGTTAATTACCCGTGACATGCGTTCGACCATTTCGGTGGTAATCGTTGCCGGCGCCTGCGGCATCGCTGCCGGCACGCCCCTGGCAATTCTTGGCGCGATTGGCCGAGCGGCGCGCTTAGGTGCCATCATTAAAGGGGGCTTGTTTCTCGAAACGCTCGGTCGGGTCGACACCGTGGTAATTGACAAGACTGGCACGCTTACGTTTGGGCGACCTGAGGTGCAACACGTGATGCCCGTCGAAGGCATCGATGTGGTCGTTTTGCTCAGTGTTGCTGCGACGGCGGAGATCCGCTCTGAACATCCATTGGGTAAAGCCATCATCGAGTATGCTCAAGCACAAGGCTGCATTGTCATCGAGCCGGACCTTTTCGACTACACCCCGGGACGCGGCATCGCTGCTGTTACAAATGGTTCAGTATTGCTGGTCGGCAACCGTTTGCTGATGGTTGATCATGGCGTAGACATTGCTCCAAAGTTTGCGAGCTTCTCGGTAGCCACATCGGAGGTTTTCATCGCGCGCGATGGCACGCTTCTTGGTGCCATCGCCGTGGCGGACAAGGTTCGCCCGGAAGCCCGCGCCGCGATGGATGCGCTGAAGGGGCTGCACATACGCACGCTAATATTGACGGGCGATGCCGAACCTGTGGCCAGAGCTGTTGCTAAACAGGTGGGTATCACCGAGTTCGAAGCAAACCTACTGCCGGAAGACAAACACGAACGGGTACGTGCACTGGTAAGCGCGAAGTGCACTGTGGCGATGCTTGGTGATGGCATCAACGATGCGCCAGCACTGGCTGCCGCGAACGTCGGTGTAGCGATGGGGTCAGGCACCGATGTCGCTCGCGAGAGCGCCAATATAGTCTTGTTAGGCAACGACCTATCTCGCTTCGTCGACACTTTGGTGATCGCGCAACGCACCCGCAAGATCATTTGGGCCAACTTCATAGGAACAATCGCGGTCGACGTGATTGGCGTTGGGTTGGCCGCGTTCGGCATATTAAATCCGTTAGGTGCAGCTTTCATTCACGTTGCCTCGGAGTTGGTCTTCATCCTCAACTCGGCACGGTTGCTTCCTTCAGCTGATCGCCACGCACTGGCCAGACCGGTGTTGCCTACATCGTTGGAGCATTGATCTCTTCATTGTCCTATACCGCACAACAAGATCGTCCGAAAAACCGTAATTCCACAGAGTCGTAACCAGTATGCTTTGGATTATCACCAAATACCTCATCACTTCTGCCGTCGTGGTGGCTGTTTCCGAATTGGCCAAACGCAGTGATCGCTTGGGTGCGCTGCTCGCTTCGCTTCCCTTGGTTACTTTGCTCGTACTTATTTGGCTGTATGTGGAGAAGCAGCCGGCATCGAAGATTGCCAACCACGCCTGGTATACCTTTTGGTATGTGGTGCCGACGCTACCGATGTTCTTGCTCTTCCCACGTTTGTACGCACGCTTCGGTTTTTGGACGGCATTATTGCTCAGCGCCATTATCACCATGGTGTGCTTCGGCGTCTTCGAGCTGGCGCTGAAACCTTTTGGAATAAAGTTGCTCTGATTCGTACCTAGAATTCATTAGTAAAGGGTAAGTGCCCAACTATTGAATCGGGCGTTATCCCAGAGTTTTATTGGTTCAAAACTGTGACGCATTCAGACCGCATCCCAGTGACTGCGATCACTCAAAACTAGTAAGAAATCAGATCGCCACGTTGGCGATAGTGGCGCTCGCCGCGCGGCCGGAATTCGCAGCCAAATCATGTATCACGGCTAAGTGCCTCTGCCATGTATCCGTCGCCCAAAACGCCAACCGTATCACTGCGCTCCCACACTTCAAGCGCTTTCGCTGCATAAACGGCTACCTCCCCGCTACGCGGTCCCCTCCATTTATTCCACGGTCACTTTCTGTTCTTCGCTACGTGATTCAGCACGGCAAGGCGACGAACTCACGGCAACGGCGGCAGCACCGCAGGAACCGTATTACTGCGAACGCCGAAAACCTACGACCAGGCTCGGAATCTTCGACTCCGGTCAGCAGGAAAATAAACCGGCTTTTGAAGGATAGGACAATGGAGCACGTTAACGACAATGCAGCTTTGGGCTATGACAACATGAACGCAGGGCAGACGCTTTATGTGCGCAGCCCATCGGGTCGGTATCGTGCCGCGACTGATTCACACGTACTGGCCGCCGCACGGATCGCCGCCGAAAGCCTGATTAGTGATCGGGCAGCAATGGGGAACCCGGACACCGTCAAACGGTATTTTCAGTCGAAACTATCGGGTATGGGGCACGAAGTCGCCGCTGTGCTGTACCTGAACAGCCAGTTTAAGGTGATCCGCTACATGGAAATGAGCCATGGAACGCTGACGCAGGCCAGCGTATACCCGCGCGAAATCGTTAAAACTGCACTACGCTTGGATGCCGCTGCAATCATCATGGTCCATTATGTGGCGCGCCACATAATGCCCCTTATGTGCCCCGTTATCTTATGTGCCATTGCTGAGGTCAGGTGGCGTAAATCAACGATCTCCAGTCAGGAAATCGGCACATAACGGCGAACACTGCAGACCGAAGTATTTGCCCCAATTTGCCTGATGGATGATTGTTTTCAAGCCGGGCGGTCGGTCTGACCGCCCAGCGCCTGGACTGAATCACAGCGACGACAGCCAGGCCAACATGGTTGCGTCGTCTTGCCAAGTGGCTTTG
>RAPG01000025.1 GCA_005239165.1 Allopusillimonas ginsengisoli
GTAGTGATCGCTGCCGTCAGCGTGGTCTTGCCGTGGTCAACGTGCCCGATCGTACCTACGTTGACGTGCGGTTTGGTTCGTTCAAACTTACCTTTTGCCATGATTTATCCCATCAATGTTTTCAAGGAAACATAAAAAGTTACCCGCCCGTTTACACAAAACGGGCAGGAATTGATTAATTACTTGCCACGAGCGCTGATAACTTCTTCAGCGACGCTCTTCGGAGCCTCGGCATAATGCTTGAACTCCATGGAGTAGGTTGCACGCCCCTGCGTTTGTGAACGCAGGTTGGTCGAGTAACCAAACATCTCGGCCAGAGGCACTTCAGCCTTGATGATCTTGCCGCCGCCAGGGATGTCATCCATACCCTGAACCATGCCGCGACGGGAGGACAGATCGCCCATGACCGTACCGGCATATTCTTCGGGGGTTTCAACGTCGACAGCCATCATGGGCTCAAGCAGCACAGGGCTGGCCTTGCGCATACCGTCTTTGAAAGCCATGGAAGCAGCCATGCGGAACGCGTTTTCGTTCGAGTCGACATCGTGGTACGAACCGAAGAAAAGCGTAACTTTGACGTCTACGACCGGATAACCCGCAACCACGCCAGCCGGCAGGGTTTCCTGGATGCCCTTGTCGACAGCAGGGATGTACTCACGTGGAACCACGCCGCCCTTGATTGCGTCAACGAACTGATAACCACCGCCCTGCTCGAGAGGCTCAAGCTTGAGCACAACGTGACCGTACTGACCACGACCGCCCGACTGCTTGACGAACTTGCCTTCGATTTCTTCGCACGTTTTGCGGATGGTTTCACGGTAAGCCACTTGTGGCTTGCCGACGTTGGCCTCAACACCGAATTCACGGCGCATGCGGTCAACCAGAACCTCAAGGTGCAACTCGCCCATACCCGAAATAATGGTCTGGCCGGACTCTTCGTCGCTGGTGACACGGAAAGAAGGATCTTCCTGTGCCAGGCGCTGAAGGGCAACACCCATTTTTTCCTGGTCGGCTTTGGTCTTGGGTTCAACAGCCTGCGAAATAACAGGCTCGGGGAACTCCATACGCTCAAGCAAGATGTGCTGACCGACGTCGCACAGGGTTTCGCCAGTGGTGACGTCTTTCAGACCAACCACAGCAGCGATGTCACCCGCCAGAACTTCTTTGATCTCGGCACGGTTGTTGGCGTGCATCTGCAGAATGCGGCCAATGCGCTCTTTCTTCGACTTGATCGGATTGTAAACCGTCTCGCCGGAGTGCAGAACACCTGAATAAACCCGCACAAACGTAAGCTGGCCCACGAAGGGGTCGCTCATGAGTTTGAACGCCAGCGCGGAGAACTTGGCGGTGTCATCGGCCGGCAGGCTGATTTCGTTGCCGTCATCATCAATACCCTGCACAGGCGGGATATCGACTGGCGAAGGCAGGTAGTCGAGCACAGCGTCAAGCATGCGCTGCACGCCTTTGTTTTTAAAAGCGGTGCCGCACAACATGGGCTGGATCTCGCCGGCAATGGTGCGCAGACGGATACCTTCGTTGATCTCTGCTTCGGAAAGCGCGCCGGACTCAAGGTATTTGTCCATGAGTTCTTCGTTGGCTTCCGCTGCCGACTCAATCAGCTTTTCATGCCACTCGTTGGCCTGGTCAACCAGGTCAGCGGGGATGTCGATGTAGTCGAACTTGGTGCCATGAGTGGCTTCGTCCCATACGATGCCTTTCATACGTACGAGGTCGACCACGCCTTTGAAGGTGTCTTCAGCCCCGATTGGGATAACGATAGGCACAGGGTTGGCTTTCAGGCGCAACTTGAGCTGATCGTAGACCTTGAAGAAGTTTGCACCGGTGCGGTCCATCTTGTTGATGAAGGCAAGACGGGGCACGCCGTATTTGTTGGCCTGGCGCCATACAGTTTCAGACTGGGGCTGAACGCCGCCCACAGCGCAGTACACCATGCAGGCACCATCGAGCACGCGCATGGAACGCTCGACTTCAATAGTGAAGTCAACGTGTCCCGGGGTGTCAATGATGTTGATACGATGCTCAGGACGATCACCGGCCATGCCACTCCAGAAGGCAGTGGTAGCAGCCGACGTGATGGTGATGCCGCGTTCTTGTTCCTGCTCCATCCAGTCCATGGTGGCAGAGCCTTCATGGGTTTCGCCAATTTTGTGATTGACGCCGGTATAGAACAGGATGCGCTCGGTGGTCGTGGTTTTGCCGGCATCGATATGCGCGGAAATACCAATATTGCGATAGCGCTCGATCGGGGTTTTGCGGGCCATGATTGTGTCCTTAGATTACCAACGGAAATGGCTGAATGCCTTGTTGGCCTCTGCCATCTTGTGCGTGTCGTCCCGCTTCTTCATGGCGCCGCCACGACCTTCGGAGGCGTCAAGCAGTTCGCCGGCCAGGCGCAGATCCATCGATTTCTCGCCACGCTTTTTGGCAGCTTCACGCAACCAGCGCATGGCAAGAGCCAGGCGGCGCACAGGGCGCACTTCAACCGGCACTTGATAGTTCGCACCACCAACACGGCGGCTCTTCACTTCGACGAGGGGCTTGATGTTGCTGATGGCAGTATTGAACACTTCGATAGGCTCTTTGCCAGTTTTAGCCTGGATGTGATCAAAGGCACCGTAGATGATGCGTTCGGCTACGGCTTTCTTGCCAGACAACATAACAACGTTCATGAATTTGGCAAGATCTACGCTGCCAAATTTAGGATCGGGAAGAATTTCACGTTTGGGAACTTCGCGACGACGAGGCATTTTTAACTTCCTTGTGACTGTTCAGTTGAACCGCTTGATTACGGTCTCGATCACCCATAAAGATGATCACTTACATGCTGCGGGCGGACGCCCACGGCTGCACTGATACGCCCGGACTTGCCGGACAGAGGAAAAACTTAAGCTTTCTTGGGGCGTTTAGCACCGTACTTGGAACGCGACTGCTTGCGGTCTTTGACCCCTTGCAAGTCGAGCGAACCACGAACGATGTGATAGCGCACACCAGGCAAGTCTTTTACGCGGCCGCCACGCACAAGAACCACTGAGTGTTCTTGCAGGTTGTGACCCTCACCACCGATGTACGAAATGACTTCGAACCCGTTGGTAAGACGAACCTTGGCGACTTTACGCAAAGCTGAGTTAGGTTTTTTGGGGGTGGTGGTGTACACGCGAGTGCAGACACCACGGCGCTGCGGGCAGTTTTCGAGCGCGGGGCTCTTGCTGCTGGCGCGGCTGACTTCGCGCGGCTTACGCACGAGTTGGCTAATGGTTGGCATAACCTTTACGCATCCTGTGACTTTTACGCATACGGTACTGGCGTACTGTTAGGCGTATGAATGTTAAACGCCTGTAGCTGCAGGCCGGCTGTATCTCTATATACTGAAAGAGATGCCGCGCTACTACAGCCTCAGGCGGTTTGCGCAAAAACCGCCTGGCACGAAATACGTAAAAGAGCGGGTCTTGCAGCAAAGCTGGGTGTATTACCTTTAGCGCCACAGCTATAGCGGCCCTGAAAGTAAGCTCGCCATAGTAGCACGCACACAAGCCCGTCGTCAATATGCTTTTAAATGCCCGCGTGGCGACCCTAATTGCCGATGCGCCGTATAGCCAGTCTGCTCGACACTATAGAGACATATGCCGTAACATGATGGCTCTGGTTCTCAAAATCGTTTACTTATCGCATACATGCATATAGCTTCCCTCGAAGATGACGAGGTTCAGGGTCGGTTCATTCAGGCTGTACTCGAAGACGTCGGGCACACCTGTACTTTGTTCACAACCGGCAAGGCTTTTCTGGCGGCGCTCACCCGTCATCACGATTTTGATCTTCTTCTGCTTGACTGGGAAGTGCCTGACATAAGTGGCCTGGATATTGTCCGCTGGGTGCGTGGCAATCTTGGCCAGGCCATCCCCGTCATGTTTCTGACGAATCGGATACAAGAAACCGATCTTGTCATGGGGCTGCAGGCGGGGGCTGATGATTACGTGGTCAAGCCTCTGCGCAAGGGTGAGCTTATCGCCCGTATCAGTGCGCTGCACCGGCGCATGGCCACGCCGGTGGCCAGCCAGGAAGAGCCTTTCAATTGCGGCAGTTACCTTGTAGATCCCAGCGCACAGACGATTTCACTTCAAGGCGTACCCGTTGAACTGGCTCCCAAAGAATACGAACTTGCTCTGTTGTTTTTCCGCAATCCCGGACGTCTTTTTTCACGAGACGTTCTGAGCAATAACGTATGGAACAGGGAGATCCCCGCCACATCCCGTACGCTGGACACGCATTTATCCAACATACGCCGCAAACTTCTGTTGCGCCCCGAAAATGGCGTGCGACTAACTGCTTCGTACGCGCTGGGTTATCGGCTGGAGCTGATTGCCGACAATCAGGATAGCCACACACTATGACTGCCAAATCGATAGAAATAGCGCGCAGCGTAGCTGTAGCTGTGGCCGCAACCATTGCTGCAATGCTGCTGCCGGCCCCGGCCAGCGCACAACCTGCCGGGGCCCAGGGCGAGAATTTTATCTACCTTGCACAGCCCGGAGACACACTGGGTGGCGTTGCACAGCGATTCACCGAAACCACAGGTAATTGGCGCACGCTGCAAACACTGAATAATGTGTCCGAGCCTACGCAACTGCAGATTGGCAAAGCCATCCACATTCCGTTCTCGATGATTCCCGAAGCGCCTTCGCAGGCGCGCGTGCTTCATGTACAGGGCACGGTAACACTTGACGGCAGGCAACTGTCGATCGGCGACAGCGTCGATGAAGCCGGAGTCATTGTCAGCGGCGATGACAGCTATGCAACCTTGCAGCTTGAAGACGGCAGCACCCTGTCGATTCCGGCAGGCTCATCGATGAACTTTGAGCGGCTGCGGGTATTCAAGGGCACCCGGCTGACGGACTCTATCATCCACGTAAACGACGGCGGGCTTGAGTCACAAGTTGCTCCCGAAAAAACAGGAGTGGGCCGCTTTGAGGTACGTACTCCGGTCACTATTACGGGGGTGCGTGGCACCGAGCTGCGCGTGCGTGCAGGCTCGCAGGGCTCACAAACTGAAGTGCTTGAGGGGCGCGCCGAACTGACGACCTCGGGTCAGCAGCATCAACGACAGGCCGCATTGCATGCGGGCCAGGGCGCAGTCACAGATGCATCGGGCACACTGAAAGGCGTAAGAGCACTGCTGCCCGCGCCCGAACTGCCTGCCCCAGAACGCGGCGCCAGCGGCTGGGGTCTGCAGTTTGCTGCAGTGCCAGGAGCCGCATCCTATCTCGTCCGCGTCGCCGGCGATGAAAATGGCAGCATTCTTTATTCCAGCCACATTTTCCCCCAGCCGGACGTGACATTCCGGGCGCCAGGCGCCGGTAACTTCTATGTGCTTGTACGCGCCATTGACGCCGACGGCCTGCAAGGGGCTGACGCGGCACAACCATTTCCTGGCCAGCCGGTACTGAACTGGGGTGATGGCCAGCCCGTCATGTCAGGCTTCGGCATGCCCATCATGCTTACCGACTACTAAATCATGTCCTGGACCGGCATGCCTGCATCAGGCGACTTCTGGGGCAACCTGGACCGTCGCGTTCAGACAGAATGGCTGCTGGTGACAATGCTCATGGTATTGCTGACATTCATGCTCAGCTATCTTGGCGCACAGACAGGCATCACCCGCATAGACCACACGTTTTACGACAGGGTGCTGGCCAGCACACTGCAGCCTGCACACAACAACAACATAGTCATCGTCACGATTGATGACAGCAGCATTGAAACGCTTGGATACTGGCCGTGGCGGCGTGCGGTACATGCGCAACTGCTCGGACAGCTGGCACAGGCCCGGGTGGTTGGTTTCGATCTGCTGCTCAGCGATACCAACCCCGCCTATCCGGCAGATGACGCCCTGTTGGCAAAAGCAATAGCGACTCACGGACGAGTGGTTCTGCCAACCGCAGTCACCAACGACAAGTCCGCATTGATTCGCGCAAGATCTTCTCTGGCGGACGCCGCAGCACAACAAGGCTACTTCAATATTTACCCGGATGAAGACGGCGTAATCCGCTCAATCATTCCGCGTCTGACGCTATCATCAGGCCAATCCGAGCGGCATCTGGTGCTGGCTATGCTTGATGTTGCCGGCCTGGATTCGTCTGCGCTGGTGGCCTCACGCCCCGGCCAGGCCCTGCTTGTTCCCTATGCAGGCCCGCCGGGTCATTACACGCACTATCCTTACGCTTATGTACTGAATGGCAACATCCCTGCGGCAACCTTTCACGGTAAATATGTGCTCGTTGGTTCCTGGGGCTCCGGGCTGGGCGACGCTTTTCCGACTCCGCTCACCCGGCACGGCGAAACCATGGCAGGCGTGGAAGTGCTCGCCAACGCTCTCAGCGCATCGCTTGAAGGCAACTGGATTCAAACGCCCGGCCGCCTGTTGGCCGCATTGCTGTCCACACTGCCAGTTTTGCTGGCCTGTTTGTCTTTCCGGCGCCTGTCTCCGCGTCGTGCATTTCTGGCGGCGGCCGGCACGTTAATGCTGACCGCGACCACCAGCATACTGGTCATGTATTTTGCCGGCATCTGGCTGCCAATTACCGCGTCATTAATAGGTGTGGCGGTGGCCTATCCATTATGGAGCTGGCGTAATCAAGAAGTGTCTCTGCAGCAGCTCGACCGCGAGCTCAAAACCCTGACGGGCGACCGCCGCGCTTTAGGTGAAGAGCTGGTGCCCGCTGAGCCATCTGCCGGCGACGAAACCCTTTCGTCCCGCGTGTCGCAATTACACAATGCAATCAGGCAACTGCGTTTTGCACAGCAAAAGCGTGACGAGACACTGCGCTTTCTTTCGCATGATATGCGAGCACCACAGAACTCGATCATCGCTCTGGCGCAGCTGCAAAACGACACCTCTACAGCGCTCAGCGAGCCCGAGCTCATGGAAAGAGTGGAGCTATACGCGACCAAAACCCTGAATCTTGTTGATGGCTTTGTACAGCTGGCACGCGCGGAAGCCATGCAGTTCCAGAACAATGTATTCGATCTGGTTGATCTGACAGAGCAAGCTGTGGATGATTTCTGGGCGCAAGCCACGAGGCGGCAGATAGTTGTCGAAATTATCGAGCACCCCGGGGTCGCCTGGGTTAGCGGCGACTGGACATTGCTGTGTCGTGCACTGTCTAACCTGATAGACAATGCCATTAAATACAGCCCCGAGCAGACCCGCGTGTGCTGCAGCATTACCCTATCAGCATCAGAGCGGCAATGGCTGGTGAAGGTCAAAGACCAGGGCCGGGGCATTCCTGCCGAGGAAATCGGACGGCTGTTTCACAGCTTCCAGCGGCTAGGCATCCAGTCTGCCCACAACCCTACTGGTGCCGGACTGGGTCTTTCGTTCGTCAAAACCGTTATTGAACGCCACGGCGGCACCATAGAAGCGCACAGCCAGCCAGGCGACGGCGCAGAATTTATTGTGCGCCTTCCCGCAGCCAGCCCACCACCGCCAGACGCAGACTCAGACATACAGGCCGACGAATATCAGGCCTAAGAATGCTCAAGCTCCGGCCTGGAGTGCAGTCAGAGGCCAGCCCCAGCTGAAACAAAGCATCTGATATGCCAGGCCGCTTATGACGGGGCTGCCTGATAAGTGCCCGACCTTCTTCGCGCATGTAATCGTTAGACGCCGCCTGCCAGAGAAAGGCGTGAACATCGGTGGCGCACTGGCGCGACAGCAAGTCTTGCCGGATTACGGGGCTTGCTGTACGGAGGCTGAGGTCGATTCTTGTTGATGCAGTTGCTTTAGCGATGCCCGATAGGTTTCAAGGTGGATACTGGTTTCTGTGTTGCGAATGCCTTTGATGAGCCGCACTCTTTCAAGAACCTGGGCAAGTTCGGCCAGACTGGCCACCCGCAATTCGGCCAGCAGATCCCACTGACCGTTGGTGCTGTGCAGTGAAGAGACACCAGGCTCACCCAACAGACTGAAGGATACGCGGCGGGCATCGTTACCTTCTATGGAAATACTCATCCACGCAACAATGTCAGCCGCTTCGGTCTCAGGCCGCAAGCGAACCGTGTAGCCCACAATTTGACCGCTGTCTTCAAGCTTGCGAATGCGGTTGGCCACCGTGCCGCGCGATACACCCAATCGCTTGGCAAGCGTTGCAACACCGGTACGGGCGTTGTTACGTAATAGCGCAATCAATTGCTGGTCAGTTTGATCCATTTTGCCAAATTACCTTGCCATAATGACAATATTCTACCGTTTCGCATGCATTTTGCATCATTTAAATTGAAAAGGTGTTGTGGGAATCTGTTAAGTAAGGTGGCGCGAGTTCGCCGTACAACACACACAGGAGATCACGCTCATGACACGCACTTCAAATTCTGCATCCCAGGCTATGCATACCGATTTTCTCGACTACGCCCGGGCAGCAAGGCTGATTACACAAATCGGCATCATCGAATGCCTGCAAGGGATGACGCACGCCATTGAACAAGACTTCATGCGCTGGCAGGATTTTGCCAAGTCAGCCCGCATTGGCAACTACAGCCAGGACGGCGTTATTGAACTCATGCCCATATCCGACGCCACTGACTACGCCTTTAAGTACGTCAATGGCCATCCCGTCAATACACGTAATGGTTTGCCCACAGTAATGGCTTTTGGCGCCCGGGCCAGCATGGCGAATGGCATGCCGGTATTTCTCAGTGAGCTTACGCTGACCACAGCGCTGCGCACGGCCGCCACTTCCGTCATGGCGGCGCGTCATCTCATGCGGCCCGATAGCCGATGCATGGCGCTTATCGGTAACGGATCCCAAAGCGAGTTTCAGGCTCTGGCATTTCATGGCGTACTGGGCATCGATACGCTTCGCATCCATGACATTGATGAGATGGCCATGCGCAAGCTTCAGAAAAATCTCGCACCCTATCCGGTAAACGTGATCAGCTGCGCCAGTATCGCCGAAGCCGTAGATGGAGCAGACATCATCACCACGGTTACGGCTGACAAAGCCTGCGCCACCATTGTGCGCGCAGATATGGTGGCGCCAGGCACACACATCAATGCAGTGGGAGGAGACTGCCCCGGAAAGACGGAGCTTGAAGCTGCACTGCTGGATAAAAGCAGCGTTTTCGTCGAGTTCGAACCCCAGACGCGTATTGAAGGCGAACTGCAGCAAATGCCTGCAGATTTCTCTGTCACTGAGTTTTGGCGAGTACTGCAACAACTGTCCCCCGGCCGGCAAACACCAAACCAGATCACCATTTTGATTCTGTTGGTTTTGCGCTGGAAGACTATTCAGCCCTGCGCTATATGCATGCGCGCGCTCAGGAGGCGGGGCTATTGCAGCAGCTTGAGCTCATCCCGGCACTGAAAGACCCCAAAAACTTGTTTGATCTGCTCAATACGCAGACGACAAACATCCCAGCCTCTGACCCAGTGCTGGCATGAAAGCCGCGTCTGAATCCTGCCCGCGATCGCCGTCTGTGTCGCTGATCGGGGCTCCCTCGGATGCAGGTGCAGGAGGCATAGGCGCCTGCATGGGGCCAGACGCCTTGCGCGTGGCACAACTTGGGCCCGCACTTGAATCCCTCGGCATACAGGTGACCGACCTGGGCAATCTGACCGGCCCACCCAACCCACGTGGGCCACGCGACAAGACATACGCGCTGCATAATCTTGCCGAATGCACACGCTGGAGCCGCGCTGTGTTCGACACGGTGCTGAAGGAACTCGCCAACGAGAAACTGCCGCTGCTGCTCGGCGGCGATCATCACCTGGCACTTGGGTCTGTCAGCGCCGTCGCGCGCCATTGCCGGGAAGACGGCAAACATCTGCGTGTGCTCTGGCTGGATGCACACGCCGACTGCAATACGCCTGAAATTTCGCCATCCGGCAATGTGCACGGAATACCCGTGGCCTGCCTGCACGGCTTGGGCCCTGAGCAGCTCATCACCATGGGCGGCTCCCCTCCCGCACTGGCGTCGGGAGAACTCAAGCTGATAGGGCTTCGCAGCGTGGACGACGCCGAAAAACAAATGCTTCATGCGTTAAACATCGAAGCCTACGACATGCGGCTTATTGATGAGTTGGGCATGTACAAAGTCATGCGCCGTGCGCTGCGAGACGTACGGCAGGGCAATGTGCACTTGCATGTCAGCTTCGATGTTGACTTTCTCGACCCCTCAATCGCGCCTGGCACAGGTACTACGGTTCGCGGTGGCCCTGATTACCGTGAGGCCCAGCTTTGCATGGAAATGATTGCTGAATCAGGATGCCTGGGTTCGCTGGATGTGGTGGAACTTAACCCTGCGCTCGACGCAGGCAATCAGACCGCCGAACTGGTTGTCGAATTAATCCAGAGTTTGTTCGGCAAAACAACTTTGCTGCGGTCTGTATAGAAACGGTAAACACACTGAATACGAAAACCATACGCCTCATCCCAGGCTCAAACCACATACAACGTTAACGGCGCGCCGACAAGGCGGCGTACCGGATATAAGCTGTTGAAGGAGACCACCCCATGCAAACACCCTCCCCTTCCGACACCCCACCGGCAGCACACGCCGGACCGCAACTTCGACGCGTCCTCAAAACACGCCACCTCACCATGATTGCCATTGGCGGCGCCATCGGCACCGGGCTATTTCTGGCATCAGGCGCCGTGATCGCTCAGGTTGGACCAGGTGGTGCAGTGCTGACCTACCTGCTGCTGGGGCTGATGGTTTATTACATCATGACTAGCCTGGGCGAACTGGCTGCGTTTATGCCTGTTGCAGGGTCCTTCGCCACCTATGCCTCCAGGTACGTAGATAAAGGTTTCGGCTTTGCACTAGGGTGGAATTTCTGGTTCAGCTGGGCGGTAGTCGTTGCCGTCGATCTGGTGGCCTCCCAACTCATCATGGCTTACTGGTTTCCTGATGTGCCAGGCATTGTCTGGACTGTGCTGTTCATGTTCGTCATGGTGGGTCTGAACGCCATCTCGGCAAGAAGCTACGGCGAAGCCGAGTACTGGTTTGCGCTCATCAAAGTGGTGGCAGTCGTGTGTTTTCTTATAGCCGGCGTAGGGGTTCTGGCGGGCATTATCCATACCGGAAGCACACCCGGCTTTTCCAACTGGACGACGGGAGATGCTCCTTTTGCCGGAAATATATTTACCATGATGGGCGTTGCAATGATTGCCGCCTATTCATTTCAGGGCACCGAGCTCGTGGCGGTGGCAGCCGGAGAATCTGAAAACCCGCGCCGCAATGTGCCGCTTGCCATCCGGCAGGTGTTTTGGCGCATCCTGCTTTTTTATGTGCTGTCTATCATCGTGATCGCCTTTCTCATTCCGTACACTGACCCGCAACTGCTGCGCAGTGATGTTACCGACGTTGCTGTCAGCCCGTTCACACTGGTGTTCCAGCACGCGGGCCTGTTGTCAGCGGCAACCGTAATGAATGCGGTCATTCTGACATCAGTTTTGTCCGCTGGAAACTCAGGCATGTATGCGGCCACGCGCATGCTGTACAACATGGCTGCCGAAGGGCTGGCCCCCCGGGTATTCGGGCGTCTTACACGAACTGGCGTACCCCTTTACGCCCTGCTCGGCACAACCGCCGTCGCCAGTCTGTGCCTGCTCAGTTCCGCATACAGCCCACAGGCGGTTTACATCTGGCTGCTCAACCTTGCTGGAATGACAGAGTTCATTGTATGGCTCAGCATCGCTGTAAGCCACTATCGTTTCCGTACGGGCTATGTGCGTCATGGCCATAGCCTCGACGCATTGCCCTATAAGGCCGCTGCGTTTCCCTTTGGACCTCTGTTTGCCTTCAGCCTGTGCCTGTTAATTACTCTGGGTCAAAATTATCAGGCGTTCTTGCAAGACCGTATCAACTGGATGGATGTCGCTTCGACGTATCTGGCCATTCCGTTGTTTTTGTTACTTTGGGCAGGTTATACCGTGGCAAACAAGTCTTCAGGATGGATACGCTACCGGGACATGCAGTTCAAACCCATAAGCGCAGAATGAAACCATTCAAACAAGCGGCAGTCATTGTGCGCTGCTCCTAAACAAGTGAGCTCACTTGTCGGCGAAGTTATTTCCGGCACTATTGACATCCGCAAAGGGCATTGGCCTGACAAACAAAAACGCCAGGCTTTCAGGCCTGGCGTTTTAGCATTTACATCACCACGAACAAAGCTTACTCGGTGGCTGACCCTTCTGCTTCGCCCGTAGGCTCAGCTTCTGGATGACTTTCGACTGTTTCAGCCGGCGCATCTTCAAAGGGGTTGGCCATGGCACGGGCGGCTTTGCGCTCTGCTGCCTCGTTGGCTTCTTTGTCCTTGCGGGCCAGATGGAAAGCCATCCCGGTACCGGCAGGAATCAAACGACCAACAATAACGTTTTCTTTCAGGCCACGCAGATCATCGCGCTTGCCCATGATGGCAGCCTCGGTGAGTACGCGTGTGGTTTCCTGGAAGGACGCCGCAGAGATGAACGAGTCGGTCGACAGTGAAGCCTTGGTAATACCCAGCAGTACGTTGTCGTACTTGGCGGGAATCTTGGCCTCGGCTTCCATGCGATCGTTTGCGTTCAGCAGTTCGGAGCGCTCAACCTGCTCACCCGTGATGAAGTCGGTGTCGCCTGCATCGGTAATGTTTACGCGACGCAGCATCTGACGAACAATCACTTCAATGTGCTTGTCGTTGATCTTTACACCCTGCAGGCGGTATACGTCCTGCACTTCATTAACGATGTAGTTGGCCAGCTGTTCGATGCCCTTGAGGCGAAGAATATCGTGCGGATCGGCTGGGCCGTCGACGATCATTTCGCCTTTGTTCACAACCTGACCGTCATGCACCAGCACCTGCTTCTCTTTGGGAATGAGAAACTCGTGGCTAATGCCGTCCATGTCGGTGATGACCAGACGCTGCTTGCCCTTGGTGTCTTTACCGAAGGAAACCGTGCCCGTAACGTCTGCCAGCATACCGGCATCTTTAGGGGAGCGAGCTTCGAACAGTTCGGCCACGCGGGGCAGACCACCGGTAATATCGCGGGTTTTTTGTGACTCTTGCGGAATACGCGCCAGAATCTCGCCAACCGTTACCTGCTGGTTGTCACGCACAGTGATCAGTGCGCCAACCGGGAACGAGATATTGACCGAATGATCGGTGCCGGCAATCTTGATCTCATCGCCTGCTTCGTTGAGAATCTTGATCTGCGGACGCATGACGATCTTGCCACCACGCGTCTTGGGCGTAATCACGACCAGCGTCGAAAGGCCAGTTACCTCGTCAAGCTGACGGGCAACGGTAACGCCCTCGTCGATGTTCTCGAAGCGAACCGTGCCGGCGTACTCTGACACGATGGGTCGCGTGAGCGGGTCCCATGAAGCCAGGCGTGCACCCGCCTTAACGACATCACCATCACCCACGGCAATGGTCGCGCCGTACGGCACTTTATGGCGCTCGCGCTCACGACGATTGTCGTCAAATACCACGATCTCGCCGGAACGCGAAATTGCCACACGTTCGCCTTTGGCGTTAGTGACATAACGCAGACCGATGGCAAAGCCTATGGTACCTGCCGACTTGGTCTCGACCGAGCTGGCCATGGCAGAACGAGAAGCCGCGCCACCGATGTGAAAGGTACGCATCGTAAGCTGCGTGCCCGGCTCACCAATAGACTGCGCAGCGATAACACCTATCGCTTCGCCGCGGTTGACCATGGAGCCACGACCCAGATCACGGCCATAGCAATGCGCGCAAAGACCATGACGCGTTTCGCACGTAAGCGGTGTACGGATCTTGACCTCGTCAATGCCGAGACTGTCGATGTATTCGACCAAGTCTTCGTCAAGCAACGTGCCAGCGGTGATCGCCGTTTCCTGGGTTTCAGGGTTGACGATATCGATTGCCGCCACCCGGCCCAGAATGCGGTCACGCAAGGGCTCGACCACTTCACCGCCCTCGATCAGCGCCTTCATGGTGTAGCCGCGCGTGGTGCCGCAGTCTTTCTCGGTGATGACGAGATCTTGTGTAACGTCGACCAGACGGCGAGTCAGGTAACCTGAGTTCGCCGTTTTGAGTGCCGTATCAGCCAGACCCTTACGCGCCCCGTGTGTGGAGATGAAGTACTGAAGTACGTTCAGACCCTCACGGAAGTTGGCGGTAATCGGCGTTTCGATAATGGAGCCGTCAGGCTTGGCCATCAGCCCGCGCATGCCCGCCAGCTGCCGGATTTGGGCAGCGGAACCCCGGGCGCCGGAGTCAGCCATCATGTAAATGGAGTTGAAGGATTCCTGGCGGACTTCCTCGCCGTGGCGGTTAACCACAGGCTCGGTTGCCAGTTGCTCCATCATGGCCTTGCCGACCTTGTCGCCGGCTTTGCCCCAGATGTCGACCACGTTGTTGTAGCGTTCCTGACCAGTCACCAGACCCGACGAATACTGCTTGTCGATCTCTTTGACTTCTTTGCTGGACTGGGCAAGGATTTCTTCCTTGACCGAGGGGATCAGCATGTCGCTCATGGCAATCGAAATGCCGCCACGCGTTGCCAGACGGAAACCCGACTGCATCAGCTTATCGGCAAAAATCACGGTGGCACGCAGGCCGCAGCGACGGAACGACTGGTTGATAAGACGCGAGATTTCTTTCTTTTTGAGCGCGCGATTAAGCACGGAGAAAGGCAAGCCCTGGGGCAGAATCTCAGAAAGCAGTGCACGACCAACGGTGGTTTCAAAACGGCGCACAATAGGCTGCCATTGATCAGCATCGTCTTTTTCGTACTCAGGCAAACGTACCGTAATACGCGTCTGCAGTTCAACTTCGTGATTGTCGTAAGCGCGCTGAACCTCTGAAACATCGGTGAAGAACATGCCTTCGCCTTTGCCGTTGATGCGCTCACGTGTGGCGTAGTAAAGCCCCAGCACGATGTCTTGCGACGGCACGATGGAGGGCTCACCGTTGGCCGGGAACAGTATGTTATTGGAAGCCAGCATCAGGGTGCGGGCTTCAAGCTGGGCTTCGAGCGACAGCGGCACGTGAACGGCCATCTGGTCACCGTCAAAGTCGGCGTTAAATGCCGCGCAGACCAGTGGGTGCAGCTGAATGGCCTTGCCTTCAATCAGTACCGGCTCGAACGCCTGAATACCAAGACGGTGCAGTGTGGGTGCACGGTTAAGCATAACGGGATGCTCGCGGATCACCTCTTCGAGGATGTCCCACACTACAGGTTCCTGGCTTTCTACCAATTTTTTCGCCGCCTTGATGGTCGTTGCCAGACCCATCATTTCGAGACGGTTGAAAATAAACGGCTTGAACAGCTCAAGCGCCATCAGCTTGGGCAGACCGCACTGATGCAGCTTGAGTTGCGGACCCACCACAATAACCGAACGGCCAGAGTAGTCGACGCGCTTGCCCAGCAGGTTTTGACGGAAACGACCGCTTTTGCCTTTGATCATGTCGGCCAGCGACTTGAGCTGGCGCTTATTGGCCCCTGTCATGGCCTTGCCGCGACGACCGTTGTCGAGCAGCGAATCAACCGACTCTTGCAGCATGCGCTTTTCGTTGCGCAAGATGATGTCTGGCGCCTTGAGCTCGAGCAGACGCTTGAGGCGATTGTTGCGGTTGATGACGCGACGATAAAGGTCGTTAAGGTCGGACGTGGCGAAACGGCCGCCATCGAGCGGCACCAGCGGACGCAGTTCGGGCGGAAGCACGGGAAGGACTTCCATGATCATCCAGTCAGGCTTGATGCCTGATTTCTGGAAACCCTCAAGTACCTTAAGGCGCTTGGAGATTTTTTTGATCTTGGCGTCGGACGACGTGGCCTTGAGTTCGGCGCGCAGGGTCTCTACGTCACGATCGATATCGATGGTGCGCAGCAACTCGCGAACGGCTTCGGCCCCCATGAGGGCGTGGAAGTCGTCGCCATACTCTTCGGTCTTAGCCAGGTAGTCGTCATCGGACATGATCTGACCGCGTTTAAGCGGTGTCATACCAGGTTCGATAACGCACCAGGCTTCGAAGTAAAGCACACGCTCAATATCGCGCAGCGTCATGTCGAGCACCATGCCCAGGCGCGACGGCAGGCTCTTGAGGAACCATATGTGCGCAACGGGGCTGGCCAGCTCAATGTGACCCATGCGTTCGCGACGCACCTTGGCTACCGTGACTTCGACACCGCACTTTTCGCAGATAACGCCACGATGCTTCAGGCGCTTGTACTTGCCGCAAAGACATTCATAGTCTTTGACCGGCCCGAAAATTTTGGCGCAGAACAGGCCATCACGCTCGGGCTTGAAAGTGCGATAGTTAATGGTTTCGGGCTTGCGCACCTCACCATACGACCACGAACGCACTTTCTCGGGCGACGCGATACCGATCTTGATGGCATCGAATTGCTCGTCTTGCGAGACTTGTTTAAATAGATCGAGTAGCGCTTTCATTATTTACGCTCCAGATCCATGTCCAGAGACAGGGATCGAATTTCTTTGACCAGAACGTTGAACGACTCGGGCATACCGGCTTCGATGATGTGGTCACCCTTGACGATGTTCTCGTACACTTTAGTGCGGCCGGCAATGTCGTCAGACTTGACCGTCAGCATCTCTTGCAGCGTGTACGAAGCACCGTAGGCTTCCAGCGCCCAGACTTCCATCTCACCGAAACGCTGGCCACCGAACTGGGCTTTACCACCCAGCGGTTGCTGCGTAACCAGCGAGTATGGACCAGTAGAACGGGCGTGCATCTTGTCGTCAACCAGGTGATGCAACTTGAGATAGTGCATATAGCCTATGGTGACAGGACGCTCGAACTGTTCGCCGGTACGACCGTCGTACAGCCATGCCTGGGTACGGGTATCCGTAAGCTTGAGCTTCTCGGCGATGTCGTCGGGATAGGCCAGCTCGAGCATCTGGGTGATCTCTTCTTCGGTCGCACCGTCAAACACGGGCGTTGCAACTGGCAAGCCGCTCTTGAGATTACGCGCCATTTCAACCAGCTCGGTATCGGTGAGCCGCTCGAGGTGAGCACCCGAACCCGTGGTGTCATAGACCTGTCCGAGATAGTCGCGCAGATCTTTAATCTGCAATGCTTTCTCGTCGTCGATCATGTTGGCGATACGATAGCCAATGCCCTTGGCTGCCCAGCCAAGGTGAACTTCGAGCACCTGCCCGACGTTCATACGCGAGGGTACGCCCAGCGGGTTGAGAACGATGTCAGCAGGCGTGCCATCGGCCATGTGCGGCATGTCTTCAACAGGGGTAATGCGGGACACAACACCCTTGTTACCGTGACGGCCAGCCATCTTGTCGCCAGGCTGCAGACGACGTTTAACGGCCAGATACACCTTGATCATTTTGAGCACGCCAGGAGGCAGCTCATCACCCTGAGTAAGCTTCTTGCGCTTTTCCTCGAAGGCCAGATCAAACTGATGGCGTTTCTGCTCAAGTGACTCTTTGGCCTGCTCAAGCTGCACGGCGTGTGCTTCGTCCGAAAGACGGATGTCAAACCACTGCCAGCGGTCGAGGTCGTCGAGATATTCTTTGGAGATCTCGGTGCCCTTGGCCAGCTTGCGCGGACCGCCGTTGACGGCCTTGCCAACCAGGAACTTGCCAATACGGTCGAAGGTGTCGCTTTCGACGATACGCAGCTGGTCATTAAGGTCTTGACGATAGCGACGCAGTTCATCGTCAATGATGGACTGGGCCCTCTTGTCGCGATCAATGCCTTCACGCGTGAAGACTTGCACGTCGATAACCGTGCCGATCATACCCGAAGGCACACGCAGCGACGTGTCTTTGACGTCAGACGCCTTCTCGCCAAAAATGGCGCGTAGCAATTTTTCTTCTGGTGTGAGCTGGGTTTCACCCTTGGGCGTAACCTTGCCGACCAGTACGTCATCGGCACGGACTTCAGCGCCGATGTACACAATGCCCGAATCATCAAGACGATTAAGCTGGGTTTCGGCCAGATTGCTGATGTCTCGCGTGATCTCTTCAGGTCCGAGCTTGGTGTCGCGCGCGACAACCGTGAGCTCTTCGATGTGGATGGACGTATAACGGTCGTCAGCCACGATTTTCTCGGAGATGAGAATCGAGTCTTCGAAGTTATAGCCGTTCCAGGGCATGAAGGCGATAAGCATGTTCTGACCCAGCGCCAATTCGCCCAGATCGGTCGAAGCGCCGTCAGCCAGCACGTCACCACGCGCAACCAGGTCGCCACGCTTGACGATGGGACGCTGGTTGATGTTGGTATTCTGGTTGGAACGCGTGTACTTGATCAGGTTGTAGATGTCTACACCCACTTCACCCGCGACATCTTCTTCGTCATTGACACGAATAACCACACGCTCTGCATCAACGTGATCAACCACGCCGCCACGACGCGCCTGCACGGTGGTGCCCGAGTCGACCGCAACAGAACGCTCGATACCAGTACCAACCAGAGGCTTCTCAGGACGCAGGCAAGGAACTGCCTGACGCTGCATGTTGGCGCCCATGAGCGCACGGTTGGCGTCATCGTGCTCAAGAAACGGAATAAGCGATGCCGCTACCGACACGATTTGCGAAGGCGCCACGTCCATGTAATGCACGTTGGACGGTGCCGTCAACATGGTTTCGCCTGCCTGACGGCACGCGACCAGATCGTCGGTGAACTGACCTACTTCGTCGAGATGCGCGTTGGCCTGTGCGATAACGTAATTGCTTTCTTCGATGGCCGACAGATAATCGATCTGTTCGCTGACCTTGCCGTCGATAATCTTGCGATACGGCGTTTCGAGGAAACCATACTCATTAAGACGGGCATACAGTGCCATCGAGTTAATCAGGCCAATGTTCGGACCTTCAGGAGTTTCGATTGGGCACACGCGACCATAATGGGTGGGGTGCACATCGCGCACCTCAAACCCGGCACGCTCACGCGTAAGACCGCCTGGCCCAAGTGCCGAGACACGACGCTTGTGCGTGATCTCGGACAATGGGTTGGTCTGATCCATAAACTGCGACAGCTGGCTAGAACCAAAAAACTCTTTGATGGCCGCAGAGATAGGCTTGGAATTGATGAGATCGTGCGGCATAAGGTTTTCAGCCTCAGCCTGGCCCAGACGCTCTTTGACAGCACGTTCTACGCGCACCAGACCAGCACGGAACTGGTTCTCGGCAAGCTCGCCCACACAACGCACACGACGGTTGCCCAGGTGATCGATGTCATCGATCTGGCCTCGGCCGTTACGCAGCTCAACCAGCACCTTGATGGTTTCAAGAATGTCTTCGTCGGTGAGTGTCAGCGGACCGGTGATGTCATCGCCACGACCCAGACGACTGTTGACTTTCATGCGACCAACGCGTGAAAGATCATAAGCGTCTTCGTTGTAGAACAGACGCTGGAACAGCGCCTCGACTGCATCTTCGGTAGGCGGCTCGCCAGGACGCATCATGCGGTAGATGGCAACACGTGCGGCCATCTGGTCAGCAGTTTCGTCTGTGCGCAGTGTTTGCGAAATATAGCCACCGCGATCCAGGTCGTTGATGTACAGCGTCTGGATAGTGCGTATGCCGGCAGCACGGATCTCGGCCAGCATTGTTTCGGTGATTTCGTCGTTGGCGTTGCCAATGACTTCACCGGTTTCGTCGTTGACAAGCGCCTTGGCAAGCACGCGGCCCAAAAGATAATCTTCGGGGACTGACACATGGTCGATATTTGCAGCGGCCAGGTCACGCAGATGCTTGGCATTGATACGCTTGTCTTTTTCGACAATAACCTTGCCTTCGCGATCGGTGATGTCAAAATGAACGACCTCACCCTTCCATCGCTCAGACACAAATTCGAGCATGCCGCCTTCGTTATGGATCTCGATGTTGTCGAAATCGAAGAAGCAGGCCAAAATCGCCTCAGGCATCATGCCAATGGCTTTGAGCAATATTGTGACAGGCATTTTGCGTCGACGGTCGACGCGGAAAAACAGCACGTCTTTTGGATCGAACTCAAAGTCTAGCCATGAGCCACGATACGGAATGACCCGTGCCGAGAACAGCAGCTTGCCCGAGCTGTGCGTTTTACCGCGATCGTGTTCAAAGAACACGCCGGGCGAACGGTGCAGCTGCGAAACAATAACGCGCTCTGTGCCGTTGATGACAAATGAGCCCGTATTGGTCATGAGCGGAATTTCGCCCATGTATACTTCTTGCTCCTTGACCTCTTTGACCGTGGGCTTGCTGACTTCACGGTCCATGAGTACCAGGCGCACCTTGGCGCGCAGAGGCGACGCAAACGTCAGGCCCCGCATCTGGCATTCTTTGACGTCAAACACAGGCTCACCGAGCACGTAACTTACGAACTCAAGGCGCGCCATCTGGTTATGGCTTACTATTGGAAAAATGGAGGTGAAAGCCGCCTGAAGGCCTTCATCTTTACGTTTAGAAGGTGTAGTATCCGCCTGCAAAAAAGTTATATACGATTGCAGCTGCGTCGCCAAAAGGTACGGGACGTCTTGAACGTCTTCACGCTTGGCGAAGCTCTTGCGTATGCGCTTTTTTTCGGTATACGAATAAGGCATGAGCACTCCGACTCGAGGGTTACATGGGCCGTCAACCACGGCCCTGGTTTACGACTCCAGAAAACCCCACTCGGGTAATAAATACCCACTTCAAATCGCGGGTTTTCTGGAGACGCAAAAGCCCGGGGAAGGCAATCGCGCTCCCCGGGCAGGCAAGAAAAGTCTTACTTAAGTTCGACTTTAGCGCCAGCTTCTTCAAGCTTCTTCTGGGCTGCTTCGGCGTCAGCCTTAGACAGACCTTCTTTAACAGGCTTCGGTGCACCGTCAACCAGATCTTTGGCTTCTTTGAGGCCAAGACCGGTGATTTCGCGAACGGCTTTAATCACGCTAACTTTGTTAGCGCCAAATTCGTTCAGGAAAACGGTGAACTCTGTCTGCTCTTCAGCAGCAGCGGCAGCGGCAGCAGGTGCAGCAACTGCAACAGCAGCGGCAGCAGCCGACACGCCGAATTTTTCTTCCATTTCAGTGATCAGCTCGGACAGCTCAAGCACGGTCATGCCGGCGATTGCGTCGAGGATTTCAGCTTTGCTTAATGCCATTTTAAGAACTCCAGATATATATAAATGCCAGGGTTGGGTATCGCCCAGTTAAACGAAGGCCAGACAAAATCGCTTACGCGGCTTCTTTCTGGTCGCGCACAGCCGCAAGGCCGCGCACAAACTTGGTTGGAACTTCGTTGAGCGTACGCACAAATTGCGTGATAGGTGCCTGCATCGTACCCATAAGTTTCGCAAGCAACTCGTCGCGGGAAGGCATGGTGGCAAGAGCCTTGACGCCTTCTTGGTCAAGCAGGCTGTTGGGCAATGCCCCGCCTTTAATGACCAGCTTCTCGTTGGTTTTTGCGAAATCTGCAAGTACTTTTGCCGCCGAAACCGGATCTGTGCTGAGTGCATACATCAGCGGACCGGTTAACTGTTCGGTAATACCCTCGAAAGGGGTACCGGACAGTGCTCGACGGACTAGCGTGTTTTTGAGAACACGCAGATACACGCCCGACTCACGCGCGTTTTTGCGCAATACGGTAACGGAGGCGACGTCCAGACCACGGTACTCGGCGATAATGATCGATTGGGCCTTCGCGACTTCTGCGCCGACTTCTTCGATAACTACCGCTTTCTCTTCACGATTGAGACTCACGGTTTGAACACTCCATCTAACGACACACAAGAGGGTCTCGTGTGTCTACCGAATGCGGCGCACCTGGTCGAGTTCTTCAAACTACAAGAAATCTTCCATGGGCGCCGTCTGCGCTGGACCCAAGCAATACCAGCCTTGGAATTAAGCTCTGACCAATATCCGATGCCGGGGCGACGGATTTTAATGCAGGGCTCCAGCGGTCTTTGACAGCAATGTCTGGGGAGATCCCCAGACACAGCCCAAAGTCTGTTTGCCTCGCGGGCTTGATTAGCCAGCGAGAGAGGCTACTTCTATACGCGCACCGCCACCCATGGTGGACGACACGGCGAGCTTGCGCATGTAAATACCCTTGGCAGCGGCAGGACGTGCCTTGTTCAGGGCTTCAACCAGCGCGTCAAGGTTAGCTTGCAGCTGCTCAACCTCGAACGAAGCACGACCAATTGTGGCGTGAATAATGCCAGCCTTGTCGGTGCGGTACTGTACCTGGCCGGCCTTGGCGTTTTTCACGGCCGTAACCACATCAGGAGTAACCGTACCAACCTTAGGGTTGGGCATCAGGCCACGTGGGCCGAGAATTTGACCCAGAGCACCCACAACGCGCATAGCGTCTGGTGATGCAATGACGATGTCGAAATCCATCTGGCCGCCCTTGATGGCTTCGGCCAGGTCTTCCATACCAACGATATCGGCGCCCGCTGCTTTGGCGGCTTCGGCTTTTTCGCCTTGCGTAAAGACAGCAACGCGTACCGATTTGCCGGTGCCCGAGGGCAGAACCACCGAACCACGAACGATCTGGTCGGATTTTTTAGGGTCTACACCCAGCTGCACGGCGATGTCGATGGATTCATCGAACTTGGCAGTGGCGGTGTCTTTAACCAGCGCCAGAGCTTCGGCAACCGGGTAAAACTTATTGCGATCGATTTTGGCGGCAATGGCGGCCGCGCGCTTGCTCAACTTGGCCATGCTTATACCCCTTCAACCGTGATGCCCATGCTGCGGGCGCTACCGGCTACCGTACGCACGGCAGCGTCAAGATCTGAAGCCGTCAGGTCAGGCTGCTTGGTCTTGGCGATTTCTTCGGCCTGAGCACGAGTCAGAGTGCCGACCTTGTCAAGATGAGGACGAGCCGAGCCTTTTTGCACACCACTGGCCTTTTTGATCAGGACTGTGGCAGGCGGCGTCTTCATGATGAAGGTGAAGCTCTTGTCTGCGTAGGCGGTAATGACGACAGGAATCGGCAGACCAGGCTCCAGGCCTTGCGTCTTGGCGTTAAACGCCTTGCAGAATTCCATGATGTTCAGACCGCGCTGACCCAGCGCCGGACCGATAGGTGGTGATGGATTTGCCTTACCAGCTGGTACTTGCAGCTTGATAAAGCCAACGATTTTCTTCGCCATGCTTTACTCCTTGCGGGTGATAACGCCAGACCATACGTGATGGCAGGCTCCCCGGGGTTGAAAATTCAGGTTTTTTCGACCTGACCAAAATCGAGTTCGACAGGGGTGGAACGGCCAAAAATAGTGACCGACACACGCACTTTGCTTTTCTCGTAATTGACGTCTTCGACGTTACCGTTGAAGTCGGCAAAAGGACCATCTTTGACGCGAACCATCTCGCCCACCTCAAAGAGAACTTTAGGCTTGGGCTTTTCTACGCCCTCTTCCATCTGCGAGAGAATCTTTTCGACTTCTCGCTCTGAAATCGGGGCGGGGCGATTGCCCGATCCACCCAAAAACCCTGTAACCCGGGTGGTGTTTTTTACCAGGTGCCAGGTTTCATCAGTGAGGTCCATCTCGACCAGGACATAGCCCGGGAAAATACGGCGCTCAGTGATGGATTTTTTGCCGCCTTTGATCTCGACGACTTCTTCGGAGGGGACCAGGATGCTTCCAAAAGAGGTTTGCAGCCCGGCACGCTCGATACGCTCGACGAGCGCCTTGTGCACGCTTTTTTCCATACCGGAATAAACGTGGACGACATACCAACGTTTGCTCATGTGTGCCCTTTATTTCCAGCCTAGCAGCAAACCGTATATAAGCCACTCTAGCGATTTGTCAACGACCCAGAGCATGATGCCCATGGCAATGACGAATGCAAAAACAATACCCGTCATCTGCGTGGCTTCTTTGCGCGTCGGCCACACAACACGTTTGACTTCGTTGTATGAATCGCGCCCGAAGCTAAGTGTGCGTCTGCCAGGTTCACTGAACCAGGCAATGACGACGGCAAGCACCAGGCCGCCAATAAACACGCCTACACGGGCGACTGCAGGCTGGCCTTCGAGCATCGAATAGCCGACTATGCCTGCTACGATAACGAGCACGGCGAGGCCCAGCTTGAGGCGATCTGCGGTACTGGTTACGGTTTCTACATTGCTGTTCGACATATTTCGGCTTGTGGCGCCGCCCCGACGGCTACGATGTGACTGAATGTCTGGCAGGGGCAGTAGGAATCGAACCTACAACCTTCGGTTTTGGAGACCGACGCTCTGCCAATTGAGCTATACCCCTAGACTCTGAAAGCGATGACGTTTGCACGTCAACGCTTTTTGAAGCTTTTTGGCCGGATATACCACCCGGCCCATCAAGCAATACTTACTTGATGATGCTGGCTACGACGCCAGCGCCAACTGTACGGCCGCCTTCGCGAATAGCGAAACGCAGGCCTTCTT
>RAPG01000026.1 GCA_005239165.1 Allopusillimonas ginsengisoli
CCTGCACCCACAACAAAGTAGGCTGCCTGGCCATCGGTGGTGAGTACTACGTCGCTGATGTCACCGACTTTTTCGTCGGCTTCGTTGTATACAGCCTTGCCCATAATGGATTTTTTAACACTAATGCCTGAGATGTTCTGGTGTTGTTTGTCCATATCTACCTTTTCATTTTTCATGGGTGCGGTTGGGGCCGCACTTGGAGCCGGTGTAGCTGGCATCGTGGTGGATCCACTGCTGCTGGCGGCTGCCGGGTCAGTCTTGGTCGGCTCTGCGGTTTTGTCCTGTGCGTATACGGTGGACGCAAGAACCATTGGCATTGTGCAAGCAGCAATAGCAATAAGTTTTTTCATAAGTCCTCCTGTGTTGCGACAAAATCTGTCACCTTCAGGCATAGCAATTACTGTGCCACGGGCCGAAAGTGCCATGTTACTTAGACGCTGCTAGGCAACGCCGTTCTGAATAGTCGGCAAGAGGCTGCAACCCAACAGGCAGAGGATGATGAGTGGCTGAGATCAGCTATCGGCATTACGGAGGTTACAATTTATCTTGAAAGATACGCACCTCGATACCGAGGCGAGATTACGCTTAACGCCTCAACGGGGTAATCATAAAAGCGTTAACTACAGTAGGCGAAATCCAAAGCCTAAATTGCAGCAACTGCGGGAAAGTTGAACAATACCTGCGCTAGTTAAAACTACCATCCACAAGATCGTAAATCCTGTGTTGAGGTTTTGCCTGAGTGTGCAAATGCTATCTTCATGGGGGGGGCTTTAGGGATGCCTTAAGCTTGACATAAACTGTGTGCACAGGCTCTCCATGCCGAAACAGTCATCCTCATCAAATCGGTTAATTATAAAACTATCGACATCCCAGACACCCAGCAAAGTCCCATCAGGATATATGAGCGGGACAACAATTTCTGACTGTGAAACCACGTCACAAGCAATGTGGCCATCAAACGTATTGACATCGTGCACCACCTGCGTCTTACGGGTTTTGGCAGCTGTGCCACATACACCCACGCTGATGGGAATACGTACGCAAGCTGGCTTGCCCTGGAAAGGTCCGACAACCAGCTCCGTGCCATCAAATAAGTAGAAGCCTGCCCAGTTAATCTGTGTAAGGCTGTTAAAAATCAGTGCGCTGAATTGTGCGGCATTCGCGATCAAGTCATGTTCACCGGACAATAGCCCACGTGTCTGATCTAACAGTTCTGCGTAGAGCGCTTTCTTATTAGTATTCTGCATTACTTCAGTATGGAACATTAGCTGCTCTTATTCGGAGGGAATGAGTTTTCCCGGGTTGAATGTGGTACCGGATATCGCTGCACGTACTGCCTTCATAAGACTGAGTTCAATCGGCGACTTGAAGTTGATTAAGGCATCCATTTTCTCCGAACCGATGCCGTGTTCGGCGCTGAAACTACCGCCCAGCTCATAAACTACGTTGTATACGATACGCTCATATTCATTCTTTCGTATTAGGAATAAGTCTGCAGGCTGGTCATGCGTTTGAAGCAGATTGAAGTGGATGTTGCCGTCACCCACATGGCCGAAAGCATTAATGTCAATTTGTGGGTCTAGCTCTTTCAATTTGGCGGTGGCTTGCTGTATGAAAGCCGGGACGGACGACACGGGAACTGACACATCAAAATAGATGACCGCACCATTTTTAATCTGTGTTTCAGCTACCTCATCTCGCAATGACCACATTTGATCGCGTTGTGAGAGGTTCGCGGCGATGGAAGCATCAATGATATGGGCCGAGTCATGGGCAGCCTCGAGCACGGTCTGCAAACGCTCAGTCAACGCCTCATTCATGTCCGAATTTGTAAGCTCGATCAGAACGAACCAGTCTGCCTCGACTGGAGGTACGCAATTTGCCCGATCTGTATGTTGCGCAGCCAACTCCACCAAGCGGCGGGGAATCAGCTCAAAGGCCGAGAGGGCGTCAGTGGTGATATCGCGCGTTAGGGCTAGAAGGCGGGGGGCTGCCTCAAGATCGCTCAATGCAACGATAGCGGTGGCATTCGAACGAGGTTTGGGAAACAGCTTGAGCACGGCGGCCGTAATAATGCCGAGCGTGCCTTCAGCACCAATAAAAAGGTGTTTGAGATCGTAGCCTGTGTTGTCTTTACGCAATTTACGTAGACCGTTCCAGATGGTGCCGTCGGCGAGGACCACCTCAATACCCAGTACCAGATCCCGAGTATTGCCATAGCGCAACACGCTGTTGCCACCTGCATTAGTGGAAAGAACACCGCCGATCTGGCAGCACCCTTCGGCGCCGAAGGAGAGTGGAAACAAACGATTGACCTCGGCAGCCGTTTCCTGAATGTGGGCCAGGATGCAGCCAGCGTCGACCGTAATTGTGTAGTTGATGGGGTCCAGTTCGCGGACATTATCCATTCTTGAGAGACTTAGTATGACTTGTTTTCCCGATGGGTCCGGGATGGCTCCGCCCACCAGACCAGTGTTCCCTCCTTGCGGAACGATGGCAATTCCTTGAGCGGAACAAAACCGAACGATTTCTGAGACTTCTTGGACGTTGCGTGGTCGCATGACTGCTGCAGCCATTCCAGCACAGAGCCCCCATGAGTCAGAAGACCAGCGAACGATTTCTTCCGGATCGCTTATACAGATATCCGAACCAAATGCTGCAAGCAGTAATTCATTCGTGCTGGAGGCGGTCATGTTCGAGTCCATATAAGTCGAATTTAGAAAGAAGAATGCTTTGCAAAGTTGAGTGATGAATATATCATATGACTTGATAATACAAAAAACATTTATTGAATTCCACAGCGCGTGGACTGTCAGTGAACATCATTTAGGCGCGGTCGAATAAACAGCACCTGGGCGCAGTCGATTGCTTTCTGGTATTAACCCTGATAGAGTGTATGATGAACTTGTCATACAATTTAATTATGGAAAACGAAATACTAACTGTGGTTAGCGCTAGTCCTGTCAACGAGGCGATAGAGTTGTAATGCTTATAAATTATGAATCAGCTGTCAGGGTTGCCGCTCAGGCACTCGAAAATGTCGGGGTTCCCGTTCAAGCTGCCCGCACGCAGGTCAGTTTGCTTGTCGAAGGAGAGCTGCGGGGCAGAGCGTCTCATGGTCTATTGCGGTTGCCTCGAATTATTGAGCGCATCCGAAATAAGGTAGCTGATCCTATTGCCACGGGTAAGCACCTTTGGCGTGGCACATCTTATTTAGATGTTGATGGTCAGAACGGTTTAGGCCCGGTCGTCGCTTTGGCTGCACTCGATGCGGCGATGGAGCGTACTCGTGACGCCGGTGCCGTCATTGTGGGAATACATAACAATAATCATCTCGGTATGTTGGCTTGGTACGCTGAACACATTGCTCGTCAGGGTTACGTATTGATTGCGATGTCTACTAGCGAAGCCTTGGTTCATCCTTGGGGGGGGCGCTCGGCTATGTTGGGGACCAATCCGATTTCTGTGGGGGTTCCGACTAGTGATCGCCCCTTTGTTTTAGATATGGCCACAAGTGTCATTTCTATGGGAAAAATTCATGATTATGCGCAGTTGGGCAAACCTTTGGAGCCCGGATGGGCGCTCGATACCCACGGAAACCCAACTACAGATGCCATGTCCGCCAAGAACGGCTCCATTGCTCCGTTCGGTCAGGCTAAAGGCTATGCGCTGGGGCTGGCAATAGAGGTGCTGGTCACTAGTTTGACTGCGTCTGCAATTGGTACCGAGGTTCAGGGCACGCTGGACTCTACAGAGGTTTGCAACAAAGGTGATGTCTTTGTCGTGGTCAAGCCTGGTCAAAGTAATGTGGCTGCCAAGATTTCGGCTTATTTAGATTTGATTCGGGCGTCGGGTTCTGAAGACGGCGTGCAGGTGTTGGTGCCCGGCGACAGAGCCACCGCCATGCGAAACAGGATGATTGCACAAGGCATTGATTTGCCCCCCGCGCTGTGGGATCGTCTGCGCACAGATGCAGAACAGAAATAATCGCACAACCTTATTAACAGCAGAATTGATAGGAAGACAGGCATGGCTTACGGTGTATTCAGATCGCCAGCAGTGATTTATTTCGGTACTGGGCAGCGCAAGGCGTTGCCGAGAATAGTTGCGCAACATGGTCAACGCGTATTCATTTGTACGGACGAGCGCTTCTTTAAAGACCCCTTACTGGCTGGCATAGAGCAAGCGCTTAAGGCCGTTGGCATAGCCACCTTGACTTATGACCGCACCATCGCGGAGCTGCCGGCATCCTGCATACAGGAAGCTACAGCCCTGGCTCGCGATTTTAACGCCGATGTATTTCTGGGCATTGGGGGTGGAAGCTGCCAGGATTTAGCCAAGCTAGTGTCGCTGTCGATGAGTTACGGCGACGATTTGCGCCCTTTCTACGGTGAGTTCAAAGTTCCAGGCAAGACATTGCCCGTCATTGCTGTTCCCACCACGGCGGGTACAGGCTCAGAGGTTACTCCGGTGGCGGTGCTGGGCGATCCGGAACGCGTTACCAAAGTCGGCATCTCCAGCCCCTACCTGATACCGGTTGTGGCTGTGTGCGATCCGGAGCTGACGTTAACTTGCCCACCCAGGCTCACCGCTATTGCGGGTGCTGATGCTATGACGCACGCACTAGAGGCGTTTACAGCGATACGGCATAAGCCTAGTTCAGAGTTAAGTCTAAACCAAGTGTTTATTGGCAAAAATATTTTTAGTGACGTTCAGGCGCGGTCTGCCATTGCCGCGCTGGGCAAGTACCTACCCACAGCGGTAGAAGATGGCAGCAATCTGCTCGCCAGAGAGCGTGTCATGTACGGCTCCCTTGCCGCAGGCTTGGCTTTTGGTGCGGCAGGAACCGCAGCTGCCCATGCTATTCAGTATCCCATCGGCGCGCTAACGCATACTGCTCACGGTCTTGGTGTAGCAACGTTGATGCCTTATGTGATGGAGTTCAATTTCGAGTGTTGTGTTCCCGAGTTAGCTGAGATTGCGCACTTGTGTGGGCTACCTGTTCAGAATGAGGCTGCAGATGCCCGTGATGCTATAGACGCGGTCGAGCAGTTGTTTTCTCGCATAGGTATTCCCTCTTCTTTGCAAGGTCTGAATGTGACAGCAGACAAGCTTGAGTGGGTTGCCAAGCAATCAATGCTGTCGACACGATTAATTAATAATAACCCTCGCGCCCTGACTGTCGACAGTATTGGGCGTATTGTCAATGCAGCATACGCAGGAGACCGTTCTCTTCTGCGTAGTGCTTAAGATTTGGAGCAATTATGTCTCAAGCTATCGCGGATGCTAATACACTGTCTGACTATCATGATCTGGCTAACCAATTGTTCATTAATGGTAAGTGGGTGCCGGCCTCGACAGGCAATGTCATCAATGTTTACAACCCTTCGGATGAGTCATTAATTTGTAGTGTCGCCGACGCCACTGTGGAAGATGGTATTTCCGCCATAGATGCCGCCGACGACGCGGCTGCAGGGTGGGCAGCAACCGCCCCACGCAAGCGTGCAGAAATTTTAATGCGCGCCTTTAATATTATGGTAGAACGCAGCGAATGGCTCGCAGGATTGATCTCTCTGGAGAACGGCAAATCACTCTCTGATGCTCGCGGCGAAGTAGCTTACGCGGCTGAATTCTTCCGTTGGTATGCTGAAGAGGGAGTTCGGCTTAATGGCAGCATAGGCGTGTCTCCCAGTGGCGCTAATCGCATCGTAGTGCAGTATCAACCCGTAGGCATTGCCGTGTTGGTTACGCCCTGGAATTTTCCTGCGGCGATGGCAACGCGCAAGATTGGTCCCGCTTTGGCCGCCGGCTGCACATGCGTTTTGAAGCCCGCTACCGAAACGCCACTCACTGCGTACGCCGTTGCAGAAATCCTACACGAGGCGGGGGTGCCAGATGGCGTGGTAAACGTGCTGACCACATCGACTTCAGGCAAGATGGTTAGTGCTATGTTGCATGACCCACGTGTTAGAAAATTGTCGTTTACCGGCTCAACGGAAGTTGGACGAATCCTGTTAAAGCAGGCCGCTGATCAAGTGATTAATTGCTCTATGGAACTTGGAGGGAACGCACCGTTTATCGTTTTCGACGACGCTGATCTTGATAGCGCCGTCGAAGGTGCAATGGTAGCCAAAATGCGCAACGGAGGCGAAGCCTGCACCGCAGCAAATCGCTTTTACGTTCAACGAGGGGTGCTGGAAGCCTTCACCCAAAAACTAGCCGAAGAAATGGACGCCGTCAAGATGGGGCGTGCTACAGATCAGGATACCGGTTTAGGGCCTTTGGTGAACGCCAGTAGTCGCGATAAGGTCGCTAGCTTAGTGGAAGATGCAATCGCCCGCGGGGCGCGTTTAGTGATCGGAGGTAAAGCAGTTGAAGGCAAAGGGTTTTATTATCCCGCTACTGTTTTGGCAGACGTGTCTGCTGATTCAGCCTTGTTGCATGAAGAAATCTTCGGCCCCGTTGCTCCCATTGTTGCATTTGACACTGAAGAGCAAGCCATAAAATTGGCCAACGATACGGAGTATGGTTTAGTTTCTTATGTTTATACAGCCGATTTGGCGCGGGGCATGCGCGTGTCGGAGCGTATGAGTTCCGGCATGGTGGCCTTGAATCGAGGCTTGGTGTCTGATGCTGCCGCGCCATTTGGCGGCGCAAAGCAGAGTGGTTTGGGACGAGAGGGTGGTCTGGAAGGGTTGTTGGCATATACAGAGGCGAAATACATAGCAACTTCATGGTAGAGGTTTGATGGCCTGTCTGGTCTAGCAGCATCAACAGCGGTCGTCATGCGCCGTGATGACCGCTGTCGCCAGCACACCCGGCGAGGTATTAACGCCGGGCTGGTTTCGTCACGCGGGCCAATTGATTACAGCCTCTTCGATATAGACCCGTGTTTTAGTGATGGGATGCCGCATTATTTTGTATGTCTAATTTGTAATGCTAAGTTATCATACCTCTTAGACGTTATGGTTCTTGACGTGCAAGATATTTGTCTACACAACAACAGGTGTTATATGGTTACCCCAACTCGACGCTCCGCTGATAAGCCGTCAGCCGATACTCTGACTGATCGAATTACTTCCATGCTCGCCGCGCAGATTCGTGGTGGCAGCTATCCGGTGAACGCGCGTCTGCCGACCGAAAAATTCATGACGGAGCAATACGGTGTAAGTCGCACCGTGGTGCGGGAAGCAATCTCCAGGCTCAAATCTGAAGGGCTGGTTGAAACACGACAAGGTAGTGGCACCGTTGTGTTAGCGCCTAACAACTACGAAACATTTCGTCTAGACGGCAAAGGGGAAGACCCTGCGTTAGGCGTGCTTCATATTTTGGAGTTGCGGTGCGGTATAGAGTCGGAAATGGCCGCGCTGGCTGCCAGGCGGCGCACCACAGCCGAGTTGCAACAGATAAAACGTGCTGTCAAAGCCATGGATAGGGCGGTGGCTGCCGGTGGCGATGGCGTGAAGGAAGATCTTGCATTCCATATTTCCATTGCGCGTGCGACTTCGAACCCGCATTACACCGCATTGCTGGGTTTATTGACCCGTGCGCTGGAGGATGCAATCCGCGTCACACGTGGTAATGAGGCGCCGTTTAATGAATTGACGGGACAAGTTCGTGAAGAGCACAAAGCTATTTGTGCCGCAATTGAAGCGCGCGATCCCGAAGCCGCGCGCGCGGCGGCGGTACGTCATATGGCCAATACGGCGGCTCGTATTCAGACAGCTGAACGAAGTTACTGGTTAGGTCCAAGTGGACAGGTCGCGCAGCGTCTGGCAAAAACCAGCTTGACTGCCGTGCTGGATGAAGATTCCTCGCGACCAGACTAGCCGAACTGATGACGGCTGACTGCGATTATCGGATGAAGAGAGCGGGCGTTATCTTTGATCAAGTATCGGAAAAGAACCGTAAGTCATCCGTATGAAAAGCGCTCTTCGCTCGTTACAGGGAGTTGTCTTAACGTATGCACACCGTCTCAGCTTTCCTTGTTACGTGAAGATGGACGATAGAGGCAGCCGAAATCATGACGGCCCTGACGGTGTCGTATCACATTGACTCGGTGCCAGCAGTACCGAATGTGGGTAGCGCGCTCGCCTGCCGAAGAGCGACAGTTTGACGAGATACAAACACAAGCCCCGAAAAATTTAAATCCACCATTTGACAGGGGTTCTAGGTGTTGTGTGCCGGGGCGAAAAAGCAGCATCGTCGCGTAAAAGAACACTTGCTTCTAGCTTAATTATTTTAGCTTAACGGCTATGACCTGGCTGCTCCTCCTCTATGAGAAATAAGTAGTGGTCAGGTGAAAAATTATATGATACATTCATCATACAATAAAGTTGTGTGACTAACTTGTCATTCAAATTAGCGGAGACTAAGCCATGCAAACATCATGTACCAGCAGTTCTCTAAGAGGCAGTATTCCGGCAATAGTTACACCGATGAAAGCGGGCGGCGCCGTCGACATGACGGCTTTCTTTCGTTTGTTAGATTGGCACGTTGAGCAAGGCTCGGACGCCATAGTCGTCGCAGGTACTACGGGTGAGGTCTCCACCCTGAGCATTGGTGAGCAGTGTAGGCTGATTGCAGATGCGAAACGTCATCTGGCAGGACGTCTGCCGCTAATCGCTGGCACTGGCGGAAACGCCACCTACGAAGCGATCGAGTTGGCCACGGCAGCAAAAGAGATTGGTGCTGACGCACATCTGTCGGTTGTTCCTTATTACAACAAGCCGTCGCAGGGGGGGCTCTATCAGCATTTCCGAGCGATTGCCGAAGCTGTCGATCTGCCAATGATCATTTATAACGTACCTGGACGAACCGTTGCCGATATCAATAACGATACTGTCATTGAGTTATCGGCCGTGCCTGGCATCATCGGTATCAAGGACGCAACCGGTGATATGGAGCGTGGTTTTGATCTGGTGTGCCGCGTACCTGAAAACTTCCTGGTGCTAAGTGGCGACGATGGCACTGCGCTTGCGCTTACGTTGCTTGGGGGCGATGGGGTTATTTCCGTTACGGCGAATGCCGCACCGCGTCTGATGCATGACATGATTGTCGCAGCGTTCGAAAGCCGCGTTGATGATGCCCGAAAAATGAATAGTCATATGGTTCGTTTGCATCGCGATCTTTTTGCCGAGCCCAATCCTGCTCCGCTTAAGTGGATTATGAGTCGTATGGGATTGCTGCAAAATAACTTGCGTCTGCCCCTGTTGTCTTTGTCTGACGCCAATCAAGATTTGATGAGACAGGCGATGACTCAAGCTCAACTGTAATTGAACGGTAGTGATCAATATAAGAATAGAAGAGAAAGGAGACAGTTATGCAAAAAAGCTGGTTGAACCGCTGCATGAAAACGATGGATTTTGTGATGGCTATGTTGCTCGCCGTCATGGCGGTCATCGTGTTTCTCAACGTGGTTTTGCGCTACGCATTCCATTCGGGCATTGGTGGTGCCGAGGATATCAGTAGATTCCTGTTTGTGTGGTTATCCTTTATAGGTGCCGTGGCGGCGATGGCGACGCATGGACATTTGGGCGTTGACATCCTCGTGCAAAAGCTCCCTCGGTCTGGTCGACGTATTGCAGGCGTGGTCAGCCACATACTGATGATTGTGGCCCTGTTCATGCTCACTTATGGGAGCTGGAAGCAAATGCTGATTAACAACGACACGATGGCTATGGGCGCTATTGCGTACCCGCTGTCCTGGAACTATGCAGCAGGTGTGTTCGCCGGCATTGGTTGTCTCGCTTTTGTCTTGCGTGGCTTATTGCGTGTACTGCGAGGTGATCTACAGGATATCGATTTCGACGCGAATGCGGAAATTGTTAATGAGGTTCAGGTCGCAAGTGGATCGAAAGGAAAAGAGTTGGGTGGGAAGGGCATTGTCCTGCAACAACGAGAAGGGGCCTCCAAATGACTTTGTTCGTTTTCCTCGGCTCTTTGCTCGGATCCTTGGCCATCGGTGTGCCGGTAGCCTTGGCGTTAGTGCTGTGCGGTGCAGCCATGATGATACAGCTCGACAATTTTGATGTGCAGATTGTCGCCAGCAACATGATTAATGGTGTAGATAACTTTATTTTCTTGGCAGTCCCGTTTTTTATGCTGGCCGGAGAGTTAATGAACGCGGGAGGGTTATCCCGCCGGATCGTCGCTATGGCCTTAGCACTGATCGGTCATCTACGTGGAGGACTGGGTTATGTCGCCATTATTGCTGCTGTATTGATGGCTAGCTTATCAGGATCCGCCATTGCAGATAGTGCAGCGCTCGGGGCTTTGTTGATTCCTATGATGCGCTCGGCCGGATACGAAGTTGGCCGTTCGGCTGGCTTAGTCGCGGCAGGCGGAATTATCGCCCCAATCATCCCGCCGTCCATCGGTCTGATCATGTACGGAATTATTGGTAATGTCTCGATCACCAAGCTCTTTATCGCGGGAATTTTTCCTGGAATCATGATGGGCATCGCCTTGACGTTAACGTGGTGGGGTTTGAATCGAAACAGTGCAATGGTCAGGCCGCCGCGCGCCTCTCGCACGGAGATGGTTAAGGCGGTCGGTAACGGCGCTTGGGCTTTAATGCTTCCCGTCATCATCGTGGGTGGTTTGCGAACGGGTATCTTTACCCCCACGGAATCAGCTGTTGTTGCAGTGTTCTACGCACTGAGTGTTGGGGCTTTCGTCTACCGCGAGTTGACCTGGAAGCTGCTCTACGAGTGTTTGGTATCCGCGGCAAGAACGACTGCGATTGTCATGTTCATCGTGGCTGCAGCCTTCGTTTCCGCATGGATGATCACCATTGCCAATCTTCCGGGTCAACTAAGTGCGCTTTTGGTGATGTTCTTGGATAGCCCAGTCGTTCTGATGGGCATCATGATGCTACTCACAATCATCGTGGGCGCTGCGCTGGATTTCACGCCCTTAGTGTTGATTTTGACGCCAATTATGTTGCCTGTTGCCAAGCAGGCAGGTATCGACCCAGTTTATTTCGGCGTGGTGTTTGTGATGTGCATTGCCATTGGTTTGCTCACGCCGCCGGTGGGTAATGTGCTTAACGTTGTCGCGGGCGTGTCGAAGGTTCGTTTTGAACATGTAGTCCGTGGTGTGTTCCCGTTTTTGTTAGCTGAAGTCGGTGTGGTCATTTTATTAGTTCTTTTTCCTCAACTCTTGCTTACACCGTTGTCGTGGTTTTACTAGTTTCTTTCATTCAAATTACTAAATATTGGAGACAACCAATGAATTTCAAAAATATCTTCCGTACCAGTTCCGTCGCGGTCGCACTCGGACTGACATTAGCCACCGTAACTACAACTGCTAACGCCGATATTAAAGAACGGACGTTAAAGTTTGGTCATCTGTCGACTGCTGACGCAACTAATGGAAAGGGAGCTGTGAAGTTCGCTGAATTAGTTGCTGACCGCTCGGGTGGAAAAATCAAAGTTGACATTTACAACTCTGGACAGTTGGGGAGCGAAGTACAACAAATTGGCGCCACGCAGGGCGGAACGCAGGATTTCGTGCTTTTGTCTTCGTCACCGCTTACCTCCATGGTCAAGCAACTTCAAGTCTTGGACTTTCCGGGCATGGTGACTGACAAGAAGGTTGCTTATGCGTTGCTTGATGGACCGATCGGCACTGGCATGCTGAAGGAGTTTAGTAAAAAGAATTTGGTGGGGCTGGCGTTTTGGGAAAACGGGTATCGACAGTTCACCAACAGCAAACGTCGAATTCAGAAGGTGGAAGATTTCGAAGGACTTAAAGTTCGTGTAATCCAGAACCCTATTTACATAGATATGTTTGAGCAGCTGGACACCCACGCTGTGCCGATGTCGTTTAACGAGCTCTATACGGCCTTAGAAACCAAGATGGTTGATGGGCAAGACAACACCATTTCTACAGACGATATGGCTCGCTTCGACGAGGTTCAAAAGTACTTAACGATGACAAATCATATATACAACCCCATGGTCCTGGTGGGTAGCAAGAAGATGTGGGACAGCTTTTCTGCAGAGGAACAGAAGATTATTGGGGATGCTGCGCTGGAGGCAGGAGCATATCAGCGTCAGGTGAATACTGATACCGAAGATTCGCAGATCAAACGCATGCAAGCTGCCGGCATGACTGTTGATTACTTCTCACCAGAAGAAATGATCAAGATGCGCACCAAGATGAAGCCCGTGATTGAAAAGTACAGCAAGGTCGTTGGTGCCGATTACGTGAAGCAGGTCTCCGACGAGATCGAGCGTATCTCAGCGTCAACAGCAAAATAGCTTTAGGTTTTCATTACTCCATACTTTTTTGAAGGAATATCATGTCTACTGATTTACGCCAGCATTTGCAAATTAACTCGGCGGACGTTGACGCCGTTAATCGGGCATTGCTTGATCCCAATAACGCTCTGGTCAATGACTTTCTTGCTGTGGTTGCTAAGTATGGCAGCCCCGCAGAAATCAATGCTAAAGCTACCGCTGCGCGAAAATTGCCAGCTTTGCTTGAGCGCCTGGAATCTGAAAAGTCGCCCTATCTGGCTGATCTGCATTGGCTGATCAAGATGCGGGATGAGGGGGCTTTTGTCACCATTGCTGACTATCGTAAGGAAGCGCTTGCCGGTGCAACCAAGCAGATCAAAGAGGAAGATGGCATCGTGATGGAAATCAGCGCGTGTCAATATTTTCCTTGGTTAATGGCCGAGGCACGCCATGCCATCAAGCATCGTCAAATCATGCCGGGCCGCTATATCCGTGTGCGAAACATGGTCGAGTCGGCGGATGACATGGGCGATTTGATTGCCATGATGGCCGCTATGGAAATCATAGGTGCGAGTTATGTCGAGACGCTGGATACGCGGGGTACTGACGGCTCGAACATCCACTTAAATGGGCCGGAGACCATTGCTGGATACTTTACCAGCGCCGGTCAGCCTAATGATTATCCACTTAAATGGGTTGATGAATTTCTGCATTATTACACCCAGTATGGTGTACAGCAGGTACTGAACATCAATCCTGGAACGATGCTGTTGGGCTATTGGCTTGCACGCATTGGTGTAGATATCGAATTCAAGGTATCGGTATTTGCTGGCACCGATAATGCATGGTCGTTTCTGCATATGCTGACCGTGGCGCGACTGTACTCGCGCCAGGATGGGTTTACTCCGCTGGTTGGCATGAACCCAACAAATGCAGTCAATGCCGACACGCTGCGTAGTATGGCTCAAGCGCGCGATGCATTGGGCATGACTGAGCAAGTTCGCATCGAGCATCACGTTACTAACTTCTACAAGAATATGGTCAAGCAGCCTTACCTGCGCCGTGACGAACTGATCGACGTTGCTGCAGAAGTACGCAATATGGCAGCCAAGCACGAAGGTGGTGATCCTCAAGTCGAAGAGCTTCGTACCCGTCCGTCGGACGTGTTTGACTACTTTCGCACTAAAGAAGATCTGGAAACTACTGGTGACATCGTATCGAACGAGCTCAGTTACATGGACAAGCATGAGGCGATTAATCGCACTGCACGGGGCTTGACCCAGAATGGGTACTCGTTTGGTGCTGCGCGCAATTTGCACGGCTAACCTAGACAGGGTGTCTTAGAGTGGGCACCCTGTCTTTTCGGATACGGAGAATTGTTGTGAACGATTTAGCAGAAAGGAAAGCCAAGCTGTATGGCAATCATGTTCTGATTGTCACACCAATGTTGCCAAATGGTGATCTCGATGAAATGTCGACGCGCAATCTGGTCGATTATGTGATTGAGCGCGGTGTACATGGTGTGTTGGCCTTGGGCAGTACCGGTGAGGTGTTTTGCTTGACTGAGGTTGAACGCAAAAAATTCGTTGAGATTGTTGTGAACCAGGCTGCGGGTCGAGTCCCAGTCGGTGTTGGCGTCAACGATTCATCAAGCGATGTGAGCGCCCAGCTAGCAAAACATGCGCAAGGGTGTGGTGCCGACTATATTTTCACAACGGGCCCGTACTACCATCCGCACTCTGCTGAAGGAATTTATCGCCACATTAAACATATCGCCGACGCTACCGATCTGCCGTTGATGGTGTACGACGGTGGAGCTGGTATTGAGATATCGCTGCCTTTGCTAAAGCGGATGTCTGACACTTTGCCAACATTGCATTGTGCGAAGTTGTTTTTACCCTATCCAGCGAAAATTCGTCAATATGGGCCCGCAACCAACGATCGTGTTCAGGCTTGGGCAGGGCACGATCAGATGAACTACTTGATGCTGTTGTATGGCGCCCGAGGGATGACGTCGGCAGCGAGCTGTGTGCTGCCCCGAGAGCAAAGCGACATGTTCAGTTTTATTCGCGAAGGGAAGCTCGAAGAAGCAAGAGAGATCTTTTATAGCAAAGTTGGTCCCTTAAACTCGATTGCCTTTGCCAATGTGCTGCAGTATCCGCAGTGCTATAAGCGGGCACTCAAATGGATGGGGGTTATCGAGCATGATTCGTGCAAGGTGGTGATGGAGCCGATCGATGACATCCGGACTCGTGAACTAAAAGCAGTCATGCAGCGTATCGGGCTTATATAAACTTCAGCGGGTACGCCATCAGGCGGCCTTCTTTCAACGCGCAAACAACCCGCCGAGATCTGACAGCGTGATCTCGAATATATCTATTTAAACGGAAATAAACATGAATTCATCTACTAAGCCTTACGTCAACTTTGACGCCATGAAAAATACTATCGACGCAGTGCGGCAGCAACCGCAGTTGGGCAAAGTGTCATTCAGTATGCAGAGCCAGTCTATGGGGGGACTAGCCTTGAGCAGTCAAACGGGGCCGCTTACTCAAGATACAGAGGTGGACGACTCCCGTAGAGGTAAGTTTACGCTGGTCAGTGACGAGCCGGTTGGGCTTTTAGGAACCGATCTTGGTGTCAGCCCTGCTGAGTATATTCTCAAGGGGCTTGCCGGATGCTACGCCGTGACGCTGGTCTCTATCGCGGCCTCGAAAGACATTCAACTGGACGAAATTAAGTTGGATTTATATTTCGATATCGATTTGAACGGATTTCTGGGCATTGATCCATCTGTGCGCAATGGGGCTCAGGGAATACGTGTGGATGTTCAACTGACAAGTGAAGGGACTAGTCGCGAGAATCTGGATGAGTTGGTTCAGCTTTTACCACAGCGCTCGCCCATACATGACACACTGGCAAACCCCGTCAATATCGCTACTCGCCTGATCTGATATAAAGCATGGCTGCGGCGAGTGAGTCCGCTCCAGGTCCATTTCTTCAATCTTTGTTGAAATGGCCTGGTCCGGTGGCGGTTATAGCCTTTGCGCAATTGTTAGGAACCAGTTTATGGTTCAGCGCAAATAGCGCAACCGCTGAGTTAATGAACGCCTGGGATGCCAGTGCATCTGATATTGGGATGCTCACCAGCGCAGTGCAGCTAGGCTTCATCCTAGGTACTCTGACGATATCGATGACTGGTTACGCTGATCGTTTTCGGCCGAGTTTGATTTTCGTGGCTAGCGCCATCGCGGGTGCAGCATTCAATGCGGCGTTTGCCTGGTTGTCAGCAGGGCTCTCATCGGCGCTTGTCTTTCGTTTTTTGGTTGGCATGAGCCTTGCCGGAATCTATCCGCTTGGTATGAAGCTGATTGTCAGTTGGGAACCGCATCGCACAGGTGCGGCATTTGCTCAATTGGTAGGAATGTTATCCCTAGGCACAGCATTGCCGCATGGATTGCGTTTTCTTGGTGGCAACTTGCCTTGGCAAGGAATAATTACTGGGTCTTCGTTGCTCGCAGTGGTTGGGGCGTTATTTATTTATGTGCTCGGCGACGGGCCTTATCTGAAACAGCCTTTGTTGTATGCTAACAAACGAGTTACCTGTTCTATGGATGTGTTGCGTGGCTTTTCCGTACCTCAATTCCGTGCAGCGGCATTCGGTTATTTTGGCCATATGTGGGAACTCTACGCATTTTGGACCATTGTTCCTCTGTACGTTTCGCGGATCTTCGTAGATGTTGGAATCCGTCTTGAGAGCATATCAGGCTTGTCGTTCTTGATTGTTGGCTGCGGTGCAATTGGATGCATTGTGGGTGGCACCTTATCACGCTATATAGGTAGTGCCAGGGTTGCTGCGGGAGCTCTAGCCTTGTCCGGATTGTCTGGGTTAATCTTCGTTTGCGGCTGGCGTTTCATGTCCCCGGGCCTGCTGGTGGTGATTTTATTAGTTTGGGGAGTAACGGTCGTTGCGGATTCCCCGCAGTTTTCATCCTTGTCGGCAAACGCCTGCGCACCGGAACGTATCGGGGGTGCTCTTGCCATTCAAAACTCGATCGGGTTCGCGATAACCGTTGTATCCATCGCGCTTGTTACATGGCTTTTTGAGACGATAGGTTTGGACTCCGCCTGGATATTGCTGCCCGGCCCGACTATTGGCTTGTTAGCGTTTTTGTCCGCATGGCGTGGACGTCCTCCATCAGTGTTGGCCGAATCAGCGTCCGCCAGAATTTGTAATTTTCCGACTGATCATCAGCTATAACGTTAGGCAATGGCATAGCCCCGCCTGCTCTAAACGGGAACACAATTTGAATGCACGTACTATCGTGCTCGAATGCCCTCCGCCCCCCGAGTTCGTCCTAACTAGTGGCACCCTCAGCTGTTTGACTTGGCTAAGTGCTATGGCTTCCCGCTTAGACTGTTTCGCGCCAAGGGACAGGTGAACAGTCCCATCGTTGCGTGCACGGCATTTTCTACGTATCTCGATTCAGCGGTTTAAAACAGACGAGCATGATGCTCGATATCGATACTGCCAAGCGCATGTCGGCAAGCAGCTTCGTGAAGCGGGCAGCCAGTCTGTGCATCCGGTCACCCAGCACGCGTCTGCTGCTCTGCTCGAAGAGGTAGAACTTGCTGGCGTATATGCGTTACCTGTCTTGTCTTCTAAGTCAGTAGATATAGACTCAAACGCAAACACCGAGGCCCACTTATCAAATTGGACCCGTGCTATGACGGGGCTATTACACAAAATTAATTATCCCCTTCTTGCCGCACGTAACTTACAACGGTGCATAAGCCGACGAGTTAATTGCCGTGACAATGCTGTTGTCGAAAGATTCTCCCCACTGCTCAATCGCATCCAACGCAACATCTATCAAACCCGAGACTTGGCACGCCAAGATATCTTCGACTACATCGCAATATTTTTCTGAGGCTACGAGCCGTCTATAAAAGCTTGGCAGAGTCACATCCTATTAGATCAGTTGCGCCCAACGCGGCTCACTGTTAACGGGCATATAACCAGCGCCCGCCAAAAGTTTCTTTTTACTGACTTTCGGCGGCCGGTTTCAATCCCGGAAGCGAACCTCCTACAGTGCGGTGAGTTGAAGGCTTACCCTTTTACTTCAACTTTAGGAAGGGCTTTCAGCTGGTCCTT
>RAPG01000027.1 GCA_005239165.1 Allopusillimonas ginsengisoli
GGTAAACCGTTTCTTCATGTCCGTGTTCCTTTAAACGGACTCTACCTGATTTTGTGCCTAACTTTTGGGGCAGGTCACCGCGACAGCCATGGCGGCCAGTGAAAGGAGAGCGCCACACATCCAGATCGCCGCTCTGGTAACAGGGTGGGGTCCAATGGAAGGCATGCATCTCCTTCTGCGTTTGTTAAGGTGTACTGCTGGCATTATCACCCCCCGAGCGCTCATGACGGTATAGCCGAAATGGAAAAGGATCTGTTCCATTTCGTGTCTTGTGCCACCTCATACAGCGATGCAATATAGTCCAGCACTCTGAACAGTCCTAACTGGAGAAAAATTACATGACCGATCAATGGGTTGACGTATGTCCTGTGTCCGATGTTGGCGACGATTATCCGGTCTCAGTCATCGTGGATGAGAAGGAGATCGCGCTGTATCGAGTAGGTGATGAAGTCTTCGCAACAGACAACCTTTGCACGCATGGCCAAGCCCGCTTATGCGAGGGCTATCAAGAGGGATATGAAATTGAATGTCCGTTACATCAGGGCCGTTTTGACGTGCGCTCCGGCAAGGCTCTTTGTGCGCCTTTAACATCCGATATAAAAGTCTATCCGGTGCGCCTGGTGGATGAACGCATCAGCATCGACATCAAGGCTTAAGCATGCTTCTAAACTGGAACAGATGCTGTTCCAGCTATGGCGTTGTGCGTAGCCAGCTGCGTAGCCATACTTAACAAAATAAGAATCAGGGCGGTTCGCCCATAGACATCCGGAGGCAATTGATGAAGCTAGTCAGTTATACAGAATCGCAAGGCGGTGATTCCCAAGCGCGCTATGGCGTCGTTGTTGGCGACGACGCTATCCTTGACCTGACGACGGCGGAAGCGCCCACGCTCAGAATGGCTTTGTCCGCCGAGGGTTTGGGCGGAATAGCCGCCAGAGCAGAGGTTCTGGCGCAACAAGCGCAAGGCATCCCCCTAGCTTCGGTGCTGCTGCTGCCCCCTATTCCCGATCCCGACAAAATTTTGTGTGTGGGTCTGAACTACATTCTGCATGCCAAGGAAGCCAACATGGAGGTGCCGGCTCATCCTTCCATCTTTGTGCGTTTCGGTTCATCAGTGGTCGGCCATGACAATCCTGTAAGCCACCCCGGTATTTCTGAGCAGTTCGATTTTGAAGCCGAGCTGGCGGTAGTAATCGGCCGTCGCGCTTATCGAGTGTCAGAGGAAGATGCCATGGGCTACGTGGCCGGCTACTCATGTCTGGCTGAGAACTCCATTAGAGATTGGCAGCGTCATTCCAATCAGGCGACGCCGGGAAAGAACTTCATGGGTTCTGGCGCCTTTGGGCCCTGGCTGGTGACGCCCGACGAGGCCGGCCCTGTGGAATCGATGATTGTCACGGGTCGATTGAACGGAGATGAGATGCAAAGCGATAGTGCGGCGAACATGATCTTCTCCGTGTCGCAGATCATTTCCTACCTGTCGACTTTTACAGAACTCCTGCCGGGCGATGTAATTTCTACCGGCACACCTTCAGGTGTCGGATTTTCACGGAAGCCACCGCTTTACCTACGGCCCGGAGATGTGTTCGAAGTAGATATTTCGGGTGTCGGGTTGTTGCGCAATCCGGTTGCCTAGGCAAATTAACCAAGGATATACATGCATTCATCAGCAATCTGGCTTAATGAAGATAACGTAGCTTCATTAGTTACTCTTAACGATACCGTAAGCGAACTTGAGAAAGGCATCCGGGCGCTTGGCGAGGGTAAGGCGGTAAATATTCCGAAGGCGCTCGGAACGCTTGCGCCAGTCGGTTCCATGCACTCCTTGGGCTCGGCATTGTTTGAGGCGGGAGTGTGTGGATATAAGAATTGGATCAATACGCCCGCAGGTGCGAAGGCTGTGTTCATACTTTTCGATTCGAACGAAGGAAGGCTTCTGGCTTTCATGGAAGCCAACGTGTTGGGTCAGTTGCGCACCTCGGCAATGACGGGTCTGGGAACGAAGTGGCTGTCTCCTGATCACGTCGATGACATGGCGGTGATTGGCTCGGGTCGGCAGGCGCTGGCCCAAATCGCCGCCGTCAATATCGTGAGGCCACTCAAGACCATCCGGATCTGGAGCCCTACGCCGGAAAAGCGCCGCCTGTTTTGCGAGCAGGTCCATGCAGCCTTCCCTGTCCAGGTCATTGAAGCCTCTACCCTGGAGCAAGCACTCGATGGCGCGAAAATTGTCACAACGGTCACCCGTGCGGCAGAGCCCTTCCTGAAAGCGGGCATGCTTGGGAAAGGTATACATCTGAATGCAGTGGGTGCCATTCTTCCGGCCAATGCCGAGTTTTACCAAGACGTGTTTTCACGCGTTGGAATGATCGCAGTTGATGATGTATCCAATACACGAAAAGCGTCGCGAGAGTTCATTGACTATTTTGAAAATGGTGAAGGCGACTGGGCCCGGGTACGTCCATTAGGCGACATAATCGCGAATAACGAACGTCCACCCGAAGACAGCGATATCACCTTGTTCAAATCGATGGGTATGGGAATATCAGATCTGTCGGTAGCCGCGCTTGCTTATCAGCGTGCTGTCCGGGCTGGTGTCGGGCAGGAGATTTCCCTCATGGCGGGCGCGTCCATTCGCTGGGACTGATAGCACTTGCCAAAATATTCAGGAGATAAACATGCAAAACGATATATCGTTGATTGATGTAAGCGGGCAGCCGCCCCGCGAGCAGACGTTCTGGCCTACTGTGGTGCTACCCAAGGCCCGCATTGATCTGGAAATAGACAGATTGGCAAGCATTGCCAGGCCGGACGACGGCAGGCGCGCCGCGTCTGTGAATCATCCGATGAACACCGGTCCCATCCCTGCATTTTCGCCGGGCATTGATGTCCAGATCGTTGTGCTCAAACCTGGCGAACAGACCACTCCGATGTTGCGTAATTCCAGTCATGTGGATATGTGTATCCGTGGTTCGGCTACGGTCAAGAGTAGCAACAAGGAATTTTCGGTCGAGAAATTTGATGTCTGGAATACACCGGCTATGTACCCTGTAGCCTACGAGAACACCGGCAACGATCTCTTTGTAAGGCTTTCGTATAGCAATGCTCCCCTGCTTGAGCGGCTGGACGTGCATTACATCAGCGACACAGAGTCCCACGGTCAGGCGGCACGGTCGGTCGCCGACGCCAAGTTGGCGGACAAACAGCGCGGGGCACGCGAGGCAGCCAAACCGATTCTTATCGGTACGGAAGGCGCACAGCTACTGGGCTATGAATGGCTGGTTGACATTGATACCGTCGACTCGAAAATGCTGCACTGGTCTTGGAAAGACATCGCTCCGCACCTTGAAACGGTGTACGGCATGGATGTCAGTTATACCGGCCGCCACCTGTATGTTTTGTACAACCCGGCTACCGAACGCCGCATAGGAACGTCGCACAGTTTCTTTGCAACAATCGCCAAACTGCCGCCCGGGAAAGTGGACAAGCCACACCGTCATACATCTGCCGCCATCAACTACATCATGTGGGGAAATGGCAAGAGCGTTGTAAATGGTGAACGAGTCCAGTGGCAAGCCGGCGACCTGCATTTCTCCGCGCCGGGCTGGTCGGTGCATAATCACGCCTCCCGGGATGAAGGGTTCGTGGCCTTGACCATACAGGATCATCCTTTGCACATTGCCATGGAGTCGCTGCTTTGGCAGGAGACCTTGAAGTCACCCGTCCTGAAACTGGGATCTGATGCCGGCATTCAAACTAATCTAGACCGCATGGAGGCGTAGGGGAAGTCATGAAAGACCGTATTGAACCTATCGTGCGGCCTCCGCAGCTCAGCCAGGAACTGTTCGGACTGATCAACGAAATCCGCTATTTCTATGAGGAAGTGGCCGGCTTGCTTGACAGGGACGAGGTCGAGCGATTTCCGTCCTTCTTTCTCGACGACTGCACGTACCAGGTGGTGTCCCGTGAGAACTATGGCGAAGGCCTTCCGCAGGCGGCAATCTACTGCGACGGCGTGGGCATGGTGCAGGACCGGGTGCTAGCCCTGCGGGAAACACAGGTGTATGTGCCGCGCGTGTGGCGACATGTCATCAGTGGAGTGCGGGTAACGGCGATGGAGGGCGACGAGATACACGCCAGCGCGAATTTTTTGATTACTGAGGCGATGTCAGATCAGGATCCGACTTTGTTTCTCGTGGGCCAATACCTGGACATCTTGGTCCGGAACGGCTCGACCTTCAAATTCAGGCAACGACTGGCCGTGTACGACAACCACCACGTCACACGCTCTCTGATCGTCCCGGTATAAGAGTGAGGAGATGACTATGCTGCAAAACAGCATCGAAAGCACAACAGATAGAGCCTGGCCACAAGAGGGCTGGACCCGCGTGCCATTCTGGGTCTATACGGACCCAGACCTTTATCAGCGCGAACTCGATACTTTCTTTTATGGCCCCAGCTGGAATTACGTGGCGCTTGAGTGCGAAGTACCTGAGAAGGGATCCTACAAGCGCAGCTGGATCGGTGAGCGCCAAGTCGTAGTAGTGCGGGGCGAAGAAGACCAGATATATGTCTGGGAGAATCGTTGCGCTCATAGGGGTGCCCGCCTGTGCTGGAAGAATAAAGGCAAAGAAGAGTCATTCACCTGTCCGTATCACCAGTGGAATTTCGCCCTGGACGGTGCGCTGCAAGGCGTTCCGCTTAAGCGGGGCGTACTGAGTAAGGGCGGCATGCCGGCTGACTTCGACAATGCCGAGCATAGTCTGAAGAGGTTGCACGTTCATGTTGAGGGCGGTTCGATCTGGGCCAGTTTCCATGAGTCTCCACCATCTTTCGAGAGCTACTCGGGCCCTGAGGTAATGCGCAATCTGAAGCGTCAATTCCCGGGAAAGAAGCTGCGTTTGTTGGGTTACAACCGGCAGAAAATCGACAGTAACTGGAAGCTGTATTTCGAGAATCTGAAAGATCCCTACCATGCGACCTTGCTGCATTCCTTTCTTATCACCTTCGGTCTGTGGCGGGCTGACACGCAATCAGAAAGTATCCCCTCTGTTTCAGGCCATAGCACGATGGTCTCGAGTAACGTTGGCAAAAAAAGACAGAAGCAGCCAGCGAGATTACGCGTTTCAAAGAGGCATTGGAGCTGAATGATACTGATACGGTAACGCCGAAGCCCGAGTTCGAAGACGGGAAAGTAGTTGCCATCACACACTTTCCCAGCGTTATCATCCATCAACAAGCCAATACTTTCGGTATGCGACACGTAATACCAAAGGGTGTCGATTCGTTTGAATTGGCGTGGACCTTCTTCGGCTATGAGGACGATGAAGAAGAAATGACGCGCTTGCGCGTGCGACACGCCAATCTTTACGGTCCGGCCGGGTTTGTTGCAATGGAGGACGGCGAAGTCCTTAGCGAATCGCAACTTGGTGCACATCATTACGGCCATCGCAGGGCGGTGGTCGAGATGGGCGGCAAGGACGTGGAAGCTCAAGATCACATGGTTACGGAAGTATTGATCCGTGCGTTCTACAAGCATTACTGCGAAGCCATGGGACTCTAATATGGACGCTCATATTGCACCGCCCGCTGAGCCGGGGCTGGACACACAGGCGGCGTCCTATCGGCGCATTGTCCTGGACAGCCGCCCTTCGGGCCGGCCAACGGCGGAAAGCTTCCGTCTGGAAGAGGTAAATGTGTCCGAGCTCCAGGCTGGGCAGATCCTGGTGCGCAACCATTATCTCTCCATAGACCCATACATGCTGGGTCGCATGACGACGGGGATGTCCTATGCGCCATCCCAGCCGTTGGGAGCGGTCATGATAGGCGAAACCGTCGGCGTGGTCGTTCAGTCCAGGAATAGGGGGTTTTCTGTCGGAGACCATGTTGTGGGTCAGCTTGGTTGGCAGGAGATGGCCGTGTCCGGCGGACAAGGACTGCGAAAGGTTGATGTGGGTGCCACGCCGATGTCAGCGCATTTGGGCGTGCTCGGCATGACGGGCGTGACCGCATGGTATGGAATGACACAAATCTGCTCACCAGTGGCCGGCTCAACTGTAGTGGTAAGTGCGGCAGCGGGGGCAGTGGGGGGCGTGGCGATCCAGTTGGCCAAGGCTAGGGGTTGCCGCGTGCTTGGCATTGCAGGCGGATCGCGCAAATGCGGATACGTCGTGGACAGCCTGGGTGCTGACGCCTGCGTTGATTACAAGAAGCATGCGGACATCGTAGCGCTGGGGCAGGCAGTGCGAAAACATGCGCCGGATGGCGTCGATTCCTACTTCGACAACGTCAATGGCTGGATGCTCGAGGCCATGCTTCCTTTAATGAGCCGATTTGGCCGCATTGCACTGTGCGGAATGATTTCGCGATATGGCGATACACCCATGCAGCTTACAACGCACTCCTATCTACTGATTTCACGTTTACGGGCTCAGGGCTTTATTGTTTGGGACCACCTAGACTTGTGGCCGCAAGCGCTTGAAGAGCTGACCACTCTGCTGCAAAGTGGCAGCCTGCTTTCGGGCGAATCGATCGCAGAAGGAATAGAGGCGGCTCCCGCGGCCTGTATTGGTTTGTTGAGTGGCGGGAATCTGGGTAAGCAGCTGGTGAAGTTGGTTCAGGTTTAACGGTATCAATCAAAAATCACTTTCGGAGACATCATGAAAAAAATTAATCAAGAGCAAAAAGGCTTCACCCGGCGCAGCTTTATCAAAGGGACAGGACTAGCGGGCGCGACGGCAATGTTTGGTGGGGTAGCCCCCGTCGTACTGGCTCAAACCAAAGCCCCATTGAAGATCGGCGCCTTGAATTCCTATTCCAAGGTATTTGCCGCGTTGGGTAACGCCAACGTCAACGGCATGAACATCTATTTCAATGAAATCGGCAACACGATCGCGGGCCGCAAGATTGATATCATCAAGGAAGATGACGAGATCAATCCGCAAGTTGGTTTGCAAAAGCTCAAGAAACTGGATCAGAGCGATAAGTGCGACATCATCACTGGCATACAGGCAAGCAACGTGGCGATGGCAGCAGTCCAGTATTTGCGGCAGAGCGGTGCGTTCATGCTTGGTTCCGGAGCAGGCCTAGTGAATCTTGCATTTACGGGGCTACCGTATTTTTTCCGTTCTTCGGTGGATACCTTTCCGCTGCATGCGGCCATGGGCGAGTGGCTGTACGACAACGTCGCGAAAGAGATGGTTGTCAGTGCATCTGACTTCGCAGGTGGTCGGGGTTCACTAAACGAATTCAAGGTCGGGTTCACAGGTCGCGGTGGCAAGATCATCAAAGAGATTTACCCACCCTTAGGCAATAACGATTTCAGCGCCTACTTGGCTGATATCCGCAACATCGCGCCTCCGGCGACCTTCAGTTTCTATGCGGGCACTGACGCGGTGCGCTTTATCAAGCAGTACGATCAGTACGGCTTGAAAGATACAATCCGACTTACGGGTTCGGGCTTCATGCTGGAAGGCGACACCTTGCCGGCTCAGGGTAAATCCGCGCTTGGAGCGCTTAACTGCCTGCATTACGCCGACACACTCGAGCATGTCGAAAACCAAAAATTTGTTGCGGCCTATCGCGAAGCCCATGGCGAATACCCCAGCGTCTACGCCGAGTACGGGTACGTAGCCGCGAAAGTGATCCACCAAGCGGTCGAAGCGGTGGATGGGAATGCTGGCGATAAGGACAAACTGCGTGAAGCGATGCGAGCCGTCAAGTTTATGGCGCCGCGTGGACCTTTTGCCTTCAACCAGCAGACTCAAGGTCCTGTGCACAACATTTACGTGCGCGAGGTCGCCGAGATCGACGGACGTATTACCAACAAGGTAATACAGACGGTTGAAGGCATCACCGATCCAGAAAAAATGCCCACCTGATCCCGTCAGTCGACCCGGGAGGACTCTCTCCGGAACAGTTGGTTAATCGTCCGAGAAGGTGTTATGGATTTCATCATTACACAGCTTGTGAACAGCCTCGTCTTCGGCATGCTGCTCTTTATGATGTCTGCGGGCTTATCCCTTATTTTTGGTCTGATGAACGTCGTCAACCTGGCGCATGGTTCGTTCTTCATGATCGGGGCATTCACTGCCTTTACGCTGGCTCAGTGGTCGGGCAGCTTTTGGGTGGCGCTAGCCACAGGATGGGTGCCGGCGGTGGCGGTTGCTGTGCTAATGGAGCGGATATTCATCAGGCCGCTGTATAAGCGCAACCATCTGGATCAGGTGTTGCTTACATTCGGCTTCATCTTCGTGTTCGGCGATGTTTGCCGCTACTTTTGGGGGCCGGATATTCGCAATATTGCGCCACCCGAAATTCTTGAAGGAACCATCCTGTTTGCCGGAGCGGTGCTGCCCAAGTATCGGCTTTTTCTGGTGGTTTTTGGTGCCACGGTAGCTGGCCTGCTCTGGTGGTTTCTGGAGCGCAGTCGTGTTGGCGCCATGGTCCGGGCCGGTGTGGACGATGCCGCGACCGCAGCGGGCATAGGCATCAATGTTCCCTTCCTGTTTGGTTGCATTTTCGCGCTGGGCGCTGCCATCGCCGCGATGGGAGGCATTGTGGCCAGTCCTATATTGGGTATCTATCTGGGTATGGATATCGAGATCCTTATTCCCGCATTCATCGTGACGGTAGTCGGCGGTATGGGTAGTTTGCGAGGTGCGTTAGTAGCCGGATTATTGGTGGGACTGATCGACACTTTTGGCAAAGCCTATTTCTCTGACTATGCCTTGTTTCTTATATATCTGCTGATGGTGATTGTCTTACTGATGCGTCCGCAAGGCCTGTTCGGCGTGGTAAGGGGTTGAAGATGAAATCCTCATATAAAGTTTCTGGGTTTCTGTTGCTGTGCGCACTGCTGATAGTGGCTCCGTTTGCAGGCGACTATGTTCTTGGTATTGTCTCTGAAATTTTGATTTTCGCAATATTTGCGATGAGCCTGAACCTGCTGGTCGGGTACACAGGTCTGTTGTCGTTCGGCCACTCTGCTTTCTTTGGCGTGTCGACTTACGTTGTGATCGCGTTGGGTGTGCACTTGGGCATCTCTGGCTGGATCGGGGCGCTGGCCGGAATCCTGGCTTCGGCTGTAGTGGCTGCGGTGATAGGAGTGTTCTGCATTCGGGTCAGCGGCATACCTTTCCTGATGCTGACCATGGCATTTTCGCAATTATTGTTTGCTACCGCTTTGAAGTGGCGATCGGTAACAGGTGGCACCGACGGACTGATCGGCTTTGTTCAGCCCGAACTCTTCGGCTTTAACCTTGCCACGGATGCCCTAGCGAGATACGGAGTGGTGGTGACTGGCTTTTTGCTGGTGCTGGGCTTCTTGTGGTGCCTGGTTAAATCACCCCTAGGGTCGATTTTTATCGGTATTCGCGATAACGAACAGCGCATGCGCGCCATAGGCTACCCAGTGCAGCGTTTCAAACTAATCGCATTTACCATTGCTGGGGGGATGGCCGGCGTAGCGGGTGCCTTGTATGCGCTGTTCAATGCCTATGTTTCCACCGACATCCTGCACTGGCACCTGTCGGGCGACGCCATGATCATGGTCATTCTCGGTGGCAGCGGCACAGTTATCGGGCCGGCGATAGGAGCCGGGCTGTTCCTTCTGCTGAAGAACTTCATCAGCTCTTATAACGAATACTGGGCTTTCTGGGTCGGCACCATCTTCATCTTGAGCGTCATGTTCCTTCGAGAGGGTGTGTGGGGATTCGTTCTGGACCTTGTGCGGCGCGCTTCGCGCACCCGGGCTGCTGCTGTAAGCAAACTGCCGTCGATGGTCGCTGCACCAGGAGAGCAGAAATGACCCTGTTGCAAACAGAGAAACTGTATAAGGCTTTCGGCAACCTGAAGGTCACACGCTATGTTGACCTGACGGTGAAGCACGGCGAGAAACACGTGATCATAGGGCCTAATGGCGCAGGCAAGACCAGCTTTCTGCATCAACTGACGGGCCAACTCAAGCCCACTTCGGGCCGGATAAAGTTCAAAGGGCAAGACATTACGGGTTTCGAACCCGAAGCGATTTGCCAGCTGGGGGTGGGACGTACCTTCCAGAAGAACACGCTATTCCAGAGCTTATCGGTTCGGGAGAACGTGCGCTTAGCCGTGCAGGCCAAGCTGGGCGGGTGGTATCACGCCCTGCGCGATGTCTCGCAGATGTCACGGCACTGGGAGCGAACTCACCAGTTGCTCGGCCAAGTGCATTTGGCAGAAGACGCGGATCGTCGTGTTTCGAGCTTGTCATATGGTGAGCAGCGGCAGCTTGAGATAGCCGTTGCGCTGGCCGCTGAGCCAGAACTGTTGTTGCTGGATGAGCCGACTTCCGGGATGTCTCCCGCTGAAACAGACCATTTGGTTGAGCTGGTGCGTAGCTTGCCCGATTCAATTGCGATCCTGATGATCGAGCACGACATGAAAGTGGTCTTTTCTTTAGCCGACAAGGTCACCGTTCTGTATTACGGTGAGGTGCTTGCCACCGGCACGCCTCAAGAAATACAAGGTAACGAGCGAGTGCGGGAAGTGTATCTTGGAGGAAAACATTAGATGCTCCACGTCGATAATATTCATACGTACTATGATGAAAGCCATATACTGCGAGGCGTTTCCCTGGACGTGGCCGAGGGTTCGGTCACGTCCATCTTGGGGCGTAACGGTGCAGGCAAGACCACCACGGTGTTGTCTGTCATGGGATATCTGAAACCACGTCAAGGCGCGGTGTCATACAAGGGCAAGGCCATCGCTGGCCTGCCATCGTACCGCATTTCGCGTATGGGCCTTGGCTTCGTTCCGCAAGAGCGCGGAGTATTTCCCAGCCTTTCAGTGGAAGAAAACCTTACCGTGGCAGCACGTCCTGCAGGCAAGGACGGATGGACACTTGAGAAGATTTACCAACTGTTCCCAAGGCTGGAGGAACGCCGCGATAACCGCGGCTTCCAGCTTTCCGGCGGCGAGCAGCAGATGGTTTCGATTGCACGGGCGTTGATGCTCAATCCTTCGGTGTTGATCCTGGATGAACCCTCCGAGGGGCTGGCCCCCATGATCGTAGATGAGATCGTGGAAATTCTGCGACGCCTGAAATCCGAAGGTCTGGCGGTGTTGCTGATCGAGCAGAATCTTAGCGTCGCGCTCGATCTGGCCGATATGCATTACGTGCTGTCCAAGGGGGAAGTCTGCTTTCGCGGTGACAGTGCTGCCCTAAAGAACAATGACTACGTCCTTAGCACCCATTTGAGCGTCTAGTATGAACATGCAACTTACGTCCGAACCTGATCTATTCGTTGTTACAGGAGGTAGCCGCGGGATAGGCGCCGCCATTGCATGTCTGGCAGCGCGTCATTATCACGTGGTCATTCTCTATCGTTCCGGCGCCGCCGAAGCGCAGCATGTGGTCGAGCGGATCCAGGCAGGAGGCGGCCGTGCCAATGCCATTCAGACAGATGTCGGCGATGAAGCTGCTGTCCTGAATGCTTACAAGCAGATCGATGAGCTGGGATCCATACAGGTTCTGGTCAATAACGCTGCCATCACAGGCAGTGTTTCCAGAGTAGATACGGTCTCTTACGCCACAGTCAGCGATGTATTCCGGGTAAATGTAATTGGTGCGTTCGTGGCCGCAAGGGAGGCCGTCAAGCGTATGTCTACGGCTCATGGAGGAAAGGGCGGGGCCATAGTAAATATCTCGTCCGGGGCCGCGCAACTGGGCTCGGCTAACAATTGGGTGCATTATGCGGCGACCAAAGGTGCCATGGATACCATGACGATAGGGCTAGCCAAAGAGGTGGCGTCGGAAGGCATACGCGTTAACGCCGTGCGGCCCGGGCTCGTCGCCACGGACATTCAAAACAAACGCTCTGCCGAGCAACTGGCCAGAATGGTTATGACGATTCCGATGGGACGGATGGGCGAGGCCGAAGAGATAGCGGAGACTGTGTTGTGGCTGGCATCGCCGGCGGCTTCGTATGTGACGGGCGCAATCCTGGATGCTCGGGGTGGATTGTAGAGCGTGGAGCCGTGTACACCAACCCGGACAACCTGGAGCAAACATACTTATGATTAAATCTGTGGTGATTGCCGGAGCAGGCCAGGCGGCCGCATGGGTTGCCCGTAGCTTGCGTGCCGAAGGCTATGCTGGACGCATCGTAATGTGCGGTGCCGAGTGTGAGCCGCCTTACGAGCGTCCGCCACTATCCAAAGAACAGCTGGCGCCCGACGCGCCCAATATGCCCTACCTTATCCGCCATGACGAGTTTCCAGAGTTGGCGGTGGAATGGAAGCCTGGGACATCTGTCACGCAAATCAATCGAACTGCTAAAACCGTGGTGTTGTCCAACGCGGAGCAGCTCAGCTATGACGCACTGGTCATCGCTACTGGCGGACGGGCGCATTTGCCGCCAGTACCTGGATTCGATCTGGACTGTGTGCATACACTGCGTACGCTGGACGATGCTCGCCGGCTGCGCGCTGCCATAACGCCGGACCGGCGTCTGCTGGTTGTGGGCGGTGGCTGGATCGGTTTGGAGGTGGCGGCAATGGCGCGACGAGCTGGTGTCCCGGTCGTATTAGCCGAGATGGGCTCTGGCCTTTGTGCGCGCAGCGGGTCCCGATTCTTATCGTCCTACTTGCAGACGCTCCATGCTTCAAATGGCGTCGACCTTCGGCTAAATACCCGCGTGGTGCGACTGGCAGTTAGCGGCGATGGCGGCTACATGGCGGAGTTCGACGACGGTAGCAAGCAGGAGGCAGATCTGTTCGTTGTGGGCGCGGGTCTGATTCCAAATGATGAAATCGCAGTCAATGCAGGCTTGCATTGTGACCGTGGAGTGCTGGTCGACTCCGCTGGCCGAAGCTCCGATCCCTTCATTTACGCAGCAGGCGACGTTGCCGTACTATGCACATCTGAGGGTGGATCGCTGCGGCTGGAGTCTTGGCAGAACGCCCAGGATCAGGGCATTGCGGTCGGGCTATCTTTGCTCGGCAGGCACGCGGTGTACATGCCTCAGCCATTTTTCTGGTCCTCACAGTACGACACATTGATACAGATGGCCGGCACGACTGAGGCCGCGACAACATGGGTGATGCGCCAGGGTCAGGGGAACCAGCAGATACACATCGGATTGGATGATACCTACAGGGCGGTTTTTGCCATGGGCATCAATGCGCCTCGCGATCTTCGCATGCTGCGACGCTTTATAGCGGATGCACTGCCGCTGGACCGCTGGCTACTGGCCGACACCGAGGTTCCCTTAACAAAAGTGGTGGCCACGTAAGGTGACTGAATGGTGGGGTAGTTGAGCGCTTTAGGCTCTGCGGGAATCTGTGATTTTAAAGGAACTGATAATGAATAGTGAAATCCGAAACATGGAATCCACGGTGTACCGTTTCTTCCGTGCCCTTGATGCCAGGGACCATGCGGGCGTGGCAGGGCTGATGGCTGCAAGAGGTACTTGGGTGAGGCAGGGTACATCGTTGGTTGGACCAGAAGCTGTCCTGCAGGCACTGGAAGAACGCGATCCACAGCGCGTGACAGCGCACATCGTCAGCAATCTGTGGATTGAAATCGCCACCGAAACGGAAGCACAGGCAAGGTTCTATATGACGGCTTTCGAGACTCGCTCCGGCCAGGACACGCCTCAGATGCTAGGCGTTCGCGACTGCGTGGACGACCTGATACTTGAGGATGGCACCTGGCGCATCTGGCGCAAGGAAAGTCGCAGAATCCTCCCAGCCGAGTAAACGGCGTTCCTGAATGCATATTTAGATTTTTTAAGAGGAGCTATTCTTTGTTAGATCAAGTCACAGTTCAATCGCTGGCCCGCGAGTTCTTCGACGCTGAGAAATCACGCAAGCAAATTCGCCAAGTCTCCTTACGCCATCCCGAGATCGACTTGGAAGACGCCTATGCCATTCAGCGTGAATGGGTAGCTATGAAGATTGCGGAAGGCAACCCATTGAAAGGCTACAAAATAGGCCTAACGTCCCGCGCGATGCAAATGTCTGTGGGCATCAATGAGCCCGATCATGGTGTTCTTCTTGAAGACATGTTCTTTGGCGATGGAAGTGTTGTGCCTATCGACCGGTTCATTGCTCCGCGAATCGAAGTAGAGCTGGCATTCGTGCTGGGGCGCAGTCTGCAGGGACCCGACGTCACACTGTTCGACGTTTTGGACGCGACGCGCTATGTGATTCCTGCCCTAGAGATCATAGATACGCGTTCGCAAATGGTTGACCCGAAAACGAAACGGACCCGCACCATATTCGACACGATTGCCGACAACGCGGCCAATGCCGGCATAGTGATGGGGGGGCAGCCTGTTCGGCCCAATGATGTCGACCTGCGTCGAGTGGGCGCAGTGCTGATACAGAATGGTGTCATCGAAGAGACAGGGTTGGCCGCAGGAGTGTTGAATCATCCCGCCAACGGCGTAGTGTGGCTGGCGAAGAAGCTAGCGGCCTATGGCGTTACCCTCCAAGAAGGGCAGGTCATTTTAAGCGGTTCGTTTACGCGCCCGGTGTTCGTTCATAAAGGCGACACCATAACAGTAGATTACGGCGACTTGGGTATAGTCAGTTGTCATTTTAAACAAGGTGAGTGTGACGATGTCAGGTAATACGTTCAAGTTGGCGCTTGCGCATGGAGAGCTGCAGATCGGACTATGGCTCGCGATGGCCGATTCGTACGCAGCCCAAATGTTGGGCGGAGCGGGTTTCGACTGGCTTCTTATTGATGGCGAACATGCGCCCAATACCTTGCCGTCCATACTGGGCCAGCTGCAAGCGCTCGCACCGTATCCCACGAACGCCGTAGTACGCGCCGCCTGGAATGATCCGGTGGAGATCAAGCGGTTGCTGGACATTGGCGTTGTCAATCTTCTGGTGCCCATGGTGCAAGATGCCAAGCAAGCAGCCATGGCTGTGGCAGCTACCCGGTATCCTCCCCAGGGTATACGTGGTGTAGGTGCAGCACTGGCGCGTGCTTCAGAGTGGAATCGGAATGCTGATTACCTGGCTTCCGCTACTGAAGGCATGTGTGTTCTGGTGCAGGCGGAAACTCGTAGGGCGCTGGCCAACCTGGATGACATTTGCCAGGTTGATGGCGTGGATGGCGTGTTTATCGGCCCGGCCGACCTGGCAGCCGAGATGGGCTACCTAGGTAAGCCAGGGCATCCCGATGTACAGCAGGTCATAGAACAGGGCATCGCCCGCATACGCAGCCATGGCAAGGCAGTCGGCATCCTGACGTCCGATGAGCCTACCGCTAAGCGCTATATTGAACTGGGCGTTACGTTTACCGCCGTTGGGGCAGATACGACCTTATTGATACGTAGTGCTGAAGCGCTGGCCGCCCGCTTTGGACGGGGGCCACGGCCCTCAAGCCAGCAAGCTGGCGCGGTTTACTGACAGACTCACCATAGGCAGTTGTTTGCCGGAAATGCCCAGAATCCCCGCTTGAATATTCGCTGGGCGTTGCCGGCCAGGACAATTGCCTTTTCCGCCTCAAGAATTGCCATGTCCGAAACATGTGTCGTTCCTGCTCGGATGACATCGACGCGCAGAGCAATACATTTGGTTCGGTTATTGTGGCAGATGTAGAATATAACGGCGCAAACAACACAGGGCCTTTTTTCGATAAAGGCATAGCCAGCGCTATCAAGAAGACCAACGACTGTTGGCCCTGGTGGAGCCTTCCTGGCTAGAGAGCGGACGCGTGTATGGATACCGCACGGTCCATCGTGATTTATGCGACTTGGGTGAATCTTGTAGTCGGCATCGCGTTGCGCGTTTGATGCGTAGCCGCGGCTGGCATGCTCAGGTCGGGTACCGTCGTCGGCCGAGCTTTTATGGTGGCTCTCCACATAACGTGGCAGCCAATATCCTTGATCGTCAATTCGACGTCGAGGAGCCAAACGTGGCGTGGGTAACCGACATCACCTACGGCGGATTCAACCGGTCCTCGCAACACCTTTGAATATGGAGGTGATTATGCGACGACCGGCAGGGTGGATGCAGAAGTTGACGGGGCGCGGGACGATGTGCTCGCCAGGTGCGCCATCACTTCGCAGTGAGATCGAGCGGTTATTTTGGAAGCAGATTGCAACCGGGATCACAAGCGAAAAGGCGTCAGAGGCTATTGGCGTATCGTCAGCGGTAGGCACTCGCTGGTTCCGTTATCGTGGCGGGATGCCATTGTTCATGTCTAACCACATATCCGGAAGATACTTGTCATTCGCTGAGCGAGAAGAGATTGGGCTGCTCCGTGCACAAAGTGTTGGTGTGCGTGAGGTTGCTCGCCGCCTTGGGCGAAGCCCGTCGACAGTTTCACGGGAGCTGACTCGCAACGCTGCGACCCGTGGTGGCCGGCTCGAGTATCGCGCTTCAGTTGCGCAGTGGAAAGCGGAGCTGGTTGCCAAGAGACCGAAGCCGTCTAAACTGGTGACTAACCCGCGACTGCGCTATTACGTTCAAGACCGATTGGAAGGGAAGGTTCGTAACGCTGATGGGCGTGAAATTGCGGGGCCTCGACAGGCACCGTTCAAGGGACGCAATAAACCACATCGTGGTGACCGTAAATGGGTCAAAGGATGGTCACCTGAACAGATTGCAAATCGGCTACAGAGCGACTTCCCGGATGACGATTCCATGCGTATCTCTCACGAAGCCATATATCAGGCTCTCTACATTCAGGGTCGAGGCGCTCTCAGGCGCGAGCTGGTTGACCTGCCTCCAAGATTTAGGCACAACCTGATGTAGAGTTTGTGGCTAAGTTGATGTGACGAGCAGCATACTCGCACGGGGTTAAATTATTCAGAGAACTATGGGGTCGAGTCTGATTGTAATCTTGACGCCACGATTCAATCAGC
>RAPG01000028.1 GCA_005239165.1 Allopusillimonas ginsengisoli
ACGTTTCTTCTTCATTGGCATATCCATGCTGTTTACCTCGCATAATATGCCTCACCCACAAAATTCCGGATAGGCTCGTGTAATTAAGCGGGCATGATTACCTTCCGCTGCAGCCGTTCATCGTGATGGACCATCAGACGTTTGTAGATAACGCCTCCAATTGACGGGCCTCTTCGGACCGTGCGAATCCGACTCCGCTGTGTGGGACAACGCACAGACGGCAAGTTCCCAACTCGTGCAACATATAAGCCGGATACCTTGATGACTGACCACATCCCCTGAACGAAACTTGAATCAACCGCGCGTCTGCCCACACAGCCGCACTGCACATTGAACGATAGCACCAGCGCACATAGATCAGTTGTAACAAATGCTAAATATATCGTCGCCCTCGGATACCTGCACCAGGCGCAAAAGCGCCTGCGGCGAACTTCGTTTATCTGACACTGAGCGTTGTGCAGTCGCTCAATCAATGAGCGTGCACCACGTGAAGCCAGATCCGAGCCTGTCAACGCCGTGCCCTGCCACTACCAGCTTCCGTTGGTTCGTGATCACGTCCTCGGTCATTGGCGGCGCGGGTCTGGCCGCCTCCACAGTTCCGTTTTTAGCCTCTTTGTCGCCGAACGAAAGCGCCCACGCTCAAGAAGCGCCTGTCAAGATCAGTATGCAAGCACTTTTACGTGACGAGCTCAGGACGTTCGATCGGCGCCGCAAGTCAGTCCTAGTGCAGCACCGCCGGCCCAAGATGCTTGCGTCGCTAAACGAGCACGACGATCTTCTTGCCGATTCGCTCTCCAAACAGTCGGAGCAGCTCAAGTGCGCCATCGACGGAGTGCGCTTGAACCTGATCCGCGACATTCCGTCGCAGATCCATTACGCCGGCAAGAAGAACAAGCTCGTTCGATCCTATGAACATATTGCGGTCACGTTGACGCCCGAGTGCACCCAGTTGCAGCGGCCAGCGCGTTGACCGCTACCCACCAAGGATTCCCCATGAAAACCAGTACGATTGAAGTTCACGACATGTTGTCAGTGTTCGGCGTCGACGAAGTCGAGAAGCGAATCGGCGAAGTACCCGGCGTCAAGAGCGTGACCGTGAATTTTGCTGCCGGAGACGCCACTGTTCGATACGACGAAACCCGGCTCGACAATGCTGACATCAAGTCGGCGGTCCGCCAACGTGCGTACAAGTCCTCTCCGGCTGGAGCAGCTTCGGAAGACAGATTACTTAAAGACTACGTGGCGCCAGACCCGTCGCTGGCCGCCGCGTCTGCGCGGTCCGATCCCTCTTCGGTGCAGTTGCCAGTAGCGCCGGCTGCTCCCGAAGGCGACGCCCAAAAAGACAAAGAAGCGTCTGCCAAAACTTGATGAGAGGGTCTTGCGTGATCCCTTCGATCGGGTGAGTGCAGCTCCGACATCAATTAAACGTGGCACATGGCCTCATCAGTTTGAATAGGCCAGCACTCAGCAGGAGATCATCATGACCACGGCGACTGCCTCGCGAGGCAACCAGATCGGTGTGCCTCCTGCACTGAGAACAGCGCAGGAGCCAAACTATTTTCCCAAAGTCCAGCAGATGCTTGGCAAGTTCTCTCCGCACAGGCACTCAGTCTCCTCATGTCGCATGTACATTACGGACCTGATCTTTATAAACCTCCCGGCTCGCTTCATGGCATCGCCAGAGTATCGGGCATGAGGTCGAAGAAGGAAACACGATGAAAACAAGCGTCATCGAAGTGCACAGCATGCTCTCGATATTAAGCGTGGATGAGGTTGAAGAACGGATCTGCGAAGTGCCGGGCGTCTACAGCGTGACCGTGAACTTTGCCGCCGCAAGCGCGGCCGTTCGATACGACGAAACCCGGCTCGATGTTGCTGACATCAAGTCTGCAGTGCGCCAACGAGGCTACGATTCTTCCGTTTCTGCCCAATCTTCGGCGGGCAACGGTAACGGCGACCGCACCCCACCCGTTGTATCAACTACGCCATCAAATGCATCGAACGTCCCTACCGGCGCGGCCATGGCCGCCGATACGCCCCAGCCTGAGCCGGCATCGGTTATCGCTAACCACGCCCCTGCAGCGACGACGCCAACACCCGACAACGAGGCGATGCCTCTGGGCATGGGAATGCCTGCCCCTGCGGCCGCTGACTTCGACGAAACGAATGCGCCAAAGACACCGCCTCAGACTGTGTCGGTCGCTCCGACAGAGTCAACTTCACTATTGCATCGACTGCGGTCCTGGTTCTCGCCCGCTTCCGCAGAGCCAAAGCCTGCAGCGACCGTCGACGCAGGCGTCGGCCACAAAGGCCACGCGGCCCACGACGACACAGCGTCGCCGATGTCGTCAGATACCGCCCAAGAGATGGGCCACGGCAGCGACATGGATCTGCCGACAATGGTGCGCGACATACGCAACCGCTTCTGGATCTGTCTGGTGTTTGCTGTGCCGATCTTCATTTACTCGCCCATGGGCAATCTATTTTCCCCACCAGCGCCGCCCTTCGGGTTGCCGCTCAACCAGTGGTTGTTCGGTTTGGCCAGCGCTGCTGTGCTCTACCCGAGCTGGCCGTTCTTCGTGTCAGCCTGGCGCGCGCTGCTCAAAGGCAAATTGACCATGGCGACGCTGATCGTACTCAGTGTTGGCACGGGTTACCTGTTCAGCGTCGGGGCCACCTTTTTCTTCGAGAGTGATCAGTTTTTCGAGGCGGTAGCTGTGCTGCTGGTGTTTATTCTTCTCGGTCACTGGCTGGAAATGCGCGCACGTGCTGGTGCCTCGTCGGCCATTAAGTCCCTGATGAGTCTGGCACCTGCCAAGGCCTTCGTGGTGCGCAAGGGCGCCGAGGTTGAAGTGGCTACCGCCGACGTGGTAGTGGGCGACATCGTCGTGATCCGGCCTGGCAACAAGGTTCCGGTGGACGGCACGGTCGAGTCGGGTGATTCACTGGTCGATGAATCGATGCTCACCGGCGAGTCGATGCCGGTGCAAAAGGGTCCTGGAGCAAAGGTCGCTGGTGCGACCATCAACACCAGCGGGACGTTCCGCTATAAGGCCACGAAGGTGGGTTCCGACACAGCCCTGGCGCAGATCGTTAAGCTAGTGCAGGAGGCGCAGAACTCCAAGGCGCCTGCGCAACTGCTGGCTGACAAAGCAGCGCAGTGGCTCGTGGTTGCCGCAATTGCGATCGGGCTGATGACCTTCGCCGTCTGGTTCTGGTGGATTGGCCAGCCCCTGCTCTTCGCGGTCACGCTGACTATCACTGTCATGGTCATCGCCTGCCCCGATGCGCTGGGCTTAGCCACACCAATGGCCGTGATGGTTGGCACCGGCCTAGGCGCTGCCAACGGCATCCTGTTCAAGAACGCGTCGGCGCTAGAAGACGCCACTAAACTCAATGTGGTGGTTTTCGACAAGACCGGCACACTCACCGTCGGCAAGCCGGAGGTGGTGGACATGGTGATGGCCGAGGGCACCACCGAAGAAGTGTTGCTGCTTGCGGCGGCGGCCGTCGAGCAAGGGTCGGCCCATCCGTTGGCGCAAGCTGTTCTGCGGCGCGCAGCAAAACTGAAGGTGACCGCCCCCACGGGTTTCAAGAGCATCGACGGCCAAGGCGCACAGGCACAAACTGCCGCCGGCATGGTCTTTCTCGGCAATCGGTTGCTGATGGACACCCAGAAGCTTTCACTTGGGCCGCTGGAAGCCGATGCTGCGCGACTGCAGGGCGAAGGCCGGACGGTCGTTCATGTGGCGCAGAACGGCAAGGTGATTGGCCTCATCGCGATTGCCGACGCCATTCGACCCACTGCCAAGGCCGCGATTGCCAAGTTGCGCGAAAGTGATATCGAGGTCGTGATGCTCACCGGCGACAACGCGGGCACGGCAAAGCGCATCGCCAACGACCTGGGAATCGACAGCGTGCTGTCGGACGTATTGCCTGGACAGAAGGCCGCCAAAATCAAGGACTTGCAGGCCACGGGCAAGAAGGTCGGCATGGTGGGTGATGGTGTCAACGATGCGCCCGCCCTGACCCAAGCCAACGTGGGATTTGCCATCGGCGCGGGCACCGACGTGGCAATGGACAGTGCCGACGTCGTGTTGATGAAGAGCGACCCCTACGACATTGTTGGCGCCATTGAATTGTCCCGCGCAACGTTGCGCAAAATGCACCAGAACCTGTGGTGGGCGGTGGGTTACAACGTGATCGCGTTCCCGCTAGCTGCAGGAGTACTTTATCCCTTCACGCTGTCACCGGAGATCGCGGCGTTGTCAATGTCGGGCAGTTCGGCGGTCGTTGCCATCAACGCGTTACTGCTAAAGCGCACCAAGCTTGCTGGCATCAAGAGTGCCAAGCCCAAAGCCACCGTTTCTGCGGCATCGGATGCCGCTGGGACGACTTCTTGAGCCAGCAAAGTGAAATCGCGGGCCGCACGTCGATTGTCACGGATCGCGCCGCAGCCTACATCGACGGTACAGTAGTGCTTGTGCAAACACCCTCCTCATCAGTAAGCCTAGCCTTGGTAACCGCGTCATCTCGCCGCCCGCTCAAACAGTGCACCGTCGTTCACGAGATTAGCCGCAGCACCCGCCCTTGGGCCGACTTGATGCTGCCCCTTCGCCCGCCCCAACCCCGTAGCCAGCGTCTTTTATGACCGACTTTAAGCGCTCCGGAGAAGTCAATTTTTCATCAAAGTCGACGGAAGCCTTGCCAGGCAGCGATACATCTGCGTGCGCTACGCCGGGAACGGCTGTCAGAGCCTGAGTCACTTTGCGGACGCACCCGCCGCAAGTCATTCCGGTCACATTTATTGTTTCTGTTTGCATGGTAATTCCCCAAGGGTGATCTGAAGCCGAAGCCAATTTCTACACTCCCCCACAATAATCGTGGCGTGCAGAGGTGTCTGTACGCTACACCACAAACCCCCAGCCGTCGTAAAGCACAGCGATCAGCCTCTGTATAACCCGATCGTTTCACAAAGTTCGATGGCCAAAATCTCGTCGCGCTGTAACTGTCGACCACAAAAACGTCCACCGCCAGCCGATCAGGATTGACGAGGCAGGCAGTCTGTCATGGGTATCGTGGATATGTTGCGGGTCTACCATCGGGCAATCTACGCAGATTAGTCGAGATCGACTTCCGTCGTGCAATCTCCGGTTGCATCGAGTGCGCCGCTCGCTCGCTGTGTTCGGTAACAGACAGACGGCATACGCCGTCACGTTCATACTCATAGCACGTTAGTCAGCGAACCTGATGGGTTGAAGCGATGTTGCTCAGTATGGGAAATTTAGAAAATTTTGCCATCGCCGACCTCGATCTACCTGCCCACCCGCGACGTGTTCGCCGCCGATGCATGCCCCTGTTGCTCATTGCTCGCGTTGCGCGTATGGCAAGCAAAAAATTGATCGTCCATTCTCCCAATGCGAAATCCATTACCGCGCTGCCTGCCATGCCAGTGCCAATCTATTTAACCCTTGAGTCCTGAGAGAAATCCTATGGCCACCCTCACCCCGGAAATGAGTCATCGCATCGATGCCTACTGGCGCGCAGCTAATTACCTCTCGGTCGGTCAGATATATTTATTCGACAATCCGCTGCTGAAACGCCCGTTAGTCCCTACAGACATTAAACATATGTTGTTGGGGCACTGGGGCACGACACCCGGTCAGAATTTTATCTATGCGCATCTAAACCGAATTATCAAGAAATACGATCTGGACATGATCTACGTCTCCGGCCCAGGACACGGCGGCCCCGCCGTCGTGGCGAACACCTATCTCGAAGGCACGTACAGCGAGATATATCCGAATATAAGTCAGGACAAAACCGGGTTGCAGAAACTGTTCCTGCAGTTTTCTTTTCCTGGTGGCATCCCCAGCCATGCATCGCCCGAAACGCCTGGATCGATCCATGAGGGTGGTGAGCTGGGGTATTCGCTCAGCCATTCGTTCGGAGCTGTGTTCGACAATCCCGGGCTGATCGTCGCGTGCGTGGTAGGCGACGGTGAGGCGGAAACCGGACCGCTGGCCACGGCGTGGCATTCCAATAAGTTCCTCGATCCGGTCAATGATGGAGCTGTACTTCCGATTTTGCACCTGAACGGTTACAAGATAGCCAATCCCACTATCCTCGCACGTATCAGCCGCGAGGAGCTGGAACAACTGTTGCGCGGCTACGGATGGACGCCCATTTTCGTCGAAGGCGACAAACCGACGCTGATGCATGAAGCAATGGCTGCTGCCCTGGATACGGCCATCGAGCAGATCGGCCAGATACAGGACGATGCACGCAATAACGGCGACACTGTACGCCCACGCTGGCCGATGATTGTTCTCAAGTCGCCCAAGGGCTGGACTGGGCCCAAAGTAGTGGATGGCCTGCCGGTTGAGGGCACGTTCCGCGCGCACCAGGTCCCACTCCACCCAAATACCGTTCCCGAACACCTGCCGCTGCTGGAAGACTGGTTGCGAAGCTACCGGCCTGAGGAGTTGTTCGATGAACAGGGGCGCCTGAGGCCCGAACTCGCTGAGCTTGCGCCTGAAGGGAATCGGCGCATGGGTGCGAATCCGCATGCCAATGGTGGCATTCTGCTGCGCGACCTGCGCATGCCGGATTTCCGCGATTACGCGTCTGTTGTGGCCAAACCGGGTGTGATTGGCGTTGGCGATACACGCGTGCTCGGCCCTTTTCTTCGGGATGTCGCTAGGTTGAATAAGGACAGACGCAATTTTCGAGTCTTCGGTCCAGACGAAACATTATCCAACGGCCTGGGGGCATTGTTCGAGGCCACCGAGCGCCAGTGGGATGCCAAAACAGTGCCAGAAGACGAGTTTCTTGCCCGCTCCGGTCGTGTGCTGGACTCGATGCTCAGCGAGCATCAATGCGAAGGCTGGCTCGAAGGTTACTTGCTCACCGGGCGGCATGGCCTGTTCAATTGTTACGAGGCCTTTATCCATATCATCGACTCGATGTTTAACCAGCACGCCAAGTGGCTCAAGGTCACAGCCTCTCTTCCATGGCGGCGCAAGATCGCGTCACTGAATTATCTGCTGGCCTCGCACGTCTGGCGACAGGATCATAACGGCTTTACCCACCAGGACCCGGGTTTTATCGATGTTGTCATGAACAAGAAGTCGGCGGTTGTGCGCATCTATTTTCCCCCCGATGCCAATTGCCTGCTTTCTGTTGTCGATCACAGCCTTCGCAGCCGCCACTACGTCAATGTCGTCGTGGCAGGAAAACATCCCGCGCCGCAATGGTTAACGATGGATGAAGCGGTCAAACATTGCACCAAGGGCATCGGCATCTGGCAATGGGCGAGCAACGACCAAGAGATTGGGCCGGACGTGGTGATGGCCTGCTGCGGGGACGTGCCGACGCTGGAAACGCTGGCAGCCGTCTCGATCATGCGCGAGCACCTGCCCGATCTCAAGATACGCGTAGTCAATGTCGTTGACCTGATGCGCCTGCAACCGCAAAGCGAACACCCTCATGGCTTGACCGATACGGACTTCGATGATCTGTTCACGAAAGATAAGCCGGTCATCTTTGCTTTCCACGCTTATCCATGGTCGATCCACCGGCTAACCTACCGCCGTACCAACCACGAGAACATTCACGTTCGCGGCTACAAGGAAGAAGGTACGATCACCACGCCGTTTGATATGACAGTGCTCAATGATCTGGATCGATTCCACCTTGTGATGGACGTCATCGATCGCGTGCCAGAAGTGGGCGAAAAAGGGGTGTATCTGAAGCAACAGTTAAAGGACAAATTGATCGAGCATAAGCGGTACATTGATCTGAACGGTCAGGACATGCCGGAAGTCCGTGAGTGGCGCTGGGATGGTGTAAATTGAATAAGATGCATAACATTTTGTGACTAAATGGATTGCCAAGACAGTCAGGAAAGCAGGCGTTAACCCTGAGGAAAGTCTTCTCGCTTGGCTTCAGGGTCGCATGTTTCGCAACCATGTGCCGCAGGATGGATTCAGAGTAATGGACGAAGCGAGGATATTCTGGCAGCAGACTAAATCTGGTCCATCTCGCCTCGGGCTTTGACCCAAGGAACGCGCGGTGTCGATCATATCGAACAAATCGGTTCGGAAGCTGGTTTTAGCTTATAAACCGTGCCGGGGTAGCGTTCCACAACGCAATCACTCGGACTTGCGGGTGGGTGGGATGATAGCTGAGGATACTCAGCGATGCGGTGTTGAGCGGGAGCTTCCTTCCCTCAGCCACCGGCAGTCCGATCCATCGCGCAGCCAGCGCGGGGCCGAATTGACCGTGCGAGAAAAGGGCAATGTTCCCCATTCGTGTTCCGACCTTCCTGATTAACCGATCAGCGCGGTCGGAGACTTGTGTCGGCATCTCACCACCTGGACAGCCGTCCTCAAATACATTCCATTGCGCCCGTTCCTTGCGAATGTCCGAAGAGAGTTTGCCCTCGTAGTCGCCGTAGTCCCACTCCGCCAAATCCGGATCGATCTCGGCCTGGCGACCAAGCCCGACCAACTCGGATGTTCGTCTTGCACGCTGACGCGGACTGGTCAGCACAAAATCAAATTTAACCTGCTCTAGCCAGGGTATCAGTGCGCGCGCCTCATCCTCGCCATGTGTGGTCAAGGGGATGTCTGTGCTACCGGTGTGCTGGCCCGAAAGCGACCACTCCGTCTGGCCATGTCGCACGAGATAGAGGCGCAAAGGCTTTTCCAGAGCAGGGTTCATGCCAACTCCATGGCTGCACTGTAGTCGCCCTGGAGCGCTTTCCAGTTAGAGTGGGCGCGATGCCGGAGCGCATCTTGCGCCGCGACCACGCGAGCTTCTTCTCCCCGCCAAATCTCCAGGGCTGGTTGCTGGATCGCACGAGCGAACGAGAACACCAGTGGCCAGGGTAGAAGCGATGCCGGCGACTTCGCCAGGAGGTTCATCGCGTTGAGGCGGGCAGAGGCCAATTCCGCAGGTTGACCGCCTGACAGGAACGCAATCCCTGGGACGGCTGCAGGGACGGTCCTAAGAAGGATCTTTACTGTGGCTTCGGCCACCTCATCCACGCTCGCCTGCTTAGGGTTGAGCAATCCGGGAAGCACCATGTTGGGCTTTAAGATCATGCCCTCCAGCATGACGTTTTGGGTGTATAGGTGCTTGAAAACACTGTGCAGTGTCTCTTGAGTGACCTCACCGCATCGCTCGAGGGTGTGCGCGCCAGCCATGAGTACTTCTGGCTCGACGATTGGTACTAGTCCGGCTTCCTGACACAGAGCAGCATAGCGAGCCAACGTCTGCGCATTGGCCTCGATGCAACCTCGGCTGGGCAAGCCGTCGCCCAACGTTATTACCGCGCGCCACTTGGCAAAACGTGCACCCATGCCGGCATATTCTTTAAGGCGATCTCGCAAGCCATCCAGACCTTCCGTAATCTTCTCTCCGGGGCGACCGGCCAGGTCCTTTGCACCGATATCGACCTTGATGCCGGGAATGATACCGGCTTCACACAGGATCTTGATAAACGACGTGCCGTTGCTCGTTTGCTGGCGGATCGTCTCGTCATAGAGAATCGCTCCACTGATGCTGTCGCCAAGGCCGGGCGTTGTGACAATCAACTCGCGATAGGCCCGCCTGGCTTCCTCGGTCTGCTCAATTCCCACATCGGCAAAACGCTTATTACATGTGCCGTTACTCTCATCCATTGCGAGCAGACCCTTGCCAGCTCCCACCAGTCGACGTGCGGTGTCGATCAGCCCCGTCGCGGTCATTAAGCCACTCCCACGCCAGTGCCACACAGCGCCAAACCGTACTCGAATTTCTTCGTAGAGACGGCTGGAGCCAGAAGACTAATGAAATTGGGATAGTCATCGCCAGGCGTGAGTTGATACGCTCCAAAATCCACAAGTTCGTGCAGTGATACGCGCAGCGAATGCCCCATGTGCTCCTTCATGGCAAAACTGCCATTGTCGGCTGATATCTCGTTTAGCATCAGGGTTTCTCCTTATTTCCGGGATCTGTCAGGACGTTACCGGCCGTGAAACCGACTGCTTTGTGATTGGCCATCATCGAGACAGCATTGAAATCTGATTTGAAATCTGCAGCAATCCGAAGAGCGTCTCCGACCGACTAAACCGTCGCCGACTTCTGGCAACGTCGCCATCAATAACGCCGCAACAGCTACCATCTCGCGACTCTGCAGCGCTATTTCGTGCATTTTCGATGCTTTCAGGCGATCATTGACCGAATCAGTTTGCCGGTTGAGCTTTAACTATGCGCCTGAACGATGGCGAGCTCTGTGCGGAAACGCACAGATTCGACGAGTAGTAAGCGTAATAATTCATACTATGAGTGTATTCGGTATTAGCCCGTCTGAATTTAAGTAAAAGACCGCATTCGCTCAAATGGATATATTCTGGTTACGCCAGCTAATTAAAACGTCGTTCGAGCTAAAGATGGAATGACGAGATTTTCGGGGTTTTGACTTATACCCCGTTCGTGGCGACGGTTTCGCTTAACAAGAACGGCTAACGCTTACGTGCCTCGTCGGCAATCGGCCCATCAGACAGTACGCCGGCTCCCCTGAACCATGTCAGGGTGCCTACCCTAGCGTGACAAGAACATAACGCGCTGCTGCTGAAACGCATGCGCTTAGATCCACTGTCGCCGGCCGCGCCGCCTCCTGAAGCACGCGTTCCGACCTCCCCGTAACTGCCGAATAGGATTCTCCGTGATGACAGCCAATGCACAATTGATCCTTCGTTCCCCCGCTACGGTGAATACCGTGGCGCGATTTCGCGGCTGCAGCCCAATAGTGCTGGACAACTCCGAGTCCTTGGGTCGCGCCAACACCGAAAGGCTCGAGCACCTCAGGCGTCTATCCAAGCGTCGGACGACCTGTGTGGCGATCCATATGGTGTTTGCCAACGACGTTTACGCACAAATCCTGGCACCCGGAGCTACCCTCCCGCTCAGCAAAGATTGGGTCACTCGTCACTTCAGCGCAATCTCGACAGCACAATGTCTGGCCGAGTCCAGCGCTTTAACTCTCGGACGTGTGCAGAGCCAAACTGTACCGTTGAGGCAGGCATGAATCCGCAATCTGTATTGCCAGCCAATATCAGGGACGGCAGAAGCGACTTGGCAGACTTCGGAGAAGAAAGACTGGACGCATTACAGCGTCACGCCTTCGAATACTTTCTGCATCAGACCAATCCGGTGAACGGTCTGGTCGCCGATAAATCGCAGCCAGGCGCTCCCGCGAGCATCGCTGCCGTGGGTTTCGCTCTTGCGTGCTATCCGGTCGGTATCGAGCGCGGCTGGATTACGCGCGCCGACGCAATCAAGCGTATCCTCGCGGTCCTGCGTTTCTTTCGACACAGCACCCACGACGCGACAACCAATGCGACCGGATACAAGGGTTTCTATTACCACTTCCTGGACATGCGGACGGGTCGGCGCAGCGGACGTTGCGAGCTGTCGACCGTCGATACCGGCTTCCTGCTGGCCGGTATGCTGGCCGCCGCCTGCTTCCTTGATCAGGACGACGAGCAGGAACATGAAATCCGCGACCTGACCGAGTTGCTTTACAGTCGGGTCGACTGGCAGTGGGCCTGCAACGACAGGGCGAGCCTGACCCACGGCTGGAAGCCCGAGAGTGGCTTCCTTGCGTACCGCTGGCAGGGCTACGACGAGGCGCTACTGCTGTATGTGCTGGGGCTGGGTTCACCTACGCATCCGCTGCCCGTGGAGAGCTATGCGGCCTGGGTATCCACCTATCAGTGGAAAACGGTCGACGGCTACGAATGCCTATATGGCGGGCCGCTATTCATCCATCAGTATTCGCATTGCTGGCTTGACCTGCGCGGCATTCAGGATGCGTTCATGCGCGACAAGGGGATTGACTACTTTGAAAACAGCCGTCGCGCGACGTACGCGCAGCGGGCGTATGCGACTCGCAATCCGATGGAGTTCGAGGGCTACGGCGCCGACTGTTGGGGACTAACGGCGAGCGACGGCCCCGGTCCGACGACGCGCCGCATCGGCGGCATCGAGCGCACGTTTTTCGATTACATCGCTCGCGGCACGCCTTACGGCCCTGACGACGGAACAATCGCACCTTGGGCAGTTGTTGCATCGCTCCCATTCGCGCCTGAAATCGTACTGCCGACAATCCGTCACCTGCAGGATACCTATCCGCAGGCTAGCGGAAAGTACTGTTTTCGCTGCAGCATCAACTCGACCTATTCCACCGACTCCGACGTTCCCTGGGTCTCGAACTACCACTTCGGCATCAATCTGGGACCTGTTGTGATCATGTGCGAGAACTTTCGCTCAGATCTCGTGTGGCGACTGATGCGGGCATGCCCTCACATTGTTACAGGCTTGCGGCGCGCCGGGTTTACCCAAGGATGGCTCTGAGATACTCCACAATTTCTAGCTGCTCTTAGGGGCATGATTAACTCTGCAGTACCAGAAAGCAGCGTAATCGAAAGCACTTCGAACTATTTGAGGGCTTAGCTGATTTGGAGTCGTAAATGAAGACGGCGCACGGCCACTACGTTCTGCTTGGTTTTCGGATGGAATGATGCATATCGTGCACAGAAAGGAATCGTTTCATCTTTGCCTGTCAATTAAATAAGAAGCGTTTGCAAGCAGTGGCGCTTTTGAAAGTTGATGTGGCGGCAAATGATGCTGACGAGGCACCGCCGAACTTTAGTATCGAATTCACACTGGGAGCAACCTTACGCAACTGTAATGATGGCGTCATCGGCTCGTCAGGGATGGATCGGTAAAGTGATCCATGAGCGGCACCCCTGCCGCTTTTAATGTCATGACGCCTTAAACTGGAGATCCGACGATGCTTCACATACGTGCTCTTTTCGCTTCGATTGCCCTCACTTTGGCCGTAGGAGCAGTCCACGCGGTAACGCTACCGAACGGTATTGTCTACAGTGCCAATGAAGGCGATGGCTCTGTCAGTGAGATCACTTTACGTACAGGTGCGGTGCGCACCGCAAAAGTGTCCGTCATACCGCATAATGTCCAGATATCCCCAGATGGGAAGATTCTTCTTGCGGTGGGCATGCCGACAATGGCCGGTATGGAGGGACATGGTAAGACCAATAACCAGACAAGTGAGAACGCGGATGTGCACGGTAGTTCTCAAGAAGGACAAGAAGCCAAACTATTATTGATCGATGCCAGCCACATTGACAAGACATTAGCGACCTTGCCCTCGGGAGACCACCCAGCTCATGTTGTCACTAGCCAAAATGGAAATCGTGCCTACATCACCAACTCCGAGAATAATCAGGTTTCGGTCATTGACATACAACTGAAGAAAATCATTGCCAAAATTCCTACTGGAAACTTTCCACACGGCTTACGTCTCAGCCCAGACGGTAAGGAGCTGTACATCGCAAACGTCGCCGACAACAACGTATCCGTAATAAATACGCAAACACTCAAAGAGTCTGCACGCATCCCTGTCGGCCAAGCGCCGGTTCAAGTTGCTTTTACTCCTGATGGGGAACAGGTATATGTGTCGCTGCGGGATGAAAATAGTGTCGCTATCATTGACACTACAACAAGGCAGGTGGTCAAACGTATAAAGGTAGGGCGCAGTCCTATCCAGCTATACACAATCGCAGATGGCAGCAAAGTGTATGTCGCCAATCAGGGCACCGAGAACGAGCCCGATAACACGGTCTCTGTTATCGATGTGAAAAGCCAAAGCGTCCAGGAAACTGTGATCACGGGCATGGGGGCCCACGGAGTTGTCGCAAACAGCGACGGAAGCTTTGTCTTTATTACAAACAACAAAGACAACACGGTCAGTGCAATAGACACAGGCACGCAGGAAGTGGTCGCGACATACCAGGTAGGTCCAAATCCTAACGGCATTACCTATCGTTCCATTCCGTAAGCGCAACTCACCCTTCACGCTGAGAACTGACTATGCGCAAAGTGAAGGCCACGCTTGAAGCAGTATTGGCCTTCAGTCTTGCAGGTGAGTCATTCGGAGCAGCGCGATGATTATTTATGAGACGGCGGGACGGTTTATCAATGCCATTTTCGTTGCGGGGGTGCTCGTCTGGTCCCCTCTTTCTATGGCGCAAATGCCAGTGCCAAGTTTGACAGAGCACGTTATCGACCAGACCGGCTCGCTCGGTTCAGAACAAAAGTCCACGCTGGAGCAATCGCTGACCGAGTTCGAGGTCAGGCGAAACTCACAAATTACGGTGCTGATAGTCGCCTCGACAGCGCCCGAAGGAATCGAGCAGTTTTCGTCGCGTGCCGCTGAACAATGGAAGCTGGGACGCAAAAAGGTCGACGACGGCGCTATCCTCGTGGTTGCGAAAGACGACCGCGCAGTGCGCATCGAAGTCGTCTACGACCGGGAAGGTGCGCTCAATGATTTCACAACCAGGCGCATCATCACCGAGATCATCCTGCCGCGCTTCAGGCAGCATGATTTCTACGGTGGCATCGCGGCCGGGGCTGGACAAATGATCCGCGTCATTGACGGCGAGGCCCTGCCAGAGCCAAAGAGAAGCGGCTCTGGACCTCAGGATGATATTCAGCGCTACGGACCAGTTCTCTTCATCGTGGCCCTCTTTCTTGGTGGTGTCCTGCGTTCGACGATAGGTAAAGTGCCGAGTGCCATCGTTACGGGCAGTGTCGTGGGCGTGGTGGCGTGGTTTATGGTCGGTGCGCTATCGATCGCGCTTATCTCGGCAATCGCGGCGGTGTTGTTTACCTTAACACGCCCAGTCCGGGCCTTAAACGGGCCGGCTGGCCTGCGTAGCGGCGGCCGCAGTCATCTCGTGACGGTGCTGGCTTTGGCGGCGGTCGCGGCGGCTTTGGTGGCGGTGGTGTATCGAGCCGGTGGGTGGTGACCATGAAGCACCCGTATATCATGATTCACCTGTTGATGACCGCGCGCCGAACGCTGAGCCTGACATTGGCTTGCTCCTGCCCTGCAACGTCATCGTTCATGAGCAGAGCGGCACACGAAAATAAGCGGTCAGTGAACATACCCTGACGATCCCCCCAATTAGAGACCAACACAATAACAACCAGCCAACTGAGAAAATGACTTTTCTCGCGCTGTTTGCGAGTGGCGTATGTTCAGCAATCCAGCCAGTATCCAGGACAAACGGCTCCTAAGCGCATCGCATGTCCGCTCCTTGTTTGGCTTTTGCTGCAGCGATGGCGCCTAAGCCACCCTGTTTCAATGCGTCAATTGCATGGCGCACTTCCCTCGCGATGGCGACTACGCTGATTAGCGCTATCCCCCGCCCAGGCAACTATCTTAAAGAAGTGTTCTGAACTTGCCCCCGGTTTTCGTAGCCCTTAGCTCCCGGGTTTAGGCGGCGGCTTTGTACTGACTCGCCAGCCACTG
>RAPG01000029.1 GCA_005239165.1 Allopusillimonas ginsengisoli
CGTGGGGTAGTTGCCACGGGTTCGCACAGCTTTAGCGCTTCGGCCTTCATACGGATGGTGATCTCTGCATATCGATTGGTCGTCTCCAGATTGACGTGCCCCAACCAATCCCGAATGACATTGACCTCCACCCCAGCTTCGAGCAGGTGAACGGCGGTGGTGTGCCGAAACACGTGGGGCGTGACTCGGGTCGAAGTAACGGAGTTGGCCGATGCCTCCCATAGCGTGGCGTAGTGGCGGATGCGTTTGTAGATGCCGAAGCGGGTCATCGGTGCCTGGGACACACCAACGAATACCGGTATCTCTGACGGCAAGCCCTTTGCTCGTTCGTCCAGCATCGCCTGCAAAGCCGTGGCGGTCTGGCTCCAAAGTGGGCAGGTTCGCCACTTCGATCCTTTGCCCAATAACCGGACGCTCGCGGGCGACTGCAAATCAAGCTGTCCCACCGTCAGTTGCGCGACCTCCGAGACACGCGCTCCGGTGTTGTACAAGAACATCAGCAAGGCTCGGTCCCTAACCGATAGGCGGCCTTGCTCCGGGATACAGGCGAACATGGCTTGGACCTCATCACGCTCCAGAAACTTCATCTCTGGCAACGGGCACCGCTTGAGAGGGATGGCAGCGACCTTGGCGCAAGTGGGCAACATCTCGAGAACGGTACGACCAAGATACTCGTAGAACACATGCAGTGCGGTCAGGCGCTGGTTGCGGGTGCTGATGGAATTGCCCCGCTCGATCTCCATATCGTACAAAAAGGCCTGCACGGTCGAATAGTCCAGGTGCTCCAGATCAAGTTTGCTGACGCCGCATCGCTTGGTGCCGGCCGCGAAGATCAGAAACAGGCGCACGCTGTCCCGATAGCTGCGGATCGTGCTCGATTGCAGACCCTTGTGCCGTGGCAGATACTCCAGAAAATAGCGATGAATGATGGAGGGTAAGTTCTGTTGTCTCATCGCGTGCCCCCGTGAAAGAGTGCCGGTGCGAAGGACTCGAAGCGCTGATTAGCCGCCTCAAGAAGCTCATCGGTGATGGTGAGATATACCGCCGTGCTGGTTGGATTCGAATGTCCAAGGAAAGTGGACAGATGATGCAAGCGGTCAGCCGGTGGGATGCCTTGGCGATACCAGTTAAGTAGCATGCGTACAGCAAAAGAATGCCGCAGGCCGTGCACGTGCGGGCCAAAAACACCGGGCGGAACAGCCAAAGCCAGTTGCGGCAAGAGGATGTTGCGAAACGTATTGCGGATGCTATTTGTGCTGATCGGCGTGCGATCGTTCCAGGAAAACAGGTAACGTGCGCTCGCGCATGGTGAGCCTTGCTTCTCTCGTTGAGCTTGGTAGCTGTACAACCTGGCCGCCAGCTTGGGACCGAATGGAATCAGCCTGTCTTTGCCAAACTTGGTATTGCTGATCTCCAGTACTTCACGCTCAAGGTCGAGATGGCTCCATTGCAGGCGGGCAACTTCGCTCACCCGCAACCCCAGGCCAGCGAGCAACGCGAAGATCATCTCGTAGGTGACACCTCGCAGTTGCGCGCGTGGGTTATCCGGCAATGCCTTGGCCAAGACCAACAATCGTTTGATTACCTCGGGCGAAAATAGAAACGGAATCTCGCGGGCCGTCTCTCGTTGGGCGTCGGCCTTCAACGGAGACACTGCAAGAATTTGTTGACTGACGATCCAGTCGAGCAGCCGGCGGACATTGCCTAACAGGTCGTTGTAGCTGCGAGCATTGGTGCGCTGGCGCGAATCCAAGAACTGCTGCAGACAACGGGCGTTGATCGCCTCAATACTCGAAACACGACGCTCCTGCAGGAACTGGTCAAGTAGCCGCAGTTGGCGATCTTCGCATTCAAACTTGCAACCCATCGCGCGCTTGGTTTGCAAATACTGTTCAATATGCGGGGCCAAGGCGCTATGAAAGCCATTCCAGAGGTTAGTCATAGCACGTCCTCCCCTTGTGCGCTGACGATGTCACGCAGCTTATCTAGCGCCACCTTGCCGTAGATAAGCGTTGATGCAGGATGGCGATGGCCAACGTAGTCGCCAATAATCTTGAAGGACACGTCGGCTTGCACGAGGTGTTGCACGCAGGCGTGGCGCAGGGTGTGCGAGCCCGCGCGTATTACCTGGATGCCAACGGCCTGCATGCGCACGCCAACCATGGACGAAATCGTCCAGTGCTGCATGGGTGTATAGGGCGTTCTGGTTGTGAGAAAGGCTTGGCGGTAGCTCACATCGTTGCGTCGAACCTGCAAGTACGCGATAACCGCTTCGCCCACCGTCGCTGAAAGCGGATAGCGGGTTGAATGGCCACCCTTGCGCATCGGTATGCTGATCTGAGCGTGTTGCCAGTCAAAATCTTCCAGACGCAGGGCCGCGATCTCTCTGGCGCGTAGCCCGTAGCTGGCCAGCAGAGTCAGAACGGCGTAGTCACGCTTGCCCAACTCGGAGCGGCGGTCAATGCTGGCCAGCAATCGCTCGACATCACCCCAGCCGATGGCACGCGGAACGGATGCCTGTCGGTAGACGCGACCGCGTGGCACACTGCGCACAAGGTCTGTTGCCAAGATGCCTTCACGGTGCAGGTAGCGCAGAAATACGCGCAAGGCACCGGCGCTGTTGAGCATGCCGGACTTGTGTAACGTCTTGGCACGCTCGTTGAGGAAACCAGTGATACAGGCCGGTGTCAGCTCACCCAAGGCAATGCCGTTCTTGGCCAAGTAGGCGTCAAACGGACGCAGGGTGTAGATGTAGCTGTGCACCGAAGCTTGACGCAGGCCCCTCTCGTTTAGCAGGAAAGGAAAGAAACCCGGCACTGAGGTGGCGAATGGCAAGGCCGGTTTGTTGCTTGGCCGTGTGAAGCCGGGTAGTACCAGGCAGAGCATCCGCTCCACTGGGACACGGCCTTGCGCGACGACGGCGGCCCTGTCCTGGGCGTTTCTGCACCAGGTACCGTGCGCGGCCATCCACTGCTCAACGAAAGCATCTACATGCCCCGACAGCTCTTCGATCCGGCTGGCCCCTCTGGCAATCACGAAATCGTTGAAGTGCCCAAGCGCGCGGATATGCTGACGTATCGTTGCATTGCTCGTGTGTAGTTCATCAAGCGACTGGGCGTAACACTCGATCTGCGGCCCCAGCCATAGGGCCCGGATGCGGTCAATTGCCTTGAATGACCGGAAATGATGGTCCAACATGACAATCACCTCTCTGAAAATATGAAGGTAATGTCATGTTGCGCCTCGACTGCTGTTATGTGCTTGACTCCGGATTAAAGATTGTCGATTTGCGGCATCTGGACGCACCGAGGGAACATAAGATAACGGGGCACATAAGGGGCATTATGTGGCGCGCCACATAATGTGACGCCACAATCGCCTATTGTTTCGTACTGCGCGCAGCATCCTGAAAAGCGACGCGGACGCCGAGGATGCCTTGCAGGAAGGCTACTTGCGCGCCTGGCGCGCATTGGGCAGCTTTCACTCAGAGGCCAGGCTTTCGACATGGTTAGTCCGGATCGTTGTCAATGAAGCGCTAGGTCGCTTGCGGCGCAAGACCGCCCAAATCATTCCACTGGATACCGCAATGAACTCGATCGATCCCGACACCCGGGCGTCGCTGACAGCAGACTCGAGCCGACAACCCGACCAGTACGCCATGCGAACGCAAATTCGGGATTTGATGGAAACACGTATCGATCTGCTACCCGACATCTACCGCACGGTCTTCATGCTGCGCGCCGTCCAGGAAATGAGCGCCGAAGAGGTTTCTGAAGCACTGCATCTACCCGAGGCCACTGTACGAACCCGATTTTTTCGGGTCCGTAGTTTATTGCGCAAAGGCCTGGCCGGCGATATCGATATTACGCTGAGCGATGCCTTTTCCTTTGACGGCGCACGATGCGATCGTATCGTTGCCGCTGTACTTTCCAGAGGGCAAGCAATCCGCTTTGAACGCTCGTCGTGATGCATGATAGCAAACGTAATGCACACTGTTGCGGCTGTTCTTGTGATCAGCGCAACAGTGTGCTGAACGTCGCATTCAGCGTATGCTTGGATGTTTGCGCGGTACGACTTGCTGCGCGGCGACCGTCGCTGCGGCCACGGCGTTCAGTTTGCCCGCCGCGTCGGGGATGACTGGCGTTTCGCCTGTGCCGGGCTGACGCACGGGACGATGATCCAGACGCGCTGCGACCAGGCTGTAAAGCATCCAGCCAGCAAAGGTAACCAGGCCCCCGTAAAGCATGGCCTGAGTGCCTGTCGCGTAAAGCGCGTAAAGGCTGTAAAGGCCCGCAATAAAGGCAACGACATTAGCGACTCTCGCTGACTGCGGCTGTACATTCTCAGCCCTTTGCAGAGAGCTGAGCGCAGACATAGACAGAATATAAGGGATCAGATTCGTCATTACCGCCAGGTTCACCAGGGTGGTAAATTGCCCATTAAGCGTAGGGCTGATGGTCATCAAAGACAGCAGCGTCTGAGCGCCCGTAATCACACAGATGCCAATGATGGGTGCGCCAGCCTCGGTCGCTTTCGCAAAAAACGGAAGAAAATAGCCGGACACTGCCGAGGATCGCGCCACCTCAGCGATGGTGAACTGCCAGCCCAGCAAAGAACCAAAGCATGAGATGACCATCAAGCCAACCACGATCTTGCCAACCGTCGGGTCCAGGATTTGCGTGAACACCAGGCCAAACGGCGCGTTCGATTGTGCAAGTTGCTCGATTGGCACGATGCCGGCGATGACGCTGGTGGAGACAATATAGAGAACCGCCGTGAACCCCGTCGCTATCAAGACTGCCAATGGCACGTTTCGTTTTGGATTGTCCACCGCATCGCTATTGGCACTGGCCGACTCCAGCCCCAAAAATGCCCAGAGCGTGATGGCGATCGAAGCGCTCATGGCCTGAAAGGTAGGCATATCCTTCGGGTTCCAGGCGTTCATGTACAGTTGCGGATCAAACCAAAACCAGCCGATCACTGCAATTCCCACCACGGGGATGATGACGCCCCATATGGTGAAGTTACCGATTTTGCCTGTGATCTTTGGGCCGCCAAAATTGAGCACCGAAGCCAACCACAGGCAGGCTATGGTCAGCATTCCGGTTGTGACCGGCGACAGTTTAATGCTCAGGAGAGAGGCGCCGTAGCCCACGGTTGTCACGGCTATGGCGATATTCGCTATGGCCAGTGACACAAAATACGTGTAATTAGTGATGAAGTTGCCGGAGCGACCGTGGGCATACTCAGCATAGCCACCCATGCCGCCCTGGTGGTTGGAATAGGTGCCGGCCCGTGCGAAAGCGTAGGCGAGCAGAATCGCGCCAATCGCCGTCACCACCCACGACAATACGGAGATATTGCCGACCTGAGCCAGGTTGGCGGGCAGCAGGATAATGCCTGAGCCCATCATGTTGATGATGGTAATCACGGTAAGTGAAACCAGGCCCATCCGGTTTTCTTTCTTTTGAGACATGCTTTACCCCTTGTCCTGATTTCTCAGCACATAGCCATAAGCACGGATGTGTCCATCGGGCTCGGTTTTCAAATGCACACCTTGCAGCTCGGGAGCGAAGCCAGGCAACTTGTTGATTCCCTCCTCAAGGGTGAGGAAGTAGTCACGAGAGAGTTCGGTCCACTGTTCTCCGGGCACCACGCAGATAATGCCGGGGGGGTAGGGCAACGCACCTTCGGCGCAGACGCGCCCAGAAATGTCGGACAACGCTACAAGATCGACGTTGCCGCGCTGAAATTCCCAGTTCGCTTCGTGGGCTGACATCTGTACCGGTGGGAAATTTCGCTCGCGGAACAAGTCCTTTTGCATTTGCTTGATGTTTTTTTCTTTATAGAAGTCGTGCATCTCCTGACACAGCTGGCGGATCGTGTATCCGTGGTATCGATTTGCATATTGCTCGTAGATGCTAGGGAGCACCTGCGCCAGCGGCGCGTTCGACCGGATGGCATCCTCAAAGCGGATAAGTGTGGCGACCAGGTTCTGCATCTTGGTGATCAATTCTGCGGGCGTTATCAGAAAAAGAATGGAGTTCAAGTCCGCTTTTTCATTGATAATATTGTTGTCACGCAAATAGTGGGCCAGAATGTTCGCCGGAATGCCAAAATCTTCGTACTCGAACGTCTCAGGCTTCAGGCCTGGGGTGGTCAGGAGCAACTTGTTCGGATCCACAAAATACTGGCCTTTCTGATAGCCCTCGAAACCATGCCAGTCGTCGTCCGGGTCGAACGCGAAGTAGGCGCGATCGGTCATGATTTCGTCAGTAGGCGCATCGTTCCAGGGGCGGCCGTGAACATTCTTGGGCACGAAGGGCCTAATCATTGAGCACTGCTCAAGAACCATCTTTCTTGCTTCAATGCCCACGCGCATGGCATGAGCCCATAGTTTTTCGCCGCTGCCATCAGCATGCATCTTTGCGTTCACGTCCAGAGACGCGAATAGCGGATAGAACGGGCTGGTTGAGTAATGCATCATGTATGCATTGTTGAAGCGGTCGTCGTTGACGTAACGCGCTTGGCCTTGCAAGTGGGCGTCTTTTTTATGGATCTGTGACGCCTGCGAAAAACCGGCCTGTTGCTTGTGTACGCTTTGCGTGACGAGAATCCCAGGGTCGTCTGGGGTGAGATCCAGAAGCAATGGCGAGCAGTCTGACATGATAGGGATGAACTGCTCGTAACCGACCCAGGCACTGTCAAACAGGATGTAGTCACACAGTTTTCCGATTCGGTCTATGACCTGACGGGCGTTGTAAATGGTGCCGTCGTAGGTTCCCAACTGGATGACGGCCATTCGTATCGGGCGCTCGGCCTGCGCCTTAACGGGATCGATCCGTGCGATGCGCTCGCGAATGTAGCTTTCCTCAAAACAATGTTGATCTATTCCGCCAATCAGACCGTAGGCGTTGCGTGCGGTCTCCAGATAGATCGGCGTTGCCTGTGACAGAAACAAAGCGCCGTGATGCACTGATTTGTGATTATTACGGTCGAACAGAACCAGGTCGCCGGGCGTCAGAACAGCGTTAAGACAAATCTTGTTCGATGTGGAGGTGCCGTTCAATACCAGATATGTGTAGTCTGAGTTAAAAACCTTGGCGGCATGCAGCTCGGCTTCCTTGGCGGGTCCGTCGTGGATCAGAAGGTCACCCAACCTCACGTCAGCATTGCAAAGGTCGGTACGAAAAATACTTTCGCCGTAAAAGTCATAGAAACGACGGCCAGCGGGATGGCGCTGAAAGAATTGACCGCCTTGGTGACCGGGGCAGTCAAACTGCGCGTAGCCCTGGCGCTCATACTGGGCTAGTGCACGAAAAAAAGGCGGCAGAACATCGTGATCAAACTTTTTCGCCGCCACTTCGACCATACGCCCAAAGTAGTCGGAGTTGATCTCCTCGCGGGCTATGACACCGCTCAGTCCTTTGATCGTGGGCGTGGTGTGGGGGTCTTCATCCGCCACAGCGAAGATCGGAATGCCGAACCCTAACGCCCGGATTCGATCCAGCACGCCCGCATCGATGTCTTTTTCTGACAAAACCACTGCAGAAATATCCGTGAAGTTGGTATCCCCAATAGCAACTGTCTCTCGCTCGGTCTTTACATACTCATGCACTTCGGAACTGAATGCAATTTTTCCTTCAGGTAGATTTGCCACTGCGGTGCTCCTGTCTTGAATCGGGTTAGTGTTGTGATATCCGGTTGCTGCACGAATGAATAATCAGCACTCGCGCTCAGTTTCTTTCTTGACTCCCGTGCGGAACAACCAATCTCAAAACCCGCTGGTCACGCCAAAACAGCAGGGCTGTTGAAGGTGATGGTGTATCCCAGATAGCCAAAGAGCACGCCCAGCGTGAGCGCGGTGCCGCTGTAGAAAACAAAGTCAGCCGTGTAGCCCCGGGGCGTGTGCTCGATCGATAGCAACGGCATACAAGGTCCTTCGTGGGCCCGAGAAGATCGACCATACGCTCATTCTAGCATCCGGGCCAACGCGAGTCTGTGCTGTAGCGCACAGAACGTCCCAGCTTCGATATTGGTGCAAACCACAGCCAGATAAGGGGGGGCGCTGCCATAGATTCGACGCAAGGTTGCAACGTAAAACACGCCTTGTGTGCGCTGGCAGACAGCCAGCCGCAGAAAGCTGCACCACACTAAACCGGATCCGAGCTGGTTTTAAACCGCAGCCCTTTTGAGGGTGCCGTTGCACGACCCGAGAGATACCACCATGGCACAAGCCGAAAATCTGCTGATTCAGCAGTTGCCCAAGGCGACGCGCAAGCGCCTGCTAGACCAATGCGAACCTTTTGAACTGGTGCTGTACGCCGAACTGAGCGCGGGTGGTGAGCTTGCGACGCACGCCTACTTTCCGCAATCCGGCTTTATTTCGCTGGTGATCGACGTTGACAACTATCCCACACTTGAAATGGGCATGGCGGGGCGCGAATCCATGCTCGGCTCTGAGCTGGTGCCGGGCCTGGGCAAGCCGCCTTGGCGTGCGCTGGTGCTGGGGCCAGGACGGAGCTGGCGTATCGAAGCCCAGACCTTGAGGAAGGAATGCATCGCCAGCCCTCGGCTACGACAAGTAATACAGACCAGCCTGCTGGTGCGGCTACATCAGCAGACCTTGGCTCCAGCGTGCGAGCGCTTTCACAAGATCGGGCCGCGCCTGGCCCGTTGGCTGCTGATGAGCCAGGATCGAGCACAGACCGACACCTTTCACGTCACCCAGGAATTCATGGCGCTCATGCTGGGCGTACGCCGTGTGGGCATCACGGTGGCAGCCAGCGAGTTTCAGAAGAACGGCCTGATCAGCCACCACCGCAGTGAACTCACCGTGCAAAACCGCCCCACGTGTTTCGGCACACCACCGCCGTTCACCTGCTCGAAGCTGGGGTGGAGGTCAATGTCATTCGGGGTTGGTTGGGGCACGTCAATCTGGAGACGACCAATCGATATGCAGAGATCACCATGCGTATGAAGGCCGAAGCGCTAAAGCTGTGCGAACCCGTGGCAACTACCCCACA